>NZ_JAKIKR010000021.1 GCF_023284025.1 Shewanella abyssi | reverse complement strand
CATCGAGCGTCAAGGTGACGGTATCGCCGAGCTGCACATCGCCGCCAACGGTACCGCTTAAGGTGACTTGGCCGGCGCTTTCAGCACTGTTGATAATGTTGTCATCACCGATTTCAATTGGACTGAGGTTAATGGTGGCTGCGATCTGCGTATCTAAAACTGCTGAATCCGTTCCTGGGGCCGAAACATTGCCTGATTGATCGGTAATAGTTGCTGTAACTACTATTTCATTCCCTTCACCAGGTGAAGGTAGAGTCATTTCTACACTATTATTGGTGATATGTTCCTGGGTTAAAACGATAGATATTTCATTAACTATTAAAGTATCGCCAATGATTGCCCCAGTATTTTCCAAGCTAATGGTGACATCTATAGTTAGGCCACCATTTAATTCGTTGTTACTGATAAATGCGTCGTTATTTTCATCTGTTGTGATAGTAACTGTTGGAGGACCATCCATTACTGGAACAACCTCTAAAGTCAGTGTTGCGCTAGAGCCCGTATTGGTGGTGTAGGTGATGACTGGGACATCGCCATTCCAGTTGTCATTTGGCGTGAAGATGTAAGAGCCATCTGCATTGATGACCAATAGGCCACCTTCGAGCTCAACACTCGTACCGGCTGTATAGCTTTCGCCGTCAACTTCAAATCTGCTAACGGTAAGATCGTTGTCGATATCTGAATCGTTATCTAATACGTTACCTATGGCGACTTCATCTTCATCGATGGTGTTGCTGTCGTTTTGGAGCACTGTCTCTAAGTCATAATTCTCTGTTGTGGTTGCTTCGGCTCGTTCTCCATTAGCCCCAAACCCGTAAACGATGGCATCAACAACAGTATCCGCATCTAGAATAAGTTCTGAGCCAGACACTGTGATTGAGAAGGTGCCATCAGCATTCATCAGGGTCTGATAGTTAGTGCCATTTATCGTAATAACCACAATGCCAATGGTGATAGCTGCATCGGCTGTAACGGTTCCTGTAATAGTGACAGTTTGTTGGCCTTCATCATTTGTGACTAAATTGTCGCCCGTGATGGGGTCCAGATCGATAGTCGCGTTTGCATTGATTGGACTGTCATTATCAAAGATACGTAAAGTACCTTGAGAGTCGGCAAGCTGTGCATTAGTCGGATCTGTTAGGTTAATGAGTGCGAATTCAGGGCTGCCTTCGACAATAAGATCATCGACAATAGGGACGGTGATATAGGCAGTTGTCTGGCCTGGCAAAAAGGTAACAGTGCCTGAAACATTGATAAAGTCTTCACCAAATAGTGCCGACAGTTCTTCACTTGAATAGTTAACCGTAATAGTTTCAGTGCTAGCTTCGCTTAAGGTTAGCGTGAAAACAGCATTTTCCATCCCTTCAACAGCGATGGCGTAATCAATATTGATCAGAGGCAGCTCATTTGAAGGTGAGTCGTTATCGAAGATAGCAAACTGCAATATTTCATCGTAAACATTTTCGCCCGAGACAACGGCTCTGAAATATTCTGTTGGTTCAATTTGGGCGTCATCAAAAATAGGGATGCGGATCATTACGCTTGAATCACCAGCGCCAAGAACAAAGCCAAACACCGGACGAGGAATGCTACCGCTGTAATCGATGGAAGTGACTGTCATTGCTTGCCAGGTTAAGCCACCATCATTGGAATATTCAATGGGTACAATATAGTCATCAGCATACTCGGCAATCGGGATCCCAAACTGTTCACTTAACAATTCACTGGTAAAGGTGATTTCAAGCGCAGAGTCTTGATCAAATACCAACTCGCTGTCTAAGGTAAATTGGTTGTAACCGTCATGCTCAAAGACGTCTGGGATATCTGCGGATAAGTGGGATTTATATTGATCTTGAGTTTGGGATGTTATCTCTCTAAAAGCGGTCCAATCTTCCACACGATAATCTAACGATAGACCTTCTAGGTCATATTGGGTAATGCCTTCATTTAGGATGATGGCATAATTACCGTCGCCTAAATCGACTAAAGTCCCAATGTCTGCAAACTCAGCATTCAGTTGCACATTTTTAACGACTAGATTATCAGTTGTCACCTGCTGACCTGTGGCCCCTGCAAGTAAGTCGTCAGCCGAAAACGTTATACGGCCTTCAAGTTCATTGTAGTTATAAGTCACTAACCCGCCGGGAACATCTAGAATATCAGCGGTTCTTTCGTCGGCAGCATCAGGTGTGCGGTCGCCGGCTAAATCTCCAATAGTATCAGCGACATGTTCCATTGCTAAGCTTTCAAATACGTTCTGCTCATCGGGAGAACGTTCGCTATCTCTGGTAAATACAATACCCAGTTCAGCAAGCACCAACGACAGCATCTCTTTACCCGCAGTCGCAATATTTAGCGGCTCGCCAGTCGTCGGATCGATATAATTTGCTAAGGCTTGATGAACAGCTAACACGATATTGATATTGGTCGCGTAGCTAGTCTCTAAATTTAACGAACCGCTATTGGTTTGCAGCAGGCCGTCGTTATTTCCGTCCGACAAATCACTGTCTAACGCTTGTAGAAATATCGCCATGTTTTCTACATAGTTTAGATTACTATCGGCAAGAGAAGTGCCGGCAATATCTTGCAAAAAGAGGATTGTTCCTTGAATAACATCGGCACTAAAGGTCGCTACAGTGACATTACCAACACTAAAAGTAATGGTGTCGCCAGGAAGATACGCGAATGAACCTGCTGCGCCCATATCTCCGGTAAAACCTGAGATACCAGATGATGTGGTGTACGCTACGCCGTTAACAAAATTATCGGTAAACTGAGCGACCAAAAAGTTGTTTTCAATGTCAGTGTTTTGGGTTTCATTATCAATCGCTAGACTGGCGACTAGAGTGTCACTATTCTGCCCTGTAGTATCAAAACCTGAATTTGCCAGAGTTTCTGAACCACCTCGAGCGATTGAAACATGTCCAGAGGTTCCTTCACTGCCAGCTTGAGTGCCCGCTGCAGTATCTGGGCCTTCCGTTGGATCATCACCTGACGTAATAAGTGTTTGTATTTCTTCTATTTCACTTAGAGCATCTTGATTGTTAGCTAAGGATTCATCGACTGGAGTGGCTGTAGTCTCGCTATCTGAGGACATAATACTGCCATCTTCAAGACGGAGCTCTACAAAACTGCTATCGTCGATCGATAAGTTAGTTCCCGCAGGAATGAATTCGCCATTTACTACATTCTTAACATTGCCATTAATGTTAGCTGTAACCGTACCGGTTATCTTCTGAATATGGCCTGTCTGTGTTGTTAATATTGATTTCATTGCCTAGCTCCCTGCGGCTACATACTTTTACGTTCGTAGCGTGAATACTATGTATTTAACTCGTTATTAACATATAGTATAGGAGAAGGAAATATTGGTCAATTTTTTGACGCTTCAGCCATTGCTACTAAAGTAAATATTTACCGTGCAATAGTCTTTTTCATAAAAAAGACCACTATATCTAGTGGCCTTTAAACTGTATTAGTCATTACATCATGTTTGTACAACTTTAGATTGGTTCTGTTAAGGGATGATATTCCCTTGCTCAATTTGTTCATAGGGAGGAATAAACGTGCCATTGGGGTCGACGATCAACGCATCGTCAGCGATTAGGCCGGCAATAATGTCTGCTTCATTATTACTGCCGTAAACAATAGATAAATCTATGCCATCTAAGACGATAGTCACTCCGTCTAATCCAATGCCTAAACCATCTGCATCTATAAATATGGTGGTATTACCATCAGTAAAATCAAAGGAGAAGAAGTCTTCCAAATTACCATTTTCCTCACCAACTAATAATCCGCTGAGGTCGAGTACATCGATTTCGTTGTTGAAGTTGTAAACGTTATCGATGCTATCATCGGCACTATCGACTTCCCAAACGAAGAAATCTCGCTCACCGTCATCAACGCCATTGAGTGCGCCACCGTCCAAACTGTCACTACCTTGGCCTCCAGAGAGGTAATCTCTACCTATCCCTCCATCCAAAGTGTCACTGCCTGTGCCACCGATAAGGATATCATTACCTTCACCACCTTCTATATCGTCATTGTCAGCGCCACCAATCAGCTCATCATTTCCAGCTAGACCTTTTAAGATATCAATGCCTTCACGGCCAAAAATTCGGTCATCTAAGTTGGCGCCAGTTAATGAGTCAGAGTTGGTACTACCAAATATGAGATTGTTAATATTGTCGGTACCAACGATAGTAATTGAATCATCAGCAATCTGGTCGTGGGTAAATACAGCTTCTACAAATCGTGCTTGGAAGTTACCTCCATTGTCATCGAGATAAGTAATTGTCCATATATCGTTGGCAGCTAATGGGTTAGCCATAATATAGTCGGCTAATGAAGTTGCGGTAGGGTCGCCATTGCCATCAAGCAAAAATATAGCACTGTAATCAACCTCTGCTTTCATAAGGCCGGTATCGGCATCAAAAGTCCAAGTAATAATACCATCGGCATCGTTCTCTGGAATGACCTCAAATACAGCACCGCCTATCGTTAACCGTACCGACACCTCGGACTCTCTTGCAGCTCCAGATGGAGTGTTTTCATCTTGCTCATTTAGGGGGACTGGAATATCAAATGGCGCTTTCTGGAAGTCAGTAAACAGTTGCAATGAGCCATTTTGAGGATCTGAGTTCATCGCATTGGCAAACTGTTCAGTAATAACCAGATCAGCATCCTGATCATTACCTGAAGTCAGTGGGCTAGAACCGTCTCCTATCTGCACCGTTTGACTTGCCATGCTATTGGCTGGTACAGAGTGGATGATAAACTCACCATCAACAGAATCGCTTCCTGAGTTCACAGTGAAAGTGAAAGATAAATCCAATTGGTAATCGACTTCACCATTATCTCCAGGGACGTAGACTAATGTTTCCAGTTCACTTGCGCTAAGTACTGGTGGGTTATCAAAGTCAATCAATGTGAGGGTATTCCCGCCATCCTCCATATAATAAATACTACCCAATTCGACATCGGGATCTAAGTTTGGCGTTAACAGTACGAATGCTAAGTTGGTAATGGTAAGCATATCATTCACATCGACATCAGACGGTTTTGTCACGAGCAATGGGTAACCGCTTAAGTATGGGTCTGTTATTTGACTCATCGCAGCGGGAACCCAAATCTCTTTGGCAAACTCACCCTCAATAACATCATTTACACCATCAATGGTTATGGTGACTACTTCTGTGTCATATGCGCCATTATTGTCGGTAACGGTGACATTAAAGCTGAGTGTAATGGATTCTGTTACCCCCAAAAATTGAATCAATTCATTAGAGATACTAAAGTCCCAACTATCTTCATCGGCACTGAAACCTGCGATTAACTGATCTATCTGATCTTGAGTTAACACATTGGTTAGCGTTCCGCCGCTCCAGGTGATATCACTATTGTAAAGAGAGGAAACACTTGCGGTATCGCCGATATCCACATCTGTGAAACTTAATGCACCTGTATCACTTATCAATTGGTTGACGACATCTTGATCTTCGGTCACCCCACCCGATGTATCCACAGTGAGCACAGGAATATCGTTAGTACCTTCGATGGTGATGGTGACATCTTGATCGACATAAGCACCGTAGTTATCGGTTACGCGTACGGTGTAAGTGAGTTCAACGGTTTGACCTTCATAGAGGCTGTCGGCTAAAGCATCGTTGAGGTTGTAGGTCCACAGACCGTTGCCATCGACTGCAAAGCTGCCGTAGTCGGTGTTCGGCGTGCCTTCAACAGTCCAAGTCTCGCCATCGCCAGTGTCAACATCATCAGCGTTAAATTGGCCGGAAACCATGCTAGTGCCAGCAACGGGGGTATTACCCTCGTCGTTAATATCGACCACACCCGCTTCTTTGACCATGCCGCTGTCGGCACCTTGCTCGAAGCTGAGCACAGGAATATCGTTAGTGCCTTCGATGGTGATGGTGACATCTTGATCGACATAGGCACCGTAGTTATCGGTCACGCGTACGGTATAAGTGAGTTCAACGGTTTGACCTTCATAGAGGCTGTCGGCTAAAGCATCGTTGAGGTTGTAGGTCCACAGACCGTTGCCATCGACAGCAAAGCTGCCGTAGTCGGTGTTCGGCGTGCCTTCAACAGTCCAAGTCTCGCCATCGCCAGTGTCAACATCATCAGCGTTAAATTGGCCGGAGACCATGCTAGTGCCAGCAACGGGGGTGTTACCCTCGTCGTTAATATCGACCACACCCGCTTCTTTGACCATGCCGCTGTCGGCACCTTGCTCGAAGCTGAGCACAGGAATATCGTTAGTACCTTCGATGGTAATGGTGACATCTTGATCGACATAGGCACCGTAGTTATCGGTTACGCGTACGGTATAAGTGAGTTCAACGGTTTGACCTTCATAGAGGCTGTCGGCTAAAGCATCGTTGAGGTTGTAGGTCCACAGACCGTTGCCATCGACTGCAAAGCTGCCGTAGTCGGTGTTCGGCGTGCCTTCAACTGTCCAAGTCTCGCCATCGCCAGTGTCGACATCATCTGCGTTAAACTGACCGGAGACCATGCTAATGCCAGCAACGGGGGTATTACCCTCATCGTTGATATCGACCACACCGGCTTCTTTGACCATGCCGCTGTCGGCACCTTGCTCGAAGCTGAGCACAGGAATATCGTTAGTACCTTCGATGGTGATGGTGACATCTTGATCGACATAGGCACCGTAGTTATCGGTCACGCGCACGGTATAGGTGAGCTCGATGATCTGTCCTTCATAGAGGCTGTCGGCTAACGCATCGTTCAGGCTGTAGCTCCACAGACCGTTGCCATCGACTGCAAAGCTGCCGTAGTCGGTGTTCGGCGTGCCTTCAACTGTCCAAGTCTCGCCATCGCCAGTGTCGACATCATCTGCGTTAAACTGACCGGAGACCATGCTAGTGCCAGCAACGGGGGTGTTACCCTCATCATTAATATCGACCACACCCGCTTCTTTGACCATGCCGCTGTCGGCACCTTGCTCGAAGCTGAGCACAGGAATATCGTTGGTACCTTCGATGGTGATGGTGACATCTTGATCGACGTACGCACCGTAGTTATCGGTTACGCGTACGGTATAAGTGAGTTCAACGGTTTGACCTTCATAGAGGCTGTCGGCTAAAGCATCGTTGAGGTTGTAGGTCCACAGACCGTTGCCATCGACTGCAAAGCTGCCGTAGTCGGTGTTCGGCGTGCCTTCAACAGTCCAAGTCTCGCCATCGCCAGTGTCGACATCATCTGCGTTAAACTGACCGGAGACCATGCTAATGCCAGCAACGGGGGTGTTACCCTCATCATTAATATCGACCACACCGGCTTCTTTGACCATGCCGCTGTCGGCACCTTGCTCGAAGCTGAGCACAGGAATATCGTTAGTGCCTTCGATGGTGATGGTGACATCTTGATCGACATACGCACCGTAGTTATCGGTGACGCGCACGGTATAGGTGAGCTCGATGATCTGGCCTTCATAGAGGCTGTCGGCTAACGCATCGTTCAGGCTGTAGCTCCACAGACCGTTGCCATCGACCGCGAAGCTGCCGTAGTCGGTGTTCGGCGTGCCTTCAACCGTCCAAGTCTCGCCATCGCCAGTATCAACATCGTCTGCATTAAATTGACCGGAGACCATGTTAATGCCGTCAACGGGGGTGTTACCCTCATCGTTGATATCGACCACACCCGCTTCTTTGACCATGCCGCTGTCGGCACCTTGCTCGAAGCTGAGCACAGGAATATCGTTAGTGCCTTCAATGGTGATGGTGACATCTTGATCGACATAAGCACCGTAGTTATCGGTCACGCGCACGGTATAGGTGAGCTCGATGATCTGTCCTTCATAGAGGCTGTCGGCTAACGCATCGTTCAGGCTGTAGCTCCACAGACCGTTGCCATCGACCGCGAAGCTGCCGTAGTCGGTGTTCGGCGTGCCTTCAACTGTCCAAGTCTCGCCATCACCTGTATCAACATCATCTGCGTTAAACTGACCGGAGACCATGCTAATGCCGTCAACGGGGGTATTACCCTCATCATTAATATCGACCACACCCGCTTCTTTGACCATGCCGCTGTCGGCACCTTGCTCGAAGCTGAGCACCGGAATATCGTTAGTGCCTTCAATAGTGATGGTGACATCTTGATCGACATACGCACCGTAGTTATCGGTCACGCGCACGGTATAGGTGAGCTCGATGATCTGGCCTTCATAGAGGCTGTCGGCTAACGCATCGTTCAGGCTGTAGCTCCACAGACCGTTGCCATCGACCGCGAAGCTGCCGTAGTCGGTGTTCGGCGTGCCTTCAACAGTCCAAGTCTCGCCATCGCCAGTGTCAACATCATCTGCGTTAAACTGGCCGGAGACCATGCTAATACTAGCAACGGGGGTATTACCCTCATCGTTAATATCGACCACACCCGCTTCTTTGACCATGCCGCTGTCGGCACCTTGCTCGAAGCTGAGCACTGGAATATCGTTAGTGCCCTCTATGGTGATGGTCACAGTTCGGGTGTCAGTTGCGCCTTGACTGTCGGTGACTATCACGGTGTAAATTTCGGTCTTAGTTTCACCAAAAGCTAGCTGATTGACAGGGCTGTTATCAGCATCGCTATCTTTGAGCAGATACTGCCATTCGCCAGCATCATTAATCGTGAAGGTACCGAATTCACTGGTCATAGTAGGAGTAAATGACCACATCTGTGTGTCACCCGCATCGGGATCCTCGGCAGTGAAATCACCGCTGACCATAATAACGCCATCTTTCGCAGTGTTGCCGCCTGGTTGCACACCGGCCTCAATGACTTCTCCCGTTTGATTTCCAAAATCTATTACAGGACCATCGTTGGTACCGGTTATGGTAATGACTAAGGTTAGCGAAACTTCATCACCATCGGCATCAACCAGTAGGTAGTCAAACGACTCAAAAACTTGTTCACCAAGAGCGAGAGCTTGTATATCGGCAGATTGATTATTGAGGCTGTAGGTGTAGCTACCATCGGCAGCAATGGTTAACGAACCATAATCTCCCGCTATCGAATTTTCTACTGCCAAGTCTACTGAGTTTTCAGTGGTAGAGACCTGAGTCACCTGGGCTAAATCAGCGCCCAAAGTGTCGTTAGCCAAAACATTACCTAAAACCCCGTCAAGATTGTCTTCATTGATCGCATTGACATCGTCAAGACCCGATGGAGCATCATCGACTACATTGGCTGTGACAACTGCTGTCGTTGTAACGCCTTGGCTGTCAGTTAATTGTACTAAAAATAGTTCTGACAATATGTCGGATTCACTGTGATCTATCGCACTATTAAGTGTGTAGCTGTAGGTGAGGATAGAGTTAATGGCATCATAGCTAGAGATAACAAGTGAACCATGTTCACTGGGGATGGTTACCGGTCCAATAAAGTTACCGTCGACAAAAACTTGGACACCATTAATCGTTAATGTATCTATTCCGGCTTGAACCGTTACAGAAACACTTTCGGCTTGTGATAATGATGATATTTGGGGTTCTGATCCTTCAGAGAGATTTTTCTCGAACAGCGTAACAGAACTGGTTGCAACTGTAGGCAGGGTAAACTGTTCTAAGAAGTTTGGGATCTCATCTATAATAGCGGTTTGTGTCAGCAGGAAACCGTCGGTGTTATACCCTGCATCGGCAATGGTCTCATCACCAGCACGGCTCACTGATATAAATCCTCCGCCTTCATTCCCTGTTGGACTTGTTTCTCCTGCAGCGGTATCTGGAAGGCTTTCGGTCGGATCTTCACCGCTTAAAATCATCGCTTGTAATGCTGCAATTTCTGGATCTATCGTTTCGGTTATTACTTCAGTCGCTTCAAACCCTGAACTGGTTACTTCATTGCTGTCATTAAAGTCCGCATGAGTGACTATGGTACCGTCGCTGTATTGGAGTTTGAATGTTGCATCTGCAGCGACACTAAACACAGTATTTTGAAGTAAGGTATCACCCACTTTTAGTGGGGCCGTCTCACCTTGACTATTTTGGCTGCGAAGGGTGCCAGAAAGCTCAACAATGGTGGCATCCTGCTTTGAAATATATGTACCCATCATGAAATACTCTACTGCCTCGTCCATGAGCGAAATGAAGGATAGTCAGTACTTAGTCATTTTTAATTGTTGCACCAACAGTACAAATTTTGTACGTAGTTCAAATGTTGTCAAGTCGGCTAAAGTCAAGGCGAACAGGCGATATATCGACGGATTTTTTGGCTAAATTTTAAAGACGAGTCTTATCAGTCAACTAGCTTGGGAGGGGGATTCGACAACATCTTCTGAAAGTCAAAAAGCCACTATACAGTGGCTTTCATAGACAAAATAGATATAACAATAAGTTACAGTTTAGCGGCATTCCGTCTGGTTTGCAGTGCTCTGTTTAGTTCGCCTTGATGCTCTTGCGCATCAGCGAGAGCATGCAAGTTATTGATATCACCCTGCAGGTAACAGGCTTTTTGCCACCATATTTTGGCATTGTGGTGGTCGTGATTTTGTTGGTATAGCTTGGCTAAACAGATCTGATAATCGACATTGTCTTCAAGGTGAGACTCAAGTGCGATCAGCTGTTTTTTAGCGTCAACATCTGCCGGAGTAAGCACTTGTGGCAATGCTTCGAAGATAGGCTTGGCGGGGCCAGCTTTCAGTTGCTTTTGTAGTAACTTTATCGCTTGCTCTCTTTCGCCAAAGCGGTTTAATCCCATCGCGTATTCTGCAATATAGTCTGCTTGTTTTCTTTCACCGCGAGATAACCAATGCCAACATTTTTCTAACTCTTGCGCGTTGATATTGGCCGCGCTTTTTAGCAAAGCAATATTGGTATTGAGGGACAATGCCTTAAAATCATCTTCGCTGAGGAACTGCTTTTTACTGACAATAGGTAAGATGAGCTTAAGTGCTTGCCAGTCCTCTTGCGCTGTATATAGATCAACGGCAAGTTTTAAAACAGGGATTTTGCTTTTACTGGTAGGATTTAATTTTTCAAGCTCTTCTCGGGCTAAATCAAGCTCACCTTGCTGTAATAGATAACGAGTCCGTGTGGTGCTTACTGCGTTGACTGCTAACGGCTCTAGTGCCGCTTTTGCTAAATATTCATCTCGAGCTACCGTGTTATTTTGGTGCTGGGCCGCACGCGCTGCTGCGAGTAGGTTCAACGCAGGTATTTCGCCTTTTTCAGCGCCTTTAACCATGGCTTTCTCCGCAGCCAACCAATCCTCTTCCGCTAATGCAAGCGCCCCCATAAGGGTATGCTTTCGAGCCGCCTTTTTGCGCCACTTTCCAGGCAAAAACCGGCTGCCTAGAATAAGGTTAAGTAGCCAAACAATGACAAACTCAAATAGTTGTAGCAGGCTGTAAAATATAATGAGTGCGATAACCGCAAAGACAATGCTAGTTTCAGCCTGGTAATCTCCAAGGGCGATATAAAGGTAACCTTTATTGCCGGCGAGAAAAGGGCTTAGGCATAACCCAAGTAAAATAATGCCGAGATAGACGAGAGCACGAACCATTATTGTGTCTCCTCTGTCATCAAGTTACCGTAGGTCACTAATTGATTTAGTAAGTTAGAGGAATCAAAGCGCTCTATTGAAGCCGTTTGAATCTTTAGGGCTTCCAACGCGTCTAGTGTGGCTAACGCATCAGTGACATGTTGATCTTTTAGATCAAAATATTGATAAATCCACTTTCTCGCTAATTTAATTGAGTTGCGATAATTGACCTGATCTTGTCTGTACAAAGCAAGCTGAGCTTGCAGTAACTTGTTGCGGGTATTTTCAACCAAGTACCATTGTTGATCAGGCTCCAGTAATGGCGCAGCATCAGTGGTTCGCTTTCTAATAATGACAAAGTCATCAATCAGTGCTTGCCAAGATTTGGCTAAGTTAGACTGCCAATCATCCAGTGAATCGCTGACCTCGGTATCTTTTAACTCTGCCGCCGAAAAGTGCGTTTCGGCGCGGTTTAACGGCAGGGTTTCTAACCCTTCAATAAGGGTATCTAGGGTGAGCACAGTGCCGGCAATATCGGTATTTTTTATCGATGCGGTTGCAGCTATATCATTTGCTAGCGCTTTTCTTATTGGCATTAAAGAGGGATCGCGCATTGACTTAATACGTTCATCCGCCGCCTTTAGTAGGCTGGTTGCTGTGCTTGGATCTTGCTCAAGCCATAACTTCTGCCCCGCTAGTCGGACTAGGTATTTGGCTTCTTCTGCTCGCCAGTGATTAGGATTGCGCTGAGCAATAATCGATACGCGTTCTTGTAGCTGCTCTTGCTCACTTTGTGCGGTTGAAAGGGCTAAATCCACATTCGATTTGAACTGGCTTTGCTGTCGCTCCAAAAAAGCGATACGTTGATTTGGCTTAACTAATTCAGCTTGTATTTTTAGCTCCAAAGCAGCGGATTGTGCTTTTTGAGCTTCAAGCTGTTGATAAAGGTAGTAACCGCCAGCCGCCGCGGCAAAAGTGACCATCAGCAAAATAAATAGGGTAATAATAATCCCCCAAGGTGCTGATTTATTCGCTGCTGGAGGCGTGTCGGTGGCAGCAAGTTGGGCGGTACTGATTTGAGGTTCTGACTGAGCGTCGATAATAGGCTGCGCCGCAATGGTTGTTTCAGGGCTTGGCTCGTTAGAGCTTGCGTCAGTGTGCTTGTTTTCCATTAAACAGTCCTTGAAAGCGATGATGCTGCAGTAAAACGAGTAGTCACTAACGCTAACGTGACAAGGCTATAGAGATAGCGCAGTCAACATCGCATTAGTATTGGCAGCTTTAGCATTGGTTACGGTTAATAGACCGTATGCGATAGCTTTTTCATATACTCGGGAGCTGGGGACTATAATATGACAAGTTTGCAGCCATGCAAATAGTTCATTTGGAACAGTTTTGATTAGGTTATCGAGTATTTCGCCACTGGTTATGATGATAGTGTCTATACCGAAGGTTTGCCATTGCTGGTTGATATTGGAAATATCGAGTTCAGGACAGCCTCTTTGATAGATCTCCCAGTAACCCAAATTGGCTTGTCGCCTGATAAGCTCAAGGGCTAAATCTTCTCGACCACCGACGCCACGAACAATGATGATACTCTTATTATTGACATGTTTTAGTGCAGATAAACTGAGTAACCCTTCCGTTTGCTGACAATCATCGGGAGCTTTTTCGGCGTGAATCCCAAGTGCTTTCAAGGCTAAATAGGTGGCTTCGCCAACGGCAAAGTATTGTGCCGATGAGGGCCATTTATCTGCAATAGCAGTTGATGCAAATTTGACGGCGTTGGTGCTGATGAAGATGAAAATATCGGTTTGTTGTAACGCGCTATCTATCTGTTGAGTATCGAGGTTTGAAGTGGGTTTTACCTGTAATAAAGGCGTCGTAAGGTAAGAGACGTTTCTAAACGATAACGCCTCTTCCATTAACTGATTACGCCCAGCAGGGCGTGTCAGTAATACTTTCATTAATACGATTTACGCTTCTGCATATACGGCATCAAGAATGGTTTTAGCCCCTTTGGCGAGTAACTCTTCAGCCAGTGCGATACCCAGCTTTTCAGCATCATTCTTATGACCTGATGATGCCGCTTCGATAATTTGGCTACCATCTGGGTTACCGACTAAACCACGAAGACTCAATGTGTCGCCGTCAATCTCGGCATAAGCACCGATTGGCACCTGACAACCACCTTCGAGGCGAGTATTCATTGCGCGCTCAGCGGTAACGCGAAGGCGTGTTTCTACATGCTCAAGTGGAGCAAGTAGCTCTTTTACGCGAGTATCAGCAGTACGACACTCAATACCTACGGCGCCTTGGCCATTAGCTGGTAATGAGTCTTCAGCAGAGATAAAGCTAGTGATTCTTTCTTCAAGCTTTAAACGCTTAAGGCCAGCAGCTGCAAGGATAATCGCATCATAGTTACCCGCATCTAGTTTAGCTAAGCGAGTGCCGACGTTACCACGTAGATCTTTGATTTGCAGATCGGGACGTGCTGCACGAATTTGGCATTGACGACGTAAGCTAGAAGTACCAACAACGGCACCTTTAGGCAGCTCATTAATGCTAGCAAAGTCATTTGAAACAAATGCGTCACGTGGATCTTCACGTTCACAAATCACTTCAAGACCCAAGCCTTCAGGAAAATCGACCGGAACGTCTTTCATTGAATGAACAGCGATATCGGCTCTGTCTTCTAGCATGGCTACTTCAAGTTCTTTAACGAACAAGCCTTTACCACCCACTTTAGCAAGCGGCGTGTCTAAGATGATGTCACCTTTAGTGCTCATTGGCAGCAATTCAACGGTGAGGCCTGCATGGATTCTTTCCAATTCAGCTTTTACAAATTCAGCTTGCCACATGGCAAGAGGGCTCTTACGTGTTGCGATACGGATTACATTTTGAGACATGCAGAATATTCCATCTTAGAACTTAGTTGCACCAATGCTAACATTGCCCGAAAACAGATGTAACAATCTGCTGCTGATTCTTTGAAGTATACCCAGTTATATCTCATTAAAAAGCGTGATCTGGATCTCATTTGCTTGCCGCTAAACACTTTGGCGTATACATTAGAGTCTGCGTTATCTACATAGGAGTTAATGGAAATTGACAGAAGGGACCAATGTTCTCGAATGTGCTGCCGAAAGATTGGATTGTATTCGATATGCGAGAGCGAGTGCTTTATTGTCGCCACTTAAACGGTATTTACTACGTTTAATTCCTATTTTATTGCACCATCATTCAGACAAATTACCTGGTTATAATGGCCCGTTTACGCCTAATGGGATTATTGACTTCCATTTAAGCAGCGAGGATTTTGAAGCCTGCGATACTCTTGATATTACAGTACCGCCTAATGCCGTTAAGTCTAGCTCTCTTATTGAGGGGGTTTATAGCATGGGGAGCACGGCCAGCTTTGGCCAAAATACTCAAAGTGATATTGATGTTTGGCTTATTCACAATAAGTCGGTCAGCCAAAATCAATGTGAGCTATTGGCACAAAAATCGACCTTGCTGACCCAATGGTTCGCCCAGTTTGATTTCGAAGTTAATATCTATCTAGTTCATCCTGAACAGTTCGTGATGGCTCAAGAAGGCCAAGTAGAACTGCATAACAGTATGGGTCACGAACATAGCGGCAGTGCGCAACATTGGTTGTTGCTGGAAGAGTTTTACCGTAGCCACTTTAGGCTGGCAGGTAAGGTCATTGCTTGGTGGCCAGACGCTAAAAAAAGCACCCATTTACTTTCTCTTGGTGATGCTCGGGCGCTACCCGCGAGTGAATATTTTGGCGCATCATTGTGGCAGTTATATAAGGGCGTAGAAAAACCACACAAGGCGTTGTTAAAGGTCCTACTTTTAGAAGCTTACGCAAGTGAATATCCTAATACTCGTTTAGTGAGTGAACGCATTTGGCAGCGCACTTTAGAGGGAGATTTCTCAGCCGGCAACGATGCTTATTACTTACTGTATGAGTCGATTGAAACTTACTTATTAAAGTTGGGTGATGCGAGAAGACTTGAGATCACTCGGCGCTGTTTTTACCTTAAATGCGGTGTAAGGCTGAGCCTGCCTGAGCAAGCAAGAGATTGGCGTTATTACAAAATTCAGCAGTTGGTTGAACATTGGAACTGGGCGCCAAGCTTGGTTGAAACACTGGATAACTGTGAACATTGGCACTGTGGTCAGCTGCAGTGGTTTAATGAGCAACTTAATGTGCTAATGCTAGGGAGTTATCAAACTCTGTTGCACTTCGCTTCAGCGCACCGCTTGAGTGAGAAATTGAGGATTTCAGAGTTAGGTCTGCTGACCCGTAAGCTGCATACGTACTTTAGTGAAGATGAGCATCAAATCATGACGCTCAATCAACTCTGGAGTCGCTCAATTACCGAGGCAAACCTTTCGATTATCTATAGTGAACAGGACAATAATTACTATCTATATCGATGCGGGCCAGATCCGAAAAACTTTCTACATCACAGCGCTGTTTATCATTCAAAGAGCAAAGCAAAGTTGTTGGTATGGGCCTCTCTCAATGGTATTTCAGTGCAAAGCACTCGTTGGCATGACGTTAAAAAGAGCAGGCGCAACGCGGCATTTTTAACTCAAGCAGCCAGTCGTCTCGATGGTTTGATTGACATCGGTTCGATGAAAGTATCAAAAATGGCGCTTTGTCAGCCGTGGCATTTTAAGAAATTGGTCTTGCTGCTTAACTTTAATAGCGATCCGACAGAGCAGTGGGTTGGCCAAGAGATAATGGCTGATTACATGAATAGTAATGTGTTTTCAATGGGTAAACACAAAACCAATATGCTGGGTTCTATTGATGTTATTAGCTTAAATAGCTGGGGAGAGTGGCATTGTAATCACTTCGAAGGGGATAAAGCGATTTTGGAAGCACTATCTTCAGTTACTCCTGGAATGAAAAGAGCGACACAAGAGGTATCGATTGAGGTGATTAGTTGCTCGAGCAAGCTTAGCTCGCAAATCGAACGTGGCGTTAAGAACCTTCTCGACAGATCGGTTCGTTTAAGCCATCAAACCCAAGATTCATCTACCTTGGTCTATCCACTAAAAGTCGGCCCCATTCGTTATGGTATTTTCTTCAATAATCGCGGCATGCATTTCGAAAACCTCAGTGATGCCAAGTCCTTTTACCAACAGCTTTCAAAAAGGAAGCTGGTTGAAATACCTAGGCCAGAACTCGGTAATGAGCCTTTTTCAAAGATCCCGTCAGTTATTCAAGATTATGCGGCAAGAGGGGCTATTCAGTACTTTTTACGCCAACGTGTAGAGGGGCTAGATGTGTATATTTTAGATGAAAATAATGCGTTAAATCATTATGTGCAGCAGGGAGCTGATGTTGAAGGGCTGGTAAGCCAGGTGAGTCATCACCATGCATTTAATGATTCAATATTAAAGAGAGAGCAATTTAACATGCCGCAGTTTTTTAAGTTAGAACGCTTGCAAGGCAAGCTGGTAGCATTGCCTTTTGGGCTATCAAAAGACGCTAACGAGGTGGAGTTTTAAACTGAATTTTTAACAGGAAAAAGAGGAGTGTTAGTTCTCCTCTTTTTTATAATGAGCTATTTGATATCTAGTTTTAGTCCACTTTGCTTGAAAATAGACTCGACAACAAATGGCATAAACTCATTGTTATTACGCTGATCTAACCATTTACCGTCGATATAGGCAAAGTGATAACCACCAAACTGTGTTGCCAACCAAATTTCATGCATCGGCTCTTGTTTGTTGATCACTATTTTAGAGTTGCCGTTAAATTCTAATTGTAAAACATTACCTGAACCATCGACATCGACGTCAGCATCTTGCTCGTCAATAAGAACCTCTAGCGCATTATCAATTGCTTGAAACATTTCATCGGCAAGTTGATGAAATTCGAAATCTGTTATAGCCATGCTAATTATTCCTCAGATTTTTAAGATTGCAGCGTTAATGCAGCTAATACTACCAATCCAACCAGTGATTACCAATCACATTAATTTTGGGGTTATTAAGTGCAGCTATAATAAAACGCCGTCGTGTTGTTTATATATTTGTTTTACATAGGGTTATTCTAGTGCTGTTTTCAACGGCTTGACGCATCCTTGATGTCGTGAAATATAGATAAATAGCATGCTAGCGGCTATTAACTCATCAATTTATAGTCTATTACCTATAAATCTTAGTAAAGCCCAACGCCTCTGAAACGAGCATGTTCAAGTAGGACGGGTATAATACTAAATAAGTGCTAAAAACAGCGGATATAAATGCGTTATAGGCTTGACTGATAACGGCCTTGTCTGCAAACATCAAGTATAACTATTTTTGCCACACTGCAAGACGTTGACATGGGTTGCTCCTGTCTGCGGTCATTGCGCTAAAGGGTCAACCGATGTTGAAAAAAATGAGACTGTTTTTGTTGCTGGGGCTTGGTAGCCTAGTACTTTTAGGTTGTGGGCAAAAAAGTGCGTTATTTAGAGCGCCTCCGCAAGATGTTAATCAACAAGCGAGCGATGAAAAGTCGCCTGACGCAGAGCCGAAGCAAAGCGAAGAAAGTAAGAAGGATTAAAGACCTTGGATCATTTTATATATCAAGCAGAAGAGCTGTACGCCGAACAATGTCAAGTCGCTGAATTAGCTCAGCAACATGGCACACCTCTTTACATCTATTCGCGAGCGACATTAGAGCGACATTGGCATGCGTTTGATAATGCTGTTGCTAACCATCCACACCTTATCTGTTATGCAGTTAAGGCGAATTCAAATATTGCAGTACTGAATGTACTGGCACGTTTGGGCAGTGGCTTTGATATTGTTTCAGGCGGTGAGCTTGGCCGAGTGATTGAGGCCGGCGGCGACCCTGCTAAAGTCGTCTTTTCTGGCGTGGGTAAAACCGTTGCTGAGATGGAGATGGCGTTAGAGCTCGGTATCTACTGCTTTAACGTAGAGTCGGCGGCTGAGCTGGAACAACTAAGCATTGTTGCACAACGTCTTGGTAAAGTGGCACCTGTTTCTTTGCGTATTAATCCTGACGTCGATGCGGGCACGCACCCCTACATCTCAACTGGGCTTAAAGAGAATAAGTTTGGTATTGCGATGGAAGAAGCTGAAACCATTTTCCTACGTGCTAAGGCGCTTCCAGGGTTAGAAATTAAAGGTGTAGATTGCCATATCGGTTCTCAGCTTACTGAGATTAAGCCGTTTTTAGACGCAATGGATCGTATGTTGGCCTTAATCGATCGTTTAGCGGTGCTAGGCATCGAGATTAAGCATTTTGATGTGGGTGGCGGTCTTGGTGTCACTTATGATGATGAGATACCACCACAACCTGACGCCTATGCCGCGGCATTGTTAGAACGTTTAGGTGGGCGAAATCTTAAACTTATCTTTGAACCTGGTAGAGCGATTGCGGCCAACGCAGGTATTTTTGTCACGCAAGTGCTATACCTCAAAGAAAACAGCGAGAAGCGCTTTGCCTTAGTCGATGGCGCGATGAACGATTTGATCAGACCTGCGCTTTACAGTGCATGGCAAAAAATTATTCCGGCGATCGATCGTGGCGGCGAAACTCAAAGCTATGACGTCGTTGGACCTGTGTGTGAAACTGGTGATTTCTTAGGTAAGGATCGCCAGCTAAACGTGCAAGCGGGTGATTACTTAGCGATTCGTTCATCTGGCGCGTATGGTTTTACCATGGCGTCTAACTACAATTCGCGCCCTCGAGCGGCAGAGTTGATGGTTGATGGTGATAATGCTTACGTGATCCGCGAAAGAGAAAAGCTTGCACAATTGTGGCAAGGTGAGCAATTACTGCCGTAAACTCAATAACTAGAATGTAGCATGATAAATATTATCCGCTACGGTTACCTTTAAGGAAGTCCATCTTGATTCAATTCACGAAGATGCACGGTTTAGGCAATGACTTTATGGTTGTTGATGGGATCACACAAAATGTGTTCTTCTCACCGGATCAGATCAAGCGTCTAGCAGACCGAAATTTTGGCATCGGCTTCGATCAATTGTTGTTGGTGGAACCACCGTACGATCCCGATCTTGATTTTCATTATCGGATCTTTAATGCCGATGGCAGTGAAGTGGAGCAATGCGGTAATGGCGCCCGTTGTTTTGCTCGATTTGTTAGCAATAAAGGCTTAACGCATAAGCATAAGATTCGAGTGAGTACCTCGTCAGGTAAGATCACCCTGAGACTGGAACGCGACGGTAAAGTCACGGTTAATATGGGTGTGCCAGTACTTGAACCGGCTAAAATTCCTTTTAATGCTAAGAAAGTGGAAAAGACTTACTTATTGATGGCGTCCAGCGGAACTTACCTATGTGGCGCTGTCTCTATGGGCAATCCACACTGTGTCATTGAGGTTGACGATGTGGCTAATACCGATGTCGATGCTATTGGCACTGAACTGACCCAGCATGAACGTTTTCCTAAAGGAGTAAACGTTGGCTTTATGGAAGTGGTCAACGCGGGCTATATCAAACTGCGGGTGTATGAACGCGGCGCGGCCGAAACATTAGCCTGTGGCACTGGCGCTTGCGCTGCGGTAGTTGTCGGTGTTTTGCAAGGTAAGCTCGAACGAAATGTACGGGTTGATCTGCCCGGTGGCACATTAATGATCAACTGGGATGGCGAAGGTAAGCCGTTGTGGATGACTGGACCGGCAGAGCACGTTTATGATGGACAAATTCCTCAATGACAGAAAATACCATGAAGCAACCACCGTTTGACGAGATCTTGATCCGAGAGTATCTGCTGGATAACCCCGATTTTTTTAGTCGCTACCCTGAGTTATTGCTGGCGATGCGTATTCCACATGCTGAGCGTGGGGCCGTATCCTTGGTTGAGCGTCAGCAGGAGTCATTACGCCAACGAGTTTCGCAGCTTGAAGAGGAGATAACAGCCTTGCTATCAATGGCGTCACGAAACGAACAGATCTACATGTTTAACAGTGCATTGTCGATGCAGATGCTAAAATGTGAAGATATGGGCGAGTTGCGTCAAGTATTATCAAGCGGCTTAAAAGAGCAGTTTCAGTTTAGCCACGTTCGACTAATAACCGTACATGACATCGATAGTGAACTGTCGCATATTTGGCGAAAACGCTTAGATTCAGGTTATTATTTTGGCCGCTTAACCATAGAAGAATCGAAACGTTTGTTTGGTTCTGAGGTCGGTTCAGTGGCGTTATCTCGGTTATCGAAGGAGTGTGGACAGGTGATATTTGCTATCGCAAGCACTGACCCTATGCACTTTCATCCAGAGATGGATCATCTGTTACTCTCTCAACTTAAGCAGTTACTGGATTATCAGTTGCCGAAAATTTAACCGCGAGGCTTTATGGCTGACAATAGATCGTCAAGCACGTCACCTTGGCTTATCGATTTTGAGCGTTACCTTAAAACTGAGCGACAAGTCTCAGCCTACACAGTAAGAAATTACCTGTTTGAACTAAAGCGGGTTGAAGCCCTGTTTGCCGAAGACGATAGCTGGCTAGCGTTACAACATGAGTCATTGCAAGCCATGCTGGCCAAGCTACATCGTCAGGGATTAAGCCCGCGCTCATTGTCCCTTACGTTGTCATCGATTAAACAATTCTTCGACTTCCTGCTAAGAGAGCAACAGATCTCAGTTAACCCCGCACTGAATCTTAGCGCACCCAAACAAGCCAAACCCTTACCCAAAAATATGGATGTTGATTCGGTTAGCCATCTGCTGGAAATCGATGCTAACGATCCATTAAGCTATCGAGACAAGGCGATAATGGAGCTGTTTTACTCCTCGGGTTTACGACTGGCGGAATTGGCAGCGCTCAATGTGACTGATATTAAATTTTCCCAAGCGCAAGTTAAAGTGCTCGGTAAGGGCAGTAAAGAGCGAATAGTGCCAATCGGTAAGTTGGCACTGGCTGCTATAACGCAGTGGCTTGATATTCGGCATGACATAGCATGTGAAGATGACGCGCTATTTGTAACGGCCAAAGGCCGGCGCTTAGCCCACCGTAGTATTCAGGCAAGGCTAACTAAGTGGGGCCAGGAGCAAGCGCTCAATGTGAAAGTGCACCCACATAAACTACGTCACTCATTTGCAACGCATATGCTGGAGTCTAGTGCTGACTTACGTGCGGTGCAGGAGCTGCTTGGTCATGCGAATTTATCAACCACCCAGATTTATACCAGTCTGGATTTTCAACATCTGGCCAAGGTATACGATGGTGCGCATCCAAGAGCAAAGAAGCGAGGCAATAAATCATGAAGGTGTTTATCAGGCCGCAAAGCTTTAGCGCTATTAGCTTTGATTTAGATGATACGCTGTATGACAATCGCCCTATCATTCAAAAAGCTGAAGCTGCCTCGCAGCAGTTTTTACAGCAACATTACCCGAAATCTACACAGTGGCAGTTGCGCGATTGGCATAGATTGAAGTTTGATTTGCTTCAGCATGCACCTGAGCTTCGCCATGACACTAGCTTGGCGCGTGTGGTGATGTTGGAGCGTGGCTTACTGATGCTAGGTTATGATGTTGCAGTTGCTAAAGAGGGCGCCAAGGCGGTGCTTGAGCAGTTTATTTTATATCGAAGTCAGTTTGCAGTATCGAAAGAGGTGCTGGAGTTACTGCAAGCATTAAAACGGCGCTATCGCTTAGTCGGGATCACCAATGGCAATGTTGATCACCTGCGTATTGGACTCGACGGAATATTTGAATTTGTGCTACATCCTGGCCAAGGAGTAAAGCAAAAACCGGCCAAAGAGATGTTTGTTCAGGCTGCACAGAGGTTAGGTATTCCACTGGCAAGTCTGCTTCATGTTGGCGACAGCGCGAGTAGCGATGTTGATGGCGCAAGGCGTGCAGGTTGTCAGGCGGTGTGGCTCAACCCAGGATTTGGCTCGGCGACTATAGCGCGAGCAAAAATGCAAGTTCCTCATTTTCAAATCCAATCCATTTTTCAGCTAGAGCAACTTCTTTAGCTCTTCGTGATGGTCGTTTAGACGCTGAAGCTATTTATGATGCTCGCAATGGTGGTGCAAACATGAGTAAATTTATTGATGCTGAACCAAAAATAAGAGAGCTGATTGAGCAACTTATTCAGCAAAAGCAAGCATCAATGAACTGGTCTCCGCTACAACAAACTGCAATTTAATAAAAAGGCTCACCTAAGTGAGCCTTTCCTTTTTATGCGGTTAGCGCAACAGCTTGGGGGAACAACACGTTGTTCTCAATATAGATGTGCTGCTTTAGATCTGCTTGAAATTCAGTAAGTGTGGCATAACAAACTCGCCATGTGGTACACGCATGCTCCGGTGGCTGAAAGCCATTAGTCAGCTCACTGATCTTTGCCATAATCTGCAACGCTTCATCATGCTCATGCAACATGGCATTAATTGGGTTACTGATATGGCCAAAACAAGTTTGGGTTTGCACTTGGTTATGTAGCCCTAGAATGGCCGGAAACAGGATCTGCTCCTCTTTCATTAGATGTGGCATCAAGTCATTGACAAGCGCATTAATCCAGCCTGCTAACGGCTTTATCTCGCTATGATTCTCGCCATGTGCACGGACCATTTTTTGACTGTATTCAATTAGCAGAGGTGTCTTTTCTCGCACATAGGTGTGATGCGTTGCTTCAATATAGTTAAGCAGATCGGGCAGTGGTAACTCCGCAAGCCCTTGGCCCTTTTCTGCGTTTTCGTCTAACGCTAGCAGGGCATTGATAAGTTGGTCTTCATCTGCATCAAAGCGTGTAATCGCGCGTTCTAAAGAGATCCCACCACCGCAACAAAAATCGATACCAAACTGACTAAAAATATGGGCTGTACGGAAGTCACTAGCGACCAATTCTCCGACGCGAGTATTCAGTAACACTTCTTTTGATTGAGACATGATGGCACTCCAAAAACTGCAAATAATATAACATACATATTATTTGCATCTTTTGTTTGTCGCAAACATTACTTGAGTAAAATGCTCGGGTAATCACACTTTTGGGTCAAAAACCTCACTTTAGAGGTATGCAGTGACTTACGCATAATGTCCATGTTCGCTATGAAGTCGATAATAATATTGCTTTAACCGCTGGAGTTGATAACGTATTCGACCGACAAGCGCCGTATCATCAGAGTTACACTGACGGCAACACCAATACTAAGACCTAGGACTTAATCGGGCGTCGCTATTATTTAGCACTGAAATGGGTTTTAAAGCGCAAGCTCGATACTTGCCTAAAGCCTAGGTAGCCAGGGTTAAACATAGGATTAAATATAGGGTCGCACAAAAGGTCAGCAATAGATTTACTCATAACAATAACAATAACAAAAGGTCAGTAATTATTTTGAGCCTAATAAAAAAAATTAAGCGAGTATTATCCGCGCACTTCCTACATAGATGGCTGATGTTGGCACTTGCCGTGCCTATCGTGATCTGGTCGGTTACCGGCAGCTACTTTGTACTAATGGATATTGGTTTTATACGGAGTGACCATATTGACAAGCAGAGTGTTGCCTATATAGACACAAACCAAATTAATTACCCGATATCAGCCGTGTATCAGCGCTATCCAGATGCAGATGACATCAGTTTGAAGCTATTGGCTAGCCATCATTACTACCGCATAAAACTAAAGGGGAAAGTATTTTTACTTAATGCTAATTCAGGCCAATTGTCAGCGGAAATAACAGAGCCGCAAGCGAGAGAAATAACCAAAGGCTTTCAGCATCAACAATCAATTCCACTAGAAGCAAAACTCATCAAGGTCGTACTGCTGCGAGAGGACGGGCCTGCAGAATTGGCCGCGCGTCATCTACCGGTGTGGAAAATGGACTTTGATGACAGCGCTGCCACGACCCTGTACTTGTCTGCCACTACTGGGGAGCTGGTTACTCGTAGGCATGACTACTGGCGCTTGTTCGATCTATTTTGGAAGTGGCATATCATGGATTATGACGATGGAGAATCCATTGACAACAAGCTGCTATTGATCACGGCTATCATTGCCATTATTTCAGTTATCGCCGGGCTACTGCTCACTTGGCAACGTCGACGGAGGTACCTGTAATGACAATTAAAAAACGGCAGGCTAGCGGAAAAATCAGAGCCTCAAACCAGCTTAGTAAGCGTATGAAACGCTGGATCAAAGTGGGTCATTATTGGATAGGCGCCTTGGTTAGCGTTCAGTTACTGTTATGGCTCATTAGCGGGGTTTATTTCAATCTCATCCCCCATGATGAGCTTAAAGGTATGGCGTACAACCACAGCCATCACACAGAGCAAAATCGACATAAATTTGAATCTCAGCGGCTACTCGAAATAGCCCCATTGCTCACTACTCGGCCTGAGACTGAATCAGTTAGCTTAGTCGCTCTAGCAGGGCAGCCTGTTTATCGACTCGATGCCAAAGTGCAGCGCTATGGCCACCAATGCCAGCAGCAGGGTTTAATCGACGCATACTCAGGTAAAACCATAAATATTGATAAGCCGCTGGCGATGCAATTAGCTAGCGATAGTTACATGGGACCCGGCAGCATTAGCAGTATTGAGCAGGTGGCAGCCCCCCATAATGATTGGCCTAAGCAGTGCAACCCTTTGTGGCTGGTGAATATGCAAGATGACCTGTCGACCCGAGTCTATATCAATGCGGTTAATGGCGAGCTGGTTGGTCATAAAAATGACCAAACTGATATCGCAGATTTTATGTTTAAACTGCATTTTATGGATTACCTTAATCAAGGCAGCTTTAACAATCCGTTCAGCTGGCTATTTGGTGTGTTAACGCTACTACTGTCTTTATCGGGGCTTTATTGGGTTGCAGAGAACCTAATGCAAAAACGATATCGCTTCACTGTTAAGCGTGCTGCCAAAAAGGCAAAGGGCTAAAATAAAAGCGCATCACCATCGTTGAGCCCCTGGTTTAACCCGGGTTGCTCAGCATTTTCTATTATGAGTAAGCCGTTGGGCCGAGGGCTATCTAAGATGGAGTCCTCGGCTGTTCTAATGGCAAATATATAACCAACATAGGCAAGATCCTTTAATTTTACACTCCAACTATTCACCGTCAGGCGACCAGCCTTGATCCTTGCTGACAACAAAAGCTTAGCTGGGCTCTATCGTTGAAACCCTGCAAATAAACCCTGCTGTCCTATACTGAGGAAATCTTTAATCAAAAAAATTAAAGTCACCAGAATAAAGGGTAGCAATATGTCAGACACTTTTACGAAAGGTATGGCTCGAAATATCTATTATGGCGGTAGTGTTTTTTTCCTACTGTTGTTTGCCGCACTCACCCTGCATACCACTAGAGAAATGCCCAAATACGACCATCGTGAAAACCTAACTGAGTCAGTCGCAAGAGGTAAAACGGTATGGGAAGACAATAATTGTATCGGTTGCCATACGCTCATCGGAGAGGGCGCCTATTATGCTCCAGAGCTGGGTAATGTTTATTTTCGTCGTGGCGGCGGTGATCTCGATGCATTTAAAGGCTTCATGCAGGGCTGGATGAAGATTCAACCTCTTGGTGTGCCAGGACGGCGTCAGATGCCTCAATTTAATTTGACTGAGCAACAAGTTGATGATTTGGCGGAGTTTTTAAAGTTCACCGCTGAAATGGATGTTAACAGTTGGCCACCGAATATTGAGGGGTAAGCAATGAATACATTAAAATTTCAATCACAATCAGTGGCAACACCTTACTTTGTTTTTGCTTTGATCTTATTTGCTGGCCAGATTTTGTTTGGCCTCATCATGGGTCTTCAATACGTCGTCGGCGACTTTCTCGCTGATGCCATCCCTTTCAATGTGGCCCGTATGGTGCACACTAATTTGCTCATTATTTGGTTGTTATTTGGCTTTATGGGGGCGGCTTATTTCCTCGTACCAGAAGAGTCTGAAACCGAGTTATACAGCCCCAAGTTAGCCATAGTGCTGTTTTGGATATTCGCGGTAGCCGGCACGTTAACCATACTAGGTTACCTATTGGTGCCATACTCAACCCTTGCCCATATCACCGGTAATGAATACTTCCCCACCATGGGGCGCGAGTTCTTAGAGCAACCGACCATCACTAAAATCGGCATTGTTATTGTCTGTCTTGGCTTCCTGTTTAACATTGGTATGACAATACTTCGAGGCCGAAAGACCGTCATCAATATGGTGCTGATAACTGGCCTCATTGGTCTCGCGGTATTCTTCCTATTCTCATTCTATAACCCTGCCAATATTGCCTTGGATAAACTCTTTTGGTGGTTTGTGGTTCACCTGTGGGTTGAAGGTGTGTGGGAATTGATTATGGGTGCCATCTTGGCCTTTATTTTGATTAAAATTACTGGAGTTGACAGAGAGATCATTGAAAAGTGGCTCTACGTGATCATTGCGATGGCGCTGATCTCTGGTCTGCTGGGGACTGGGCATCACTTTTTCTGGTTAGCGACTCCGGGATACTGGCAGTGGATAGGCTCGGTATTCTCAGCCATTGAACCGTTACCTTTCTTTGCTATGGTGCTGTATGCATTCAATATGGTCAATAATCGTCGCCGTGAACATCCTAATAAGGCAGCTACGCTTTGGGCATTGGGCACCGCGGTAATGGCATTTTTAGGCGCGGGCGTTTGGGGTTTCTTACATACCTTGGCACCTGTTAACTTTTATACCCACGGTACACAAATCACCGCCGCCCATGGGCACATGGCCTTCTATGGGGCTTATGCCATGATTGTGCTCACTATCATTTCCTACGCTATGCCCAAACTACGAGGTGTTGGCGAGGCGTCGAGTAATAAGGCGCAGGTGATTGAGATGTGGGGATTCTGGCTGATGACAGTCGCGATGGTCTTTATCACTCTGTTTTTAACGGGAGCCGGAATTTTGCAAGTCTGGTTACAGCGTATTCCGGAAAACGGTGAGGCACTTAACTTTATGGCCACCCAAGATAAACTCTCTATTTTCTACTGGGCAAGAGAAGCCGCGGGGGTGGTATTCTTAATCGGACTGATCACCTATTTGTGTAACTTCTTGGTTGATAGGAAAGCCGTAAAATGATGGGAATAAGTTGAGTGAAAGCGTATCTAATTGATGCTCTGTAAATGGAGATGAAAATGAAGCTGACCCCATTGATTGGTGTCAGCTTCAGCTCAATCTACGGCACAAGGGAGATAATTTAACCTCTTATGGAAGAATGGGTTGGTAGTATCTGGCACAAGTATATTGTGCAAAAGAGCCACACAGAGTTTGATCATGCCCGAGTTGAGTTTGATGATATAAAAAAATCTGCCGGGTTGGTCTTTCGAGCATTAGGTGGCGCGCCGACAAAACGTGTCGAAGCCGCTGTACCTCGTGACTATTATGCTCGCAGAAAACTGCTGGATAAAATTTCGGGTGCTAATCAGCAAATCAGCCTTGCCTGGCAGGATGAAACCAGCCTAAGGCTACCGCAATCGATTGCCATTTTTGATACGCAGCAACTTAATAGAGAACTTTACCTGTGGCTGGTGGCGCTTGCTGCTTATAGCCCAACTCATTTTACGCACTGGGCTAGAGACAATCAGGCGGCAGTGACGGCAGTATTAGCTACTTTCCCGACATTGAGGCCGCGCTATGCACGACTTGCCGCTGCGACGCTCAAGCTACGCACGCCATTAGCGTCATTACCTAAGTCCTTACAACTGCTCGAACATGCTGTCATACAGGCGATTCTTCATCCTGAAACTCCCATTGATTTCCCTGTGGCTAACTATGCTCCTCAAGCGATTTATCTGTGGCTGTATCCCAATGAAAATATTAAGGCTAACCCATTTAACGCGGCAGATATTGATTGTGAAGAGGAGCAAACGTCATCGTTGATGACACCGCAAGAGAGCCTACAAGCAAGGAAAAAGTCTGAGCGAGTTGAAGAGGAGGACAGCAAAGATAGCTTGATGGTGTTTCGATTAGAGAACCTGTTTTCTTGGAGTGAGTTTTCGCGAGTGAACCGTGCCGAAGACGACACTGAAGATGAAGACGCTCAAAGAGTCGCCGAGGATCTTGATATTATTACTGTGGCAAAAGGCTCACGGCAGAAAACAGCCAAACTGAAGCTTGATCTTGATCTGCCCGCTGCCATTGAGGATGACTTGCCACTGGGAAAAGGCATCACCTTGCCAGAGTGGGATTTCAGATCTAATCAATTAATCCCCGCGCACTGCTTGTTGCAACCTATGCTACCTAAAGACAGCCAGCCACTGGCCCTGCCGGCATCATTAGCGTCAGCTGCAAACAAAGTCCGTCAACAATTTCAGCAGTTACAAAGTATTAAAAATTGGCAAAAATCTCAGTCTACAGGCGACGAGATTGATTTAAGCGCTTGGCTGGACTTCCATATTGAAAGTAAAACATCGCTGGCGCGCGATACTGGTCTCTACCTTAGGTTTCAGAGCAGCCAACGCGATATCAGTACTCTTTTATTAGCAGATCTTTCGATGTCCACAGATGCCTATATCAATAATGAGCACCGGGTCATCGATGTCATCAAGGACAGCATGCTGCTATTCAGTGAGGCATTAGCGGCAGTGGGGGACCCTTTTGCGATTTATGGTTTCTCATCGGTAAAACGCCATCATGTTCGCTTTACACTATTGAAGAATTTTGCCGAAGCTTATGATGACCATATTCGTGGGCGCATACTCAGTTTACGTCCGGGGTTTTACACTCGTATGGGCGCGGCGATTCGCCAAGCTAGCCGAATTTTAGCCGAACAGACTCAGCATCGAAAACTATTACTGATTTTGACCGATGGTAAACCCAACGATATCGATAATTACGACGGCAGATATGGCATTGAAGATACCCGCCAAGCCATTATTGCCGCAAGGCGCCTCGGACTCGTGCCATTTTGCATCACCATAGATCAAAAAGCTGACCAATATCTACCCTATATTTTCGGCAGTAACGGCTTCAGTGTGATTGTTAATCCCTGTCAGCTACCGTCAAAGTTGCCGCAGCTTTACCATCAGCTAACCCATTCATCGTGTTAAATGCTATTTACTATCTACAACAACAACAGGAGGAGGGATGATTGAAAAAGTACCCTGTTTGTATTGTCAGACTGAAAATGAGGTTGAGCAAAATGGGCTAGATAGCCCTGCTGTAGGTCAAGTTTGCCAACACTGTGGTATGGCTTTACCTGCCGCCCACCCGAGTAGCAGATTATATAAGACCAAGCTGTTTTTATGGGCCTTTGTTTTCATCGCGCTATTTTGTTTAGTGATGGTCATCTATTTGCCCCGATAACCGATTTTGCAGACAGGTATATAACCATGAACGTAAGAAAATATGATAGAAAGCAAATAGAACAGGCATCCATAATTGCCCTGTGGTCCTTACTGAATCTAACCTTTTTACCTGCGGTCTCATTTCTGGTATTACTGACTAAAATCAATAAATTTACCGCTGAATCTTTTGCTGCTTATCATCTAAATTTTGCCATTAAGCTGAACTTGGCCGCTGCAGCGGCACTAATATTGGTCAGCGGGCTAATGCTATATTTAGGCGGCTTCAACTCTGGGATGACTTGGGTATTTGTTATTACCTATTTTATCTCTATCCATACCGCTTTTATTCTTACTGCCGTATGGATGTTAGTCCGCGCATGGGCGGGGAATAAAATGGGCTACAAGCAAGTCTAGAGTGTGTTATTGAAAGTGCTATAAAGAGTGCTATAGAGAGTGTAATAGGGTGTGTAAGAGTATTATTTGAATTTATATTGCAGTAGAGAGCTAGTTAGAAAACAAGATAAATGAAACCAATAATCAAGGGCAGTAATACAATGTAACCCCGCAATAGATTGCGCCACAATGCAGGGGCTTGTTTCAATTCCATATATACATCAACAATCTGCCATCCCTTTATCACGGTTAAGGCAAGGATCCCCGTTAGGGCCAGCCCCTGCCACTCTGATGACCAAATGTCATCGATACTTCCCATGTATGCAGACGCTATGGTCAGCAAAATAAGATAAAGATAAACCCGTAGAATAACAGCGTGATGATTAAGCATATTACTAACCCTCCTACGATCTGAGTCTAGCTAGTCGATAACGTAAAGTAGTGGGAAGAGTATGATCCATACCAGATCCACCATATGCCAATAGCAAGCGCCAGACTCGAACCCAGACAGATTGCCTCCTTGATAAGCGCCATTGATAGTTCTGAACGCCATAAACCCCAAAATAATCATCCCAAGGATGACATGCAGGAAATGAAAGCCGGTGATAAAAAAGTACAAGGTGAAATAGGTATTACTAGAGAGACCATATCCAAGATCCAGTAGCTGGTTATACTCCCATGTCTTGACTGCCAAATAGACGCTTGCCATTAATAGCGCTGCAGCTAACAGTATCGCTGCGTAGGTATGTCGTGATTGTCTTATGGCATTTAAGCTTAGGGCGACGAAACAGCTACTCGAGATCAAGGCGAAGGTGTTGATCCCACCTGCAGCAGGATGGAGGTAACTTTGGCCCTGTTGGAACATATCGGGATACAGTTGGCGAGTGATCGCAAAGCCAATAAAGAAAATCGCAAATACCGTTAGTTCAGCCAAGATAAAAAACCACATCGCCAAATCACCCGGTAAGTGAGGTTTGCTCAATGGGGTATTCGTGTTCGCTAGAGCGAGTGCTGCCTCATTGTCCAACTCCATTTTCGTCAGCTCCCGCCGCCCTCAATAGTCAAAGTATAAGCGAGCGACGTCCATTAAGGCTTCAACGGTAGTGATATCATCGGATAGGGGCTCAGCAAGACAGCAGCGGCACACGGCAAGTGGCGCCATGCCACTGGAGATCATTCGCGCCGCATAAATCAACAAGCGGGTAGACACCACTTCATCCAAGTCACAGTCTAGTCTACGCAGTGAACCGGCCAGTTCAATTAATTTGACTGCCAAGTCTTGCTCTATTTTGCTTTCAGCGAGCAGAATTTGGCTCTCAAGCAGAGGGTCGGGATAATTAAGCCGCAATGCGACAAAGCGCTGTCGAGTGCTCGCCTTCATGCCTTTGAGAATATTTTGATAACCCGGGTTATAGGACACCACCAACATAAAGCCTTCAGCAGCGGCAAGCTCCTCTCCCGTTCGCTCTATGGGGAGTATGCGTCGATCATCAGCAAGAGGGTGGAGGACGACGGTCGTATCTTTCCGCGCTTCGACGATTTCATCGAGATAGCAGATCCCCCCTTCCCGCACGGCTCTGGTTAATGGCCCATCCTGCCAATAGGTGCCGTTAGGACCAATCAAGTGACGCCCAACGAGATCCGCAGCGGTTAAATCATCATGGCATGCCACTGTGTATAAGGGCCTCGCGAGCTTTTCGGCCATATGCGCGACGAAGCGCGTTTTACCGCACCCTGTAGGGCCTTTAATTAATAAGGGTAACTGATGGGAGAATGCATACTCAAACAGTTGTACTTCATTATCTTGTGGCTGATAAAAAATATCACCCTTAATGGCAATCGCAGAGGTCGTTGAAGAGGTCATATTGCTCCCTAATATTCGGCGTAACTTGAAAAGTAACGCAGTATAAATATAGCATTTATCAGATGTTTGGCCATAAAAGCAGTTATACCAATTCCATTAAATAGTTGCTCGTTCAGCGGGAATTTAAATCACTTTAGACAAGCACGTGGGTTGTAGTTAATAGTTATTCTATATCAAAAGCCACATGCGCTGTATTAAGGGATTTTAAACCCGCACGCAGTGAGCTTCTCAGGACTTTCACTGCTGCGTTACATTGTCTTAAAAGGGAATAACCATTTCTTCCACAATGCGCCTTGAATTGAAAGCCCTGAGAGAGCTCTGAATTGATCACATCTTTAGTGGAATTGGTATTAACTTAACTTGAGCTGTTTATCGTCAAAAAAAGGCGGTCAGTATAATGAGTGAGGGGAAAAAAATAAGGTAGAAACGCATCATTAAACGCAGGTATTTATGGGCGTGGCGCAGTTCCATAAAATGGTCGATAACCATTAAGCCTTTATACATTACGGTGAGTGCCACTAAAACACTGACCAGTGCAGAGGACTCGAACTGTTCCCCCAAAAATGTATTGAACAGGGTGATAGCAATCAATGCTCCCCAATAAAATTCAATTTTGCCAAGTGACTTCATCAGGCCTTACCTCAACACGTACAGCAAGGGGAAAATAAGGATCCACATAAGATCAATCATATGCCAATACATGGCTAATGCTTCTAACCCTGAGTGCTGCTTTGCTGAGTAGGCGCCTTTACGTAAGCGGAAAATTACCCACAATATTGCGCAAGCGGCCCAGCCCACATGCAGAAAGTGATTAAATGTCATGTAGTAATAGATAGTAAAAAACTCACTGGTATTGGTGCTAAAACCCTGCTGGTGATTCCAATAAAACTCGGCCGTTTTTACCACTAAATACCAGCAACCACAGCCAAACGTCAGCCAAAGGTAACGCTCCGACTTGAGTCGATTATCAACACGAATATTGATCATGGCTTTTGCCATAAAGTAGCTGCTGGTCAGCAATATAAGCGTGTTGAGCACGCCGGCGAAGGTGCTAACACTTTTGGGGCCAAGTGAGAAAGCTTCTGGGTAGTTATATTTGGCAATAAAATAAGCCACAAAAAAAATGCCAAATTCGGTCAACTCAGACAAAATACCCACCCAAATGGGAATATGGCCTGGCACTCTTCCTGCCCTCAATTCACTCCATGAGCTAGGGAAAATACCCAAGGGTTGCTTGGGATGTTCATTGTTCACGCTGTTACTACCAGCATAGAGGCTTCACTTGAGTAAATTCTGGTTAGCTTAAGGTTAGTTGAATAATCCTGACTCATGCTAGGTTCTGGGATTATTGCCATTGGTGCGCTCTCTTTAAATCAACTCAAAGAGAAAGGTCAAAGCTGGTGGGGCTTACGTTCCTTACGTTAAGTAACTTATAAAGATAATTATTAGCAGCTCAAAACTGGGATATAGTGACGGCCACTCTCTGTTATTTAACGCGTAAAGCCATTTAGTCGTAGGTTGTTAATTGTTACCACAAGACATCGAAAAAAGTATCAGCCATAGTTGGTTTGGCCAACTGTATTTAGGAAAGCCTAATGCGGTTAAGTTATCCGCTGAGGGTATTGAGTTTAGCTGTACTAAAGGCCAGTTTTTAGGGCTCTACCGTAAACCTCAAACAGCGGTTGATGAAGTACGCATATCTTGGCAGCGGCTATCGTCACCACCTATTTTCTCTTTGAGCTTTTTTGGCACTTTGCTCAATTTTCAAGTTGATGGCAAGCCGCAACAGGTTGCCTTTCTCAGTTACTTGGCCAGATCAAAATTTAAACAACACGTTGAAGTGCTGTGGGCTCAAGCTCATGAGGAGCAGTTATGCAGGTTAATAGCACGTATTGAAAACACCCTAGCAAATAACTATCTACGTGCATCGTTACTAGACAAGATGCAGTTACGAATAGCGCGAGAATATAAGCGCTGGTTTCCTTGGTGCCGATCCTTGTGTAAGCCTTTGCGCGATCCCTCGTGCGATCCCTCGTGCGATCCCTTATATGAGTCGGTTGAGTTATCAACACAGACTAAGCTCGCGCTAGATAAGTTACAGCAGTTTTATCGCTGGGATAAAGCGACGATAAAGCAATTGCGTGAAGGCTATGTTCAATCTCAGTTGCTAAAATATGCTGATTTTTTTGAACATGTTGAAACTAACCCGCTAACGGATAAGCAGCGGCTGGCTTGTGTTATTGATGATGATAACAACTTGCTGTTAGCGGGGGCGGGAACCGGCAAAACCAGTGTCATGGTGGGGCGTGCTGGCTATTTAGTCGAGAGTGGCAAAGCCCAGGCGAGTGATATTCTGCTGCTGGCTTATGGTCGAAAAGCTGCTGATGAGATGGATGCACGGATCAAAGAAAAGCTTGGCACTGATGATATCAAAGCCAGTACTTTCCACAGCCTAGGGTTAAGAGTCATCGCTGAAGTTGAAGCAGCGCAGCCGAGCTTGTCGCCTTGGGTTGATGATGAAAAAGCCAAAGATAAGTGGGTACAACAGACGCTAGAGCATTTGATTGAGGATGTGGGCTACAGAAAGTCGCTGTTTGAGTACTTCAGTCAATACTACTATGTTGAGAGAAGCCCGTTCGAGTTTGAGTCAGAGGGTGAGTATTTTGCATACTTAACTGACAATGATATCCGTACACTCAAAGGTGAACGAGTAAAGAGCTTTGGTGAGTTGTATATCGCTAACTGGCTGTTTAGCAATGGTATCGAATACCAATACGAAGCTAAGTATGAGCACGATGTCAGTAGTATTGATTTTCGTCAGTATCAACCTGATTTTTATCTACCAGAGTACGGTATTTATATCGAGTATTATGGCGTTGATGCGGCTGGCAATACAGCGCCTTTCATCGATAATAGAGCCTATCTTGAGTCAATGGCGTGGAAGCGCCAGTTACACCAACAACGCGATAGCACTTGTGTTGAGCTGTTCTATCATCAGCATCAAAAAGGTTGTTTAATCGCTGAGCTTAAGCAGGCTCTATCTGCCTTTAATGTTCAATACTCGCCACTACCCGATGAAGCCATACTTGAAACATTACATGAGTTAGGACGGGTGACTGAGTTGGCAAAGCTCTTCAGTCAGCTAATCGGACTGTATAAAGCCGCTTGTGTTGATGATAAAGGGCTTGATGCCGTATTTGAAAATGCCGCAGATCCCAAGCAGGTGCGCAAGGCATTCGAACTGTTAGCGCCAATATTGAGCCGCTATCAACAACATTTGTCGACTGCGGGCGTTATCGACTTTGAGGACATGATTGGCAAAGCCCTAAGCTACATTCAAAATGGTCACTTTATTAGCCCTTGGCGCTATATTATGGTTGATGAATTTCAAGATATTTCAGAGCCAAGAGCGCGTTTGGTGCGGGCATTGAGGGACTCATGTTCAGCAAGCTCTAAAACCAAAGCGTCACTGTTTTGTGTGGGTGATGACTGGCAGGCTATTTATCGCTTTAGTGGCGCAGATGTTAGCTTAACCACCAAGTTCACTGAATATTTTGGTGCAACAGCCAAGACTTACCTCGATCGCACCTTTAGATTTAATAGCAGCATCGGTGCTGTTGCCAGCCAGTTTGTCAGCAAGAACCCACTGCAGCTTAAAAAGGATATTCGCTCCAATGTTACTGTTACTCAGCCTGCCATTTCATTGATACAGCGTGGAGAAAATCAAGCGGCGACAATAGAGGAATCCAGCGCTAATGCACTCGAGCAAGCATTGAATGCGATTACAGTCAGAGTAGGGCAAGGCGCAGATGGCGTTAAATCTAAACCTAAGATTAAGCCGACGGTTTACTTACTCGGCCGTTTTTGGTTCCATCTGCCTGATAGCAATGGCTTAAGACAACTTAAGCTGAAATACCCAAGCCTAACCATTGAGTGTCAGTCTTTTCATGCATCAAAAGGCAAAGAGGCTGAATACGTGGTGATCACAGGCATGAAAACCGGTAAGCATGGTTTTCCATCAAAAAAGGTAACGCCGCCCTTGTTAGAGGCCTTTTTGCCTCAGGCAGAAGACTTTGAGTATGCTGAGGAGCGTCGACTGTTTTATGTGGCGCTAACCCGTGCCAAGCATCGTGTCTATATAGCGGCCGATATGACTGATGTGAGTCCGTTTGTGGTTGAGCTTATTCAGGACAGCTATGCAATAGAGCAGCAAGAGTTCAATACTTCACTGGTACAAAAGTTGTTTGAAGAGATCAAATGCGTTCGTTGTACGACGGGGACGCTAAAGCCAAGGACGGGTAAGTTTACCTCGTTTTACTCCTGCTCTCATTTTCCCCTATGCGACCATAAAGAAGAGGGCTGTGACCGTTGTGCTAGCCCGATGACGCGTCAACGTTTTGCAGGCTTTAAAGTCTGCCTAAATGACCGTTGCGGCCATACCACACCACTTTGCCATGTTTGTGATGGCGATATGGTATTGAGAGAAAGTAAGCGAGGGGCTTTTTGGGGCTGTAAAAATTATCGCGGCAATAACTCTCCTAGCTGCCGCAATGCAGTCGACAAATCTAAGCTGGCGCTACCGAGTTAGGGTCAGATGACACTAAAATTGATCATAAATGGCAGAGGTTAGCTCTTCTATTGAGCTTTGACTTGCTAACGTTTGATCGTTTGTAACTCGATTTTGGACAAAAACGAGCTAGTTTACGTCTGACATCTGAGCCAGATCCGTCATCCCGCGACTGAATGGCCGTTGATAGTTCCTACAACAATGGCATTTCCTACGTCCGTGTAGGTCAGATTCAGGAGGTAGAGCAATGCAGGGAGCAATTGCCGAGTGAAGCTTCTGGGCCGGATTCCAGTGCCTTTAAGTCTGAAATTATCAGGCCATATTGAAATTGCAGAGCATGCGCCCTGTGTCTTAGCAAGCCGCCACAAGTACGTCCATGTAGGCTCTGCTAAATCATCCGTGATTTAGAAGCTTGCACGCCCCACAGCACATGCTCTGCCAGCAAGTTCAATGTAGCGTCTGACACGCTTCTGGACAAAAGTGGGTTACCTTCTCGCAAAGGTGGTTCCAATTGCCTGCGGCAGGCGTATGTGCAGATACTGCTGAGGCACGCAGCAAGTTCGTCTGACCTCCAAGGACGGAGGAAATGCCAAATTCTGTATGGAACAGAATTGGCCCTGTGGGCTCTACGATGGCGTCCATGCCATCGAAGGCCTCAGCCGCACCTACACTAGGTTGGAAAGAACATTATCTAGCATTTGAGTTTGAAATAGAAACTCAATATTTGATACACAAACAAACACATAGAACACGCCAATCTTCCTCGTTGGAAATTTTTCTGTTTAAATTTCGCCGGGGCGCTGAGGGACTTCTTTTGTATTAGTTAAGCAAGAGGAGGGCAAGCGCTTTGCCCCTAGGCTCTGCTCTTGATTACAAGAATGGGCGAAGCGCCACGACCTTTCTTTTTATTCATAACGATGTGCAGCTTGATGCTCTTGTGCAGAACCCCAATTGTCGAGTAATACATTGAAGGTCGAAATAATCCCACATCTCCCCACTAAATGGCGTGTAGGCCGATAAAAATGACAAAGGTTAATGCTGAGATCTAGCATGTAAATAATCAGACTTTATTATTATTGTTGTTGCAGAAAATTCACTATCCAGCGTGTTACCAGCTTGCCGTCAACGGGCAGCGACAGTGACTCAATGCCTATTTCGACTCTTTGGTGGGGGATGCGGTCACGGCGCGCATTCATGAGATCTTCTGAGTAACGCTTGCTAAATTCAGGGTGCCCCTGAATACCTAAAAAGTGACTGTTTATCTGGACCATATAAAAAGGGCAGAAGTCACTGGCGGCAATGATCTCAGTATCAGCAGGTAGTTGACTCACCTGGTCTTGATGATTCACCAGCAAAGATACCGCCGCAACGGCGTTGTCCATCCAAGGTTTATGCTGAGTAATTGTTGAGGTTGCCACGCCAACGCCCCAGCCTTTTGGTGATTTGACAACCTTACCTCCTAGCGCCTTAACCATCATCTGGTGACCAAAACAGATCCCAATAAATTTTTTCTTAACGGTATAAAGCTCGGCAATAAAGTGCTGTAACTGCAGAAGCCAGGCCTCATCATCGTTGACGCCGTAACGGCTACCTGTGGTGATATAGGCGTCGCATTCATCCACTGACTTAGGGTAAATGCCATCTATTACGCGGTAAACTGCAAACGTCAATTGAGTGCCAAAGTCCTCAATAAAGTCCTCAAACAGGCGAGTAAACATCTGAGGGTAATTTCCATGCTTAGCTTGTAGTGCGTTGCTGACATCATCGCATTGCAAAATACCTATTTTCATACACGTCTCCTGTGTGAAAACCCTTATAGCAGGCGACCGTTAACCGCATTGCTAAACAGTAATGAATACTCGACATCAGTTAAGGTGATCGGATTACCTGCCGCCGCAGCATCTTGGGCTGCCATTTGACCTATTAAAACCACATCAGCTAAATCTATCTCTATCTCAGCTAAGGTGTGTGGAATATTAAGCTGCTCTCTAAGCGTTAACACCCACGATAGAAAACCATCAAAACTAGCATCATCTAACTGAAGATATCTCGACAAGCGTATGATGCGCTCCTCTATAGCGCTGCGGTTTCGGATCAACACATAGGGCATTAAAATCGCATTTAACAATCCATGATGCTTGTTATACAGGGCACCAAGTGAATGCGCGATGGCATGCATTCCGCCTAAACCTCGTTGAAAGCTGGTGGCGCCCATAGTCGAGGCCACTAGCATCTGCGTTCTTGCTGCAACGTCCTCACCATTGGCCACCGCTCTGGGAAGGTAATCCTTAACTAACCGTATTCCCTCAATAGCGATACCCTCTGCCATCGGGTGAAAAAAAGGCGCGCAATAGGCTTCCAAATTATGGGATAAGGCGTCTAAACCGGTTGCTGCGGTAATATGAGCTGGCAAACTTAAGCTGAGTGTCGGATCGAGCAAAACACTCGCAGGAAGCATATTTGGATGAAAGATAATGCGTTTAATATGATGCGGCCCATCGGTGTCGGTGATGACTGACGCGCGGCCCACTTCAGAACCTGTCCCCGCAGTGGTAGGAACAGCCACCACGGGCAGCATTAAGCTTGCATCGACACGGGTCCAATTACTGCCAATATCTTCCGCTTGCCATAGCGTGATGGTTTGCTTGGCTATCATGGCAATGGCTTTGGCGGCATCTAAACTCGAACCCCCACCGAACGCCACCACACCATCAAAATCGCCAGCGTTTAAAAACAGTGCGCCATCGCGAACATTGTTGCCAGTTGGATTGCCCTGAATATCCGCAAATACATCAGCTTCAAGTCCCGCAGCGATGCAGGATCCAATCGCCTCTTTGACCATAGGAAGGCCGGATAAACCGGGATCGGTGATCAACAACACCTTGGTCATATTAAGGGCCTTGCAGCGCTGGCCTAACAGTACTAAGCAGCCTTCACCTACCGTGATGGCGGTGGGGAAATTCCAACTTGCCTGTAAATCCATGATGACTCCTCGACCCCATACGGGCACTGAGTTAAGTATGCTTAATATGAAATGATTTAGGTCGAGTCAGCTGCTCAAATCCTAACTGAGATAAGGTGCAACCTCGGCCAGATTGCTTAACCCCTGTCCAGGCTAATGCGGGATCTAAGTAATCACAGCGATTGAGGAAAAAAGTCCCCGTCTGCAGGCGCTCGCCTAACGCAATGCCTCGGTCGATATCTTGGGTGAATATACTGGCGGTTAAGCCAAAATCACTGTCGTTCATTAAGCGAATCGCTTGCTCATCAGTCGATACTTTCATTATCCCGACCACGGGGCCAAACGACTCTTGTGTCATCACACTCATTGAGTGATCAACTTGGGTGAGAATTTGCGGGGCAAGGTAGGGTGTGCCTTGCTGACTCATGGGGAAAAGTGTTTCGTCTATCTGCGCGATGGCACCGTTCTTAATTGCATCAGCTATCTGCTGCCGGACAAAGTCTGCAGCTGATGTTCGCACCATAGGGCCGAGAGTAGTGGCGGGATCATCTGCCCGTCCCAATTGGTATTGTTCGGTTAAGGCCACTGCCTTAGTGACAAATTCATCAAAAACGCTGTGGTGGAGGTAGATGCGCTCGATACCGCAGCAAGATTGCCCTGAATTGAAAAAGGCACCGTCGACTAAGGTATCAACAGCATTGTCGATATCGGCATCCTCACGCACATAGGCGGGATCTTTGCCACCAAGCTCCAGACCCACACCAATAAAGCGACCACAAGCGGCTTTTTCTACCCTCTTGCCACCATAAACTGAACCTGTAAAGGCGACATAACTGACTTGCTCATTGGCGATAAGCTTGGCGGTATTATCGTGACTCATATGCAGGTATTGAAAAACGCCTTCAGGTAGCCCCGCATCTCTAAATGCTTGGTATAAGCGCTCGGCACACAAGGGGGTTTGAGCTGAGTGTTTGAGGATCACGCAATTGCCCGCCAGTAAAGCAGGAATAATGGCATTTATCGCGGTTAAAAAAGGGTAGTTCCACGGGGCGATGACGAGTACAACACCTAAGGATTCACGTTTTATGTAACGGGTAAAGCCAGCTTTGTCTTCGAGCTTGATATCGGCTAAGGCTTGTTCGCTCGCGTTGATCATATAGTCGCTGCGCTCGGCAACGCCAGCAAGCTCTGTGCCGCCATATCGTATCGGGCGGCCCATCATCCAGCTCAGCTCTTTGGCTATGTCATCTTTATGACTCAATAACTGCTCGATAGCCTTTTTGCATAGGACTTTACGCTGGGATAGCGGGGTCAGTTTCCAGCTGTACTTGGAACCATTATAGGCCGCAGTTGCTTGCTCTACATAGGCCAATACCTGATGCTCGTCCGCGAGCTGACGGCTAACAAACACACTGCCATCTATGGGCGATACCGTGTTTTGCGTCTCTGTTTTCGACGATAACTGCATAAATAACTCAACTCCAATGCTTTCAATTTCACTATTACTGCAACTTAAAATAAGTGGCTTGAGCAATAAAACCCAGCACCATTAAAAAGAGCATTATTGGTTTAAATTATCTCGAAGTAACGCTCCATCTCCCAGTCGGTAACGTGCTTTCTAAACTCACGCTCTTCCCATTCGCGACTGATGACGTAATGCTCGACAAAGGTCTCACCAAAGCAGCTTTTGGCAGCCGTTGACTGCTTGAATCGCTGCGCCGCATCCCACAGGGTGGCGGGCAGCGCTAGTGAAGCATCGTGAGTCTGCTCGTAAGCGTTACCTTTCACTTGTGCTTGTGGTTCTAACTCGTGCTCTATGCCATAAAGGCCGCTGGCAAGTGCGGCTGCAAGTGCAAGGTAGGGGTTAGCATCGGCGGCACCCAATCGATATTCAACCCGTTGAGATGAAGCAGAGCCGGGAATAACTCTTAGAGCCGTGGTTCTGTTTTCCACCCCCCAAGTGGCATCCGTGGGGGCCCAGAAGCCCGGGATCATCCGCGAGTAACTGTTAATGGTGGGGGCAATCATGCATAGGAATTCAGGCATCAACGCCTGTTGACCGGCCAAAAAGTGTCGCTGTATTTTGCTCATGCAGTGAGTTTGGCTGGGGTCATAAAAAGCAGATGTGCCATCTTTGTGTTGCAAAGATAGGTGAATATGACCGCTTTGCCCCGGATAATCCCCGGACCACTTGGCCATAAAGGTCGCCATCAGATCCCGCCTCTGCGCCAACACCTTCATAAAGGTTTTGAACAGCGCGCCTTTATCGGCAGCTGCTTCCGCACTATCAACGGCAATCGCAGCTTCAATCACCCCTGGACCCGTTTCAGAATGGATCCCTTCAATAGGAAAATCCATGGTCTCAGACATCGATAAAATATCCTGATAAAGATCAGCGTGCACCGAGTTACGGATCATCGAGTAACCGAACCAATCTGGGGTAATCGTCTCCAGATTACGGAAGTTCTTTTCGCGGATTGATTGTGGCGTCTCTTTAAACAGAAAAAACTCATATTCCAATGCTGCAAACGGATTAAAGCCCATGCTTTGCGCTTTCTCTATTACCCGTCTTAGTGTTCCTCGTGGGCAGAGTGCTTCTGCTTCTTCGGCAAACTCGGCGATAAATAGCAGCATTCCCTCTTCACCAATCACATCGCGGCAGGTATGGGGTAATATCCTCACCGGCGCATCGGGATAACCCGTGTGCCAACCGGTATATTTGGCATTGTCGTACAGTTGATCTTTAACATCCCAGCCCAGTACCACATCGCAAAAGGCGAAGCCTTTCTCTAAGGAGGCGACAAACTTGGCCTTGGACATATATTTGCCGCGCATCACGCCGTCTATATCGAATAGGCCGACCTTAATATGGGACAGCCCCCGCTCCTCAATGATGGCAATGGCATCGGCAACATTACTGACTTGTCTCGCTTGCATATTCGCGCTTCCGTGTGACTTATTATATTTTTAATAGTAGTCGCTATAGTCAGTTAGGCGTTTTTTAACTGCAAATAGAGAGGCTATGACTTGGCAAGTCTGCTTATATAAACGGGTATAGCGGGGAGTTAGGAGCTTCAAAAAAACTACGATCGTTTCTTAACTGGGCTAATTAAGTGCTAATGCTGTTTATTCGGCCTTTGCTCTTCGGCTGGGTACATTTCAAACTTCATTAAGATAACCTTATTTGATGGGGTAAGATCTCGTGTTGGATTAAAGCAAATGAATGCTTTAAGTCGGCGCTGTGACTTGAACGTTGGACTGACTGAATAGGAGGAGGTGATTAGCTATTATGAGAAATGCCGAATGAGTGATAACTGAGTGTAACCAGACAACAAAAACGGGCTTTCCATCACTGGAAAGCCCGTTTCAATACAACAGCTTAAGAATTACTTCTTAGTTCATGCCATATTTTTTTAATTTTTTACGCAAAGTACCGCGGTTGATACCTAGCATGTTTGCAGCGCGAGTCTGGTTACCGCGAGTGTGTTGCATGATGATATCTAGCAGAGGTGCTTCAACTTCGCTTAACACCATTTCATAGACTTCTTCTGCTTCTTGCCCGTCCATTTGAGCGAAAAAGTTTGTTACTGCACGTTTTACGGCATCGCGTAATAGCTGTGGCTTAATTGCGCCACTTGCGGTTTCAATTTTGCCAACAGTCAGTGGGTGAACTTCAGTGTGAGTTGTTTGATCAAACATTCGTATTCTGCTCTTTATTAATTTGCTGCAAATTCATCAAAATAGTGTTCCACCATGGAACATTGTTCTTCAACGGTCACGAGCTGATTAAACTCAGCTCGAAAAGCGCGTTGTGATTCTTGGTTTAGATACCATCCAACGTGCTTTCTTGCGAAACGAATGCCCTTATAATCACCATACAATGAGTACAGCATTTTAAGGTGTTCAAGCATCAATTGACGCTTTTCATCCGCCTCGACGGGCGCTAGCTTATTACCTGTCTCCAGATAATGTTGGATCTCCCTAAATATCCAAGGTCGTCCTTGAGCGCCCCGTCCTATCATCAAAGCATCTACACCAGTATAATCCAGCACAAAACGTGCTTTCTCTGGCGTTAAAATGTCTCCGTTTGCGACAACAGGTATCGAGATCTGTTTTTTAATTGCTTTAATCGTGTCGTACTCGGCTTCGCCTTTGTACATGCATTGTCGCGTTCTACCGTGAACGGCTAACGAAGCAATGCCACAATCTTCCGCAATCTGGGCGATATGAACACCATTCCTGTGCTCTGGAACCCAACCCGTTCGAATTTTTAGCGTAACTGGCACATCAACTGCTGCTACTACGGCTTTTAGAATCTCTTCTACTAGCTGTGGATCTTGCAGTAAGGCTGAGCCTGCTAGCTTCCTATTCACTTTCTTTGCTGGACAGCCCATATTGATATCAATGATCTGCGCGCCTTGCTGTACGTTCACAGCAGCGGCATTGGCCATTAACTCAGGGTCTGAACCTGCTATTTGAACCGAACGTATCCCGTCTTCACCTGCGTGTGTCATGCGCAAGCGGCTTTTCTCTGTGTCCCAAACATCAGGATTCGATGAAAGCATCTCTGAAACCGCCATGGCTGCGCCATAACGAATACAAAGATTTCTAAAGGGCTGGTCCGTGACGCCTGCCATTGGGGCCACGATCAGCTGATTTTTCAGTCGATAGGGTCCAATCTGCATTTATCAAATCACCTTGCTCGTCAAAGGGGCGCTATAGTACGTCTTTTTCAAGCCGGTGAAAAGGTCAATAAATGACCTGAGGGCAACTTTTTTGCTTGACTTTTGCGAGGTGAGAAGTCTGTCGCGGCGCAGGGTACGCCGCTCAATACCGTTATTTGCGTATTCCTGTCAAGCGGCTCCAGTCGTCTTTGTGAGCAGGCGCATCCATGTCGAACCACTGGTTGTAAAAGGCTGAAACTTCTTCAGCTTGTTCTTTTAGTAGACCAGAAAGGGCAAGTTGGCCGCCAGGTTTCACTTTTTCGGCAATTAATGGCGCCAATTCACGCAATGGGCCAGCAAGAATGTTGGCGACTAAGATGTCAGCTTTTAGATCGGCGGGCTGGTCTTCTGGCAGGTACAGTGAAAGCCTATCTTGTACGCCGTTACGCTCTGCGTTAGCTTTAGACGCGTCAATTGCTTGGTAATCGATATCGATGCCTGTTACACGCTCAGCACCTAGCTTGAGCGCTGCGACCGCGAGAATGCCTGAGCCACAACCAAAGTCGATAACCTCTTTATTGTGGAATTCGAGTCCATCTAGCCACTCTAAGCATAAAGCCGTCGTTGGGTGGGTACCTGTACCGAAGGCAAGGCCGGGATCTAGGATCACGTTGACCGCGGTAGGATCGGGGATTTCACGCCAGCTTGGGCAGATCCATAATCTGTCACCAAACTTTATTGGGTGGAAGTTATCCATCCATTCGCGTTCCCAGTCTTTGTCTTCAACTTGCTCTATCTTATGGCCGAAGTTTTCACCTAGATAAGGTAGCAGCTTTAGCCGTTCAACCACTGGGGCTAAGTCGTGGTCGGCCTCAAATAGTGCAATGATCACCGTGTGGTTCCACAGTGGTGTCTCACCTAAAGTAGGCTCATAGATAGGGGTGTCTTTACCGTCTTCGAAGGTAATGGAGATTGACCCTTCTTCCATCAGCTGATCGCTAAGCGCGTCTGCGTGTGGACCGTCGGTATCAATTCTTAGTTGGATCCAAGGCATGAGAATTCTCGTTAGCTACATATATCGGCGTATTGTATACCCATCTTACCTAAAGATGCAGGATTCAGTGGGAGTTTAATGGGCTTTAATCACTGTTTCACTTGCGCAATTAGAGACTTATCACTAGCTCGCTGCTGCAATGTTCTACCAAACTATAACTAGATTGTTCTGTTTGAAATGTGAGTTCAAGTTGCTGAAAATATGTGGTTAAAAGGTATGACCACCGTTCTTAATTAGATGCTTTGTTTGTGATCTAACTCTAATAGCTACCCAAAAAAGGGTGAGCAAGGTCACGATTGAAAATGCTGCTGCAACGAGGTGATTAACAACTTGCTAGAGTGTAAATCCCACGCCTATGCACAAGATAAACAAGATAACTACCATGTTAGCATCCTACGTAAGCACAACCGGACATCCCGCATCAGCTAAAGCGGACAAAATACAAAGCATCACCGGGGTATTGATGGGCTGCTTTCTGTTAGCGCATCTGCATTTTGAATCTAGCATCTTGCTGGGGAAAGAGGCGTTTTATACGGTAGTGCAATTTCTTGAAGGGGGCATGTTTAGTTCAACCGGACATGGCTTCCCGATAGTCACTAAGATTTTTTCAGTGTTTATGTTGCTAGTGGTGATGGCGCATGCCGCAGTGGCATTACGTCGCTTTCCTGCTCAACTCGGGCAGTGGCGCGCACTTAGACGCCATATGTCGGTGATTAACCATAAAGACAGCCATGCATGGTTCTGGCAGCTGATTACCGGTTTTGTGTTGTTCTTCCTTGTACCTGTCCATCTTTTTACCATGATAGCAAATCCTGAGATTGGTCCACATCTTTCGGCTGACAGAGTCTATAACCAAAATGCTTGGTTGCTATACGCCTTATTACTGCCAGCTGTGGTGATCCACGCCATGATAGGTCTTTACCGCGTTGCAGTTAAGTGGGGTTTAACCACTAAGCGCACGGGTCTGCGTAAGTTGGCTAAGGGTTTAATTGTTTACCTTATCGCTATCGGCCTGCTTAGCCTTATCTCATATTTAATCATTGGTAGTGATTTGAACTTACCTGTTGAAGCTTATCGCCCAAGTTAGAAGCTGTTGCTAAATCCTTAATAGATAAATTAGCTGCAGCTGGATTAATCACTTTTTTGTTGATCTACCTCACTGTTGAAAAGTTATTTGTGAGCGACATTGGTATCAATGTCGTTATACGAAAAATCAACAACATAGATAGGGAAGCGAATGAGAATAATAAAAAATCGCGAAAAACTAAGTGGTTGGCTTGATATAAGCCAAAGTGCAAGTGGTGTCGTGCTTGCCGTATTTCTGTGGACGCATCTGTTATTAGTGTCATCGATATTATTGGGTGAACAGGCGATGACATGGGTAGCTAACACCATGGAGTTGAGTTTTTTATCGGCTGACGGCCATGGTTACCCTTGGGTAGTGTCGGTCATTGCAGTGGTTATTGCCGCTATCGTTTTAGTTCATGTACTGGTTGCGGCGCACAAAATGCCGCTTAATCTTCGTCAGCAAAAAGCGCTAAAGCGGCAACTCAACATTGTTAACCACGGCGATACTCGTCTGTGGGTCTGGCAAGCTGCCACAGGCGTGTTGATTTTTTTAATGCTGCCAGTGCATTTGTGGCTTATTGGCTCCGCACCGGAAACGATTGGCCCTCATGGTAGCGCCGATAGAATTTGGCAACAGGGCGTATGGCTGCTGTATCTGCCGTTACTGTTTTGTGTTGAGCTACATGCGGCGATAGGTGTCTATCGAGTTGCCGTTAAGTGGGGCGCAGCTAGGGATCTCAATAGCCGCAACAGACTGAAAAAGATTAAGAGTATTGTCAGCGCCATTTTTATCGTGGTAGGCATTGCTTCACTGCTGGCATTTTTGCCTTACGCAAATGCTTCGTAGATAAACGGATTACAACAATACTCAGAAATCAAAACTCAGCAATTAAAACTGAGTAAATATAATTGTCGTTATAACCATAAATTGACTCTGCAGCCGCTTAAGGAGCACGTGTGAAACTGATATATACCGATTCGTTAGTGATCGGCGCTGGACTTGCTGGATTACGAGTAGCTATCGCTTCAAAAGAGCGTGGGCTAGATACTGTTGTGTTGTCATTAATCCCTGCTAAGCGGTCGCATTCGGCTGCTGCGCAAGGTGGCATGCAAGCAAGTTTGGGCAATACCGTCAAAGGTATGGGAGATGATGAAGATGTGCATTTCCAAGACACGGTAAAAGGATCGGATTGGGGCTGCGATCAAGAGGTGGCGCGCATGTTTGCTCATTGTGCACCTAAAGCGGTGCGTGAACTGGCGAACTGGGGCGTACCTTGGACCCGTGTAACTAAAGGCCCACGGCAAGTGGTCGTTAACGCTGAGAAAGTCACTATCGAAGAGGCTGAGGAGGCACACGGTTTAATCAATGCCCGTGACTTTGGTGGTACCAAAAAATGGCGCACCTGTTACACCGCTGATGGTACCGGCCACTCGTTATTATATGCCGTCGATAACAAAGCGATATCGATGGATATACCGGTGCATGAGCGTATGGAAGCGCTGTCGCTTATCCATGATGGTGAACGCTGCCACGGTGTGGTTGCCCGCTGTTTGATAACGGGTGAACTACGTGCCTATGTTGCTAAGTCAACCACGATTGCCACTGGTGGTTACGGTCGTATTTATGAAGTGTCTACCAATGCCATTATCTGTGAAGGAATAGGCCAAGCACTGGCGCTAGAAACCGGGGTGGTCAAGCTCGGTAACATGGAAGCTGTACAGTTCCATCCTACCGCTATCGTGCCGGTTGGGATCTTAACGACAGAGGGTTGTCGCGGTGATGGTGGTCTCCTGCGAGATAAAGATGGTCACCGCTTTATGCCAGATTACGAGCCAGAAAAGAAAGAGCTGGCATCCCGTGATGTAGTATCGCGCCGCATGACTGAACATATGCGCAAGGGTAAGGGTGTTGATAGCCCTTATGGGCCGCACTTATGGCTTGATATCACCTTGCTTGGCCGTAAGCACGTTGAGACTAACTTGCGTGAAGTGAAAGAGATCTGTGAGAACTTTTTAGGCATAGATCCCGCTAAAGATTGGATCCCTGTACGCCCCACTCAGCATTATTCAATGGGCGGTATTCGCACCGATGCAACAGGGCAGAATCCACAGTTAAAAGGCCTATTTAGTGTGGGCGAAGCTGCTTGTTGGGATATGCATGGTTTTAACCGACTCGGCGGCAACTCGCTGGCTGAAACTGTTGTCGGCGGCATGATTATCGGCAAGTACGTTGCTGATTTCTGCCAGCAGAATACCTTAGAGATTGATACTGGTCTGGTTGAGTCTTTTGTTGGCAAAGTGCAAAACGAAATTGATGAATTAATCGATGGTGACGGCACTGAAAGTCCGTTTGAGCTGAAAAAGCAGATGCAGCGGATCATGATGGATTACGTGGGCATTTTCCGTAACGGCCCCGAGCTTGAAAAAGCGGTTAATGAACTACAAGAGTTGCTTAAGCGCGCTAATGCGTTAGGCCTTAAATGTAAAAAGCGCCACGCTAACCCAGAGCTTGTAGAAGCGCTGCGAGTTAAACGTATGCTGAAAGTGGCACTAACAGTTGCTGCTGGCGCGGCAGCACGTACTGAGAGCCGCGGTGCACACGCTCGTGAAGATTTCCCGCAGCGTAATGATAAAGACTGGCTAAATCGTACGCTAGCAAGCTGGCCCGATGCAGAAGCGTTATCGCCGACGCTGGAATATGAACAGCTTGATGTGATGAAGATGGAGCTACCACCAGGGTATCGTGGTTACGGAATTAACAATGCCATAGCGCATCCAGATACCGAAAAACGCGAGCTGCAGATCACTGCAGTGTTGAGCCAATTAGGTGATGATGCCGACCGGCACGAAAGACAAAATGCACTGATGCCTTTTGAGGTTCCAGAGGCATTAACGCCCAAGAATGAACGTTTAAGTGAAATGTTACAACAGCAAGTTGCAGGAGAGGCCAAATGAGCCAACAAGCCCCCAAAGGCCGGATGTTAACCTTTAATATATTCCGCTATGACCCACAAGAGCCGGGCGACAAGCCTAAAATGGTGAAATACCAGCTTGAAGAAACACCGGGTATGACGGTATTTATTGCGCTTAACCGCTTGCGTGAAGAGCAAGATACCTCGCTGCAGTTTGACTTTGTTTGTCGTGCTGGTATTTGTGGTAGCTGCGCTATGGTGATCAATGGATTTCCAACGCTGGCTTGCCGCACATTAACCAGCAAGTATCCGAAAGGTGACATCATGTTGATGCCACTCCCTGGGTTTGAATTGATTGGTGATTTGTCGGTTAATACCGGTAAATTTATGCGTGAGCTGGCTGAGCGCTTGAAGCTATGGCTACACCCTATCAGTGATGATATGGATGTTCACCGTTTAGAAGCACCGATGGATCCCGCGGAAGCGGCCAAGCTTTATGAGCTTGAACGCTGCGTCGAGTGTGGCGTATGTGTATCGGCTTGTGCGACTGCACAGATGCGTGACACCTTTGTCGGTGCTGTCGGCATGATGAAACTGGCACGCTTTGAACTTGATAGCCGCGATGGCCGTGAGCTTGAAGATTTTTACCATGTTATCGGTAATCAAGACGGTGTCTTTGGCTGCATGACCTTGCTGGGTTGCCAAGATAACTGCCCTAAAGATTTGCCGCATATGCAGCAGATTGCCTATCTAAGACGAAAAATGGCAGTCACATTGATTTCGTGAAATAGACATAATTAGCACGCCTTGCCATCCATGGGGCGTGGCATAAATGTTCCTGACATTAAAAAGCCTACATTTTTGTAGGCTTTTTTGTTGCTGATGGTTGTAGAATGATTATCTACAATTAAATCAGATGACATCTCGGTAAATAAGGGAATAAAAATGCAGCTAAACGATCTAACCCTTTTTGTGAGAGTTGCTGATTGTGGCAGCCTAACGGGCGCTGCTGTGGAGTTGGATATCTCATCCGCGGTGGCAAGTGCCGGGCTTAAAAGGTTAGAGAAGGAACTTGGTACCACGCTATTTATTCGCAGTACTCGCAGCCTGAGATTAACGGATGCGGGTGAGCGGTATTTGATCCATTGTCGTTCGGCATTAGCCGATCTTGATATGGGGCAACGGGCCATAAACTCAAGTTTGACGCAGATTTCCGGCACCGTGAGTCTGGCAGTCCCCTCGGACGTAGGCCGTAATGTTGTTTTGCCTTGGCTCGATGAGTTTCTTGCGAAATACCCAGAACTTAATCTACGACTTCATATTGGCGATAATTTATCGGATTTTTATCGAGACAAAATTGATGTTGCTTTGCGCTCAGGTAAACCTAAAGATTCATCGCTGGTGGCCTTTAAAATCTGTGACGCTAAGCGAGTGCTATGCGCTTCCCCTGAGTACATTGAACGTATGGGCGCGGTTCATTCTCTAGAGCAGCTACAACAACATAATTGCTTGTTTTTTATGTTAGATGAACGTACCCATGATCAATGGTTTTTCAGTAAAGAGGGTCAGCAACATAAAGTAAGAGTGAGCTCTAATCGCACCTGTAATGATGCTGATATTGCACGCCGTTGGGCGGTAGCGGGTCAGGGGGTTGTGTTTAAGTCTTGGCTTGATTTAACCGATGACATTGAAGCTGGGCGACTCATTCCGATGCTAACAGACTATGTGGGTGAAGATGCTGACTTGTATCTTGTGTGTCCTGGCCGCGAGCATGTAACCCCTGTGGTATTGCTACTGAGAGACATGTTAAGGACGCGCACAAAAGCGTGGCTGGCGCGAACAAATAACAGATTGATTAAAAACATTCCAAACAGGCAACCAATGAAGAGCGTGAGACAAGCGAGTAGTGCAGATTTAGACAGGATAAAGAGGTTAGCGAAGGAGACGATAGACAAGTGTTATCGCTCTTTCTTAGGTGATGAAGGCGTTGACTGGTTTATCAATGGCGGCGGCTCAGACAGAGAGATCAACCAACACCTTGAAGATATCGTGGTACTTGAGGTTGACGGAACAATACAGGGTTACTGCGCTGCAGAAGAGGGCTTTATCCATAGTTTGATGATTAAACCTCAGTTGCAAGGCACGGGCTTGGGCGGTTATTTATTGGCACAAGTTGAAGCTATGCAACACGCGCAAGGCTATGAGCATCTGCGATTAGAAACCTTTAAAGCTAATGAGCAAGCGCTTAATTTCTATCAGAAACAGGGCTGGTCGATTGCGACGGAAGAGCGAGATGAATCGTTTGGGCTGGTTAGAGTCTTTATGCGAAAAATACTCGACTGACGATAAAAATAACGCTGAATTACATATATCCTCATCCTGAAGATGCATCTTCAGGATGGGGATAAAACAGGCATAAAAAAACCGCATAAATGCGGTTTTTTTTGCAGCTGATGACGCTAGCTAAGTCCTAGTAGATTTAGCTCTTAGCGCGTTTCATTGCAGTAAAGAATTCATTGTTAGTCTTGGTCATTGCCAACTTGTCGATTAAGAATTCCATGCCAGAGACTTCATCCATTGGATGCAAGATCTTACGCAAGATCCACATTTTCTGCAGTTCGTCTGGCGTGGTGAGCTTCTCTTCACGACGTGTTCCTGAGCGGTTGAAATCAATCGCTGGGAATACGCGTTTTTCAGCGGCTTTACGAGAAAGGTGTAACTCTTGGTTACCGGTACCTTTAAACTCTTCGTAAATAACTTCGTCCATCTTAGAGCCGGTATCAACCAACGCAGTAGCGATAATGGTTAAGCTACCACCATGTTCGATGTTACGCGCAGCACCAAAGAAGCGCTTAGGACGGTGCAATGCATTAGCATCAACACCACCGGTAAGAACTTTACCTGATGATGGGATTACAGTGTTATAAGCACGCGCAAGACGGGTAATCGAGTCGAGTAAGATAACCACGTCTTTCTTATGCTCAACTAGGCGTTTAGCTTTCTCAATGACCATCTCAGCCACTTGTACGTGACGGCTCGCTGGCTCATCGAAAGTAGAAGCAATCACTTCACCTTTCACCATGCGTTGCATTTCGGTGACTTCTTCAGGACGTTCGTCAATGAGCAGTACCATTAGCACAACATCTGGGTTGTTATAAGCAATGCTTTGCGCCATGTTTTGCAGTAATAGTGTTTTACCCGCTTTTGGCGGCGCAACAATCAAACCACGTTGACCTTTACCGATAGGAGAGCATAGGTCGAGAATACGTGAAGTGATATCTTCGGTTGAGCCATTACCACGTTCCATACGCATACGTTCTTCAGCATGCAGTGGCGTTAGGTTTTCAAACAGGATCTTGTTGCGAGAGTTTTCAGGCTTATCGAAGTTAACTTCGGTCACTTTTAGCAGAGCAAAATAACGCTCGCCCTCTTTTGGCGGGCGGATCTTGCCAAAAATGCTGTCACCAGTACGCATGTTGAAGCGACGAATTTGGCTAGGTGAGATATAAATATCATCAGGACCCGCTAAATAAGAGCCATCAGAGCTACGTAGGAAACCAAAACCGTCCTGCAAAATCTCTAATACACCGCCACCGAAAATATCTTCACCGCTTTTGGCGTGGGCCTTTAGGATCGAGAAAATAATGTCCTGCTTGCGAGCGCGGGCCATATTTTCTAGCTTCATGTCTTGGGCTAATTGTACTAAATCTGAAATCGGTGTGTCTTTTAATTCTGATAAATTCATCTTGGGGGGTCTTGTTTTCACGTGACGATGCCATCTTAGATCAATGGGTATGAAGCTTATTGAGTATCGATCGGATAGCGGGAAGTGTGTTAGTTAGAATCTCTGTGGTTATTAAAGTAGCACTAACAGGGCAGGGCGTCTAGAAATTTAGTCAAACCCGACACATTTTCTTGTTGAAGCTGTGTCGGGAGTCACTCTAATCTCGCTTTAGTGGAGCATTTCGCCTCTAAAGTCTTACAGTTGTCCGTCAATAAACTCTCTAAGCTGAGTTTTTGAAAGTGCGCCAACTTTAGTCGCCGCTAACTCACCCGCTTTGAATAACAGCAGAGTTGGGATGCCGCGAACACCATATTTAGCGGGTGATACGTTGTTTTGGTCAACGTTTAACTTAGCGACAGTGATCTTGCCAGCATACTCTTCTGCTACGTCATCTAAGATTGGAGCAATCATTTTACAAGGACCACACCACTCAGCCCAAAAATCAACCAGAACGGGAAGTTCAGAGTTAATTACGTCATTTTCGAAGCTATCGTCGCTTAAGTATACAATCTTGTCGCTCATGTTGTTCTCCAGTTTGGTTGCCATTGCTGGTTTGTTAATGGCTTAACCTGTATATTGGGCCGGTAAAATAGCTTTTCAAGCTATGTAAGTTAATCATTTATTAAAGACGCCACTTGAAGTGATCGTAAAACGCTTTAGACAAGTCGGTGAATTATAGGCATAGTGAGCCTAAGTCGACGACGACTAACGCCTAAAAGCGTATTTAGTTCGCCCTAAGAGAACGTTTAATACACGCTAAAATTTCAAGCATCATAATGAAAAGAGGGAATAGTGATTCCGTCACCGATGCTAATAATACCGTGAAAACCGTTTCTCCAAGTGAGCCCCTATTTTCAGCAATAACAATTCTACCGTTATTTCAAACGATCGAGTTTCTTATTGCAACCTTTTACAGGTAAGCCTGCGCTATGAGCGATACACATTTATCTACAAAAAAGTTTGCCGACTTCCCGTTACAAAAAGAAGTTCAACAAGCACTTAACGAAGTGGGCTTTGAGTTTTGTACGCCTATTCAAGCGTTATCATTGCCGATATTATTAGCGAAAAAAGATATCGCAGGACAAGCGCAAACAGGTACAGGTAAAACCCTGGCCTTTTTGGTCGCCACGTTTAACCACCTAATGACTGAGCCTGTTCCTGCTGAACGTCAGATCAGTCAGCCACGAGCCATCATTATGGCGCCAACACGTGAGCTTGCGATTCAAATTGCTAAAGATGCCAACTTACTGGCTAAACATACTGGTCTTAAAGTCGGTATCGTCTATGGCGGTGAAGGCTATGACGCCCAGCGTAAAGTGCTCGATAAGGGCATTGATATCTTAATTGGTACCACGGGCCGTATTATCGATTATGTTCGCCAGGGCGTGATTAACGTCAGTGCGATTCAAGCCGTTGTGCTCGATGAAGCCGATCGTATGTTCGACTTGGGTTTCATTAAAGATATTCGTTTCTTGTTTAGACGTATGCCTGATGCTAAATCACGCTTAAATATGTTGTTTTCAGCGACGCTTTCGATGAAAGTGCAAGAGTTGGCTTACGATCATATGAATGAGCCAGTGAAAGTTGAAGTCGCACCTGATGAGAAAACCTCTAAGAATATTAAAGAGGAGATCTTCTATCCATCAATGGCAGAGAAGATGCCACTGCTACTATCACTGCTAGAAGAAGATTGGCCTGAGAAAGCGATTATTTTCTCAAACACTAAACACAGCTGTGAAAAAGTGTGGTCATGGCTTGAAGGTGATGGACACCGTGTCGGTTTGCTGACGGGTGACGTGCCGCAGAAGAAACGTTTACGTATTCTAGAGCAATTCACTAACGGTGAAATTGATTTTTTGGTCGCGACAGACGTCGCTGCCCGTGGTCTGCATATCGCTGATGTGTCACACGTCTATAACTATGATCTACCTGATGATTGCGAAGATTATGTGCACCGTATTGGTCGTACTGGTCGAGCAGGGAAAAGTGGCGTCTCAATTAGCTTTGCCTGTGAAGAGTATGCATTGAACCTGCCTGCGATTGAGAGCTATATCCAGCACTCAGTGCCAGTAACTTCATACGACAGTGAAGCATTACTTGATGATATCCCTACGCCAAAACGTATTCATCGTAAGCCAAGCAGTCATTCGCGTAATACTCGTGATCGCAATGGTTCTCGTCCACAAGGCGGCCATCGTAACAGTGGTCCGCGTCGTCATGACAGCACCCGCAGACATTCGTAGAAGAGTCTCGCTCAATGACTTCAGCTTGTTATGCCGCTATCACGTTAGGCTCAAATAGTTTTAATATGATGGTGGCTAGAACGGTTAGTCACCAGCCTAAAATTGTTGCCAAATATAAACGTAAAGTGCGTTTAGCAGAAGGTATTGAGGCTGACGGTTCTTTGAACTTGTCAGCAATGACGCGGGGCATCGATTGCCTCGCGATGTTCGCTGATATGCTCAAGAAAGAGGGTGTGTCAGCGGATAATGTTGAGATAATTGCCACCGCCACTTTAAGAAAAATCAGCAATGCTGATGTTTTTTGTCAGCAAGCCGTCAAAGTATTACCTCATCCCATCCGTATTATTTCCGGCATAGAAGAAGCTGAACTTATCTATCAAGGCATGGCTGCGACTACCGCAGGCAGCGGGCGACGCTTAGTCATTGATATTGGCGGTGCCAGCACCGAATTTATTATTGGTGACGGTAATAAAGTGCTGTTAAAAACCAGTCTAACCATGGGCTGCGTCACTTTTAATCATAGCTTCTTTAACCAATTCCCTTTGCAATCATCTGATTTTGATCATGCTAGACGGAATGTTGAAAGCGTACTGGGTGATTACCAGCAAGAGCTGATCAGCTTAGGTTGGCAGAGTGTTGTGGGCGCTTCAGGTAGTGTGCAGTCAGTTGTTGAACTTCTCAGCGCACGAGGAGAATCCACCGATATCACCCTCGATGTTTTACAACAATTGAAGCAAGAAATTCTCATGCAAAGCTCTGCATCAATGCTAGGCATTAATGGTTTAAAGCCAGAGCGAGCCCCCACTTTCGCCGCCGGCGTAGCCATTTTGCTGGCACTTTTTGAGCTCCTTAATATTGAAACCTTACATCTCTCTGGTGGCGCGTTACGTGAAGGAATTTTGCATCAACTAGCCCAACGCAGCAGTTAAATCCCCCCCCAAAAAAAGCAACATTCAAGTTGTAACCATTTCTCCTAAGCGCCACTGCAATACATATAACTTTATATTGTATGCTATTACTAACTGTTCTTAACTATACTTGCTGCTTTTTAAAGCGCAAATGATGGTTTTATAGACTTATTATTTAATCTTTTCTCGAATTATACTCTAAAAGTAATCCCATTATATCGGCACCATATCTGCACATAAAGTCTACAGAATAAAATAGATTGTATACAGTATGTATATAATGTTAATGTGCTGTTGCGAATTTTAACAAGCTCAGTTGTTGGGTAGCAACACTGAAAAAATAAAGAAAATTTGCACAATAACTATAGATAGAATTAAAGGGAAATTGGGTTATGAACGGAATTAACGCTATAAAGCGATTTACGCCAAGAAAAACACTGGCAGCACTTGCTGTCGGTTCAGTTTTATTATTGTCTGCGCCAGCAATGGCTGCGGACTCGAGTGTTATTAAAGGGCAGGTGACCTCCAGTGAAGGCTCTAACCTTTCGAATGCAACAGTAACTCTTAAGCATAAAACAAAAGGGTTGGTATACACCGTTGAGACTAACAACAACGGTGCATACACATTACGTAATATTCCTGTTGGTGATTATGACGTCAGTATTGCTAAAGATGGGTACGGAACAACAAAAGGTTCGTCTGTACGAATATCAATTGGACAGGCGGTAATTCTGGACGGTGAATTATTTTCTGAACAGTTAGATAATGTAGAACGTATTGCTGTTACAGGTAGTATGATCCGCAGGATTGATACTGCCTCTTCAACATCTGGCATGGTATTTAATCAAGATGATTTGAATCTAATGCCGGTCAACAATGGCTTTGAAAGTATGGCTCTGCTTGCCCCTGGTACAGCAGCCCCTGGTGCCGATAGTTTTAATGGTGCCTCTAGTTTTGGTGGTTCTTCATCAGCTGAGAATGCTTACTTCTTAAATGGGCTTAACATCACTAACCTTAAAACGGGTTTAGGCTCGTTAGCATTGCCATGGGAAGCCATTGCACAAACTGAAATTAAAACTGGCGCTATCACTCCAGATTTTGGTGGCGCTATTGGTGGTGTGGTAAATTCAGTTTCGCGTTCAGGCGATAATGAGTTCCATTTTGGCGGCGAAGTACGTTGGGACCCGAGTTCGATGAGAGCAACTCAAGACCCTATCTACAATGCTGCTGGAACAATGGTCGATGTCACTACTCGAGATAGTCAAGACTTTAAACAAGCTAAAATTTGGGCCAGTGGTGCAATTGTTGAAGATAGCTTGTTTTATTATGGTTTGTACGAGCCTCGTGTAGAAGAAGATATTTGGTCAGGACAAACCACGACCTCTGAAAGAAAGAGAACTGCTGATCGCTGGTTTGTTAAATTAGATTGGTTTATCTCTGAAGATCATTCAATTGGCTTCATGGGGATGAACAATGAGCGTAGCTGGGAAACTGATATCTATAGCTATGACTGGGAATCGGATACCGTAGGCGACCGAATCGGTGAGCAAGCCAAAGAAGGTAAAGATGGTGGTCAGCTGTATGGCATCACCTATAACGGTTACTTGGCAGATAATTTTTCGGTTTCAGCAACGGCTGGCCGCGTAGCTGAATCATACGAGACGATTCGCGTTACAAATAACCCGAGTGTTTGGGATGAGCGAAATGGCGGCTTTGTTACTTTAAGTGAACATGTTGATGCGACTATCTATGATGAAGAGTATATCCGCGATCAAGCCCGCGTAGATTTCAGCTGGGATTTAGAGAGCCATACAATTAGTTTTGGTGCAGATTATACTAATCTGCAAGTAAAGTATGATGAAGAGCCAAACGGTGCTGATGCGGCATCGTCTGGATGGTTTAAGACTTATACGTCGAGCAACTCAGGTAATGACTATATAGAGCAAAGAATACGAATTCGCCATACGGATAGTGAAGTAAAAGCAATGGCGCTTTATGTGAATGACTCATGGCAGGTGACGGATAGCCTAGTACTAAATGCGGGTCTGCGAGCAACAAAAACAGAAAACACCCTAAATGATGGCTCTAAGTATGTTGACTTTGACTTCGTCGATCAATTAGCGCCTAGATTGCAAGCGATTTATGATGTCAGCGGTGACGGCTCATCAAAAGTGTTTGCAACTTACGGGCGTTATTTCCAGCCGGTGTCAGCAAACATGAACATTACTCAAGCTGGTGAAACCACTGATATTCGTAGTTACTATCCATTAAATGAATTAGATGCAAATGGCCACCCTCTTTTGCTTGCCGATGGCACCCCTAGTAGAGGTGAAATGCTTGGAGATCCATGGGTTGCGCAAAACACTATCGGGCTACCAGCTGAAAGTATAGCTTCAACAACTTTGAAGCCTATGTATTCGGATGAATTCACACTGGGTTATGAGCAAGAAGTTTTTGAAACCATGTCTGCCGGAGTGAGAGTGACTTATCGTAACCTTGGCCGCGGTGTGGAAGATACAGATATTACAGCACCACTAAATAGAAAGCTGGATGAGCTAGGATATGAGAATGTTTATGGTGTTTGGTTCTTACATAACCCAGGAGAAAGCCTGACGATAGGGCAGAATTTTGATGGTTCAGCAGACGGTAGCCTAGAGAGCGTGACATTAACTGCTGAGGAGATGGAGCTGGATGAAATGGAGCGCGAGTACTGGGGGCTTGAACTGACATTGGATGGCAATATAACTGAAGATTTACGTATTAACAGTTCGTATGTGTATTCTAATAGTCAGGGCAACACCGAAGGTTTGGTTAAGACCGATAATAACCAAGCTGATCCAGGCTGGACAACATCTTACGATTCTGGCGATAAAATGGATAATGGCTACGGAGATTTACCGAATAGTCATGAACATGTATTCAAATTAAATGGTAGTTACAACATCACTGAGTCGTTAATTTTCGGATTCGTTGGTAGCTTGTATTCGGGTCGTCCTCAGAGCTATTACAGCTTCCACCCAACAGATGTCGACGGTTGCGCAGCGGACAGTGTTTGGTCAGCTTGTGCAGCTAACGATTATGGTGATCATACAAGCTTTTACGATGAGAATGGCGATGCGTCTCCACGTGGATCTGAGGGGAATTTACCTTGGGTTAGCCAAATTGATTTATCCTTGACGTACATTGCTGAGGTCTTCGATAATAATTTGACCTTAAAAGCAACCGTTTACAACGTTCTTAACTCTGACACTGCAACTAATATAAATGAGCAGCGTACTATTGGTAGCGAAGGTGATCTATCTGTGAACCCTAACTACGGCGCAGTAACTGAGCGTCAAGCTCCGGTATTCGCCTCGTTCGTAGCTCGTTATGAGTTCTAAGTCCAAATCTAAAATCTAAATATTTAGTTCGTTAGATATAAAAAAGCCGCTGTAATTCAGCGGCTTTTTCTTATCAGTAGAAAAGTGCTTTAGATTAAATTCAGATGAATTTAAAGAGATTAGTTTAATATCTTCGCCAAATCTTTCTCTAACGTCACTTCTGGCTTTTCGATAATGCGACCGATCTCAGCGCCTTTTTGCTCAACAATGAACGTTGGGATACGGCTGAAGTCGAATTTAGCTGCAAGGCCTTGTGGATCTTCTTTAGCTCTATCAACCCCGATATAAGTCACCGTAATATTCGGGTTATTTAAGGCTTCGATAATACGAATGAATCGCGGCGTTTCACGATGGCAGTCTGGGCACCAAGTACCAATAATAACGGTGATTTCAGTCGGCTCTGTTACGGCTTGTAACTGCGTGATGCTTGCTTGGTCAACTTTATAGTCAGTATATTCTAGACTGAACCAATCAAGCACGTTGAGTTGTTCGGTGGTAACGCTACCGGTTAAGATCACTTCTTGTTTCTCCTCAGTACAAGTGGCCATAAAGCCCTCCTGTTGTCCTTCGAATGCACAGCCGCCACTAGCCATGCTTTGGCTACTAAAAAATAATACTGTGGTGGCAAGCAATGCTTTAACGTTATTGTGCATGATTATACCTCGAGCAAGAAGAAATGAATTCGGCTTTATTCAATCATGTCTTAACTACGGGGTGAAGCATGCTCTATAAGTACTGCTATCGCGATCACTGCATGATTGTTGATTTAGTGGCAGGGTTCACACAATAGCGACTTAGCTCAATAAAATGAGTCGGCGCATTGAACTTTATTGGCAAAGGAGGGAAGAGTGAAATTGATGCTCTTGAGAAAATAAAATGCCACTCAATCGAGTGGCATTCTTGTATCTATACCCATCCTACATATGGGTATATAAACGGCTATTTATCTTCTTTTAACCACTGCGCGGCGCGCTTGGCAAAGTAAGTTAGCACGCCATCAGCACCGGCACGTTTAAAGCAAAGCAGAGACTCCATTACGATCGCTTTTTCCGCCAGCCAGCCATTTTGTATCGCGGCCATATGCATCGCATATTCCCCACTCACTTGGTAAGCAAAAGTGGGCACGGCAAGTTCGGTCTTAACGCGGCGGACGATATCTAAGTAAGGCATACCAGGTTTGACCATCACCATGTCGGCGCCTTCTTGAATATCAAGAGCAACTTCATGAAGCGCTTCATCACTGTTAGCAGGATCCATTTGGTAGCTGTGCTTATTGCCACCCTTAAGGTTACCAGCAGAACCGACAGCATCACGGAAAGGGCCGTAGTAGCTCGATGAATACTTAGCTGAGTATGCCATGATCTGCGTGTTGACATGACCAGCGGCTTCTAGTGCTTCGCGAATGGCACCAATACGGCCATCCATCATATCTGATGGGGCTACAATGTCAGCACCCGCTTCGGCATGAGACAGTGCCTGCTTCACCAAAATTTCGGTGGTGATGTCATTCATGATATAGCCTGTGTCATCAATGATGCCGTCTTGACCATGAGTGGTAAACGGATCCAGTGCGACGTCGGTCATAACACCTAGCTGTGGGAAAGCTTCTTTTAAGGCGCGAACGGCACGTTGTGCTAACGCATCGGCATTATAAGCTTCCTCTGCCATTAGGGTTTTTTTCTCTGAAGGCGTCACAGGAAATAGTGCAATAAGTGGGATCCCAAGCTCTACTAATTCAGCTGCTTCTTTTAGTAGCAGATCAATAGAGAGGCGCTCTACACCAGGCATTGAGGCCACTAGCTCTGTACGATTGTTGCCTTCCAATACAAACATCGGATAAATTAAGTCATTTACAGAGAGCTGGTTTTCAGACATGAGACGACGGCTAAACTCATGTTTACGCATACGACGCATTCTACGCTGTGGGTAGGCACTAGTAATAATATTCACATTCGACTCCAGACTTTTTGGTGATGTCAATTTTGCTCAGGGCTGTATTTTGCTCAAGGCTCAATCTTGCTCAGGGCTGTATAGCATGATGCGATTACGCCCTTCGTTCTTGGCGCGATAAAGTGCTTTATCGGCTTGGTCTAATAACAAGGTTGTATGTTGTTCAGAGGAGACAATTTCAACGCTCACTCCAATACTGACCGTGAGAGGAATGGTAATATCCCCCCAATGGATCAGTAATTCAAAAATAGCTTTCCTTATTGACTCAGCAACTTGCAAGGCGCCTTCTTGATTCGTATTCGGTAATATAATAGCAAACTCTTCACCACCAAAACGTGATACTAGATCGGTTGGTCGCTTTAATATTCGCTTTAATTCACCCGCAATGACCCGTAAAGCTTGGTCTCCGGCGAGATGCCCATAGGTGTCATTAATCGATTTAAAGTGGTCTATATCTAACATGAGCACCGCCATTGGCGTTTGTTGCCGGCGGCTAATGCGACCTTCTGCGAGGATACGCTTATCAAATGAATTTCTATTTTTTACACCGGTAAGGCTATCAATGGTTGATTGCTCAGTCAGCTTTTGATTCGCTTCATTGAGCTCTCTTAGCGCGATCTCTAACTCTAAGGTGCGTTCTTGCACCATCTGCCCAAGTTGCTCGCTACTTCTGGCCTCTATTCGCAGTGCATCTTCTCGGGTCGTTTTGACTCTTTGGGCTTGAATTAATGCTTCTTGTTGGATCTGTAGTTTAGCCAGACGTTCATCGTTATAGCGTATCGCCAGTAGCGCCGCCATAAAAATAATTTCGAAACTTAATCCAAGCATAAAAGGGGTCTTTGCTTGCAGCTTAAGTTCAATGTAGCCCAAGTACAACATGCCCGAAATTAAGGCGCCTAACATCATTCCTGCCCAGCCTATGGCGAATAGCTTAGCCAGTTTGTGGCCACGAAACCCTTGAACGAGTGCGATATACATCAGCAGTAAACTGGCGAACATGACGGCGCAGATATCCAATTTTAGCGCAAGGTTGTAATCGAGCAGTAATCCAAGCAAGAGCAGCACGATTGAAATCGCAGCGCCGAGTCGGCAGATCCGCAGCATCGGTTGACTGTGGTATTTCAGTTGCATCACTTTTTCTGAAAAAAGAAAGGCAAATGCCATCGATAAACACAATAGAACCGGTGTTATAAATGCTTGAATAATAGGCCAGTTAGGCCACATGAAACGAAAGGCGATACCATGCAAAGTGGCAACAAAAAGGGTCAAAGAGAGCACATAACCCGCATAATAAGTATAACTAAATGAGTGTGAGGCAATGGCAATAAAGAGACTGAAAAACCCTATCGCTGTTAAGACACCAATTTGAAAACCATAAAACAGTGATTGTTGCTCGGCATCTTGATAGTAGGCATCATCGGTCCAGATCGTGATGGGTAGACTCGAAGATCCTGTGGTGCTAATTCTTAAGTAGAATGTATGAAAATCCTCATTTTTACAGCTAAACGGGTAGGCAAAATCATTACTTATAATCGGTCTTTGCGAGAACGGGATACTGTCGCCCATAATCACTTTATTAATCAAACGGTGTCGATTGAAGTGATATAACTCTATTAGGTCGAGATGTGGATTAGTGATCGACAGTATTCTTTTGGTGGTAATGGAACCACTACTTTGCACGCTAAATTTTATCCAAAAGTGCTTGTCACTCAGGCCGCGAACAACATCAGCTGTGAGTTTGTTCCAATTCGTGGATGATAATTGGCTGACTTGGGTGATGTCACTAGCCTGCGTTGCAGGAGTGTAGTAAGTCCACTCCTGTAGTGCCAACGCTGTCGGAGTATTGCTGTCGATGGTTAAGGTATTCTCGGCGTAGGCAGCGCTTGAAATAAAAATCACAGCGATTGATAAAAAACGGATAAGTAACAGCATTAGTAAGGTAAACCAAAAAATGAGCGGCTGTTCTGATAGGTTTGCAGTGCAAAATCGTCAACGGCTTGACCACGAAGCTTGGCAATATATTCAGCGATGTAAGGTAAGTACTTAGGCTCATTTTTACTCGACTTAGGTTTTGGTCGCATACTTCGAGGCAGTAAGTAAGGGCTATCGGTCTCAATCAAAATACGGTTATCAGGAATAAGTGGCACCAACTCTGCGAGCTCCAAGCCTCTACGTTCATCGCAAACCCAGCCGGTAATCCCCAGATGTAGGTCCAGCTCTAAATAAGCCTCTAGGCTTTCACGGTTTCCGGTAAAGCAGTGCAGTAGGGCGCCAGGTAATGCCGCGCGGTACTCTTTTAATATGGCGAGAAAATCGCTATGGGCATCTCGCTCATGCATTAATACCGGTAGCTTTAGCTCTATTGCCAGTTCAAGCTGCTGGGCAAAAGCTTGTCTCTGTTTGAGTCTTGGTGAGAAGTCTCGATTATAGTCCAAACCACACTCGCCAATGGCAACGACACATTGAGCTAGGCTTAATTGTCTAATTTGATGGCTACTTTGGGCGGTCCATTCACTGGCGTGATGGGGGTGGACACCTGCAGTGCTATAGAGTTGCTCTGGAAATGAGCGACACAAGTCAATTGCGAGTTGGCTCTCCTCAATCTGGCTACCAATCACTATCATTGAGGAGACGCCGACATTGTTGGCTTCCTCAACAACACGTTGCATACTTTTTTCTAAGCTGCTGCCAATGAGATTGACAGCAATATCCATAAAGTGCGGCATTATTTAAGACGTTTAACACGAATCGTAGTGTTGCGATCTTTTGTGCCTAGCATAAAAGAGCCAAGAGCCGCTTTTTCAATAATGACTTCCTGCTCAGGCTTAAGCTTAAAAGTGCGTGAATCCGTTTGCTTCCAAACTTGGCCATTATTAAATTGTATCTTAAGAGCTCCGTAAGGGTCTTTTGTGACCTTACTCACCGTTAGGTTGATGGTATTAATCACTTGCTCATCTTTGTCTTTCTTGAGGTTACCAAACTCCTCTACCGCGTCTGCTTGTGTATTGACAGTGCTGGTGATCACCGCTGTAGATGAAGCAACCGCAATAACTTCAGTGGTGGGGGATTGGCTTACAGCACTTTTTGTCACTAAGGAAGCTGATAGCTTGTCGTAACAGATAAGACGATCAAGTTTGTCTTGTACCGCAGCGCATTGCGTTAGCTGTGCTTCAACAGAGGCATTGGCCAATGTCGATAGCGAAATCGCCGCGGTTGTAAGTAATAACAGAGTTGGCTTAATCATCAAAAATTTCCTTTTATTTTTAGAAAGCAGGCTATTGCATGATTTTATATCAATTCCATCATACATGTAATCAATACAGGGTTTTGCTGTTAACGGGATTAAGAAGTGTAAAAATTCTAATGCCTATGGCTTTTGCGGTGAAATACATGGTGTGTCACGAGTGATAATGTTGGGCATTGGTATTACTGGCTAGGTTGAGAATTTAAGCCAAAAACAAAAAAGGTACTGCCTTCATCAACTGAATGGCAATACCTTTTGTATGCTTCAAAAATTACTTAGCTACTTCTGCTCACTCTCTTCATCTTCATCATCATCAGCTTTACTGTAGAAGCGTGCTGCGATGAGTCCACCTTCAAACAAGATGAGCATTGGGATCGCGAGCATGGTCTGCGAAATAATGTCGGGAGGTGTTAAGAACATCCCTACAATAAAGGCGCCAACCACGATATATGGACGCTTCTTTTTTAGCTCTTCAGGTGTGGTAACACCCGCCCAGCATAAAAGAACCACTGCCACAGGTATTTCAAACGCTAAGCCAAACGCAAAAAATAGTTTGAGAATAAAGCTCAAATAACTACTGATATCGGTCGCGACTTCCACACCTTCAGGTGCCACACTGGTGAAAAAGCCAAACACCACTGGAAATACCACATAATAAGCAAATGCAATACCGAGGTAGAACAGCAATGTGCTACTGGCAAGCAAGGGCATCATCAGGCGTTTTTCGTGCTTATACAGCCCGGGGGCTACAAATGACCATATTTGAAACAGAACATAAGGGATGGCAATAAAAAACGACAGCACTAAGGTCAGTTTAAATGGCGCAAAAAAGGGTGCGGCGACATCTGTTGCAATCATGCTGCTCGATTCGGGCAGCGCTTGCATCAATGGTATGGCCATATAATGGTATATATCATTGGCCCAATAGACCAAACAGATAAACACCAAGAGAACACTACCTATTGCTCGAAGCAGCTTATTGCGCAGCTCAAGCAAGTGACTTATTAATGGCTGTTGTTGTGACATGGACTACCCGTTAGGTTTGTCTGACTTAGCATTTTCTGTTGTAGACGTCTTAGCAGTAGGGGTGTCTTTGGCTGGAGTTTCAGTTGCCGCAGGAACGTCTTCTACTTGATAAGGACGATTAACAGATTGCGCTGCTTGTTTTAGTTGATCGATTGAATCCTGTAACTCAGGCGCAAGGTTTTTTAAGCCTTGGCTTTCTGCTTTTTTCAAATCAGTATGCAATTGCTCGATTTTAAGCTCTTGCTCCAATTCGTCTTTAACTGAGTTGGCCATCTTTTTCATGGCGCGGATCCAGCCTGTGATTGAGCGCACGGCGACAGGAAGTCTTTCAGGACCTAGTACGACTAGCCCCAAGACTCCAATCAACAGCAACTCCAAAAAGCCGATACCGTCGAACATAGTTGATTACGCCTGTTCTTTGTCCTTAGATTCAGCCTTTTTTTCGGCTGTCTCAGTGCCATCAACTGTTTTTTCAGCTGCACTGTCTTCTAGCGCTTTCTTCTCTTCTTCAGAAGACATGGCGTTTTTGAAGCCTTTAACTGCACCGCCTAAATCGCCGCCTAAAGAGCGTAATTTTTTCGTTCCAAACAATAATACGACAATCAATGCAACAATAAGAAGTTGCCAAATGCTAATGCCACCCATGTACGAATCCTCTCAATTTAGATACTGGTTCTATTATGAACCTTTGGTTATTTAGGTCTAGCTAAAGTTTTAGGTTCTTTGGCTTAGATCGCCATCCGAGCAGCCACAATGTGGCGCCTACGCCGATACTGCCGTAAGAAGCCCATAGTGTAGCGTCTTGATTTAACAAAATAGTGCCACAGATCACTAAAATAGCGGATGTGATCAAAAGATAGTTACTTTTATGGGCTTTTTGCTGCTGTTTTAGATACCGATCGAGTAATTTGTTGTGGGTCTTTGCTAGGTTACGCCCCATTTTCAAATTGTCGTAAATGAGTTCAGGCAGTTCGGGCAGTTGCTCTGCCCAGTAAGGCAGCTGTTGCTTAATTTTTCCAACCATGGCTTTAGGGCCAACTTGCTCCGCCATCCAGCCTTCCAGGAAAGGTTTTGCTGTTTTCCACAAATCCAGCTGTGGATATAGCTGACGTCCTAAACCTTCAATATAGAGTAAGGTCTTCTCCAACAATACCAGTTGCGGCTGCACCACCATGTCGAAGCGACGTGCGGTTCGAAATAGCTCAAGTAAAACGTGACCAAATGAAATTTCATCCAATGGTTTATTAAACATCGGCTCACAAACCACTTTAACGGCTTGTTCAAATGCAGCGATATCGGTATCGGCTGACACCCAACCTGATTCAATATAAAGCTGAGCGATACGGCGATAATCACGATTGAAGAAGGCGAGGAAATTCTCAGCCAAATAGCGTTTATCTTCATCGGTCAGGGTGCCCATAATGCCGCAATCTAAGCCGATATAAAAAGGGTCGTTTGGATGTTCGCGGCTGACAAAAATGTTACCTGGATGCATATCTGCATGGAAAAAATTATCGCGAAAAACCTGAGTGAAAAACAGTTCTACACCGCGTTCAGCCAGTAACTTGAAATTGGTGCCTTGGGCTTCAAGCGCGGCTTTATCTGATACTGGTATGCCGTTAATGCGTTCCATCACTATCAGGCGAGTAAAACAGAGCTCTTCATACATAAAAGGGATGTAAAGTGAATCTGAATCCAAGAAGTTATTACGTAACTTAATGGCGTTCAGGGCTTCAAGTTTTAAGTTGAGCTCACCCTCGATGGTGGTGCGGTAATCCTCGATGACTTCGGCTGGGCGGAGACGATTGTTGGCCCCGAGCAGAAACTCTAAAAAGCCAGCGGCTTGTGACATTAGCTGAATGTCGGCGTGCACTTTTTGTTCTACATCTGGGCGCAGTACCTTTAATACGACTTTAGCGCCGTTAGACTTAAGCGTTGCAGTATGCACTTGTGAGATAGAGGCTGATGCGAGAGGAATATCATCGAAGTCATCGAAGTAATCTTCGATGGAGGCATTAAGTTCTAATTCAATGGAGGCGCGAGCAATGGCAGAATCAAACGGGGGCACTCGGTCTTGCAACATCGCCAGCTCTTCGGCCCATTCGTCGCTAAGCAAGTCGCGGCGAGTTGAGAGCATTTGGCCAAACTTAATATAGACAGGCCCAAGCTCTTGCATCGCTAGCTTCAAGCGTTCGCCACCGACTTTGTCTTTGTGTTGGTTTCTGAGCCAGAAGAAGCAAGTTCTTAATAGCTTAAAGTACCAAGGCGTTACCTTTGAGGGGAGTAAATCATCTAATCCATAATGCAATGCGGTGCGGATGACTTGATAAGCGCGCCTGATACTTTTTACTGTCATGGTTTAACTCTTGCCCTATTAAGTAGTTGCTCAATCCGTGTTTCTAAGGCGTCGACCTCGACCGCGATATCTTCGATAGTATCACTTAAGTGAATATATTCGAGTTTATGCGGTGCAAGCCGATACTCTTCGGTCGTTAATTGACTTAGGTGGGAGCGTGTTTTTAGCAACATTTGGCTGATATTTTGTTTAGCTCGCTTAACACCTTGGCTGACAAAGTGAGTTGGAGCGTCACCTATATAACGAGATAGTGGCTCGGCAAAGTCGAATTCAACACCTTGCAGATAGTGGCTAAATGTTTGTAATAAACTGAGGTCACCTTCGATGCTAAGCTTATCTTGTTTGATCAACTCAGTGAGGTTGGCACCTTCAGTGAGTTGATATAACGTGGTGATATCGGCATTAACCTTGGTACTGACATCGCCTTCATATTGGCTGAAAACTTGGATCTCTTTGGCAAACAAGAGATAAAGCGGCCAACTCAGCTGCGTCAGTTGAATGCATAGCACTTTGCCATGCAGACTGCGCAAGGTCGCGTAGTCTTCAGGCGACTGGGCGATTAGCTTGTTTAAGCCAACTTCAATCGCCGCACATGTAAGCAGTGACATGTCACGAGACATAGTGAGTCCAATCAGAATTTGTAACCTTTATGCAAGGCTACAATACCGTCAGTCATATTGGTATAGTTCACCTGCTCAAAACCTGCATCTTCCATCATCTGCTTCAAGGTCTCTTGATCTGGATGCATGCGGATAGATTCTGCAAGATAGGCGTAGCTTTCAGCGTCTTGAGTGATTAACGCGCCCATTTTAGGCATCACTTTAAAGCTATACAAGTCATATATCTTGCGCATAATATCGTGCTTAGGCTTAGAAAACTCAAGCACTAATAATTTTCCGCCTGGCTTTAATACTCTCAGCATTGAAGCAATAGCAGCATCTTTATCGGTGACATTACGTAGACCAAAGGCGATGGTAATAATATCGAAATGATTGTCAGGAAACGGCAGTGCTTCAGCGTTAGCCTGCACATAGTTCACATTGCCAACAATGCCTTTATTTCTTAATTTTTCACGACCGACCTTTAGCATAGAGTCATTAATATCGGCTAAAGTGACTTGGCCTTTTTCACCGACAAGGTGAGAAAACTTAGCGGTTAAATCGCCGGTACCACCGGCTAAATCAAGAACTTTCATGCCTGGACGTGCACCGGCACTTTCGATAGTAAAACGTTTCCACATACGGTGGATACCGAAAGACATGACGTCATTCATGATGTCATATTTAGCGGCAACAGAATGGAATACGCCAGCGACCATATCGGCCTTTTGCTCAGCTTCAACCGTTTTGTAACCGAAGTGAGTGTTCTTTGGAGTGTCCTCTGACATCTATCTATTCCTATACGTTAACAGTTGAATTATCACGATTGTAAGCCATCGAGCCAGATTGCTGAATCTTTCATCTATCACTATGTGATGTATGTTATTTATCAGCCGCCGGACATTGTAAAAATGAGCGATGACACAGGGTTTCGCAAAATTGACTGCGCATTACACCATAATACTCGCCAATGTTGAATCGTTATTATTACTGTATTTGCTACAGTGCATTAATGCGTCCGTTGATATAGCTATAGATCAATTCGGCAATACTTTGTCCTGTTTCACGGTAACCAGCATCGATACCGGCAACATGACAACTAGGAGCTGCCTCAGCTAGATGTAAATAGGCACAGGGGCAATGTTTAGCCACGTAACTAACGTAGTGTAATGCATCGAGCAAGGGGACTCCGGCTGCGGTTGAAGCACTCGTTGGCATATTGGTGATGGCATCTAAATCGAGTTCTACTGCGACAGGAAGTGAGCTGTTATTGAGCTCTTGAACAATTGATTTTAATGCGGTTTCTAAGCTCAACTCTCGGCGCACCCAAATTTGCTGGAAAGTATGCCAGTGGCCACCAAATGCCTTGAGTTGCGCTAATGTCGCTTCGCTATTTTTAAGCTCATGTAAGCCAAGCACATGGTAAGCACCGAGTGCGCCAGAAGCTGCTGCGTAACTAAAGCCATTACCACTGTGGCGCCCCTCTTTTGGCCTGAAATCAGAATGAGGGTCAAGATTAACCGCTGCGATAGGGCGTTTATGGCTGGCTTTAGCGGCCATAAGCAAACCGTAGGCATTGTTATGCCCCCCGCCAATGACAATCGGTTCTAACCCCGCCTGCATTACGCTAGATAACACCTCAATCACTCTTAAATCTAACTGCTCTACATTGTGACGTAGTTGCTCCGCGCTGCTGTTGTTTGGCAGTTGTAAGTCAGCCGTTGCTATTTGGCCTAGGACTAAACATTGCTCGCCACTTAAAAAACGGTTGGATTGAAAGTTGAGGAACTGTTTCATCGCGCTGTCGAAAGCATCAGTAGAACCGCCGCGGCCCAAATTTGCACGGGGACCGATATCTTCACCAATACCGATAATTGCAAAGCGAACATTGCTGGCTTTAGCTTGGGCAAGTATTGTCGGCAGATCATCTGTTGCTGTTGGGAGCTGTACTCGTTGTCCGAGTTTTGTTTCACCTGTTCGAGTGGCGAGGAGGCTCTCAAGCTTAGTGGTAGTGAAAGGGCTGAGGTACTGCATCATTTAGTTATTCTTATATTTAAATACTCATTAGCGACAGTGTAAGCCTTTGGAGATATACCAATCAAATTAAATAAGCGATCGATTTATAGAGGCGTAAGAAAGAGCTTATATTGTAAATTTTGATTAAACCATCGGCCATAAAAAAGCCAGCGCTTCTGGCTGGCTTCGGCTTAGCTGGCACAATCAAATCGAAATTTGATTGTTAGGTGCTAATTAATCAATATCGAGCGGTTCAGGCGATAAAATCATGCCGGTATTATCGGCATAAACATGGTCGCCGGGTAGGAAGGTTACGCCACCGAAATTGACCGGAACTTCAAGTTCACCAACGGAGTTGCTATCGGCGCCAACAGGGATGGAAGCTAATGCTTGCACACCAATGTCTAGATCTTCTAAAGCATCAACATCACGAACTGAACCATAGATGATGATCCCTTCCCAATTGTTGTCCACTGCTACTTGGGCAATCGTCGAATCGAGTAGGCCGCGACGCAGTGAACCACCACCGTCTACCAGCAATACTTTGCCTTCGCCATCTTCCTGGAGAGCCTCAATGATGAGGCCATTATCTTCGAAACATTTGATGGTGCTAATTGAGCCACCGAAAGAGTTACAACCGCCGAAATTACTGAACATGGGTTCGACAACATCAACTACATCGATATAAGTGTCACAAAGTGCCGAGGTGTTGTATTCCATAGGAGCGCTCCTGATTAAATAGGCGTAGCTCAGTAATTTGAGCAAATTAGTTATTTACCCCAGTATATAAGGGATTCTTGAAAAGAAAAGTGTTATCAATCACGCAATTGCTGATAAAGGCACCGTATAGTCGTGTTGTGGTAATATTTCTACATCTTGATTACTAATCCAGCAAAAGTATGACACAGGTCATTATATAACGTTTTTTTATTACTAATATGGATTGTTTTTGTTAGCATGAGCGTAGAAATATTAACTTAACTTAATTTTTGAGTCGCTTTAGGGGCACGGATCCCCCAGTTAGCTTAGGGAAGGCAGAGGGCCTAAAAGGTGCCTTATGGAAGCTATTAATACTATTGAAATCATCGGTTATGCCGCCTCAGTTATGGTCGCAATTTCGCTAATGATGAAAGACATTACCTGGTTGAGATGTTTGAACTTTACCGGTTGTTCACTGTTCGTTATTTACGGTGCATCAATCGAAGCATGGCCTGTTGCAGGCATGAATGCTTTTGTTGCGTGTATCAATATATACCACCTGCAAAAGATCTACCGTAACCGCAATAATGTTGAGCTTGCTGCCGACTAAGCTGCAGGTATGCTCTAGCCTGATTATCAACCGATGATTGGGCTAGTATATTGACTCTAACTCGATAATCTTCCCTTTTCTTTGTTTGCCTCTCCCTGTTATTTTCTTTGTGTCATAAAACTTTAGGCTCGTTGTCACGTTCTCGTCATGGATTTTTCATAGCTTGCTAACCAATAACACATTGGGAGTTTGCAATGATCACCTCAATATCAAAACTAGATCAGAGCTGTTATCGATTTGTGGTTAAGCAGGGGCAAGAGCACGGTTTGCAACCTTTGGCTTTGTCAATATCGGCCTCTGGAAACGGACCCGTTTATTTGTATATGGCAGTGCTGTTTATACTGCTAGATAGTCACGGCGAGTCACTACTCAATATGCTATTAGCGGCTTATCTGGTTGAGTTACCGCTCTATGTGCTACTTAAAAATATCATCCGTCGACAACGACCTTGTCATGCACTTGCTGATGGGGTTGCCCGCTTTGAACCTGCCGACAAATTTAGCTTGCCCTCGGGTCACACCGCCGCTGCATTTGTGATGGCAACTAGCATCTACTTTACCTATCCAGCTCTATTTTATATTGCCGCCTTTTGGGCGGTAAGCATCGGTCTCTCGCGGGTTATTCTTGGGGTTCACTACCCACTGGATATTATCGCAGGAGCATTATTAGGTGTTGCGTCTGTTGTACTTAGTCAGCACATTATTTAGGAGAGAGCATTGAAGATCCTCTATGGGGTACAAGGCACTGGCAACGGTCATTTGAGCCGAGCTAGAGTGATGGCTAAAGCGATGCACAAGCAAGGCGTCGATGTCGACTTTTTCTTTTCAGGGCGTTTGGCTGAACAGTTTTTTGATATGCAGTGTTTTGGGCAGTACAGAGTGCAATCAGGGCTGACATTTGCAACTAAAGATGGCCGGGTGAATGTAGCCCAAACCGCTAAGATGAACGCTTGGTTTGGCTTCCTTAAAGATGTCAAAAACTTAGATTTAAGCGGTTATGATCTAGTGCTTAATGATTTCGAGCCCGTTTCCGCTTGGGCCGCTAAGAATCAAGGCGTACCATCCATTGGCATTAGTCATCAAGCTGCGCTAAATTTTTCGGTGCCTAAAGTGGGTGACAGCTGGTTTAACGAGACCATACTGAACTATTTTGCCCCAGTGGATATAGCGTTAGGCTGTCACTGGCATCACTTCGGTTTCCCGATTTTACCGCCATTTGTTGAGGTCGATAAAGTTGACAAAGAGTTAGCCCATCAAGTCTTGGTTTATCTGCCTTTCGAGTCAGCAGATGCCATTATCGATTTTCTGACGCCTTTTACGGATTACACATTTTTGGTATACCACACTGGGAACCCAATTAAGCCGATGCCAGCGCATATTAAATGGCATGGTTTTGACCGCAATGGCTTTAAAGCGGCAATGGCAAGTTGTGGAGGTGTGATTGGTAATGCAGGTTTTGAGCTTGCCAGTGAAGCGCTAACCTTGGGTAAAAAATTGCTGATTAAACCGCTGCTAGGGCAGTTTGAACAGCTATCTAATGTGGCAGCTCTTGAGCTACTCGGGGCTGCAGAGTGCATGAAAACCTGTTTAGATCCTGATGCACTGCGCCGATGGCTGAAGTCACCAACACCGGAAGCTATTCACTATCCTCAAGTGGGAGATGCACTCGTCGCTTGGTTACTTAAGGGCGATTGGAGCCAACCTGAGGTGTTATGCCAGTCACTATGGTCGCAAGTTAATTTGCCGTTAAGCTGGCAAAAAAAGAGCCCTTAGGTTAACGGAGACTATGAGGGCTGAGGCATTGGCTTTAAAAGAGGTATAATGTTTATGTCTTTCGCCTAACGTAAATAAAACCGACACTATTATGCAGCTAAAACCACTTGAGAAAGGGCGCTTTCATTCATTATGGCAACAAGAGCATGCTGCTATTGAGCAGATAATGCGTGAGTGCATCAGCGAGACAAAATCCGTTGCCGCACAACATCGATTGATGGAACAAGGTCAACAGGTGAGCGACCTAATACTGGT
>NZ_JAKIKR010000020.1 GCF_023284025.1 Shewanella abyssi | reverse complement strand
TAGTTGGGGCATTTGCTCAATTTGTGATCCGCTTCACAAATTGAGCAAATGCCCCAACTACCAACCCGATTGTCTATTTTTGTACTCTTTCTGAGAATCTTTAGATTGCCTCATTGCCGCAATAATTCGATTCTTTCCAGCGAGCAATTTCACTTGATAACATGACTCTCTTCGCAGTAACTGCCTAATAGGCGCACTCCAACTTTTTTGAATACTCTGCTTTATTGCCGCATTAGCATCGGGGGAGGTTTGTATCAATCGCTGCGCGAGTGCCGTCGCAGAGGCCATAGGATCAGCAGCGACTGAAGTCAGCAAATTGAAAGATAGGGCTTGCTCCGCCGTTAATATATCTGCGGTCATTGTTAGCATAAGCGCTTGATCCTTAGGCATTAGCTCTCTAAGCCCAACAAAACCAGCCATATCAGGCACTAATCCCCAACGCGCTTCCATTATTGACAACTTACAATCTGGCGCTGCAATTCTAAAATCAGCCCCTAGCGCAATTTGCACACCACCGCCATAGCAAACGCCCTCAAGCACGGCGATAACAGGTACCGGCAATCGACGCCAGCCGATGGAAACCCGCTGGGCCAAATTAGCGTTACCTGGTAACCATTTAAATAGCAGCTTCACTGCATCGAATGGCGTACGATTTATACTCTTTACATCGAGACCAGAGCAAAAATTTTGCCCCTCACCGAACAGAATAACCGCTCGCAGTGCTTTATCCTTTTTAAGGCTGTCGATACAAGCATCTATTTGCTTAAAAAGCTCATAATTCAAAGCATTATACTTATCTGGACGATTTAGAGACACATAAGCAATATCCTGCTCTTTTCTTACTCGGACTAAATTACTGCTCATTTTCAAATCCCTTTTATCAATACTGGTCAGTCCAGAAGATCAAGTTAACATATTTGGAATAATCAGTTAATACCTATAACATGCACAGAAAATTTGACTAGCGTCAAAGAAATGGCACACACTGATGGGCGGCTTGATTAACAAAAGTCTATTTAAGGGATAATAAATAATTATAAATGCCCATTTTATGAAATTGATAGGAAACAAATTCAATTGCAACGTAGCAACTAACGTAGCAAACTAACGTAGCAAGCTATTAGAAATTTAAGTGCATAAGTAGGCTGCTATAGAAATACCTATATTCAACAGAATATAGATGATTAATTTAGTCGTTAAGCTTTTAAAAATAATAACAAATAGCTAATTTAGGCGCGAAAACTAGGATATAAGAAGAATAATGCCATTTCCTGTACTAATATGTGACGATTCTGCGCTCGCAAGAAAGCAGATGGCGCGAACCTTGCCAAAAGAGTGGGACGTAGAACTCACCTATGCCGCTAATGGAGCTGAGGGGATTGATGCGATCCGCGCAGGGAAAGGCGAGATTGTTTTTCTAGATTTGAACATGCCCGTGATGGATGGCTATGAAGTGCTCGAAGCCATTCAAAGAGAAGATCTTCCAGCGCTGGTTATTGTGGTGTCTGGCGACATTCAAATACGCGCCCATGAACGGGTTAAAGTACTCGGCGCCCTCGATTTCATTCAAAAACCCGTTAGCGTTGACGCCATTAGCCATATTTTGCAGGAGTACGGCATTTTAGAGCTCGCCGTTGGCTCAGGTCAAACACAAAACCCTATGGTTGAGGTTGATCTACGTGATGCTTGTCAGGAGGTCGCTAACGTCGCTATGGGTCGTGCCGCAGATCTACTTTCAAAGCTGCTCAACGTGTTTGTATTATTGCCTATCCCCAACGTCAATGTACTCGAAGTCAGCGAACTGACGATGACACTAAAAGCCACGGAAGAAAGTGGTACTGTATCAGCCCTATGCCAAGGATTTATTGGTGCAGGTATCGCTGGTGAAGCACTGCTGCTATTTCATGACTCCTCTTTCCAGGACATGGCAAAGCTGATGAAGCTTGAAAATCCCGAAGACGAAAATACCGAGCTTGAGGTCATGATGGATACGGGCAACGTACTCATAGGTGCCTTTCTTAATGGGATCTCTGAACAACTGCATATGAAGTTCAGCCAAAGTCACCCAGTGGTGCTTGGCAGACACTGTACTGCCAATGACCTTATTCATGAAAATGCTGATAAATGGGAACGCACGCTGGCAATGGAGATTAACTATCGTATTAAAGATCACGACATTCAATGCGATTTACTCCTGCTGTTTACCGAAGACTCTTTGCCAACGCTTAATTATAAGCTCGGCTATTTGCTAGATTAAGATGGATCATAAGATGGCAGACGATCTACACGCAATGAATGAATTCCACTGGCTAATTGATATGGTGCAAACCATTGAAGTGGGCTTGGTCGTACTCGATCGGGATTACAATATCCAGCTGTGGAATGGCTTTATGGAAAACCACAGTGGTGTTTCACCCAATTCGATTAAGGGAAAAAACCTATTTGAACAGTTTGAGTACTTACCCTCTAAGTGGCTTAAACATAAGATGGAATCAGTATTCCTACTTAAAAACCGTGCCTTTATCAGTTGGGAACAACGACCGTTTGTTTTTCAATTTAAAAACTACCGCCCCATTACTGGCCGTGCTGATTTCATGTATCAGAATGTGACCTTGTTACCGCTATCATCTCTTACTGGCGAGGTGACCCATCTCAGCATGATTGTTTATGATGTAACTGATGTTGCCATCAACAAATTGCAGCTTAAAGCGGTCAACGAGAGCCTTGAAGTACTCAGTCAGATCGATGGTTTAACTCAGCTCTACAACCGTCGCCACTGGCAGTTATCTATGCAGAAAGAGTTCGATCGTAATAGTCGTTACGGTGATGACACCACTCTGGTGATGCTCGATATTGACAATTTTAAAGTGGTTAATGACACCTATGGCCATCAGGCAGGCGACAAGGTAATTCAGAAAGTATCTCACTTGATTAAAAAATCGTTACGTGAAACCGATTGCGCCGGCCGTTATGGTGGCGAAGAGTTTGGCGTAGTATTAGCAAACACCCCAGCAGCTAATGCGCTCTATTTTGCCGAGCGATTACGTAAAAAAATTGAACAGTCTGAAACCATGTATAAAGACAAGATCATTAAAGTCACTATCAGTATTGGCATTTGTGACATCCAACCAGAGATCCTTAGCAGTGAGTCCTGGTTGTCTTTAGCAGACCAAGCTTTATATAAGGCAAAAGAGGCCGGCAGAAACTCCTGTGTTATTCACCAACACCCGCAAAGTTAAGCTGCTAGCGAATAGATGAAATCGTTACGCTGAATGCCAGATACAAGAATGCCCATCACTGATGGGCATTTTTGATTCAGATGTAGAATAACAGCGCTGCTTAATCCAGCTCCTCTTCATCATCTTCATCACGGACTTCGCCATCTTCATCAATGAAGTAAGTGCCCCATCCGTCATAATCAATTTTCTGTTTTTTCGCTAACTCAATTAACTTTTCACAAGCGCTATCGAGTAACTCAACTTCAAGCTTGTGTGATGCAACTGCATCGAAACAGATAATAACGGAACCGTCTTCCAGCTCCATCTCTTCAGCATCGTTGACTTCAAAGCCCAATTTAAAGGCGTCTACTGCTGCTTTCTCTAAGCGATCAAAATTGGTCGATGAGAAGTGATGCTCAATGGTGTAATCGGCATCAGGCAGTGAACCGTCAGCAAGTATCGCTTCGACAATTTCACGGTTCTCTGCTTTCTGTTCGTTTAACAGGCGTTCAATAGACATCAGTTGCTCCTCAAAAATTTCGCGAAGATTATACCGCTTTAGTCATTAATGCAGAAGCTTCTTGGTTCAACTGTAACAATTTTTCTGACATCATCCCATGAATGCGCTTAGACAGCTCTTTAACTTGTGTCTTATCAAAACCCTTGGTTTCGATAGGCTCCATCATCTCAATAATAACCACCCCGTTATTCCAGCGATTCAGTTTGATATGACTTTGATTAGACGCCAATACTGGCACCATAGGTACACCTGCGGCAATTGCCGTATAAAAAGCACCCGCTTTAAAAGGCAGTAAACCCTTGCCATGAGAGCGCGTTCCTTCAGGGAAGATCCATACCGACAAACATTTCTCTTTAATTTTTCTCGCCGTCGCCGCCATGGTATCAAACGCCTTGCTGCGATTTTTACGATCGATCAAAATGTTACCTGATAACCAATAAATTTGGCCAAACAACGGCATCCACGCCAAGCTCTTTTTACCCAAGCTAACAGTGCCTTTAGGGACCACTGCCGTATGAGTAAACATGTCGAAGTTGTTTTGATGGTTAGCTAGAAATACACAAGGCTCATCACTTTCACCTTTAGAGTTGCGCACTATCACTTTAATACCCAACACTGGCGCAGCCCAAGAAAAAACTTTTGCGAACATATGCACATTATTACGGTGACGTGGTCGTAACACGCAAGCTAAGCCACCGATAATAAAGGCTAAAACAAGCATGACAGATAAAATCAGACATCTAAGGATTAACAGCACTACAATCTCCCGCGATTTAATTGCCGCCAGTATAGCCAGCAAATACTAGCGACTCAATATTTAGTTTACACATGTAGCCTGAACCTGAGCTATACAAGACGAGGCTTAGGCTACTCTAGCGTACTCAACTTAAGCGAACTTTAATCTAGCACACATTTAGCATCGGGAATTCTAGCCTATATCGTGCTCAATCAGGTCAGACCTCCATTATATGGCAGTCAGAATGGCAATATTTTTTCTTAAAAAACAGTACTAACCTAAAGAAAATGGCGCTAATGGCTAATGTTGCCACGATAGCGGCTCCGCTTGGCAAATCGAATGAGGCCGATAGTACTAAGCCTGCAACATAACCAAACAAGCCAACCATATAAGCCCAACCAAGTTTAAAACGCCCAGCATAATGATTCACCGCCAGTGCCGGCAATATCAGCGAACTAAACACTAAATAGACCCCAACTAGCTCTACAGATAGAGTAATGACGATAGCAAATATCAGATAGAACCCACGCCCAGCAAGGATTTTGGGGTTAAGCACCAGTAATAGAAGAATTGCTGCATATATAATGGCTGGCAGCGACAACTGACTCCAGCTCACCCACAGTATCTGCCCCGACATTAACTGCTTTAGCATCTCAGCCCCATGAGGGTCATTCGATAACAGTAGCATCGCAGCCACTGCGGCTAAGACATAGAAGCAGCCAATAATCGCCTCAAGCTCATCCGCCATCCGCTTAGATAGCCAAGCGATAAAGCCCGCTCCTGCAATGGCAAATAATGCCGGCATCCACACATTAGAGAAAGGTAAGGCTTCAATATCATGGTTAAGATGGCCAACAATGGCACCTAAGGCGGCGACTTGCGCAATCGCGAGATCGATAAAGATAATCCCCCGTTTTAACACCTGTTGCCCTAATAGCACATGGGTAGATAAAACGAGTACTCCCGCAACAAATGCGGGGAACAATATAGATAAAAGATCCAGATCAAACATCGGTATTTACTCTGGTTAAGGTTATATAAATAGCAAGTGAACGCAGACGATCACGCTCACTTGCTCTACTCTTGAATAGGCGCTACTTAGCGGCGAGTAATAGGTCTATTGCGCTTTCATACAAGCTAAATAGATCAACACTTTGCTCGTTACCGCCAACTGACATCGGCAGTACAATCACAGGTAGTTCAGCGCGCTCACCCAGCCAATCTGCCCCACGTTCACTTTGATATGACGCAATAACAATCGCCATAACGTCGCCCTGTTTAGCGCGGCTGAGTAAACTTGCTAGATGTGAGCTACTCGGTGGGATCCCAGGCTTGGGTTCGAGATCGGCTACCTGCTCTAACCCTAACCAGTTAAACAGATATTTAAAGCTTGAATGGTAAGCAATAATCTTTTTACCCTTCAGTGGCTTTGCCTTCTCTTCCCAGCGCGGAATCGCATCATTCCAACGCTGGCTAAAGCGGACCAAGTTAGCCTGATATTGCGCCGCAGAACCTGGATCCACTTGGGTTAACTTTTGCGTCAACGCCTCGGCAACACCCAGCAAGCGTTTTGGGTCAAAATGCAGGTGTGGATTACCCTTTGCGTGAACATCACCCATCGAGCGATTAACTGATTTCATTTGATCTAAGGTGTCTATTTGTTCAGCCGCAAAAAACAGCCCTTGATCGGTTGAACGCACTTTGGCATTTGCCGACTTCATCTGCAGCATTGGCAGCCAGCCAATCTCAAGATCGGCTCCCGCACAAATCGCGAGATCAGCTTGACGCATTTTAGCAATCAAGCTCGGTCTGGCTTGCACTTGATGAGGGTCTTGCATCGCCGTCGTGGCCGAATAGATCCGTGCATCAGGCGCCAGCTCTTGCGCCAGTGCTGCATACTCAGGTTCACAGGTAAAAATATTCAGCCCAGCGATAGCATTGCTTGCTGTCCCTAATGCCAACGTTAGCGCGAGGACTTTTAGTCCTCTAGTTAAAAAACGCTTAGAATTGATGCGCACCGTGAGCCCCCAGAGTCATTACATATTGAAGAGTGATAATGTTGTCGTCTTCTATTCCATCAAAATTGCTACCTTGTTGATTGGTATATTGCAGACGCACCGTTGAAAAATGGCTTTGGTGCCATGCAAGGCTGACCTCAGTTTCTTTAAGCTTTTGTGGATCAAAATGATCATCGAGCATCAATTGAGTACCGACTTGACCATAACGTAAACCTGCAGACCAATGCGGTGATAGTTGATAAACGCCACTCAAATACCAACCGTCTTGATAGTCTTTACCTTCATCACCATAAGCGTCATTCTCATCAAGTTCCTCTTCTAAAGGTTTAAAATCGGTCACTCTAAAAAACTCACCGCTAATGCTAAGATGTTGATATTTATAGTTACCGTTAGGTGCCCACTTATAGACAAAGTCTGCTACGTAGGTATTCTCACCAGTATACTGGGCACTATGACTGTGTTCATGTTCTTCCAATACCGCCGCATACTCATGCTCTTCAGCGGTCATACGGCCATTTTCGTTGCGTAAATAACTCAAACCCGCCTGCCATGAACCATTAATACCAGCATCACCACCAATCTTAGTAAAGGCGGTATAAACCCCGGTTGACTTGAAATCGCGCTCATTATGCTCATCGGCAGCGCGCATATTGTCACCTTTAAACGCCTCGACTCCCATAGTCCAATACAGATCCGTTGGTGCAACATAGCTTAGTCGCACACCATCATCGAAATAATGGCTACCTAAAAAGGCACGATAGGCCGCAGGTCTGTCAGAAAAGGCGTCGGTATGCACATGTTGATTGTTGAGGTAACCAATGTCTGATAAGAACCGACCGGCTCTCATTGAAAGGCCATAGGGCATTGCCAATGTTTGGATGAAAGCTTCTTCAAGGCCAAGTTCAGTTTCACCGTCATGCATCTCTATTACGGCGGTTAACTTGCCGTAAAACATATCATCGATATTGGCACTCATTGCCACTTCTGTGTGGCCGAGGCCGAAACCCTCAACACGCTCGCTCATTGGGCGTTCAGCACTTTGATAGTAACCCTCTAATACCGCGCTAATGGCAGGATTCGTTAAGCTAGAATCTTCCGCAACAGCGTTGATAGAAAAAATTGCGCACGCAGCAGCTACGCCCATTAGGCGCATAGTTAAAATAGTCATTTGTTCTCCGAAATACAGCTAAGCAAAGCCTTCCCATAGGGAATACTTGTTTAATTTAGTCATTGATTTTTATTGAATTGCTTAGACAGTAACGGGGGGAGCACGGCTATTGAAAAAACTCACATGAGGCGAGTCAAATGTTGCAGGGATATACTCTTGGCTCTCAACACTCTGGCGTTCTAGCGCAATATGAAACTCAAAGCTAGGCAACAGTTTGTTGACCTGGTGTTGGTGATAACACAGAGTACAATGGTTTTGAGCGCCATCATCCAAGTGACTCAGATCATGAGCGGACGCTGCAAATGACAGGCACAGGAATACGGCAATAAGCCCTATTACCAGTTTCTGCTTTACGCTACTCAGTTGAATCAAAGTGTTAACCTTGTTTATAAAAACCTGCCAAGTTTATGTGGTTCAAACTTGAAGTCAAGCATTCACTAATTGAAAGCGTTACAAAGTGTTTGTGATGAATATCACTTAAACTTGAATGACAATTAATACTGTCTTAAGCTGGTAGCGCTAAGATTTCCGCACTAACATTTGTTCATAGTGATATGAAACAAGAGTTTCATTATTAATAAGGCGCAAACATCATGCTTGAACTTCTTCGCTCAAACTTAAAATTCATTATCATGACATCGCTATTTTTTGCTGTGGTACTTGGCGGGATTTACTATGTAGAAGCTGCACTTGAAGCACAAGTACAAGTTGTCGACTAACGCTATCAAAGTATCATGGCGTTAACGTCCGAGCTAACTTTTCGACTCATTTCCACGGTGCTATAAACTCACTTTTAAGTTATCTTTCGAATGAGTCTCGGAGTATATCGCTGCTCTATGAGCAGCGATTCTGATGGCAATGAGTCATCAGTCTTTAGCGGTACTTTTGCCTTTCATCACTGTTATCCGTTTTCTCTGGCGCTTCGGTGACTTTCATGTGATCCATCATATGGCTTACCAGCAGTAACATCACTGCGAATATAGTGACCGGTATACAGACAGTCCGCATAGTCTCATCAAAATATCCCCACACGATAGCCATAAATCCAATATAAAAACTCGCCATTTTAACCCGCGCCATAGCGGCACTCTTGCCTAACCATGCGTCGCACAGTGGACACTGGATCTCACCATTTAAGCCTTTACCTCTTTGGTTGTCGATTTTTTCTATTGCGAAAGACTTAGAACAATGGGCACATATCACTGGAGCTTCTCTCTATATCATGAGTTAAGGCTGTCGTATCATTAACACCCTTTAAAGTGGCTATTAGGCGTCAAAAATGGTCGCTAATTCTAACAGACTTAGGCTTTAATCTGCTCTTTTATTGCTTAAAGCTGCCGTAAAGTTGAAATAACAAATCGACACTGTTAACTCTGAGTAATAATATAGTGACTTCAGGGACTAACGGACATCCTCAAATGCAAAGATTGCTAACCCAGCTGCTCTTCATCAGCTTATGCCTATTCTCCTCCATCATATCGGCAAATGATGAGCCACTTACGATTGAACTCAACAAGCTCCAAGGCGCCATTGATAACGATGTGACGGTACTCACTGGCACCAAGGGTGAAATAAAATCATTTCTGCAATATCGAATCAGCCGCAATGCAAGCTTGTTACAGGAAAAACTGAAGCAACATATTGAAGAAACACCCGAAAAGCTTGATTTACTAAAACCATATATCGTCAAACAACTCACATTTACCAATCAAGTTGAAGACTATTTTAAGACCCAAAGAGAAACCTTGATGGCTCAAGTGGGTGGGGATAATGACCGAAAAATCATGGTGCAATTGGTGCAGATCCAACGCGAGCAGGACAAGCTCTATGTTGCAGAGAAGCAACTGCTCACTTGGGCTGCAATGGCTGGTATTGATGTTGAAGGCGAGAATCAGCGGTTTGTTGAAGTACTCATCGACAGAGCTGATGATCTCGATAGCTTCGTTCACTACAACCAGTCGCGATTAGCACAAGCTGTAGCCGATGTAACGGTAGCAGGTAAGGACGCGAGTAGTGAACAAACTGCTGTGGTTGTTGAACTGAAAGAGCGCCTAGAGCAAAGTTCAACTAGCCTGTCGACTGCCATCGATCTATTAGATGAGCTTGGCCAAGATACAGCCATCTATAAGCAGACCTTATTCAGTATCTCAGGCGACATTACTCAAGATGTACTCAACTTTGAAGTTGCTAGCAGCCTGCTGAGTGAATGGGTGTCGATCGCCAAAAATCAAGCCTTAGAGAATGGCGCAAGCGTGATGTTTAAACTCATCATTTTTAGCTTAATCTTATTTCTATCAAGCTTGGTCGGCAAAATTGTTAAGCGCATCGTACAGAAAACGGTGAGTAACTCTAAACTTAAGTTTAGCTACTTGCTGCAAGACTTCTTTGTCTCGATGGTGGGGAAAGTCGTCTTTGCTTTGGGCTTATTGATTGGCCTATCACAGCTCGGGTTTGAGCTAGCACCACTGCTGGCAGGTTTTGGTATCGCCGGTGTCATTATTGGTTTCGCATTGCAAGATACGCTGTCTAACTTCGCCTCAGGCATGATGATTTTGATCTATCGTCCTTTTGATGTCGATGACCTCATTAATGCCGCAGGCGTTACCGGGCGAGTCAGCCATATGAGCCTTGTTTCAACCACGATTAAAACCCTGGATAACCAAAGATTAATCGTCCCAAATAATAAAATCTGGGGCGATACCATTAATAACATCACTGTCGAGCACCAGCGCCGTGTCGACTTAACCTTTGGTATTGGTTATGGCGATAGTATTGAACATGCTGAAAAAGTCTTAAACGATATCGTTATGGCACACCCTAAAGTATTGCAAGACCCTGAGCCAATGGTCAAGCTGCATGTTCTAGGCGAGTCTTCAGTCGACTTTATTGTACGCCCCTGGGTTAAGCCTATTGATTATTGGGATGTTTACTGGGATATCACCCGTGAAGTTAAAATGCGCTTTGACGCTGAAGGTATTAGTATTCCGTTCCCACAACGCGATGTACATATCTACCAAGCTACCTAGATTTTAGCTAAAAGCCCCACAAGCAATGGCTTGTGGGGCTTTGGATTTAAATGAAGCCACAAATTCTAACCGTGAAGCTCAACAACGACCTAAGCCAAACCGATAATGTCATCATTGCTATCGATGTCGATATTTAAGTACTCAGGGCGAATTCCCAAGCCCGGCATCGTCATCACCTTACCCACTAACGCCGTTATAAAGCCCGCACCCGCATTAAGCCTTAATTCATTGATAGGCAGTTCAAAACCGGTTGGAACCCCTTTTAAACTGGCATCATGGCTAATAGACATCGGTGTTTTAGCGATACAAACAGCTAAATTGCTATAGCCATGTTTACCCAGCCAGATCAGTTGCTGTTTGGCCTTCTCCGACATAGCAACACTCGCTGCGCCATAGCCAACCTCCGCTAACGTCATCAGTTTTGCTTCTAAGCTATCTTCAGTTTTGTATAAGCATTTAAACTCAGACTCTATTTGGCTAGCAGCGTGAACCACCTTGGCCAACTGGACCGCACCTTCGGCTCCACCAGCAAAAGCATCGCTAATTTCACAACCAAATGCATTGGTCTGTGCGACTCGCGCTTGCAGCCAATCAAGCTCTTCCGCCGTATCCGTTGGAAAACGATTGATAGCGACAACAACCGGGGCGCCGTATTGATGCACATTATTAATATGCCATTCTAAATTGGCAAAACCCGCTTGTAGACGAGTCATGTCGGCTTGGTCGATAGCGATATCCGACTCAACGCCACTATTAGCCTTAAGCGCCCTTAGCGTGACCACGACGACCGCTGCAGATGGTTTATAGCCAGACTCTCTTACTTTGATATTACTGAATTTTTCAAAGCCCATATCGGAGCCAAAACCCGCTTCGGTGACCACAACATCAGCCAGTTTCGCCGCTAATTTATCAGCAATAATAGAGGAGTTACCATGGGCAATGTTGGCAAATGGGCCCGCGTGAATAAAACAAGGATCGCCAGAGAGTGTCTGCATCAATGTTGGCTTGATGGCGTCACTCATGATAACCGTCATCGCACCTGCTACACCGATGTTCTCCGCGGTAATGGGGTTTGAGTCTAAGTCGAGTGCCAGCACCAGTCGTCCAACTCTTTGCCTTAGATCTTTAAGATCTTTGCTCAATGCCAGAATCGCCATCAACTCCGATGCTGCTGTAATATCAAAACCTGACGCATGTACTGGGCCATTGACCGCGCCAAGACCGACTTCAATCTGTCGTAGGCTACGCTCATTATGATCAACGACTCTGCGCCAGAGAATATTTTCGACATCGATATTGAGAGCCGTTAAACCAGATTCTTGGGTAAATGCGGCAGCACCTAGCCTTGTTTCATGGAACAGACGAGCATCTATAGCCGCTGCTGCAAGGTTATGCGCACTACTAACCGCATGTATATCGCCGGTAAGGTGCAAATTAAGCTCCTCCATCGGCACCACTTGCGCGAAGCCGCCACCTGCAGCGCCGCCCTTAATACCAAACACTGGCCCCATGCTTGGCTGGCGTATGCAGCCGCAGGCTTTTACACCAATGGCATTCATAGCCTGAGTTAAACCAACCGTTGTGACTGTTTTGCCTTCGCCAAAAGGGGTCGGCGTTACCGCTGTAACGATCACCAGTTTGGCATCAGGATTATCAGCCAAACGCTGGGCGACGCTGAGGGATACTTTGGCTTTATTGGCACCATAAAGAGACAGTTCGGAATCAATAATTCCGAGCTTAGCGGCAATGTCTGAAATAGGTTTGCAGACATGCTCACGGGAAATTTTTATATCTGACAGCATTAGTATGTATCCACTGTTTTATTTGAGGTAGGGTAGACTTGCGAGTGCAATATAGAGGATCGGCAACCGAGGTTAAATAGTGAGCGAATGCTATTTTAGCTTTTTGTAATCTACATCAATAAAATTATAAAAAAATAGCAAAAAGGCGCGATAACGCGCCTTTTCTAAAATGAGTCAGCTTTTATAAAAAAGTTATTTCGCCAGTCAAATGCGGACGTCGACCTTTTTGATCTCTTAACTCAAATATCAAGCTGTCTTGTTGTTTTTCAGCAGCAAAGCTGACATTACCTGGCATGAACAGGGGTAATTTAAAAGCAACATCTATCTTGCACGGTTTATCCACAATATCAGGCATAATTTCTGCGATACAGCGACCTTTAGACCACATACCATGTGCTAGAACGCGATCAAATCCAAAACGCTTGGACAATACCGGGTGCAGATGGATAAGGTTATAGTCGCCCGACGCTTTTGCGTAGCGGCGGCCCAAGTCTTCACTTAAACTCCATGCTTGTGCGGCGTCCCAATTGATATCACTCCCCCTAGGTGGGCGCATACGCTTAGTCTTGCCTTCGATACGATATAGGTAGGTTGACAGTGATTCCCACACCAACTCACCGGCGACAAACGCTTTTGATACCAATTCAAACTCCAAGCCTGAGTCTGTCATTTGGCTGGTCGTCAATGAACATTCAAAATCGTATTTTTCTGCCATCGTTGTTGGACGATATAAGGTAATGCTGTTCTTTAAATGGATCATTCCCAGCAAAGGAAATGTAATGGCATCATGAGTAAAGATCATGGCATGTAATCTAAATGCCATGACATACAAATAGGTTGGCGGCAACGTTTGACCATCAAAATCAAAACCACAAACTTGGGCATACTGCTCAACTTTATCTGCGGACAACGCCACATTTGGACTGCTAACGTTAATCATCGGCAGCGGCTGTTCATCCCAACCGGGTTTACGCCCAAAAAATATCTTTCGATAGAGCGAAAACAACGATGGCATAGCCTTTAAATCAACACAGTATTCTTTACTCAAACTAATCAAACCTTACATTAAAACACAGACAAAAAATAAGCGAGCGGCGGATTATACCCTAAAATGGCAAAAGCCGATAATCCCACTAACCACAGCTCGTTTGCCAACAGTTTTGACTGCTTACGCCTAAAGATTTCAAATAGGACTGTACACTTTTACTGCCAACTAAATGTCCAGCCCCTACGACCACGAATAGAGGTTGCACAGTGGTAGAAGAGCTCATCAGCTCGACCATTTTCTCTGCCATACCCTTATTGCGGTTCCACAGCATCCTCTCCACCATTTCAGTGTTACCTTCGCGCAGCATCTCCCCTTCCATTAAATCAGCCAACTCAGTTTCATCACCGCGGCGCCACGCCGAAATAAGTTTCAGCATATCTTCATCTGGCGCCTCTATCGCCTCGCGTACCATCTCCCACTGGGTTTCAGGACTAAAAGATGACAACAATTCAAATTGGAATTCGGTACTTTCGAGCTCGTACACCGGCCTATTATCTGCTTGAGCAACTAACACCGAATCCACACCGTAAAGCGCGCTATATCCCAAAGCGCTGTAGCGGCCAATGCTAAGCTGCATTGATTGTAACCAGGGGGCATAGCTGCTTAGAGCCGCACATAAACGGGCTTTATCTTTACAATAACTCGCTAATACGCCTTTTGTTTTATCATCAATGGGGAGCTTTGTAGCGCCATATTTTTGCAGTAAAGCAGGGACATTTGCATCGCGAACATCAGCCTCTACGACCAGGGCCTTTGATTTAGCAAACGCCTTTTCGATTTGATCCGCAAATGGATAAAAGTCAGTTTTACCAATATGAATAGATCCCAATAGATAGGCTGTTTGGCCTTGAAATGAGACTTGGTAAAAAGGCGGTTTATCGGTGGGTGCTGCACTAGCGATCTGAGCTGCAAATAGATAAAATGCAGCAACTATCGACAATAAAGCTTTCTGGATACTTGTTGCCAACATACTTGCCCCTTATAATTCAGCAAATTTAAAAATGAGAGGCTGTTATGCCACACACACAGGTTATCGAACAACTAAAAGCCAGTTTGCAAACCGCCTACCGTCAAGCTATCGATGCCGATACAAGACTCGACGCGCTAAAAAAAGCCGGCCACGTTAAGTTTAATACTATTTTTACTAAGGACGAGGGCTTTTCTACCAGTAGCAATCGCTTTCAGCCCTATGTACAAGAACTCGCCGCTGAAATCGATGCGATGAGCCGCGAACCTGACACCATGGAAAATCTGTTAGAAGGCTACGTGCGTAAGCTTGGCTTATTATTGCAAACAATGCAGACTTTTAAAGCCAACACAAAATAGCCTAGCGGGCTTGCCAATCCATTAGCAAGTTAGACACTGACCTTACAATAAGGTCATCTAAAGCGTTAGAATTGTTAATGGATTTTTTTTGTCATCTAAATGTAACTCAAACGTCATACTATTTTCTACTTATTAAATATTGAGTAGAGTATATGACCGCCATTGATGATCTTGGCGCGGGATATTCCGGGTTAAGGCTGTGGTCAGAGCTTGCAGCGGATTACGTCAAAATAGATAGGCATTGAAACAGAAAAGGAGCTCGCGGTATGAAAACAGCTGGGGATTGTGTACTGCCAAGGCTACCTACTGGGTCGGCCAGAAGCATCACCAAACCGAAGCATTCCCCTCAAAACCAACATCGAGCCCACCTCTCGCCACATTCCGTTTGCTAACTCGGCAGCAAGTAACAAAGGCCAAACAAGCAGGTTGCTCGTTTAGCCTATTTCAATTGCGCCAAAAAAAGTGCCTAAGCTTATTGCCTGTAAGCAAAGTTATAAGTTTAAAGCTTTGGCTTAATCGTATCTTTTAACCACGATGTCAGTAAGGCATTTTCATAGCGGTTAGGCCTACTACTATTCTTATGAATAGAGTACATAAAATTAAGGTCGGTTAACTTTTCATTGCCAGCAATGATGACCTGCTCACCCTCAGTAACTTTATAACTAAAGGTGATACGTGGTGGATAAATATCTTTGACTACACGTAGATCATGCATGGTAGCGCCAAATGTTGGTCTTACATCGCCTGCTAAATCTAGGTCCGTCACTACCATTTCTAGCTTTTGGTTAGGCTGCAGAATTTTAGCGGCTTCTTTGTTCAAGTTTTTTGTTAACTCTTCAAACGTACGTTTTTCAAAACGTGATTGAATCTCACCACCAGATCTTACATCGCGAAAGCTCTTTGGATCTTGCCATTCAACTTTAACAATGCCGTTTTCGGTGACTGGATTTTCAACGGCTTCATCTTCAGCCCATGTTGAAGCAGATAGCATAGAACCCGATAGTAATAGTCCTGCAACGAGTATCTGTTTTACATTCATAATTGACTCCATGGTTGAACAAAGGGGTAGACTCTATTTCACAATAATAGTCGATCTAAGCTGAATAAAGGCTTAATGTAAAATGCTTAACAAACCACCAGTATCATATTAGTAGACCACACTATATGCCGATTGGTTGCATCAAATTGCATCAGAACTTGCCTTAGCTAACCAAACTCAAAGCTTAGTTTGCATTATTAGTACTACACATTATGCTGTCTGAAATAAGCCACCACCTCATACATTGGAAATCGTGCCATGCAGAAACTCGCTCCTGTCATCTTTGTGATCCTGTTGTTTACAGGTTTAACTTGGACAATTGTTAGCATCAATCAATCAGAACAAACCTCATCTTATGAAACCTGGTCCTCGTTCATTTATAAGGGTGGCTATAACTCAAGCCGATATGAAAAGACCGATGATTTCGACGACTACCCAAGCTGCAAGGCATTTTCAGAGCAGCAGTCAAAGCGACTCAACAATGTTGTTTGGGAGTGCGGCCTTAATTGTAGCTTTGACTCTATGAGACAGGGGTATCACTGCAAAACAATGACTAATGAGTAGCTAGGGGCTTAGCGATTCAAACTCAACCATAGCCATTATAAACTTAAAAAATCAAGTACAAAAAACACTCCATCAGTAAGCAGCTGTTTCTAATTCATAAAAATCTAAACCTCCAACCAATCGGCCGACTGCTCGTTTTTCGTTCAGCTTTGGTACATGAAGTTTTCGATAACATACGTATCAAGCAAACACAGCCCCAGAGGAAAACCTGTTAACTGACTGCCATAACGCAGTCGTTAAGAGCAAACGGTTCCTAAACGGGTTACTGATTAATATTTGGAGTCCAATATGAACTATTCAAACATGACAACACTGCCATTTTCTGGCCCTATGGCATTTATCGCAGCAATCATTCTTTCACTTAGCTTCATCACTCAAGCAAATGCCAATGACCATGACTTTACAGCAGCGCAGCAAGCCGCTGTCGACGGTCACTTTGAAATTCTTGCAGATCAACAAACTCAATCAGATCAAGAGTTAGACAGTAAATTACAGGCTGATTTTGATGACCAAGTCAATGACTCAGAAGAGGAGTTTATGCAACTGACTTGTGAAGCTTACGGATATGATTTCGACAGTGAATTGAGTGCTTGTATCGAGTAAGTTAGTATAACAAAAACGAGGCATAGCCTCGTTTTTTCGGGTATAGGCATTACATACCTAGAGTGCTCACAGAACTCGATAGACTAAAATGGAAAAGCGGCGCTCAATATTGGATACGTCGTTTTTAACTGCTTTTTCTTATGGGAAAACTTCTTTCCCGCTGGCGAAGCTTGTCCAGAAGACACATAAGGCAGTTCATCATCGCCGCGATCTTCATAGAGCTGACCCGCGATCAAGTCATACTCATCAAGGAAAGGATAGGCATAACCGTCTTTCTCCGGCCATTCAAGTAATTTACCCAGCTCATCGGGCGCTGCAACAACGATGTCGTACCACTGCTTTCCAAGTGAGATCAAAAAACAACGAAACTCAGCAAAAGCATACTCTGAATCACAGCCGGTAATGATGTAAGCCGCTCCCCACACAGACCATGAATAGGAGCGACGCATTTGTTGGCCAAAGATCTTATCAAAATCACGCAACTCATCATTACTCAGCGGGCCCAACTTTTGCTTTAATGATTCGGCTAAATCCGTTTGGTTTTGCTGAGGAGATGTACGGGTAACCAATTCCCAAAACTGCGACTCTGTCATTTTGCTCTCTAAAATAGGTTGATATAACGCTATTCTAGCGTAATACCCAATAAAATAGTCAAGCGCAACGATAAAACTAAGTTAACAATTTCGTGCTCGATTAAGTGGACTCTGCCCATTGATTTTTTTACACTCACCGCACAACACTTAAGCGTTATGACTTATTTTAGGTATTTAATGAAGAAACCCCACCCAATACTGGCTATTTTAATGTTTTTCTATGTTTTACTCGCCTTTGCTGCGTTATGGCGCACCGCGACGACACAATCATTCGACCTGTTCACCCTAGGTGTGTTTCCAGTGTTGTATGGGCTTGTGCAACGTCGCTTTTGGGCTGGGGTGGTATTGAAGATATATCTGGCAATTCAGACCGTGGCACTGCTAGCACTGGCGACTGCTGCGGTCATTGCTTATCAAATTACCCCTGAAGATGTGAAGGTTGTTTTCCAAGGGCGCAATATTCCTATTAGTGCCATTGTTATCACGGCATTCATTGCCATGAGCTTCCAGTACTGGGTCGCCTTCAGCCAAAAAACAAAACATTACTTAAAACAAGAAGAATAAGTTTCAATAGCAGAAAAATCACAGCGTATTATAATGATGCAAATCAACCATATGAAAATAATAATAATAACAAGTGGTAAAGCTATTTATGAACGAATTACACCCTAGCGAACTCTCCATTCTACTGGTTGAACCATCAGATACCCAACGTAAAATCATTGCTCACCGATTAGCCCAAGAGGGCGTCAAACAGATCCAAACGGCCACCAGCATTGAGCAGGCCCTGAGTATTATTAAACGCCACCAGCCCGATCTCGTCGCCAGTGCAATGCACTTTGCAGATGGCACCGCGCTAGAGCTGCTACAACAACTCAAATCATCACCTCAGTTTAGTGATATTCAGTTTATGTTGGTCTCTAGCGAGTGCCGCCGAGAGCAGTTAGAAAGCTATCGTCAGTCAGGCGTTGTCGCGATTCTCCCTAAGCCGTTTACTTCAAGTCACCTAGGAAAAGCGCTCAATGCAACTATCGACCTATTAAGTCATGATGAGCTGGATCTCACCCACTTCGATGTGCAGAATCTACGAGTACTGGTGGTCGATGACAGCAAGATGGCAAGAAATGTCATCAAACGTACCATTACCAATCTTGGCTTACGCATGATAACCGAAGCTCAAGATGGCCAAGAAGCTATTGAAATAATGCAGCAGCAGATGTTTGACCTTGTCATCACTGATTACAATATGCCCAGTGTTGATGGCTTAGCATTAACTCAATTTATTCGTAACGATAGTGATCAATCTCATATTCCTATTCTGATGGTGTCATCAGAAGCGAACGAAACCCACCTAAGTAACGTTTCACAGGCAGGTGTGAATGCACTTTGTGATAAGCCTTTTGAGCCCCAAGTTGTCAAACAAATCCTCTATCAACTGCTCGAAGAGTAGAAAAACTGAGAAATCCTTCCTGTTTTTGACTTTAAAAGCCATTTCATAGGCTTAAAGCGCTTTTCAAATGCAAAAGCTTGTGGCATGTTACATAACGCTACTAACAATAAATCTACGGAAAGAAGAGACGATTCAAATGAATAAGACTGAACTTGTTGCAAAAATGGCTGAATCTGCGGAATTAACGAAAGCTGAAGCCGCACGTGCATTAAAATCTTTTGAAGAAACTGTTGCAGAAGCGATGAAGAATGGAGAGAAAATCTCTATTGTTGGTTTTGGCTCTTTTGAAACATCAGAGCGTGCAGCTCGCATAGGTCGTAACCCACAGACTGGTAAAGAGATCCAGATCCCTGCGGCGACAGTACCTAAGTTTAAAGCGGGTAAAGCGCTTAAAGACAGCGTTAACTAATCACAACTCTTGTGATTTATATAAAACCTCCTTATTAGGAGGTTTTTTTATATCTGTTCTTTGGCTTGCAGTGCCATCTCAGCTTAAACTTTGCACTAATCCAGTGCCACCCGCCCTAAATTGAATCAATTCCGATAACAAGACAGCCTACATAACAATTAAAGACCTGTTTCATAAGGCTAATTTTTTTGGCTTACTCCTTGCTACACCCTCTATGCGTTTAAAAATAATAATTTTCATAGGGGAAGAGAATGAACAAGCTATTTATCAATACCGCTACGCTTGCAGCTACTGCGCTAATGAGTTTAGCGGCGCATGCCGCAGTAGAGGCCAATATAGGTGCCACATCTAACTACTTATGGCGCGGTATTACTCAAACCAATGATGCCGCTGCCGTTCAAGGTGGCATTGATTACAGCCACGATTCAGGCTTCTACGCTGGAACATGGGCATCTAATGTCGATTTTGGTAACGAGACCAGCTACGAGATTGACTTTTATGCTGGCTTTGCTGGCAGCATAGGTGAGGAATTTGGTTATGACATAAACTATCTTTATTATGCTTACCCAGATGCGGATGATAGCGTTGATTTTGGCGAAGTCACAGCGGCGGTGAGTTGGAAATGGATCGAAGTTAGCTACAGCCATGTGGTCAACGCAGGCGGAGACGTCACAGGTGATCCCACACTAGATGAAAAAGAGATGGGCTATGTGCAAACAACATTGAGCTACCCTATCTCAGACACCCTCTCTATTGCTGCGCACTACGGTTACTCAACCGGTGATGTGGTAACGGCTTGGTACAGTAGCGAGGATTACGCTGACTATTCGATTGTACTGAGTAAAGATACAGATTTTGGTAGCGTCTCTTTCAGGGTAAGCGATACCGACTTAGAGGATGATGACGCCAAAGTACTTGTCGGTTATAGCTATAGTTTCGACTTGTAATATCTATCAAACTTTAGATAATAGACCAGCGGTTGCACCGCTGGTCTAAACTACTTCGAATTTCACTAAAATCACGCATATTGAGCTAGCACGGGACTAGAACTCCTTTTTATTAACGGTTGTCGCAGTTCTTTCTCAACCGCAGAAAACACCATCAGTCTAAAATATTGCTCATTAGCACTTCCGATAATCTAAGCATATATTTTCAGTTTTAAGTTATTAAATTCCACAAAAATCACCTATCACACCTTTTTATCGCTTTTTATTGAACAAACTGTAATTTTGTTACATAGATCGCATATTTTTGCCTGACCTCCTGCTAAATTCCTTCTTAAGCGCTCACTAATGTGGCTTGTAATAATGGCCAATGTGAGCACGATAAAATCTGTTATTAACCTAGCGGTATCAATAATATTTTCTTTATTCGACAACCATAAAATGTCAGGAAAATAGGTACTCAAATAAGAGGAATTCGTGATGGCTCAGATATTAGATTTTGTGCCCAACGATGTAGAAGTGGAATCATTTACAGCGCCCAAAAACAAAAAGGCTGCTGATGATTTAGCGCATCAGAAAGATGTAAAGAAACGCTTAGAGGCTTATTTAGAAAGAACCCAGCTCAACAGAGCGATAGGCGAAGATGAATTTTGGGCTTAATACCCCTGGTATAAGCGTAAAAAAGCTCCTGAATCAAATCCAGGAGCTTAGTCATATCACATCAGCAAAAATCACATAAAAAGCTTACTGCTCAGCAGCTTCTGCTTCACGCTTCTTAAGGAAGTACTCTTTCGTCAACGCAAATACCACAGGACTGAGTAATGCCAAGGCGATTAAGTTAGGTATTGCCATCATCGCATTCAATGTATCTGCGAGCAGCCAAATAAACTCTAACGAACTTACCGCGCCTAATGGCACTACGATTGTCCAAAGAACTCTAAAGGGCTTAATGGCCTTCACACCAAACAAGAACTGCACACATTTCTCGCAGTAAAAGCTCCAACCTAATATGGTTGTGAATGCAAACACACTCAAGGCGATGGCCACCACATAATTACCTAATGGAAACGCTTGAGAGAAGGCAAAAGAGGTCAATGCGGCGCCATTTTCACCAGAGGTCCAAGCGCCGGAGACAATAATCGCTAAACCGGTAATCGTACAAACGATTAAAGTATCAATGAACGTCCCTAACATCGCCACTAACCCTTGAGCTACTGGGTTATTGGTTTGCGCTGCAGCGTGAGCAATTGGCGCACTACCAAGACCGGCTTCGTTAGAAAACACACCACGTGCCACACCAAAGCGAATCGCTGCCCAAACTGCTGCGCCGGCAAAACCACCCTGAGCCGCGACAGGGTTAAAGGCACTGTGGATAATCAGTTGAAAAGCGGCTGGAATTTCAGCAGCATAAACCACCAACACTGCGATACCAGCGCCGATATAGAATATCGTCATAATCGGTACAAGTTTACCGGCAACATCAGCAATACGTTTAATGCCGCCCATCAATACTGCACCAACTAGCACCATCAGTACCACACCGGTAACCCAGGTCGGTACGCCAAAGTTACTGCTTAACGCATCAGCGACAGAGTTAGCCTGTACGGTGTTACCAATACCAAATCCTGCCAGAGCACCAAACAACGCAAATGCAGTGCCTAACCAAGCCCACTTAGCGCTAAGACCATTTTTGATGTAATACATTGGGCCACCGACGTGGTTACCATTGTCATCAACTTCACGATATTTAACCGCGAGCACTGCTTCTGCAAATTTGGTTGCCATGCCGACTAATGCCGTACACCACATCCAAAAAAGTGCACCAGGGCCACCAATAAAAATAGCGGTAGCAACACCAGCAATGTTACCGGTACCTATCGTTGCCGAGAGTGACGTCATTAGCGCGTTAAACGGGCTAATCTCACCCTTCATGTTCTTATCTTTGTCAGGAATACGACCAGACCATAACAATTTAAAGCCAGTGCCTAGTTTTAAAATTGGCATAAAACGCAGACCAATAGTGAGGAATAACCCTACCCCTAAGATCAAGACCAGCATAGGAGTCCCCCACACTACATCGTTGATCATGCCAATAAATTCAGTAATAGCTTCCATTCAAACCTCGTCGATACAGATTATTTATAGTTATTTTTTATCGTTTTATTTTTAGGATTTAGGGCTTTTTGATCTTCCCCAACCAGAGCAAGGTCAAAAGGTCCTAACCAGTTGCGCCAGTTCAAACAATACACATCTGCGCAAACAGAGTACAACGAAATGTTAACCTTTGAAAAGACTGCAACCAAGAAAGGCAGTTGAGCAAAATGATAATGGCGCTATTAAACGAGACAAAGTAATTTATAAAGCAGAGTTTGTTCTAGGCAACTTAAAAGAGATTAAATAGGTCAACAGCAAAAAAAACGTTGAGACGGCTAAACAAGTCCCAAGTCCGGCAACTTGATAAACCCAGCCAGACAGTAGCGTCCCGACCAGCCTACCCATAGCATTCGCCATATAGTAAAAACCAATATCGAGCGATACACCATCATCACCGGCGTAACTCACGATAAGATAGCTATGCAACGATGAGTTGATAGCAAACACAGCGCCAAACAGCATCAACCCTGTGATTAATGCAAACTGCGGCTGCAGCCAACCAGTAAACATTACCGCAGCTAATATTGCAGTGACCAGTGTTAACAATCCGGCCCATCGCGTAGCGGTAGCACCATCAGGCGTCTTTGCACCACGACCTCGAGTCAATAGCGGCGCAGCAGACTGCACCACACCATAACCGATAACCCATAGTGCTAAAAAGGAACCAACACTACTGTGTTCCCAGCCTAGCTGACTGGCCAAAAACACCGGCAGAGCGATCACAAACCACACATCTCTTGCGGCGAATAAAAATAAACGTGCTGCCGATAGAATATTAACCCGACGGCTTTTAGAAAATATCTCGGTAAACTTAGGCTTAGATTTTGCCCTACCTAAGTCCGCTTTCAAGTTCAATACACTGTATAACCAAACAATAAACAGCAGTGCTGCCATGATGGCTACAGCACCTGTAAAACCTACTAGCGTTAATAACAGGCCGCCTAAAAAGAACCCTGCACCTTTAAGTGCATTTTTCGAACCGGTAAGCATCGCAACCCAGCGATAAAGCTTAGCTTCAGCATCTTTGGGGACTAAGGTTTTAATCGCACTTTTAGCGCTCATTTTATTGAGATCTTTTGCTATCCCAGAAAGCGCCTGCGCGGCCATAACCCAAGCTACTGTTAGCATAGCGCTCGGCAGCAATAACATCGACAGCGCGACGATCTGCAAGCCTAAGCCGATGTTCATGGTGCGATTAAGACCCAACCTAGCCCCTAACCAGCCGCCAACAAGATTAGTAATAACGCCGAAGATCTCATAGAACAGAAACAACATGGCAATCGCTAACGGGGTATAGCCTAAATCATAAAAATGCAGCACCACCAACATACGCAGCGCGCCATCGGTTAAGGTAAATGCCCAGTAGTTTCCCGTCACCAGCAAGTACTGACGAATACTCTCAGGCAACAAATGATATTTTGCTAACACAGATTTACCTACCTATCAAAAACGATTATGAGCAACTTGGTCACAAGGAACCAAGGTAAAGCCCCCTCAAATAACTTGCCCCGTCACCAGCAGCAGATATTGACGAATACTCTCAGGCAACAAATGATATTTTGCTAACACAGATTTACCTACTTATACCTATCAAAAACGATTATGAGCAACTTGGTCACAAGGAACCAAGGTAAAGCCCCCTCAAATAACTGCCCCCGTCACCAGCAGATACTGACGAATACTCTCAGGCCGCAGACCGATTATTCTTTTACCGTCTTTGCCTTCTCGGCTTTCCTCTGCTCTTCCGGCTTTAATCCTGCTTTATCCGGCTCTATCCTGCTTCACCTATCACTGAATCCAACTTCCCCGTCACCAACAGATATTGACGAATACTCTCAGGCCGCAGGCCGATTATTCTTTTACCGTCTTTGCCTTCTCGGCCTTACCCTGCTCTTCCGGCTTTAATCCTGCTTTATCCGGCTCTATCCTGCTTCACCTATCACTGATCCAACTTCCCCGTCACCAACAGATATTGACGAATACTCTCAGGCCGCAGGCCGATTATTCTTTTACCGTCTTTGCCTTCTCGGCTTTCCTCTGCTCTTCCGGCTTTACCCAGCTCTCCCTGCTTTCCCCTGTTTCTCCTATGATTGATCCAACTTCCCCACCATAATCGCTAGTTCAGCAGTGCGGTTGGCATATCCCCACTCATTGTCATACCACACATACAACTTCACTTGCGTGCCATTCACCACCATCGTCGATAGCGCATCTATGATGCTCGAGCGCGGATCGGTTTTGTAATCAACCGATACTAATGGACGCTCCTCAAAACCAAGAATATCTTTCAGCTCTCCTGCTGCGGCTTCTTTTAGTAAGGCATTAACTTCTATTTCAGTTGTCTCACGCACCAGCTCAAAAACACAATCTGTTAGCGAGGCGTTGGCAAGTGGGATACGCACAGCGTGGCCATTGAGCTTACCTTTAAGCTCAGGGAAAATATGAGTAATAGCAGTAGCGCTGCCGGTGGTGGTTGGTATCAGACTTAAGCCACAAGCGCGGGCACGTCGTAAATCTTTGTGAGGGGCATCGAGAATCGTTTGGGTGTTGGTAATGTCATGTATGGTGGTCATCGAACCATGTTTAATACCAATTTTTTCATGAATGACTTTTACCACTGGCGCTAAACAGTTAGTGGTGCATGACGCCGCAGTTACAATAGGGTGAATATCTTTATTGTAGAGGTCTTGATTGACGCCCATGACCACGTTAAGCACGCCATCTTCTTTTACTGGCGCGGTAACAACCACTCTTTTAACGCCTTGATCAAGATAGGCTTGCAGCAAGGCTTTGGTTTTCATCACCCCAGACGCTTCAATCACCACATCGCAATTTGACCAGTCAGTCGCGGCAATGGTTTTATTGCGGCTGGTAGTGATACGACGCTGACCAACAACAATGTCATCACCTTCGGCTACAGCCTCCTCGCTCCAACGACCATGTACCGAATCAAATGTCAGCAAGTGCGCCAATGTAGCGGCATCACCCGCGTGGTCATTAATCTGTACAAACTCGACATCCTGATTGTGCCAAGCCGCTCTTAATGCCAAACGCCCCATTCTGCCGAAGCCATTTATTCCAATTTTGATTGTCATTGTCGTTTCTCAACCTTAAATATGATTAAACCCAAATAGACTTTTTTAACTCAAATAAGTCCTACTAAGCTGTGGATGCTTCATCTGCAACAAACAGATGTCGACTGCGATTGAATATTGCCACTAGCGATAACATCACCGGCACCTCAACCAGCACCCCCACCACCGTGGCAAGAGCTGCTCCCGAATGCAGGCCAAACAATGATATCGCCACCGCAACGGCCAACTCGAAAAAGTTAGAGGTGGCAATCATGCAGGCCGGAGCGGCGATTTTATGGCTTAGCTTCATTTTCTTCGCCGCGTAGAAAGCGATAAAAAAGATCCCATAAGTTTGGATCAGTAACGGGATAGCAATTAGAAAAATATCTTGCGGTTGACTCATAATGGTTTCGGCTTGGAAGCCAAACAGCAATACCACGGTAGCTAGCAATCCAACCATAGACCAAGGCTTTAGTTTGCCTACAAATGCACTTAGTTGGTTATCACTGCCCCTCTTCTGTAAAAAATGACGTGTAACCACTCCCGCAACTAACGGTAGTACCACATAAAGACCAACTGATGACAGCAATGTCGCCCAGGGGACTTGTATATCACTCACGCCTAACAGCAGTGCGGTAATAGGCGCAAAAGCGACCACCATGATCAGGTCGTTCACTGACACCTGTACTAGCGTGTAATTGGGGTCACCTTTAGTTAACTGGCTCCAGACAAATACCATTGCAGTACAAGGCGCTACACCGAGTAAAATCATTCCGGCGATATATTCAGTGGCCGTTTGTGGGTCCACTAAATTGACAAAGAAAACCTTAAAGAACAGCCAAGCCAACGCTGCCATCGTAAAAGGTTTAATCAGCCAATTAATCACTAACGTTAGCACGAGTCCCTTTGGACTTTTACCTACATCCTTTACTGCTGAAAAATCAATTTGTACCATCATAGGGTAGATCATTACCCAGATTAAAATGGCAATGACCAAATTAACATGGGCGTACTCGAGCCCTGCAATCAGTGCAAATCCAGCAGGCATTACATTGCCCAGTAGCACTCCGATAACTATAGCAAGACCGACCCACACACTTAAATAGCGCTCAAAAATACCCATAATCTATACCTTATCGCAATAGTCATTATCGAATTAACAGCAACGTAATGCTCTTTCTGGGCGATCGCCCATCTGTAACAGCATGGCTAAGTTAGTCTCTATTAACTCAGGTTGTTGCTGGGCTAGCGTTTGCAAAATGTCATTTGCCCATAGTGGTAGTTCTGGATTGATACGATAAAAAACCCATTGCCCCTGACGTCGATCAACTAACAAGCCCAGTTTTCGCAACTGCGCTAAATGGCGCGAAATTTTGGGCTGGATCTCATCGAGTGCCGTCATCAACTCACAAACGCACAGCTCTGATTCCGACTGGATCAGCAATAAACTGCGTAGTCGAGTGTCGTCGGCGAGTGCTTTAAAAAAGGCTAGTGGTGTCATAGTGTGCTCTTTGCAAACAGTGTTTCGAAAACTAATTTAAGCAGTGTTTTCTTCACTTAAAGAATATACGGCAAATAGTATATATGTTTTTTCATATATTCAAGTGGCAATGACTTATTTTATAAAACAAGGGGAAGTTTGAACATAGATCGCGTAATAAGCTTAGCAAGCCAGTTAACAGAGAAGGCAACACAGAACAGTGACATGCAGATAAATAAAAAAGGGCTTCCAATGGAAGCCCTTATTACAATCAATCACAGCTATTTAGCAGCCGATAATGATTAACTTAACGGACTAAATTGACATAGAAAATTTAACTACCTGCGATTTTCATTTTGTCCATCAAGATCCCGCCAGTACGGATCGACGAGCGTAAATCTCTGTCTTTGGCGACGGCTACAATATTGCTGTACATATCTTTTAGGTTGCCAGCAATGGTGATCTCTTCAACGGGATATAAGATAACGCCATTTTCAACATAGAAACCAGCAGCGCCACGTGAATAGTCGCCCGTGACACTATTAACCCCTTGCCCCATCACCTCGGTAACAATGAGTCCAGTACCCATCTCTTTGACGAGCTCATCAAACGTTTGCCCAGTTGATGACAACGTCCAGTTATAGATCCCACCCGCATGGCCGGTATTTTTCAGGCCTAACTTTCTCGCTGAGTAACTGGTCAGTAGATAAGTGGCCAATCGACCATTATCAATAATCTTACGATCTTGAGTCGCGACGCCTTCGCTGTCATAAGCGGAACTGGCTAATGCACCGACCAATTGCGGTTGCTCATCAATACTAAACCAATCCGGAAAAACCTGAGTATCGATAGCATCTAACAAGAAGCTAGACTTACGGTAGATGCTACCGCCACTAATCGCGCCCACTAGGTGCCCCATCAATCCGCTCGCAATCTCAGGAGAGAATAAAATCGGTAATTGAGTGGTCGCAATTTTTCGGCCGCCTAAACGCTCTGCCGTTTTTTTGGCTGCTGAAGCTCCAACCCACTCAGGTGCTAACAGCTCACTGTATTTTCTCGCTATCGTATAGTCATAGTCACGCTGCATGGCGCCATCAATCTCACCAATAGCAACACAACTTAAGCTATATCGAGAACTGCAATATCCATGCAGAAAACCATGACTGTTGCCATATACTTTTACACTTGAATGGGCACTGGCGCTGGCACCATCAGAGGTTTGCACCCGTTTATCAGTGTCGAGTGCAGCCTCTTCGGCCAATACCGAAATGCGGGTTAACTCTTCCGGTGAAATGTCTTGCGGATGGTAAAGATCGAGTTCTGTAAACTCGGTTGCCATCAGTGATTTATCCGCTAGACCATTATAGGGATCGGCTGAAGTAAAACGGGCAATATCGTCGGCCGCTTTTACCGCTTGTTTAATGGCTGCAGGACTGAGATCTGAAGTCGAAGAGCTCCCCTTACACCCCTCTCTAAAGAGTGTGATCCCCAGTGCACCATCTTTATTAAACTCAACTGTCTCAACCTCTTTCATACGAGTTGAAACAGATAGACCTTGCTGCTTACTAATAGCAACTTCAGCACCTGAGGTGCCTAAGGTTTTTGCATATTCCAGTGCCATTGAAACGGCGTCTTGGAGGGAATCTAATTCGATATCAATGCTAGGTGAGGACACAAATCTACTCTTCAATAATCGGTAATGACATAAGCATAACAAACCCAAAAACCAATCACATTAAATAATACCAATCTCATTAAATATCTGGTCAGTTCAGAGCCGCTCAGGCTTTTCAATTCAAGGCGCATTGGTGAAGAAATGGTTATTTCCTTTTAAGTCAATGCAACGCAGAAGTGGAACGCCTGAGTGGCTCACGTAGTGCGGGCTTCAAAGCCCTGTATGCTATGTTAGATACTTTCGATATAGAATAACTATTAGCTTCAATCATCTGCCTTGCCTACAGGGCTTTGAATTCCCGCTGAATGATCACGTATTTAGTTAAATTGGTATAACTGCCTCAGTTTACTTTTTAGCATACTCTCAACTCACCTAGATAAAATATGGCAGGTCAACTGGCTTTATAAATGTTATTATTAACTTAGTATTTGTAAGAGATTTTAGATATGAAGATTGTCGGTGACTCAGAACATTTCCACCAGCCCTATGACAAAGATGATGACTACGAAAGCAGAGCCGATGCTAAACGTGAAATCGCCATCTACCAAGAGTTAGGTAACAAACTGATTTTACTTAGTAAAACACAGATTGAAAGACTTAATCTTGATGAAATAGTCTATGACAATGTGTTAAAGGCTAAGACGATTAAGATCAATACTGAAGCTTATCGTCGCCACCTGCAATATATTGGTAAATTGATGCGCTACGTCGATATTGAAGAGCTACAGGTCAATATGAAAAACGTGCTTAATCAAAATAGTAATGAAAGTGCTAAGACTAACGTTGCAGATAAAGCCCGAGATCTACTGATCAGCGAAGGTGACACTGCAATTCAGGCATTGCTTGAGAAGCATCCAGCGCTTGAAAGACAAAAGTTACGTCAATTTGTCCGTCAGACAAAAAAAGAGCTCACTAAAAATGCTGATATTGCTTTATCAAAAACAGCAAAAGAGTTTAGTAAATATATCCGTAACGAAATCACAGAATAATCGTTACAATCTAGACATTAGCTCGCTGAATAAGTAGATTATTCAGCGAGCTATTTTTTTGCTCAACGGTAAATGCTAACAGTATCGTTTTGACCAAATTAGTTACCCCTTCAAACAGTACTATCATAGTTGCACAAGGAATTTGCGAATGCGCCTCACCAAAAAGCTGGCCGCCATCCCCTTCACTCTTTTATGTTTATCCGTATTAAGCGGCTGTAATGGCGCTTCAGGTGATAACGAAGATCCGGACACCGGAGGCAATTACAGCCTCGCATTAAGCTTTAAAACCGTTGAGAATGGTGTTTGCGCCGCAGCGACCGATACCCAAAGTTTTGATACTACCGACTCTTTTTGTGCAGTAGCCCAGTTAACACAAGACAGCAGTAACAGAAGTGGAAAACTCATCTCATTTGCAGCTTCTTTTGGCGAGTTATCTGCACCCAATAAGCTAACCGATTCCAACGGCTTAGCCGAAGTAATCATTAGTAATGCTGCCGGTACTGAAAATGCTGGCACATTAGCAGCTAACTTTGCTGAAGGTGAAGCTACAGCCGATGCTAGTCGTAACTATGAATTCACTCAATCCACTGCACCATCAGAGCCGACATTTACTCTTAACAGCGCGATACTTAATGGCACCAATGTAGTCACTCAGTTTAAGGCTGATGAAACGGTACAGTTGCAAGCTCAGTTTTTGGATGAACAAGGACAAGGTGTTGCGGGAAAGAAGGCAACCTTTACTGCGGGCAGCGCTAACTTAAACCCAAGCTCAGCGCTGACAAAAGAAAATGGCATAGCCCAAGTAAGTTATACCCCGACTGACAGCGAGCTTGGCGCCGCCAATATGTCAGTCACACTTGAAGATAATGACAAGACATACCAAAGCTCTGGGCTATACGAAGTGTTAGCTAAGGATGCTGTCAGTGATGATGGAATTATTGTCATTGGCTATTTTGAAGGTGATACCTTTAACGAAAACTCACTTGCTACCACTCTTCCACTCGATAATGGCAGCTATACCGTTAGCGCCGGTGGCACATTTGGGATCACTGCTGATTTAGCGAGCAAAAATGATGACGGTAGTTATACTCGTCTGCAAACACCAACCAGTGTTAACTTCAGCTCGAGCTGTGTTCAGAGTAACAATGCCAGTATTGACTCACCCGTCACCACACTATCTGGTACAGCAAGCACCACATACCAAAACACCAGCTGCAGCGGAAATAGCGAACGTGATGACCAAATCATCGCAACGGTTACAGCGGGCAACCGAATACTCACTGCAACACTCGACTTTACCCTTGCAAGCCAGACACTCGCTAACTTAAGTTTTGTCTCTGCAGAACCGGCATCATTACGCATTAAAGGCGCAGGCGGCACAGGTTCAAGTGAGTCATCACTTATCACCTTTAAAGTATCTGATGCTAATGGCCAGGTTATCGCCCAGCAACAAGTTGATTTCTCGCTTGATACCACAGTAGGTGGCATTAGCTTTGCCAATAGTGCAGCGACCACCACCAGCACCAGCAACTCTGCCGGGCTCGTCAGTGCAACGGTATTATCAGGCACGGTGCCAACACCAGTGCGTGTTGTCGCAACAGCAACAAACAATAGCGAGTCAGTCACCAGTCAGTCTGAACAGTTAACCATTAATACTGGTTTACCACAGCAACTGGGCTTTAGTGTGTCAGCAGACTTATTTAACCCTGAAGCGGGTGACTTCAATGGTGAAAAGGTATCGATTACTGCTTACGCATCAGACAGTTTTGGTAACCCCGCACCGGATGATACCACTATCAACTTTACCGCTGAAGGTGGTCAGATCGTATCAAACTGCTTAACCGTTAATGGCACCTGTAGCGTCGAGTGGACATCGGCCAACGCCCGAGTGCCTGAGCACCGCATTACCGTGCTTGCCTACGCCTTGGGTCATGAGACCTTTTTCGATACCAATGGTAATAACGTTTTTGATAATAAAGTTACCGATCCAATAGAACTAGATGATGGCAGCAAAATCATCGAAGCTTGTTTAAAGTCTAACGGTGATACAACCGTATGCTCAGGTAATGGTATGGATATTGAAACTTACCATTCAGAGGGCTTCGTCGATTTGGGTGATGCATTTCGTGATGATAATGAAAACAAAAAGTATGATTTAGGTGAACCCTACTTTAATACAAGTTCTAATAGTGAATATGTTTGCTTAGATGTAGATACCGATGGAACATGTGGGGATAACAAGTTCAATGGTCCTCAGTGCCAAACGTCAGATATTGAAAACGGGCTTTGCGGCCAAGGGCAAGCTAATAAAACCTATATCCGTAAAGCGCTTATTTTGACAATGTCTGGCTCGCAAGCGCATTTTGAGATACTGCAAGATGGGGTCACCATCTATAGCGACGGTGATGATGCATCAACCATTACCACCAACGCCATTGCTGCTGGAGCTTCATCTATATTCAGCGTGCGCTTCTTCGACAGTGCAAATCAGATAATGCCTGCGAAGACCACTCTGACAACGACCGCCTCTCAAGGTGAATTAGATTCAGATCTGTTCGAGGTGCCAAATCGTAATGGCATTGGCGGCAACAGCACCAGCTTTATGCTCAGCAACGACATCGACCCCGCGAGCGGTGAAGCAGATAAAACAAGTAGCGTATCGATTGAAGTCGTTACTCCTAAAGCCGTTAAGTCGACAATAGGCTTTGGTGTTGAACTGACAGGAACTTAAGCTTTAAACTGTTTTGAGTAAAGCATCAAAAAAGCCCGCTGCAATATTATTGCAGCGGGCTTTCGCCAATCTAAATCAAAGTTATAACCGTACTTAAATATATTGATAAAATCGTCAGGAAAACACTCAATAACCTTAGCGCTCTGCCAAAGAATACTATCGTAGCCTTTCAGCCAAACGAGCTTCGTTGATATCAACGCACGGTGTAGTATTAAAACGGTCACTATCCGTTATGCCCAGTTCACTTATAAAAGTCATTCTATTTGGATGCATACTTCGTAAGATAGCAATAGTGCCAGCAAAGTCATTGATGGCTGCTTTTGGTGGGACTTGTACTATGATGCCTAGTTTCTCTTGCTCGCCCTCTATCCATTTCGATAACGCTTGGTAACGCTGTTTAACTTTCTCATTTGAGTTAACCAAAAGCATATTAGCTTCTATATGTCCTTCAAAAGGATCCCTTGAGGTTATAGCTAGATAAGGGGTAAGGCCGCCCACGTTATAATGATCTACACCCCATTGGGCGTAAACCAGTGCATTAACGAGATGTTCTGTAGCCTCTTGAACATCACCAGTACGGCGAAAGTTCGTTTTGGCGGTGGACAATGTTCTTATTACTAAGTACTCAAGTGCATAATAAGATGCACCTTGAACCAATAATTTATTAGCGATTTCATCTATAAGTTTAGTATTGCCATAGGATGACTGAAGCAATGTCACCATTGCCCACTTATCACCACCAGATGCTAACAATTCTAACTGTTCAATGGGGAGTTCTTGATACGAAGCGACAAAACTGTTATTCGGATAACTCTCGTCATCAAAATCCATAGCGTTATAACTCTTTGCGCTCGCTCTGCCTTGGTACTCATTCCAGTCTTCAACTTGGGATTCAGCAAGAAGAATGTCATTAGGATCAAGCTCAATATTAGCGAGACACCACTCTTCATCAAAACTCTTTTTACTTGGCTCAGCAGCCGGCGGTTTAATCAGCTGTGGAGTTTGTCCTTTTAAAGCGGACGTATTAATTTTTGCAACAGTCGCTTTTTCTGCAATAAAAACTTCATCATGCTGTGAACTTGAAGCTGCCAAGCTTAAGTGCTCTGATATATCAGTTTGATTGGAGTTCATAAAAATCAGCCAACCGATTAGGCATAACCCGCTACACACTATAACCCTGAATAGTAATTTGTTTTTCATTTGACTTGATTCCTTCACTGAATTTAGGGGCAATTCACAGCACGGCTTGCTTGAAAAACATTACATACATCAATACCGTTATCCCTTTTCGATGCAGCTAAATCTTTACACTGGTTATACTCATCAATGGATATACCTGCATCAACAAATACAGCATTACCACCTGTTGAAATAGTTGCTTGGCCAAGGCAGTCCATTTGAAGAGTGGTTGCGTAATTGGCCGTCTTCGTCGCTCTACAAATCGCATATTGGACAGCGCTTTTCTCTAAACAAATCTGCCGTTGAGTTTTAGCGGTGGCAGTAGAGGAACTATCGCTGCCATTATTACTTCCCTGACTCCCAGATCCTCCTCCCAGATCGCCTGAACCACTACCTTGATCTCCACTCCCCCCACAATCAGTGCAAGGTCTATGTTCGGGCATAGGTTTTGGGCGTTCAACACACAAATCACCGCCGAAACAACCTTCGTCAGCCACCGCCAAATTTAAAATAGTTAGACTGTTAAAGTTATAAGGTTTGAGGTTTGAGGTTTGAGGTTTGAGGTTTAAAGAAATATTACTTAGAATTAATACCATAACTAGAAAGTTAGATATTTTAATAGCTTTATTCACTTAAATTCCTTATTTAAAAGACTAATGCTCTTCCTGAGCGTCAGTTATGCTATTAGAGTCGGGTTAGCATGTCAATCAGAAGCTAAGCGGGTTTTAACCCCCCAATACGCCAATACAAAGTAAACTGCTGTCATCGCCCATAACTGCAACCACTGCGGCATGATGCTCTGCCATGATGCGCCCATTTGATTAAGCTCTAACATTGCCATAATTCCAGGTACCGCCGGGAATATTTGTGATATCGCCACCACAGAGTCTGGGATCAAGGCCGTTGGCCACACAAAGCCTGACACAAACAAAATTGGCATCGAGACCAGCAGTAATACTTGAGTAGGCAAGTCGCGTCGGCTGAATAGACAACTAAATGCAATCCCTGCAGCAGTCGTAGACAGTAGAAAAGGCAGTAGCAATAATGCCACCGTGCTGAAGCTCGCCTGTAAACTCACCTCATACCAATAGTAGCAATAGCCGACATAGAAGCTGGTTAACAGTGTATAGATACACATAAAGGCCGCCATGCGACCACAGACTAATTTGAGCGGACTCACTTGCTGCCAATAGCCAGTCTCTTTCCACTGGCTCGCGCCAAGAATACTGGTCCCAATCAACAAGGTTTGATGCAATATCAATAGAAACAAGCCCGGCACAACATAAGGGGTGTAACCTAAACTCGGATTAAAAGCGGGAATACTATTGAGCTTAACCACATTCAGGCTCAGCTCTGCCGCTTGAGCGCCGTGTCCTTGAGCGAGTAGCCCCAAACGCTGCACACTCTTGCCAGCATCAAGACCTACTGAAATAAGCCCTTCAGCCACGGCAGAGTAAATTAAAAAATAACTCGCATCGCCGCCGTAACTCAATGTCACGCCGCGGCCCAGTAATAGATCGCGCCTAAAATCTGCAGGAATAACCAACAGCCCATGGGCGCGGCCAGATTCTATCCAGCTTTTGGCCTCATCGATTGAGCCTACCTTGGCAATCACTGCAATTTTGGCACTGGCATCGGCGTGGCGAATAAGCTGGCGGCTTAATGACGAATGGTCGTGATCAACCACCACCAGCTGCTGCTCGGTCGGCACTTGATTAAGGTAGGGTAGCGGATAAAGAATAGCGTAAAAAAGTACCCCGCCGAATACCGTTAGCACTATGGTTTTATCAGCCAAAATAGCTTTTAATTCGCTGATAATAAGCTGTAAGAAGCTCATGCTAGTGCTCCTTCGGTGCAAGTGGGATGTTGCATTTGTCGACTGCATTGAAACCTTTTTTCGTCAATACGCTAATAGGAATAAGCAGTAACAGGAAACCCCAATAACTCGCAAACTGCGGCAAAGTCGCTAACCAACCTTGGCCATAACTGACGACTGCAATATGGGTTTCAATATAATGGCTCGACGGCATGATCTCGCGCCACCACTGGGCCAGCGCTGGCATCTCATGAGTGGGAAAAGTCACCCCCATAAAGGCAAATGCCGGCGCGAACATAGCGGTACAGAAACTAATCACTCTCGCACTGTCTTTAAGCGCAAAGAAAATCAGCAGTACCACCAACCACACCGCCAATAACATCAACAGTTGTGCGACTAACAGTAGCGTGAGGCTTCCTGCAATCGGCACATCTAAATACAGATAGATAAGGGCTAGAATAAAGCCACCATGGAGCATTACTATGGGCGTATAAAACAATACTTTCGCCGCGATACCCTTCCACATACCAAGGGACATCCATTCAGCGGTGGTATTCCAACGTAGTTCTCGATTAAGGCTATTAGCAAACACCATCATGGCAACCAGCTGCAATAAGGCGATCAATACTGGTGGCACCAGAAAACCCACATAGTTGTTATTGCGGTTAAATAGCGCGGTGGTTTGACTACTAACAGGGCTTAGATTTACCGCCACTTTGGCTTTAGGCACTCCGGCAGCAAGTTGTTTCAATGCCGCTAAGGGCTTTAAGCCATCTGCCATGCTCGCTTGTAGCTGACTCGATAGTAACTTACCCACCAGCAGAAACTGGCTGTTATATCGAATGTCTATCGTCGGACTTTTACCGGTAAGCAGGTCACGTTTAAAGCCGTGGGGGAAAACAAGCAATGCATAGACCTCTGCTTGTTGCATGGCGTCGACAGCACTAGAGAGATCGGTATAGCTAATGGGCTTTGTCACCGGATTTGCTTGTAACTGCCGAGCAAGAGCACGACTGATTTGACTTTGGTCTAAATCAACCACAGCCACTGGCAGCTGCCTTGGTAGGCCCGCACTAAATAACAACCATAAGCCAATAATACCCAATAGCGGAATATAGCTGATAAGCGCCAGCTGCCAAGGATCATCCAACAGGGCAGCGGTTTCTCTTTTTAGCATGTTAATCAAAGCATCTGCCCCGGGCTACAGAGTGTTATAAAGCAAACAAGATAGACATACCGACTCTCAAGTCCGCAATCTCTTCATTAGGGCGCAGCTCAACTTGGAAAGTACGCATATCAAAATCATGGCCGCTTTCAGTTGCACGCCAAGTGGCAAAGTCACCCATGACCGCAATATGGCTAACGGTAAACTCGACATCGCGTTCGAGCGCGGGGATAGTTAATAACAATGTTTGCCCTTTTTTGACATGCTTAAGCTGATCTTCACGCAACTGAAACACCGCCCACGCATCGCTCATATCGATTAAGCTCACCACCGGGAAACCGCTTGGCGCTAGCTCACCCGCTTGCAACAATACTTCGCTGACTTCGGCTGTTTTTGGCGATCGCATTTGGCTATCAGCCAATATGGCATTCACTTCGTTAACCGCACCCTCTGCCATACGCGCATTACCGGCTGCAGCGGCTTTGGTTTCGTCACGAGCACCTTCATCTGCCATTTGGTACATAGCCAGCGCTGCTTGTTCGGTGTACTTGGCGGCTTGCCATTGGGTAAAGGCTTCATCGCGTTTCTGCCGCGCAAGTACACCTTCGTTAAATAATACTTCTATGCGATCGAAAGTGATATTGGCCAGTTTAGATGCCGCTTGCGCCTTCAACCATTGCTCTCTCGACGCCAAAATTTGCTGTTTACGCGCGCCATTGTCAGCCTCTTGCTGCATCGCTTTCGCTGCGTCACGGCCACCTTCGGCTTGCATCAATTTAGCTTGTAACTCAGGGCTGTAAATCGCGTAGAGCAGATCGCCCTGATTGACTCTGTCGCCACGGCGCACTAAAACCTGTTCAACACGACCAGGGACTTTTGAGGAGATATTATATTCACGGGCTTCAATCTGCCCCTGTAATACTTGTGGTTTAGGGGTGTAAGCTAGCACCAGTCCGTAAGCTAATATCCCGATGAGTGCAATAATTGTTATTGCGGCCAAGATACGGTTAGTGCGCATTTTGTTCCCCTTGCTGAAGGCTTCTGCCAATAAATTCATCTAACTGACCACTAATGGCCATCAGTCTTGCATATGATTGTATGTAGCGGTATTGGGCGCCCAGTTGCTGCGTTTCTACCGCGGTGAGTTTAAGTTCAGCATCGACTTTTTCAATTGAGGTCGATAAACCCTGCTTGAAAGCGATGTCACGTAAGCGCTTATTCTCTTGGGCTAAGCTAAGTGAGGTATTGAGTGATACCACCTCCTCTTGCGCCTGCAGTAACTGGCGGTAACTTTGCTCGAGCAGAAGGTTCAAATCTTGTTGGGTTTGCGCTTTGGTATATCGAGCCTGCAACAGTGCACTCTTCGCTGCTTCAACCTTGCCACTGCGGCCATCACGGCTTAGCAGCGGAATATTAACCCCAACGCCCAACATCCAATCGGGTTCCATTTTTGCAAACAGGCTGTCGTCTTCATACAAGGTGTAATTGCCGTAAAGAAAAACGGTAGGGTAGTAACTGCCCTTTTCAACCTTGATAAGCCCTTGCGCTTGCGCCTCTTTAGCTTCAAGTAGCTTTAGTGCCGGATGCTGGTTCATGGTGAGTTGTGAAAGCTGCGGTAATGAGGGCGCATTGTTTAGCATAAACAGTGTTGAGGTCGCATCAACCTCGCGCTCATGTAACATGCGCGACAAGGCAATCATTGCCATCTCTGATTGTCGTTTGGCACTGCCGTAATTCACCTTGGCATTTTCGAGTGCCACTTGTGCATTGAGGCGCTCTACTTTGGCAATCTGCCCCTGCTGCTCGAGCTTTTGTGCGTGTGACGCATGTAGCGTAAGCGAGTCAACCAACTGCTTTTTTGTTTGCGCTAAGGTTTCTGTCACCGCCACGGCATAGTAGCGATCGACCAGGGTGACAAAGAGCTCTCGAGTCGTCAGCGCTAGCTGCTCCTCTTTTTCTGCAACCTCGGCTGCGTGTATGCTTTGCGCAGCAGTGATTTTGCCACCGGTGTAGATAGGCCACATCGCTTGTAAGCTAGAGCGGAAGATATCTTGTTCGGTAAAAGGGGTAATAAACTGTGCAGCGGGGATCCCAGCCAATGCACTACCTAGAGCAGGAGGTAAGGTTGCCGGATCCATCGAAGCTAACGGATTAAGATCACGCAAATCCATCTCAAGCGGCTTTTCTAAACGGGTATAACTGCCAGTGAGGTTAATAGAAGGCAAATTCATGTCTTCGCCAGCCACTCGCTCAGCCTCGGCACGATTGACCTCTTGCATGCCCGCTTGCAATTTATCACTCACCTTGAGCAACTGATCCCAGGCTTGATCAAAGGCAATGGGTTTGGCTTGTATCGACAGGGGGAGAACCAACAAGAGAGCACAGAGCGAACGTTTCATTTACACCTCTAGAGTTATTGCTCTATTTAATGCACGAATGGTAGCATTGCTAACCGTTGCTCGCTAGGACCTAGCGCAATACGTACGACTAAATCCTAGTTTACTTTAACGTTTTATCCAGATGACTGACTATTTACCTTTAGGCTGTTCCACCTACGGTCAATTTATCCAGTTTCAATGTTGGCTGACCAACACCCACAGGCACGCTTTGACCATCTTTACCACATACCCCTACGCCTTTATCCAGCTCAAGATCATTACCGACCATCGAGATCTGGCGCATGGCCTCAGGTCCATTACCTATCAAGGTTGCCCCTTTAATCGGCTGAGTGATCTCACCATTCTCAATGAGATAAGCTTCAGAGGCAGAGAACACAAACTTACCCGAGGTGATATCCACTTGGCCACCGCCAAAGTTAGGTGCATAAACCCCTTTCTTAACTGATTTGATGATCTCTGCAGGATCAGACGTGCCCGCTTCCATATAGGTATTGGTCATACGTGGCATCGGCAAATGAGCATAAGACTCACGGCGACCGTTACCCGTAGAGCGTTCACCCATCAGGCCTGCATTGAGTTTATCTTGCATATAGCCTTTCAAGATCCCCTCTTCAATCAATACGGTCTTCTGGGTAGGCGTTCCTTCATCATCAATGCTCAACGAGCCACGACGATCGGGAATGGTGCCATCGTCTACCACGGTGACTAATGTAGAGGCGACTTGTTGACCCATTTTGCCACTAAAAGCACTACTGCCCTTACGGTTGAAATCGCCCTCTAAACCATGTCCAACCGCTTCGTGTAGCAATACACCAGGCCAGCCAGCCCCGAGTACCACAGGCATCTCTCCTGCGGGTGCATCAATCGCGTGTAAGTTTACTTGAGCTTGGCGCACAGCCTCACGTGCAAAAGCAAAGCAATATGGCAAGCCATCGTCACCATCCGCCAGCAGCACATCGTAGCTATGACGTCCGCCACCACCTGAACCACCGCGTTCACGCTTGCCATCTTGCTCCAAAATGACACTGCAGTTAAATCGAACCAGTGGTCGAATATCGGCTGCTAAGGTGCCATCACTGGCGGCGACTAATATCTCTTCATACACCCCAGATAAACTAACCACCACTTGAATAATTCGCTCATCGAGACTACGAATATAGACATCGGCCTCTTTTAGCAGGGCTATTTTCTTAATCTCTTCCATTGCAGCAATGGGATCTGAACTGAGGTAAAGCGCTTTATCATGCTGTTGCTTCCACGCATTAACTTGTCCGCTACCACCCGATTTTGCAATACCACGAGCTGCGGTTACAGCCGCTTCCAATGCTGCAGGGTTAATTTCATCTGCGTAAGCAAAACCTGTTTTTTCGCCGGTAATGGCTCTAACACCAACGCCGCGTTCAATATGGAAGCTGCCGTCTTTAACGATGCCATCTTCTAAAACCCAAGATTCGTGGCGACTACCTTGAAAATACAGATCTGAGAAATCGATTTTATGCTCATGAATACACTTTAAATAGCGTTGTAGATCGTCTATCGCCAGTCCGTCTTGCAGCAGGCTGTGTCCAACTTGGGTTAAAAATGACATCAATTCTCTCTCTTCGACCAAATATAGTTCTGTTTAGAAACCCTTAAAAATAAGCATCTCTAGATGATTTTAAATGTACGTGCTAAATAGGCTAACCGACTTGAGCCTTACTCGCTTAGCATGACTCGTTCAGTTGCGGCGACTGAAAGCGATTATGCTTTATTATCGGCATTTTTGTGCGAATAGCATGTAGATCACACATATTAAGTTCTGCACTGAGCCAACCGGTGCCCGTTGGCTTTTGGGCTACAATATCACCCCAAGGACCGACAATCATACTTTGACCCCATGTCTCACGGCCGCCGTCATTGTGAACTCCCCATTGCGCAGCGGCTAACACAAAGCATTGGGTTTCAATCGCCCGAGCTTGCAGTAGCACTTGCCAATGCGCTTCGCCTGTCACCTTAGTAAAAGCCGCTGGCAGTGTAATAATCTCAGCTCCAGCTTCGCGTAGCGCCCTGAAGAGATCGGCAAAACGAATATCGTAGCAAATCGCTAAACCCAACTTACCAAAAGGGGTATCGACCACAGTAATGTGTTTACCTGGGCAAAATGCATCGCTTTCACGATATTGCTTAGTGCCATCTGCTACTTCAACATCAAATAGGTGCAGCTTATCGTAATGGCCTAATGTACTGCCATCAGTGTCAAACACATAGCAGCGATTATAGATCCGCCCATCTTCAGCTAAAATAGGAATACTACCCGCCACTAACACCACGCTATATTGACTCGCTAACGCGGCTAAGTCTTGTTTAAGTTGACTGTGAATTTCGTCTGTTGCGTATTCGAGTTGCTGGCTTTCTTGACCACCAAATAACAAGCAACACTCAGGCAATACCACCAACTGTCGATTGTCATCTTGCTGGGGTAATGACTTAAGCTGCGATTCGATAAATGCGAGATTCTCGATTACGCTGCAACTGCTCTGACATTGCAGTAGGCTGACTTGCATCTGACTCTCCCGGTATCAACTTTAAAGCTGGCATCTCTTCGCCGCTGTTTTTCAAATTAGATTCTGACGTTACCCTAGTGTCTTTTATACTTGGCTCTAAAGCACCGCCTTGACCATCATCCTGAGCAGGCTCAACTGCCTTTTTAGGCAGCACTGACTCTGGGATCACAATCTCTTTGCTCTTACGCTCTAGCTCTTCAAGCTTAGGTTCCGTCATGGTGCCGGTTAACCTGAAGCGAATTTCTGAAATAACTTCAATCACTGGCTCAAGCACCTTGGTCAGTGCAAAAGCGCCTAGCCCTAATGTCCAACCTCCTGTACTGAGTAGCACCACGGTAGGCACACTTGAGGCCAACTTCGGCACAAAACGAATATCGTAATTTAAGCTCTCGCTCATTAAATCGGTATAGCCACGCACTCGCATATTACCTGCTACCGCATTCATCTCGGTATCCGTGGTTTTAACCACGCCGTTATCGAGCATCAAGGTGCCGGTGAATGAGTCAAAGTATAACCCTTTACCAAACACATCTGAGAAATCCAGTGATAACTTGCGCAATAGTGAGTCGAGACTAAATAACGAAAATATCCGCGCCCCTTTATCACTCACTTCTGACAAATGGCCTTTCCCTAACTCAAACTCCACCTGGCCATTTAAGGTTTCTAATGAAAAAGCGTAAGGTGCCCCAACCCAGGAGACCTCTGCTGTCGCTGCAGTTGGCGCATCTTTTAGCCCAGGATCAAAGCCAAACTGCTCAGAGAGATGATCGAACTTTGTCGCATCAAGGCTTAAGTTAAAAGAGGTAAAGCTGGCGCCATTAACCATTGACCATGAACCATTACCGCGAAGTTTCACCTCCGGCGTTTTCATCGACAATGTCTGGATATTGTAAGTATCCCCTTCAGGCGCCGCTTGCAGCACTAAATGGCCCATAGGGCGCTCAAAAATCATAAAGTCATCGACGTCGACTGCTAACGGTGGCAAGTTTGCCAGCACCGTGTCTGACTTATAATGGGCTGTGTCATCCGTTTTTGCTATCGGCGACAGGTAAAGCTTACTCGCGACAACTTTAAGCCCTTGTTGTACCCAATCAGGATAAAAGTCTATGCGCCCATCAAACTGTTGCGATGTCGCTTCAAAGCGCCAAGAATGCTCATTCGGTGCGGCATCAAAATGAAGATCATTAAGCGGTTGCCCCATCAAGTTCAGCTCATCGAAATTAGCTTCAATGGATTGCAGCGGCGGGAAAAATGCTTTTGAAGTCGCTGGTTTATCTTCGCCCTCTTCAAGCGGAGACTGCGATGACTTTGCGGTAAAGCCTTGAATGATAGATAGCCAAGGGGAAAACTCAGTTTTGTCTAAGTCTATTTGCAGGTGCCCTTGTTTTTTACGTAGCTGATCGCCAGGCTTAAATAGACGCCCCAGTAGCAGATCAAAGTGCGCCAGCGCATTACCTGATTCAAGATCAAAGCCGCCCCAAAACTCCAACTGTTTATTGAGCTTTATCCCAAGAGATGATTGCTTGTTATCGCCAATAAGCTCTGCCGTAAATGCCGCCGGTTGCGACGCCGATTTTGCAAAAGGTGCAGGAAGCGTCAGTTCGGTACCCACCATATCACTATCAACATGCGCTTGGATCCGATAGCCAGTTTGATCAAATATCAACATTAAACCGCCAGACCAATCGATACTGCCCTTATAGTAATCACTCAAGGGGTTATCGAGCGCTTTAGGCAGGTTAGCCAGCTGCCACTGGCCTTGCAGATCTACATTTACCCCGTAGTTTTTATTAACATTGCCAGTGTCAAAGCTAAGCAGCAGTGGTTGCCCATACATCAATGCATGAATGTCACTGCCGGTAACGACATCATTAGTAAACTGTACTTGCCCGGTCACGTTATCAAGCTGAATGCCTGGCTCACTAACATACACCGGCGTGTTGTCAAAATTCACCGTGCCTTTGATAACGGCATCGGCACCTTCATACAAGGGAATATTGAGATCGATTTGCCCAATAATATCGCCATTAATTTGCACCACATCTAATGTGGAACCCACCGAATCAACCAAGGGTGAACGTTGAATAACGGCATTGGCAGCTTCGGCTTTAGTGGCTAAATCTGCTTTGACGATTAACAAACTCTCATGGGTCATTGCAGGAATACCGATATAGGCGCCATCGGCTGACACGTCCATCAACTGACCTTTATTGACCCATAAATCCATCGCAGCATTCTCAAATAGCGCCGAAAGATTTAAATCTGATACTGCTGGCCAAGTGTCCTGAAATTTAAAGTTAGCATCCGCTAAGGTGAAACCTGCTTGGAAAATACCATTGCTTGTTGAATAAGGGTAATCCTGCAAAGCCCCGTGCCATAGGATAACGGCATCATCGGTTTTACCTGCTTTTAATGCGCCAGTTAAATAATCAACTAGGCCATCACTCATTCCTTTTAGTGGAAAGTAGCGATGCACATTTGCCACATCATTAATGTCGAGCTCGGCCAGCAAGGCCATATGAGTCGCGCCTGAAAATTCGAGTCGGGTGGCTGCCTCGAGAGTGATGTCGGCATTACTAAAATGCAGTTTAGGCAGTGATAGTGCTGAGGTGGCAAAGTCAAACTCACCTTCAAAGGCATCACCGTTAATATCGAGTGGCGCTTCAAAGCCACCATCAAAGTCGACCACATATTGCTGTGCAGGCAATGAAAACTGTAACGTTTTATCCGTAACCACTAACTTGGCATCAATAGCCGATACCCCGGGAATCCCGGCATGTGCTTGCCAACTAATATTATTGATATCAGCAGACAAATGGGGTTGCTGTTTATCATGCAGCCATTGAAAACGAGCATTATCTAATTCGCCCGTTGGGTTCAAAGATTGCCAGGTATTTAAAGCGGCTAAATCAATACCAGGTATAAGAGGAAGTAGCGGCAATACGGTGGCTAAATCTAATTGATTTAAATAAGCGTCGATACTATCGCCTTGCTTCGCAGCACTCAAAACTGGCGATGGCCAATGCTCGCCATTGGTTGCAAAAGTGAGCTCGTGGCTGCTTAAAGCCCAACCATTGGCATTGGGCTGCCAACGCAGTGCTCCCGCTTGGATTGAAAACCTCTGCACTTCATCATTTAAAAACCACTCCAACCAGCTAGGCTGAAACGCTACGGTCGCACCATTAATCTGGCTATTTGCAAAGCTGACCCAGGCCTCTAAATTAACCACACCTTCAAGTAATAGCTTTTTATTGGCATCGAATGGATTAGGTTGACGTGATGCCCATTCGCCAATATCGAGTGACGCTGCCGCCAAATAAAGCTGCCCAACTAATGAGTTAGGTTTATGGCCGTCACCTTTAATATCTACGCTTAATGCCAGCTGTTCTACTTCTGAGGCTTGTTCGTCTAAAAACAACTTCCCTTGACCTCGGTGACGCTTGTTGGTGTTTCGCCACTCCAGATCTTTAATGAAAATGGGCCGATATTGATGCTTTTGGCTTAATAGCTGAATGCGTGCATTGGTTATCGAAAAACGCTCTAATTGCTCTAACATCAACTGATAGATCCAATCGGTCTCCATCTTTGCCTTTGATTCCGCTGGAGAGGATGCCAAGCGGTCGAGATCGAGTGCGATGTTAACCCCATCAAAAATAACATCTTCAATTTGCGGCGTTGCCGTCAGCAAAGTTTGCCAAAAATCAAATTTCACATGCACTTGCTCAAACAGCAAGGTCACCGGCAGTTTATCTTGAGAAGGAAGCACAAAATTCTTAACCGTTAGCGCAGGACCAAAGGCCTGCCATTCGGCTTGCAACTTACCCACTTGCACTTCAACTTGATACTGATTATGAATATAATCAACCAGCTCTAATCTGACTTGATCAAGCTGAGGCAATAGCCCTCGAAACAAGCTTACCACCAGCGCAAAAAGCACCAAGACGATAGCCAGAGATTGCAGGCAAACTCTGGGAAAGTTAAATTTACGAAGCTTACGTGACACTACATTATCACCACATCAAATTTATTTTGGGTATACATAGGCTCACTCTGTAAACGAACCCGTTTAGAAACATACACTTCAAGCTCCGCCAGTATATGGCTCTCATCACCCTTAAGGCTGTGGTAAACCGCTGGCGCGCAATAAACTAAAAATTCATCGGCATCATAGCCTTTGTTTAAACGAATAATCTCGCGAAAGATTTCATAGGACACGGTTTCAACCGTCTTTAAACTGCCGGTGCCGAGACAAGCAGGGCACTCACCACACAAGACATGCTCTAAACTTTCGCGAGTACGTTTACGTGTCATTTCGACTAAACCAAGACCAGAAAAGCCACTGATGTTGGTCTTTACTCTATCGATTGATAATGCCGCCTGCAGGCTCGAAAGCACCCGTTTTTGATGTTCGCTTTCTTGCATATCAATAAAGTCGATGATGATAATGCCACCCAAATTACGCAGCCTTAGCTGACGCGCGATGGCCTGAGTGGCTTCAAGGTTGGTGTTAAAGATGGTTTCTTCAAGATTACGATGGCCGACAAAAGCGCCAGTGTTGATATCAACAGTGGTCATGGCCTCAGTTTGATCAATAATCAAATAGCCGCCTGACTTTAGCTCGACCTTACGCCCTAATGCGCGCTGCACTTCATTTTCGACATCGTAGAGGTCAAAAATGGGTATAGGACCGTTGTAATGTTCTAGCTTGTTAGCAATCTCAGGCATGAATTCTTGCGCAAACTGCTGCAGTTCTTCATAGGTTTGCTGGGAATCCACTTGAATTTGGTCAAGCTCTGTACCGACAAAGTCGCGTACGATCCTAACCTGTAGTGCCAAATCTTGATAAAGCAAAGACACGCCACGGCGCTTACGGCGCTCGCTGACCTTTGCCCATACACGTCGTAAAAAAGCCGCATCTTGCACCAGTTCATCTTCACCCGCACTCTCTGCGGCGGTACGAATAATAAACCCGCCATCGTCATCCACAAAAGGCTCGGTGATCTTTTTAAGTCTGGCACGGACCTCTTCAGATTCAATGCGTTGAGATACGCCGACATGGCTCGAACCCGGCATAAAAACCAGGTAACGCGAAGGCAGGGTTATATCTGTGGTTAAGCGTGCGCCTTTAGTGCCGAGCGGATCTTTAACCACCTGCACCATAATATCTTGGCCTTGCCTAACCAGCTCCGCAATGTCACGTACAACAAAGTTACCCTTCTCAACATCAGCCACACATTCGGTGTGCGGTACAATGTCTGAAGCGTGTAAAAAGGCGGCTTTATCTAAGCCAATATCGATAAAGGCTGCCTGCATACCGGGTAATACTCGGCTGACTTTTCCTTTATAAATGTTGCCCACTAAGCCACGTTTCATGCGTCGCTCGATGTGTACCTCTTGCAAAACACCATGCTCTACCAGTGCGACTCTCGCTTCAGTTGGTGTCACATTGATTAGCAGCTCAGAACCTATTTTTCGCTGTACTCTGCCTGGCACGATTCGACCTATATTCACAACTCACCCCACTTAGGGAAATAGCTAATTTAAAAAGGATTTGGCGTTACTGACACATTTTAAAATCTAGAGTTTAATTTTTATTATTAATTATCAATAGATTAAAAAACATTCATCTCACACAACAACGCACGGGTTTCTACCAAAGGTAACCCTACTACCGCGGAATAACTTCCCTCAATAGCTTCTACAAAACTGCCACCTAAACCTTGGATCCCATAAGCGCCCGCCTTATCCATAGGCTCGCCAGTGGCAATATAAGCCAAAATATCAGACTGCGTCATTGGGCAAAACTGCACGCCAGTGGTCACTAATTTTGTCAGCGTTTGCTCCCCATCTGTGACCGCGACAGCCGTCATCACCTGATGCGCTTTGCCCGCAAGGCGAGTTAATATCGCCTTGGCATCGGCTTCATCTTTTGGCTTACCTAAAATATCATTGCCTAATACCACTATCGTATCGGATCCCAGTACCACAGCCTTCCCCTTCGCCGGGTATAAGTTCAGCCCAGCGAGCGCCTTTTCTTTCGCTAAGCGCACCACAAAGCTAGCTGCCGATTCGCCAGCACGATGACTCTCATCAATATCCGCGGCCAAAATGTCGAAGCTAAATGGCTTTTGCGCAACTGAACTTAAAAAGCTCAATTGAGCTAATAATTGTTTACGCCTTGGCGACGCCGAAGCGAGTACTAACTTCATCTTACAATACCTTTTAGGTAATTCGCGATTATGCTGACAGGGTCAAAGTGCATTGATTTCGATACTGACAATAAGCAAACTTTAGTTACAGTTTGGCCACGCTAACGGACCTTATATAAACGCCTTACACGGCGTAGGATCCAAAATAACCATGGCCACATGATCAAACTTGAAAATGCAGGGTAAAACAGGCTGATATCAAAGTTGGCAGTATCGGTGACAAACTGCACCCAAAAGATAATCAGGTTATAGAGGGCAACCTGTGTTGCCACCAGCAGTGCTTGTTGCCACATGGGGAAGTTACGTAAACGCTGAAAATGCAGCACCACAACATAGACGACCACAGACATGGCAAATGCTCTAATGCCTAGGGGGGCTCCGAGCAATATATCCAGCATTACACCCAGCATCCATGCCGTTAATATGTTGTATCTATGTGGCAGTGCCATCGCCCAATAGATAATCACCAGCAGCAACCAATCGGGTCTCCATGCCTCGACAAGTTCCGGCAGCGGCATAATCTGAAATAACATCGCCACCAATAAGCTTAGCCAAACGACCCAGCGGCCATTTGCAACATGTAAACTCATTGCGCGGACTCCTTAATGGCGTTTAGCGCTTCTTCGACACCTGCAGGTGTTATCAATTCTGCTGCGTCCGCTGCAATATCGGGCCAAATTAACAGCAAGTAACGAATTCTGTCTAATGCGGCTAACGGCTGTGCAATCACAGTGGCATAATTTTTACCATCATCTTTCTTGACCGTCATCACTCGTGCAACTGGATAACCTTCGGGAAAACGCTTTCCCAGCCCAGATGTCACTAATAAGTCACCCGCTCGCACATCAGTACTTTTAGCAACATGGCGCAACTCAAGCTCATCAATAGAGCCCGTGCCCACCGCCATCATTCTGACATCGTTGCGAGTAATTCTAACGGGAATACCATGGGAGATATCAGAGAGCAGTAGCACTCTGCTGGTCAACTCGCTGACCTGCACCACTTGCCCGACGACACCTTGTGCGTCGACGACAGGTTGGCCAACATAAACACTGCTACGTGAGCCGCGGTTCAGTACCACGTATTGATGAAAAGGATCGCTGGCAACTTCCATCACTTCGGCGACGACTTTTTTAGCATCCATATGCACCGGAGAGCCTAACAGGCCACGTAAACGGTCGTTTTCTTGGCGCAGATGCTCGAAACGTTGTAAGCGTTCACTCATTAACAGCTGTTGCCGTAATAGCTCCTTATTTTGTCTAGCCAACATATTACGAGTAGCCAAACTCTCTGCAGACTCATCAAGTATGACCCCTGGGATATTGGCAATATATTGCAGTGGACTTAAAAGGGAGGAGAGAGAGTTACGCACAGGCTCAAGCCTGTCATTTGCAACAAGCAAAATCACTGACATGATGACAGCTAAGGTCAATCTAAATTGGTTGGAAATACCACGAACAAAAATAGGCTTCATAAAAAGCGAGGGCGGTAATCACCGCCCTTTTTTTACCGTCTTAAGTTTCTTCAGAGAAAAGGTCGCCGCCGTGCATATCGATCATCTCGAGGGCTTTGCCACCACCACGAGCCACACAGGTAAGTGGATCATCGGCAATCATCACTGGTATACCGGTTTCTTGCATTAATAGACGGTCCAGATCACGAATAAGCGCACCGCCACCCGTCAATACCATACCGCGCTCTGAAATATCAGAGGCCAATTCTGGTGGAGACTGCTCAAGTGCGACCATTACGGCACTGACAATGCCCGATAATGGCTCTTGCAGCGCTTCTAAAATTTCATTGCTATTGAGTGTAAAGCTGCGTGGAACACCTTCTGCAAGGTTACGGCCACGCACTTCAATCTCTAATACTTCATCGCCAGGGTAAGCGGTACCAATGGTATGCTTAATACGTTCAGCAGTTGCTTCACCGATTAGGCTACCGTAGTTGCGACGAACATAGTTGATGATAGCATCATCAAACTTGTCACCACCGATACGAACAGATGAGGAGTAAACGACGCCGTTTAGCGAGATAATGGCCACTTCAGTGGTACCACCACCGATATCGACAACCATAGAACCTGTTGCTTCCGATACTGGAAGGCCTGCACCTATTGCGGCAGCCATTGGCTCTTCAATCAAATAGACTTCGCGTGCTCCTGCACCCATGGCTGATTCGCGAATAGCGCGGCGTTCAACTTGAGTGGCACCAACGGGTACGCATACCAAAACGCGAGGACTTGGACGGAAGACACTGTTGTTATGAACTTGCTTGATAAAATGCTGTAGCATTTTTTCGGTCACATAAAAGTCGGCGATAACACCATCTTTCATTGGACGAATTGCTTGAATATTGCCAGGAGTACGTCCTAGCATCAGTTTTGCTTCAGTACCGACGGCCGCAACCGACTTCTGACCTGAACCAGACCGCTCCCCACGGATGGCAACCACTGAAGGTTCGTTCAAAACGATGCCCTCATCGCGGACGTAAATTAGCGTGTTAGCTGTACCCAAATCGATCGAAAGATCATTAGAAAAAATGCCGCGTAGCTTCTTGAACATGTAACCAGCCTGTCTCTGTGGAGTCGAAGAAAAAAGAAATCAGCTAACTTTATCATGCTTCTTGAATTCCACAAGACCACAGACGTTAACATTTGCTAATGAAGCCAAGTTTTTGCAATATCTGCGCTAAAGAGTGAGTCAAAAGTTTGCCTTATTCACGGCTTAATGACGCTTAGTTAACTTCTCGCCAATATATAATGCGATCATGGCCACGATAGGTGCCAAAGTAAGCCGTCGCCCGAGGATCTTCTAATGCGCTGCTGTCGTAATTCCAATACCACTGCAGCCACTTATCAACATGCAGCTGTAAACCCACTTCGCCCTCGGCATTAGGCGCGGGAAAATAGATAAAGCTATTACCCAAACCTACAGTGCCGACTTTGCCAGTACCATTAGATCCAGTAAAAGCGTTAACATTACCTAATGCGACGTCTCGTGTTAACTCAAGCCCATCATCGTCAGTACTAAATCCTGAGCAACTATCAGCACTATTGCGCACCCATTCAGCATCAGTATTAACATACTCTGTGCCCAGTTCAAGACGAAGTTGTTCCGATGACGGCCCATAGGCATTTTGCATCACCAAGCGGCCGTAACGCATTTCAAAGCTGTCATTTTCTGCGATATCTTCGAAAGTGAAACCGATACAGTTTGGATTGAGAGCCGATTCCTGGTGGCAGATACCATCTTCATCGGTGACATCAGCAGCAGATAAATCTAAATCAAACTGAGCATTAAAGGGCTTTGCAAGTGACGCAGTGCGGGCATAATGCACCTGAGCACCACTTAAGTAAGCACGTCGGATCGTATTACTGCTATCAAGCGAGTAGTATTTCACGGTGCCAGATTTTGGGGATTCGTCTAAGATTTGCAACGCGGCAGCATCTTCAGACTTAGCGCCTGAAGTGTCACTGTAACTGCGATCATTCCAAACTCTGCCATCATAGCGCCACCAATCATCAAGTTGGTAATTGCTGGTGACTCCATTGGCTTTATTTCTGCCGACGACCTTAATGGTTGGCTCACTACCAACCGCAAAACCAAACGGCTGGTCCATATAAGTGAAGCTGCCGCAAGTAGCACTTAGCGCTGGTGTGTTCTCTTCAATCGAAAGGTAATAGGGGCTGAACCTGCCAAACGTCTCGCTCATCGATTGCGATTCGGTAATAGCCACTCCCATGTAATCAATGTCGCCATCTAAGGCAAAACCAATCGCTCCAACTTCTGAATATGTTTGGTTAGTCAGTTTTAGCGGCGCACCATTGGCCTTAGTAAAGCTAATTTGGCTTTGCCCGATTGCGCCTATTGCGCCATCAACTGAATCCTTAGCATTAATCGCTAACGGCGCCTTAAGTATGGGTTTTATCTTAATATCGTTCAGCTGAAAGTTCTTTAACGCAGCCCGATCTTTATAAGCCGTATTGTCATCAACGCCGCAAACGGCTTTGACATTCAACTTAAAATCCTCTCCCGCTCTAGTAAACAGCGTGCAATCAGCTGTGATACAGCCATCACTGCCTGAATCATTAAAAAAGTGAAAACCATCGGGTGCTGACACAAACTCATTGGTATGTTGTAGCAATTCAATATCACCACTGCCATCTGGCGCTTCAATAGACGCACTCGCGATTAAGGCTACTTTGCCTGCTTCGGGGTAGTTAACGCTTAAGCTGGCTTTACCATCATCATCAAACTTGACCTGTAAGCCTTGGGGCGTGCCACTTTCAAGCGTCACTGAACTTGATGGCGCGTTTTCACTACTAACCGTAAGCTTGGCGCGCTCAATGACATCACTACTGTTAGGGGTAACGTAGTTAAAGTCCATGTCGATAAGACGAGTTTCACCGGCAAATAATGGCACGCACTGCTGAGTTTGAGTGTCCTTTTTCACTGCAAACAGCTCAAAGCTATTACTATTTTTACACGCTGTGGTGTTGTCTACGTCAAAATATAAGCCACTATCTGCAAAGGTTAATGTACAATTTTCATTCGCCACCAATGCATTATCAATGTAGCAAGTATAGGTGCCTGAAGGGACTGTCCCACCGAGACCGACTTTGATGGTTCCAGCATCGGTGTGCCATAAGTCAGTCGTAGTTGAACCTTCGAAGGTGACCGTTTTATAGCTTTGGTCATCTTTAGTTAACTCGACAGTCGCCGGATCTGCTAATTCTGAGTTACAGTCCGCGTCGCTACAGGCTCTAATGGTGATCTCTTTCGCCGCGCAAGTGAGCCCGTTGGAGCTAAAACTAATGCGATAATAGTTGGTTGCAGGAGGTTCTGCTGTATATTCAAAAGCAAAGTAACCAATGTCTTCAGCTAGGTGGCTGCGATCAGAGTCTCTTTGCTGATCTTCATCCAGACCAAAGCTGACTTGATTAGCAAAACTGTCCTTAGCACAACGTCGAACCCAACCACCATCACCCCCACGGCGTTGATTTTTATTCGCGATAGTCACAGGCAGTGCAGTATAGGTTTGTTGATACGTATTGATAAATGCACATTGCTGGCTTAAATTCCGGGTGGAACTGCCTGAGCCATGATTTAGTGCATTAGCAAATTCATACTTAATGCTTTCACCATCAATAACCATAGCGCCCTGACCTACACCAGCAACATAGCCTAATAGCTCATTACCACTTATAGCAGTGTTGATCTCTGAGGCTTCAATAGCGATGTCGAACAAATTCCCATTGCCACTCACATTGTTAATAACAGTACTAATAAAGCGGCCATTATTTTGAGTTAAGGTTTGACCTAACATGGAAGGTGCTAACCCAAAATCATGGTCAAAAGTGACAGTTTCATATCCTCGACCGCTAACGGGTAATCTACTGCCCTGATATAAACGAGTAGAAACAATCCCGGCCTGTAAAGCTTTGCCTCGCGCTAAAAACCGATAACCAGGTTCCATAGCGAAGAAATCAACCTTCTCCATCGCTTTAGCGGGAACTTGGTTTCCGGGTGGATTTAATTGTGCAATATTCGCTTCTGACGCTGTTCTCGAAACAACTCGAACGCTGGATGGGCCATCACTAACTGGAGAGGAGTATGTTGAAGCATCAATCGTCGGCATGACCATTACAATAGGTGCTACTGCATAATCATTTTTAAAATCTATCACTGCTTGACCACCACCATCCATAGTCGCTCTGCCAAACTCGAACTGTGGCGCAGGACATGTCAATAGACTACTAGCTGGTACGATGGAGAGTGAGCTGTCTGCAGGTTTTTGCCAATATAGTTGAAAAGATTCATATCCAAAGGCTTCATGGAACCGCAACTCGATTGTGTGAGTCCCCTGCTCTAGTGAGACTTTTCCTTGGTAGCTTGTACAGTCACAAATGGCATGAGCATCATAAAACCCAGTGATCACTTCCCCATCAATCAGTAATTCGATGGCATCATCACCATCTATTGCAAAGGTGTATTCACCGGTTTCAGGGGCATCAATGAATCCTTCAAAAATACCTAAGTACAGATCTTGATCAGCCGAATTGGTTGAATGTGGGTTAATTCCATTACCTTTTTGATCAAAATCGACTTCAATGGATTCACCAATTTGGTAAGTCGTCTTTTTAACCTCGCTAATGAGATCTTCAAAATCATCATGATCTTCTGGACTGTCACCGTCATCATCCCAATCACTCGCATCATATGTACGGTAGGTTAGGCCATTAACGTTATCTTGCTCTGTCAGACATTGAGCTGGGATGGGAGGGTTTGGGGTAACAATAGGGCCGTTGTCACACATACCTCCAAAGTCTGCATCTTCGATAGCATCAGGGTCAAAGTCTACGTCACCATTACCACTTATATCTAAACTCCCCCCAGATGCCAACGCTCCATCAATACTGGCATTGCCACTAAAAGTAACAGAGCCTGCTGCGTAAACAATACCATTTATATAATTTTTACCCGCAATATCTAAACGACCAGCAACATAGATAATAAGATCTTCAGGATTACCGCCAGCATTCACATTTGCATTGGTCAAAGACAAAGAGTTGAAATAAAGCCGAGTTGTTGTCCCCGATGTAGAAACAACAGACTTATTAGCAAAAACGCCAACATTGTAGTCATAATCCCCAGGGCCAAAACTACAATTGGAGTTTCCACAGGTCAAATTATTCAAAGGAGGCACTAAAATACCGCTTGGGGGTGCTAGCCCATTAGGAGCGTGATTACCTGTTGCGGGATCGGTAAAAATCTCGTCACAACGCGGTACAGCATAAACCGAGGTAGAGATTAAGGCTGTTAAAATGACTAAGCCACACATAAACTGTTTTAGATTAGTCACGTGCTTCTACCTCCACGGTGCGATTCACGCGGATGCAACTGGCATCGCTATTGGTGCCTGAGTCGCATTGTCCTGTACTGCAGGTTGCTGTGCTAGTGATGAGATATTGGGTCATATTAATCGGCAATGAGTTAGTGGTGATAGCCTCACAGCTGATAACAACCGCGCAGCCATGGAAGCCGACCAAACCAGTATCAGTGCCGATATTCCAAGTAGTGTTAGCATTACAGGAACCAACGGCCACTTGGTCAACAGGAAACAGTTCGGCCAATGCGCGGTCAGCACCGCTGTTCGCTGCGGCAAATGCCCGTGTACCCCAGACTTCAAGGCTAATTTGCTGATCGGCATCATCAAGAACATTGATCAATGTCGCTGCCAATAAGAACATCACAGTGATGATAAAAACGCCTATTATCAATGCGCTGCCGCGCTGCTTAGTTAAAAGCGGCACCAGAATACGGTTCATTCTTTTTTGAGACTGATTACGGGACATTTATCACCTGCACTTGATGATGATACTGTAGCGATTGCCCCTGCACATCAAATAAAGGGTTGAGGTGAACCATGGCATTATTCTGCAATGTGCCTGGCGTATAGGCCATTGGGTTATTTGTCGAAATAGTATTCACTACATTTTCGGCCATCAGCACCCCCTTTACAACTACAGTTTCAATATCATCAGGCCCACGCTGTACTGCGTGATTAAAGCCATAACCTGAGTAACGCTTGAGCAGGCTGAGCTCAGCAGTGATCCCTTCAAAGCAGTAACTCACTGCTCCATTTATCCCAAAATAGCGCTGACGCGGGGACGATTCGCTAAACTGAATCGCCCTTTCGAATTCAATGTCAGTGGCATTTGTCGTTGCACTATTGGTTACCTTTTTAATAGCAAACAATTTCCCTGAAGTACCGTCAGCTGATGTATAAACATCTGCGGGACTTAATGGATAGATGAGTAAAAACTGATTTTCAGTTAATAACGCACCGTCACTACCTTGCATTACCGTCGCTGTATTAGCCGCAGGCAAAGGCAATAATGGCACCGTGATATAAGACGCGCTAGAGGTAATTGGCATCATCTCTAAGCACTGCCAAGCACTACCATCGTTGCTCATACCATTAGCAACGCGAATACTATTGGGCACTGCATTACGAATATCCCGAGTCATGCGCTCTATCGCAAAGCGGCTTTGACTCATCACCTGTTCAACCGAGGTTGAATCGATAAATATGCGAGTACCAAAAAGAAGAAAACTACTCACGCCCAGCACCAGAATGCCTAGAATGATAACCACAGTGACCATTTCGACCAAAGTAAAACCGCGAACCTGAGTACTTAGCCCTCCTCTACAGCGAGGATTAATCATTAATGGCTTAGACATTAATAGTTGCTCCGGATCGCGTTATAGGTGATCACCTCACCACTCGGGGTGGTGACATTTACCGTTACCAACTTACTGTTTAAACTGGATGAGTCGTTGTATCCAACAACGACCTCTAACGCATAATTGATATATCGACTGGCATAAGTGTCGCTGATATTAAGCATATTGCTGTTAATGTTCAGCCCCATGTAATCATCGACATCGTTATAGTCATTGCGGCTCTCAGCAACGCCTGAAATAGTATCAGGCCCAAGGTCGCCCTCACTAGTACAAGCCAATCCAGCGGGTAACCCAAGTAAAGGCTTAGCCACAGCGCCACAAGCGGGGACGCCGCCATTTGAGTTGGTATTTTGATCGTAACGCTTGCCCCAAATTTCATTTAGTATCGAGTGAGCCAACTCGGCAGAGCGTACTCTATGCAGGCTGTCAGCGGCCCGATCTGCTTGGGGAAACAATATGCTTGTGAGCATCACAAAGGCGATACTAATGACTACCATGCCGACGACTAACTCTATCAGTGTAAAGCCCTGACGGCGCTGTAAACCACAGCGCTGTGGTAAATAAGAGTTTTGTCGTGAGCGCTTATTCAATAATGATTTACCCCCCATGAATATAGCCCTCGGATTCAATGGCAATCCATTGGGTCTCGTCCGCTTTAACGGTAATACACCGACCAGAGCAGCGACTGCCATCAACTATTGGCACGCCTTGAGTATTAAACTCAACGTGAAAGCTAGTTTTAGTGCCAACAAACAACGCTGCGCCACCTTGAAAGGTTTGCGCTGCATCCGTACGCACTGGCGTACCGCTACACGCGCCATTAAAACGGGAAATTTGATACTGAGTTGGCGTGACAGATAAACGATAACAGCGGTCTTGATTGTTCATCGCCATGATCTGCACTTTACGCAGCTCAGCAATAAACTCTTCCCGCAGTGTAAAGGCACTGTAGCTTGAGGCTGTAAACAGACGTGGAATGGCCACCACCGAGAGAATGGCAATAAGAATGATGGTGGTCACCAGCTCTACTAAGGTAAAGCCTGCGCGTCGGTGCGCTGTAAGCATTGTCAGTCCTGATTGATGCTGTGGAGCAGTGATAGCGGGTTCTAGGCTCGAGTACTAGAGGTTCTAGGCTCGAGTACTAGAGGTTCTAGGCTCGAGTACTAGAGGTTCTAGGCTCGAGTACTAGAGGTTCTAGGTTCTAGGTTCTAGGTTCTAGGTTCTAGCAAAGCATAAAATCAACATCAAAAGCCAAATGGTGTTTTCTGTTGATTTCCTAGCAGGACGTAGTCCGTCCTAGTAGTGAGCTAGCGAACGTCCTAGTACCTAGGACCTTCTCTGCTTTCAGATAGGTTCTAGGTTCTAATACAGTAAACACTTTAACCTCAGTGTCTAACAGTTTAATAATTATGGCAAATAAATCATCTTTATAACGGCATTAGTGACAAAAAAGGCCTGCTTAGCAGGCCTTTAAAAAAAGGTTTAATTTAACAACCTGTGTCTTCTACTTCATATTTTGGAGCAACACTTGCGCTTTGTGCTGGAGTGTATTCAAAATGGCAATCTACAGCTGGATTTGCGTCCTTGTCATATGGAGAACCGCTTTGATAAATAACAGTGGGCTCAGTTAAATCATCGCCAGCTACAATAGTCCAATCATCAGTACTTATGTCTAAAGCCTCTAAAATAGAAGCTGAATCATTCTGTAAATAACCATATGCTATTTTTACAGAGTCTGCAGCTACAGCACCAATTTGTACCGTAGTATCTGCTTCTCTCTCTTCGCCTGCTATAGCAGATTTTGAGTACACTAATGAATTAGCACCCTGCATTGAGCCTTTCAAACCTTGTAGCGTTGACGCTCTTGCATCACTTTGCAGGTTGATAAATTTAGGTGCTGCGGTAACCGCAAGAATACCCAAAATAATAATAACGACCACTAACTCGATCAGCGTAAAACCATTTTGCTTTTGCATTTGCATTAATTCCTATTAACAGCCGTTATCTGTAATGACGTATGTTGGTACAGTATTTTCATCTGCTGCTTGGGTATAAACGAGCTTACAAGCCTCAAGCGTTGCACCCGAACCAGTTTCAGCTGGGGCACCAATTTGCGTTATCGTCATCTCACCACTAGCAACACCAGATACAATCCAATCAGAATCTGCAGTATCAAAGTTTGCATCAATCGCATTATTAAACTCAACTAGAGTAGCTTGAAGGTAACCATAATTAGTAACTGCGAATTCTCCGCTGCCAATATCAACACCTTCTTCTGGACTAGCTGGATCAGTAATAGTCCAATCTCCTGTAGCTTTTTTCTCATCACCACCTAAAGCGGCTTTAGCGAAAACTAGCCCATTTGCACCTTGGATTGCGCCTTTAACACCTTGAAGAGCAGATTCACGCGCATCGCTCTGCAGATTAATAAATTTAGGCGCTGCGGTGACTGCCAAGATACCCAAAATAATAATAACCACCACTAATTCAATTAGCGTAAAACCATTTTGCTTTTGCATATTCATTTTCATACCTCTATAAAGCGAGTTACAGCTGACGATTGACTCTAATGATAATCCATCATCAGCTGCAAAAAAATTAGTTAATAAAGCTTTCAACTTTGCCATTACCAGGGTTGTAGGTTACACCCTTAGCATTATTGGTATCTTTATCGGGCGAATTGGCTGGAATGCCCGTAGAGTCAGTTAACACTAATGATTCAACTAAATGGTAAACACAAAGATCGACACCAGCAACATCATTACCATCCAAGTCGATAACCGTTCCACCTTCACCATCTTCAACACTTACCGTATAGCGCATGCCTCTTGCATCTTGGTTCAACTGCACGTTACGAGGTGCATTTTGCAATACGTTATTGAACACTTCACTACAACGCGCTACGTTCATATTAGCCGCATTGTTGTTACCGGCAGTGCCTGTCGGATAGCCAAAACGGTCATCGAGTTGAATACGTGCGCCATCGAGCACCACGTTATCAACATTACGGCCATCAACTTCCCACTGTGAGCGCACAAAGCTGACTGCAGTTGCTAGTCCACCAGAAACACCATCAACACTGGCGTCTTCAGCTTCTTCGGTTACGTTCAAAAAACGTGGAATAGCTGTTGCTGCTAGCAAGCCCAAAATCACGATAACAATCACTAACTCTATAAGGGAAAAACCCTTTTGCTGCTGTCTAATCATTTTAATCCCCATTTGGTTATAAGTTTATTCTATCAGTTTGTTAACAATAGAAAACAGATAATTTCACTATTTACTCAAAGTCCGTCAAAAATATGACTCGCCCAGAACCTATTTGGTAGCTGATACTTCCGCCAGATATGCCAATATACCGACACACACCTGTATTAAAGTTGAACTTGGTGACAACTTGTTGGGCGTAACTGACACCCAACAACTCTTCTACGAGAGCACGACAGCCAGCAACAGTTGTTTCATCCGGTATTGGCCAGCCCCCTGCAGCCATAGAGACATAGCTTATGGTCTCTACGCTATCCGTTAAATCGCTACGCCAATCCAGTTGCAACCGGTCAGGTTTACCTTGGATCAGCCACTGGGAGCGAATAACCCCCAATACATTAAGTAGTCGATTATGTTCGACTTGCATGCTCTGCTTGCCGACTTTGTTTACGCTATCAAAATAATTAAAAGCTAAATAAGATAACACTAACGATAGTATTACTAGCGCAAAAACCCTCTTTAACAGGGTCAATAATTCACCATCTGCCTTCTGCTGACTAAGCACTTGCCACTCTCTGCTCTAGCATCAGTTACCGCCCTTAACGACACTCAACATGTCCCACATGGGTAGATAAATGCCTAACGCCAGCACCAATACGATACAGGCAACAAAACCGATTAATATCGGTTCCAGTTTAGCCGTTAGGTTTTTAAGATCGTAATCGACTTCGCCTTCGTAAAAGTCTGCCGCATCGTTAAGTAGCTGATCAATTTGACCGGTCTCCTCACCCACCGCAACCATCTGCAACACTAATGGGGTAAATAGCTGGCTACTATTGTGTACCCTTAACATGGAGTCACCGGACTCGATACCACGGCGCATAGCCACTATACGGTCATGCATATAAGCGTTATCCACCGCATCCGCCACTAGGCTTAAGGCTTGCGTCATAGGAACACCGGCACTCAGCATCATCGAAAAGCTACGGCAATAGCGAGAAAGCGTTGAACGTTCAATAATACTGCCCACCGCAGGAATATTGAGTTTCCAGCGGTCCCATTGTCGTTCACCTTTGTCAGTGCTGTGCCAGTAACGGATCCCCACATAAGATGCAATTAAAATCACGATCATCAAAGCCCAATAATTAACAAACAGGCTCGATGTGTTGATAAGCAACTTGGTTGCCCAGGGGAGATCGGCGCCAAAACGGGAGAACATCTCCGCAAACTTAGGAATGACCATAATATTGAGGATCACCATCGCGATGGAAATCGCAATCAGCACAAATATGGGGTAGCGCATGGCCGCTTTAATCCGTCGCCGTGTCTCTTGCTCGCGCTCTATATAGCCAGACAGCTGAATAAACGCATCTTCTAACTTACCGGTGTTCTCACCCACATGGATCATCGATATAAACAGTGCATCAAACACATCTGGGTGTTGGTTCATCGCTGATGAAAGCGGCCTACCGGAGGTGAGCTGCACTGAAATATCGTTGAGAGCATCTTTCATACGCTGTGAATGGGTGGTCTCTGAAAGACCCGCTATCGCGCGTAACATTGGAATACCCGAGCGCGTTAATGAATACATTTGCCGAGTAAAAATTTGTAGTTCTTCAAGTGCGACCTTGCCTTTAAATAACGACTTAAGACTAAACTCTTTCAGCTCTTTTGCGGGAGAAAGCTCAAGTGGGATCACGCCGCGAGACATTAGTTGGTCGGCCGCTGCACTTTCTGAGCTAGCATCTAACTGCCCAGTAACTTGCTCTCCTTGGGCACTGCGCCCGCGATACTGATAACTCGGCATTATGCACCCTCACCGACATTAAGCGTGTCATCGCTGACATCCTCAACCAGCTTGGCCACTTCCTCGATGGTCGTCATACCTTGTGCTAAATACGCTAAGGCAGAATCTGCTAAGGGGGTAAAGTTAGGGCTGTTATAGGCTGCGTTAGTAAACTGCTGCGGATTGCCTGAACGCATCGCCTCGACCATAGGTTCATCTAACTCTAGCATCTCAAACACACCGATACGGCCGCGATAACCGCTACCGTTACAACTTTGACAACCGGTTCCGACTCTAAAGGTCGCCTTTGAGATATCAATTTTACTGACGGTTGTAAGCCATACCTTTTCCTGCGCGGTTAACACATAAGGACTGGCGCAGTTTTGACAGACCCGGCGCACCAAACGTTGGGCAATAATAACTCTTAAGGCACTGGCAACTAAGTAAGCCGCAGCGCCCATGTCTAACAGTCGTAACGCACTGGTTACCGCATCATTAGTGTGCAGGGTTGAAAGCACGAAGTGACCCGTTAAGGCACCACGAAGCCCAATCTCAACCGTCTCTTGATCTCGCATCTCACCCACCATGATGATATCGGGATCTTGACGCAAGGTGGTTCGTAGCACGTTAGAAAAATCGAGGCCTATCTTGTGGTTAACTTGCACCTGATTTATACGGGGCAGCTGGTACTCGACAGGATCTTCAACGGTGATGATTTTTCTGTCGGCAGTATTGAGCTCACTGAGTACACCATACAGGGTGGTGGTTTTACCGCTACCCGTTGGCCCGGTGACTAAAAGCATGCCATGAGGACGCTTAATTTGTCGACGAATACGTGCCAGCATGGCAGCTGGCATCCCGGTTTGGTTTAAGGTCAGCAAACCTGCTGATTGATCAAGTAGACGCATTACCACGGACTCACCATGGTAAATAGGCATAGTCGACATACGCACGTCGATCTTATGCCCTTTGATCTCCATGTGAAAACGACCATCTTGTGGCAAACGTTTTTCAGATATATCGAGTCCTGCCATCAGTTTCAAACGCAATACCAAGGCGGCGGCGATATTCACTTCGGGTAGTATATTTTCATGCAGTTGACCATCTATACGCTGGCGGATCCTTAATGCATTCTCGCCGGGTTCAATATGAATATCCGATGCTCGCATCTGCACTGCATCTTCAAATATTGACTGTAATAACTTAACCACGGTGGTTTCATTGTCAGCGTCGCCGTCAGTTAGGCTCGCGAGATCGAACAGGTCGTCAGCCGCATACTCCTCTTCTAACTTACCGGCTATTTCCGCAATTTCATCAGTACGGCGATAAAGATTGTCGAAAGCATCAAGCAGTTGATTTTCAGTCACGACCGCGATGTTAATACGTTTAGGGACAAGCAGCCCCTCTAGCGTATCCATTGCCTGTAGATCCGCAGGATCGCTCATGGCTACTAAGACCGAATCACCATTATCTTCAACCACTAGGGCACGATAACGTCGGGCCTGCACCTCAGGTAGCAGCCCAACAACCGTTGAGGCAATGGCACGTTTACTGATATCTAAAAAAGGAATATTGAGCTGCTGAGACAAAAACTTCAGCAACTGCTCTTCTGTGATCGATGAAAGATCGATTAACGTGCGTCCAAGCTTTTTACCGCTATTACGCTGTTCACTCAACGCTTGGCCGAGCTGGTCATCGGTAATGATGTGCTCTTGAACGAGAAGATCACCTAAACGCATTTTTAACTTAGGTTTCACTGGAATGCTCCTAACTGCACCAATCGATTATCAACATAGGCTTGCGCTTGAGAAGAGAGGTTCCCTTGTGCCAAGGCTTGCTTGTAGGCATTTTTGGCCTCGGTATAGTTTTTCTGAGAGTCGAGTGCATAGCCCAGCCCCATCCACCATCGCCCCTGGCTAGGTTCATTTTTGGCGAGTTGCCTAAAGCTTTGCTCTGCAACGGGGAAGTCTTGCTCTTTTTGTGCTAAATCACTTTGTTGATGCCACTTCTTTAACGCCAAGGCACTCGTGTCGGGAATTAGCCCCAAGCTGTCCAACGCTTGCTTATTCTGCCCCGCTGCCTGCTGCACGCGTGCTAACAGCAGTGAATACTCATACTCTTCAGGGAATAATAGTTGCCCTTGCTTTAATAGCTGCGCAGATTCTGACAACTTGTTTTGCCCATAATAAAGCGCTGCGGCCTGCTTTCTGGCTTGATGTAGAGCAGGGTTATAAGCCAAAGCCGCCTTATAATAAGTGAGTGCATCGCTATGCAATCCCTGCTGCTGGGCATCATTTGCCAATATCATCTGTTTCTGTGCCAACTGCTTAGGGGTTAACTTGACCTCTTTTATCGCCATATTGCTGCCGCTATAAGATGCGCGAGTCGCCGGTTTAGTAGGCTCTATACTCATCGAGCTGACTTTTTTGCTAACGGGCAAACTTGCAGGACTTTTAGTGGCTGTCACTCCGCTCACTTCATTGCTAGTTTGGCTACTAGCGAGTGTATTGTCATCGAGGCCTGTGGTACTTTCGTCAGTCACATCTGCTGCTATCACTTGCACAGGGCTAACCGCTGGCGGCGTCAATTCCGCTGCTGCGGAGTGATCGTCATGGCTGTTCCTGACAACACTCGTCGCTGCAGCCTCGTCTATAACCGCTGGCTCCGTTAGCCGATCAGCAATTTGATGACTTGGCGCTTCGCTTTGCAAAGCCGTAATCACATCATCAATCATGCTGGGGTTACTAGGCTCAATAACAATAAAGACAATCAAGCCACCCATCAGCAACGACAGTAAACTGGTCATGACGATAGCTAGCTTAGATTGGCGCTGAGGTAACAGCGCACTTTGTGGCTTTGCCATGCTCTCAATGCCGTGAGGTTGTTGTCGCTTATCTAAATCTTTGAGCATCTTATTGATTACGCTCATACAACACCTCCCTTAAACCAATATAGAGTCGCTAATACCATGCTGGTTAATGCACCTGCAGCCAATGTCCAATGCAGTAATGAATGCTTGTGAGAGGATGCATCTTCGGTATCTGCGATAGCGGCATCAACATGATGCTTTGAAATTTTCATCACCCCTTCACCGAAACAAACCAGTAGCGCTTTATGAGATAAAATATTGATCAAACGCGGGATCCCTCGCGCCGCTTTCGCGATACGCTTAGCATTGAAGTCTGTAAACAAAGTCTCATCTTTATTGCCTGCCACTTTTAATCGATGTTGAATATAAGCGGAAGACTCATCTAATGTGAGGGAGCGAAGACAGTAGCTGAAGGTTATTCGTTGTCTCAGCTGCCTAAATTTGCTCATGGCAAGACGTTCATCGAGCTCTGGCTGAGCAAATAACACCACCTGCAATAGTTTTCGACTCTCTGTTTCTAAGTTGGTAAATAACCGTAACGCCTCTAAACTATCGTCGGGTAAGGCTTGTGCTTCATCCAAGACTAAAATAATTGAGTGCCCATGTGCACTTAGCGCCATTAACTGCTGTTGAATTAAACCGGTGAGCTGCTGCTGCCCCATCTGGCTAGAGTGTTTAAGTCCAAGTTCCATCGCTACAGCCCAGCGAAGTTCGGCGGGTGTAAGGTACGGGTTAGGCAAATAAGCACAGTGAAAACGCTCAGGCAGCTCATTAATGAGCTTTCGACAAATCAAGGTTTTTCCAGTACCAACTTCGCCGGTAACCTTGATAAAACCTTCGCCGGTTTGTAACGCCGTTTGCAGCACTTGCAAGGCTTCCACGTGCGGTGCTAATCCAAAAAAGAACTCTGTATTCGGTGTCAATGAAAATGGCGTTTCAGTTAACCGAAAGTGCTGCAGATACAAGGCTACTCCTCCTCTGGATACCAGCGGTCGAGTAGATCTTGAGAGCGTTTAAGCTCGCTCTTCCATGTGTCAGCACCAACAACGATAGGTTTAAGTAGGATAACCAATTCTGTCTTTACGGTGGATTTAACACGGTTAGTAAATGCCTCACCAATAAATGGAATATCCCCAAGTAACGGTACCTTAGAAACCAGCTCAATGTTCTCACTCTTCATCAAGCCACCGATGACGACCACATCGCCACTTGCAGCTCGAATGACAGTATCGGACTCACGGATTTCACTTTGCGCCAATGGGAGCTCCAAGGTGCTATCGGCGATCTTAATCGTTTTAGTCTGCTCTTTAATATTAATGACCGATGGGTGGATATGTAATAACACATTCCCTTCTGCATCGATTTGCGGGGTAACATCGAGTGCGATGCCGGAGAAAAATGGCGTAAGCTCAACTTCAGGGCTGGTGACAGGGGTGGTGCCAGCAATCGTCGTTGAAGAAACATCGGTGACAAAGTACTCGTCAGTGCCCACTTTAATCACGGCTTTTTGGTTATTTGACGCGGTAACACGTGGGCTCGATAGCACATCAACATCGCCTTGCGTATCAAGCAAACTAATCATGGTGCTAAAGTCTGAACCTTGAAGATTTATAGAGGTCACCCCACCTAGCGCACTGGTGATAGGATCCGTTAAGCCTGTCGATGGACTGGTGCCAAAGGTAATATCGGTACTACCGGCATGGCCCAATACGCTTTCCCAATGGATCCCTTGTTGGTAACCATCAGACAAGGTCACTTCAAGCACTTTCGCTTCGATAATGACTTGGCGTTGCAAGTGACTTTCTGCCATTTTGATAAAATTACGCACTTGTCTTATCTCATTGGGGAAGGCCCGCACGGTGACGAGTCCAGCCAGTGGGGTAATCACCACTTGGCGTCCGCCGCCACTTTCGCCCACAATGGAGACTAATGTTTCTTTTAACTCGCCCCAAAAATCAGATTTAGTTGTTGAGCGGATAAAAGTACCGTTGGTTTGCTCATTGCTACTATTGCTTGAATTTGAGTCACTATTGGAGCTATTACTCGAATTATTATTGCCGCTATTGCTGTTATTACTCCCACTGGAGCTGTTGTTATCATCTGAAATACGCCCAGAATTAACCGAGGTTAAGGACAGTCCTTCGCGCTGCATATAGAGGTAGTTGAGTGAAAAGGTTTCGGTACGCATGCCAGCAGGGTAAATACGTAAAATGCGCCCTTCTCGGCTCACTTCATAACCATAAATATCTTCAACAACTTGCAAGGTTTCGTTAAGGGTAACCCCTTTTAATGAAAGCGAAATCTGTCCTGAGACATCAGGGTGCACAGCCACACTCAATGGTGTGCCCTGCACTAGACTGGGGAAAAATACTTTAGCGTCTACTTCATGGGCTGACACGTCAAAACGACGCTCAGCTCTTCTCGCTGGTGTAAAGCCGGCCAGTAAACTGTCTGACGCGAGCTCTCTTTGCACGTCTTTAGGCAGTACAGCAGGCGGTGGCGCTAAGGCAGCGGTGTCAGCGATGGTGATAGAATCAGCTAAAGCTTGTTTTGACTCTACTGGGTTCGGCCGGTCAACAGTTTGGCAAGCCACTAATAACAATGCCAGTAAAGGGGTTATATATCGTGTTGAGCGCATCTGTTTATTGTCCCTTAATCTCTGTAATCGTTTTAAACATTGTCAGTTTACGGCCATCCGCTAACGACACAGTATCCTTGCCAATATGCACAATCTTTACACCTTGTACTCGTTGACCCTGCTTAAAGATCTCATTATTAATCACGGCCAAAGAGCCATCTTGTTTAATTAGCACACTGTTCAATGTCAATGACTTATTCACTGACACAGTTGCTGTATTGGTTATACTTGCGCCTGCACCAGGTAACGTTGGATCACGTAAACTAGCGGCACTTAAGTTAACACAATAACTGCCTACAACGATTAGCAGTACTAAGCGACTAATTTGTTTTAGCAACACTAATAAAGTCCTTATTTATACTTAGGGTATAAAGCTCTAACGTGATTGCCGCTTTGGGATAGGCATCCACTTTATAATCCATGCTGCGCCAGTAGAGTTTATTTGGCATACTCTCAACAGCTTCAACAAAGCGCAATACCGAAAAGTAATCACCAGTAAACTCCAGCCTGATCCCATGGCTATACAAATTCATTTTTTTCTCTTCGCCGACTTCCAATAATGCCGTTGGTGCGATTGAGGTAAAGGCGTTCAATTTAATGCCTTTTACATTTGAAAGTAGCCCAGCAAGCAAGGCCGGCATATGATCTGCTGGCACCATATCAACCATTTGAAAAGACAGTTCTTCATCTATTTGAGCTGTTTGCTGAATAATATTAGCTAAGCGCTGGCGATACACGGTGTCGGGGTCGCTAGCCAAACTTTGCTCATAGAGCGCAATCTGCTGCTGTGAAATATTGTTGTCACTGTTTAAAGAGGAGATCTGCTGACTTAACTGAGTATGCTTGGTTAACAGTGACTCTAACGGCAAATAAAAAAGCAACCCCGCAACGATAAGCACCGCAGCCGCCACTAACACCCTTTCACGTTGGCTAAGCTCATCAAACTTGCTAGCTAAATCATACCAGTGCTGTTTCATTATCGAGCCTCCACGGCATTGCTGCCCGTTTCGACATCACTGGTTAATTTAAATGCCAGCGGTTGGTCTTCACCTAGGCTCATGGTCATTGATGCAAATGCATGACCTCTTAATGTGGTGGTGGTTTTAAGTCTATCAATCCAATTGGGAACGCTTTGTGGGCTAGAGGTGTAGCCTTCGAAGATATAGCGATTCTCGTTAACCTGAATGCGGTTCAGCCAAATGCTGCGATCAGCCACGCTGGCCAAATCTGTCAGCAGCGGTGAGTAACCAAAACTTGTCAGCGCTTCTTGTTGACTCAACTTACCCATTAACATCTGCTTGAGCGCTAACTGTTGCGCTTTTAATTCGACTTCAGCAACCAGCGATGCACTTGGCAGTCTTTTGGCTAGGTCAGCTTCGAGCTCAGTTTTCTGCCTATCTAAAGTGGCCTTAGTTTGTTGCAATTCAGCTTTTTCAGACGCTAAGCTCGACACCAATCCATAGGCAATAGCACTGCTCAGTAGCAACACTAAAACCAAGCCAACGAGCACTTGGTTCAATCGTAAAAAAGATAAACCTAGTTCAGCTGGAAAGAGGGACTCCGAGTAGAGGTTAACTCTTAATTTCATATCGTTTCACCTCGCGAAAACTCGGCCAAGGCCATCTGAGAGAAGATCACTTCTACCGACTCAGCTTGGAAAGGTGTCACACTTTGACTGAAGTTTTCACTCACTAATTCGGCTAGTTTGTCCCGGGCACCCAACATCAGTAAGTCAATCGAGGCGACGGGGGCTTCACGCAGCTGGCTTTCAAAAAAGTCCATTGAACGTTGGATCTCTAAACTCAAATTGTCAGCATGACCAAAAGCCAAATCATCAGCGGCTATGCTATCGAGCTGTAAAAACCCTCTGACTCTGCGCTGCATAAATAGCTCGCCATTCTTTACCACGGCAAGCAAAAGCTCACCGCCAGTGCGGTGACTGAGTAACAACCTTGCTTGGCTATCATTAAACAGATTGGTAACAGCCATCTCTTCAATCGTTACGCCGCACGTTTCATTGCCCGTCGCCCTTACGGCGAGTAGTAGGTTTGTGAGTTGTTTTTTTTCAGCAACAACAACACTTAATTTGTTGGTCGTTTGCTTAGATGATTCGAAGTAATCTAAATGGATGTCGGTTACCGGTTGGCTAACCAGATCTTTTACTGACCATAGCAACGCAGCATTCATCTCTTCGGCTTCGACATTTGGCCTATCAACCTGCATCACTTGATAAAACTCGGCAGATAAAACGATTTGAATTTTTGCAATGCCGAACGATTTTACGATCTGCTCGAAGGCATAGATCCAATCAAATTTTTTGAAGGTAAAAGTGGATGAATTGGCGGCAGACTTTTCAGTTGCCCCTTGATATACAAATATTTTATCGGCACAAACATATAACCCCAACGCTGTTGTTGGAACGGCTTTCCGCCAAAATTGGAGTTTACTTAACCAGCTATCTTCCATTCATCCATGCCTTAAATACTGTCAATTTCGACCAAAAAAATATCACACTGCCGTACTATTGATAACGACTTGTTAATTAAATACTAATGGCACTCATTCAAGTTAGAACAATAGTCTTCTTATGTCATTAGTGTAACCACTAATAGCTGAATATTATAGAAAAACATCCATAATACCGTTAGATTATCTGGCGTAATGAAAATAAAAACAGCTTACGTCTCCTCTATCGGCTCACTAAAGAAACTTCCCTGCCCCGCACTCACCCCTAGAATTTGTAATGTCTGCCACTCTTCAAAAACTTCAACACCTTCAGCGCAAATCTGTACGTCAAGACGATACAGGCCAGCAATGAGACTGCGTACAAAGAGTTGATTCTCCGCTCGTAAGTGGATTTGACTAACAATAGAGCGATGCAGTTTAATTAAAGAGATGGGGTAACGTTGAAAGTATTCAGTACTAACAACCTGTTGCCCAACCCTATCAACACAGATCCCCGCGCCCATTTTACTGATCATGTCGAGCGGCTCAGTGAGCACATCTTGGTTATTCACCAATATATCTTCATTTACCTCAAAGATAATCCGTGGCACTAGATGTCGATACTCCAATAATGTGGTTTTCAACCAGCGCACAAATGCGCGGCTGGTTAATGTATCTAAACTCAGGTTTATACTGAACTTAAGGCTAGTATCCTTTTGTTTCGGTAACACATCAAACAACACCATCTCAATAACCTGTCTCTCGATTTGAGGAGTGAGGCCGCATTTAATTGCCATGGGTAAAAAGAGTGTCGCGCGGACCAAATTGCCTTGAGTATCCCGCAATCGGCACGATACCTCCTGGTGATGTGCATTAAAATCACCATCAACAACAGGCTGCGAGAATAAAAACACGCGTTTGCTTACCAGCACACTCTCCAAAAAGCTGCGCCAACGTACAGAGCCTTTGGACAAGTCACCATCAACCGCGCCCTTATCATACATAAACCAGCTACTACCGCCCTGAAATTGAGCTGATCGCAGCGCGAGTTCGGCCTCTTCAACTAACGCATCTTTATCATCACCCACTTTGAAATAGGCGCCACCTAGATGCAGGAAGTCATCAGGTGTGTCGAGTAAGCTATCAATCTGGCTCAAACTTGCCCGTAATAACTTAGCCGCTAATTGGTCCGCTTCTTTTTGAGAAATTTGTGGCACAACGACCGCGAACTGGTTATAAGAGCGGCGCGAGAAAATGCTGTTAGCTTTGCTCACTAAAATTTGATTTATGGTGGCGATGATTTGTGAAAGTATCTCATTGACCTCTTCATCACCAATCTCTCGGGTTAACAGGTCTAGATCTTCCATCTCGAACAGATACAACACGCCCGGTGTCATCATGCCGCTATTATTACTCAGTGCATCCAATCGATTTTTGAGGAACAAACGGTTACCAACCCCGGTTTCAGCATCAAGAAAAGTGTTGGCACGTATAAACTGATCAAACCTTGCGCGCTCTTTATGCGCATCATGTAGCTCTAGCAGTAGCTGCGTCATGGCACGGTTTATCATTCTAGGCCTGCCATGGCCCTTCTCAGCTAAGGCCTTATCACGCTTGCCACTTAAGATGAGATTGGCTCGTTGTGCAAGATCTTCAATACCAATAAGTTCGTCCGACAGCCACCGAAATCCAAACCGAACAAATAGTGCTACAGCAATACAGCCGATCAATATAATCAGCCACTCATAGGCCCCCATCTCATGCTTATTAAATGGCTGTGGTAACACAAGTTCCATGACTAGACCATCGCCAAGGTCACTGCTGTAGCGCACCCCTGCCGACTGCGGCTTTTTAGCCTTGAACTCAAAAAAAGTGGCGTTATCTTTAGTCAGAATAAATGATTTCGCTTGGTATGCATGCAGCACTGGCGGCAACCAATTATTAAGCTGCCACTTATCTTCTGGTGCCACAGATACCGCTAACTGCTGTTGCAACATCCCCTCAAGTTCCGACACTTTTTGCTGTTGAAATGCATAGGTCAACTGAAAGAAACTGAACATGGCGGTTAAAAAACCGATAAAGGCAACTCCAGCTAACGACATCAGCCAAAAGCTAGTGAGTTTCTTAGTAAGCATTCGAGTAAGGATCATATATCTTATTTTGATTTAGAAGACTTATCCCGCATATAGCGGCTTATTGAGGATTATTAAACAGCGGATGGTAAAAGGCAAAATAAAAACGATAGAAAACAAAAAAGGGCCCTAAGGCCCTTTCATTAATCGGTGTAACAATACCTGATTACGACTCCATATAACCGATAGGAAGTGTCGTAATATGGGCAACACCAGATTCGATAGCAGCAATCGCTACGGCTTTGGCAATATTCGGCAATAAACGCGGATCCATTGGCTTTGGAAGTACATACTCAGCACCAAACTCAAGCGAGCTCACATCTGGATAAGCAGCAAGCACTGATGCTGGAACAGCTTCTTTCGCTAAGCTTGCAATGGCGTGCACTGCAGCAATTTTCATTTCATCATTAATCTTTGATGCACGCACATCTAATGCACCACGGAAAATAAATGGAAAACATAATACGTTATTAACTTGGTTTGGATAGTCACTGCGACCCGTTCCCATAATCAAGTCTTTACGTGTTTCATGAGCAATTTCGGGTCTAATCTCAGGATCTGGATTTGAACAAGCAAAAATCACTGGCTTTTCAGCCATCAAAGCAACATCTTCAGCGCCTAGAACATCTGGGCCAGACAATCCTAAGAAAGCATCTGCGCCTTTTATAACATCTTGTAGCGTGCGCTTATCAGTGTTATTCGCAAACAACGCCTTATACTCGTTAATGTCTTCGCGACGCGTGTGGATAACGCCTTTTCTATCTAGCATGTAGATATTTTCGCGTTGCGCACCACACTTAACGATCATGGTCATACAGGCGATTGCAGCTGCGCCAGCACCCATACAAACAAATACGGCCTCTTCAATCGACTTGCCTTGGATCTCTAACGCATTGATCATGCCAGCGGCAGTCACAATCGCAGTACCATGTTGGTCATCATGAAAAACAGGCACATTACAGCGCTCAATCAATATTTTTTCGATCTCAAAACACTCTGGCGCTTTAATATCTTCAAGGTTGATACCACCGAATGTATCGGCAATCGCTTCAACGGTATTAATAAACTCTTCAGACGTTCTGTGTTTCACTTCGATATCTGTCGCATCAATATTGGCAAAGTGCTTAAACAGAAGTGCTTTACCTTCCATGACAGGTTTAGAGGCCAACGGACCTAGATTACCTAAACCTAAAATGGCGGTACCGTTAGAGATCACAGCAACTGTGTTTCCTTTACCGGTATAGCGATATGCATTTTCAGGGTTTGCCGCTATTTCACGAACGGGTTCAGCCACACCGGGGCTATATGCCAGTGCAAGGTCCATGCTCGTTTCTGCGGGTTTTGTTAGGCAAACTGCTGTTTTACCTGGAACGGGTAATTCATGATAATCGAGGGCTTGTTGACGAAGATCGGCCATTTTTCTAATCCTGAGTGCGACTAATATTATCCAAAGCGAAAGGTCGACAGCTAAACGGTTATTTTGGCTTGTTTAGGTTACTGTGGTTTGGTGCAAACCTAAACAAAAAACGTAAGCTGATAGACGCTAAGATACTCGAATATAGAAGCATTTCAATTAAGATCTTTGAAAAACTCGACTTTATCGCTATATATTATTTCAACTTGTCTTTTTCATCGGTTATCTGCGACAAATGAGTGCCATTTACCCATTATTTCCTGTAATAAAAATACACGCTATACCGTGTTACCAGCTGGCTTTGCGGCAGAGTAAGATTAAAAACGTTACTAAACTTACTAATATCTTGCTTAAACATCATCAAAAGCAAATTATCATCGATTAACAGTGCAAAAACATGAGCTTTTCTTTCACATCCATTCACCACCCCTTTGACCTATCGTCATTGGTTGGCATTATCTGCCGAAAGTCTTTCAGCTGACTTGGGTTGATAATCGATATGACGGCATAAACCGAGTTTATTTATCCGAACATCATCTTCAATGTTTGATTTTACTTTGCAGAAATAATTTTGCCTCGGCGGCTTTTGGAGCGGAAAGGTCAATTTCAGGATAGCAAAAAGGCGCCATAAGGCGCCTTTTTTAAATTCATTGCAGAAGTAATTACTTCTTGCCAAGTGCACCAAAGCGCTTGTTGAACTTATCGATACGTCCGCCAGTATCCGTCACTTTCTGGGTACCAGTGTAGAATGGGTGACATGCACCACAAACGTCTAAATGTAAGTTTTTACCTACAGTAGAGTTAATTTTGATGATGTTACCACAAGTACAAGTTGCAGTGATTTCTGCATAATCAGGATGAATGCCTGCTTTCATTGGAATTACCTCAAGTTTAAGGCCATGTCGCTCTTCCAACCCGAAGTCGGACACCACATGCAGTTAATAATAGTTTAAGGCGCAGGATGGTACAGCATCTAACCAATAGATTCAAGCGCCCCGTCTTTAATCACTATAAATAGACTCAGTAAGCGCCCGAGCCTAATTTACCAAATCTTTAGTACATTGTATCAAATAATTTCTCGGCAGTCCTAGCATCGGCATATTTATCCAGTATCGCTACAGAGGGACACCCCAATGATGCATCCGACTTTAAGCCATTGATGTTGTTATTTTTAAAAGCCTCTGGATTAGCCTCATAAATGGCCAACATTGCACCGTAAGTGTTGATGCCCCACACTTTAGACTGACGTACACCAATACGCCAAAGCGTTTCGGTGCCATTAAAATCGATCCTGCAGTTGTCTTCGAGATTAGCGGCTATTGCCGCCGTTCTAGCCGATAATAGCTCTTTTGCACCACTATTCGCCTTCTCATCCACTTTGGCTGGCAATGGAGCGGGTTCAGCATATGCCGTTGTCGGTAAACTTTTTACAGGATTGTCACCGAATAAGCTGAGCACAGTCACTTCTCGCCAACGGTTTATTTTATGCTCTTTCACCACCAATACCGCTTCACTATCGACCACATCATCAACGCCAGTCACTAACACCAGAAAATTAGTCAGCGGCGAGCTAACAAGGCGCTCCTCCCCTATCGACTGCCGTAAGAAGTACTGCACTTTATTAGGGTTAGTATGGCTAGAAACGATATTAAGTTTCAGTTTGGGATACTCTCCCAGTTCAAATAATCGTTGATTAATGCTGACATGAGATACTTCGGCAGTAACCGCTGTGCTAAACAGAACTAACGTCGTTAATGCTAAAATTATTATTCTTTTCATCGTTTCCCTTTCTTCGCTCTCAGGCTTAGCAGTTGAATCGCGATATAAATTAAATCTGACTAGCTCTCCTAGACCTGCCTCGGTACACTACAGGCTTATCTCCTATCGAAATAGAGTTTTATGCCTTTGTTTGTTGAGGTCGCACTGCCCGTTCCAATGCGGCAAACCTTTAGTTACCAAGTTCCGGATCATATCGTCATTGCTCCTGTAAAGGGCATGCGAGTACAAGTGCAGTTTGGTCGTCAGCAGCTTATTGGCCTTATTACGGCCATAACGGATACCTGTAAGCTAACCCCTAAACAAATAAAGCCTATTATTAGCATTTTAGACGATGCACCGCTATTACCTGATTCACTCTATAAATTAACTGCTTGGGCTGCAAGGTATTACTTCTGTAGCTTAGGACAAATGCTATCACAAGCAATTCCTGTGGCACTGAGAAAAGGGGCGGAGTCAAAAGCGGCGACCGCGACCTATTGGAGCTTAACTGATACCGGCCGAGCCGCCGACATTAACCAACTTAACCGTGCACCGGCACAACGTAAGTTGTTTAACACACTAACAGAACGCGATCTTGAGCAACACGAGATAGCCGCCTTAGAACTCAGTAAAGCCGCGCTCAAAGCACTCGATGATAAAGGTTGGATAACCAAAAAATCACGAGTAGTCTCAATTGATTTAGGCTGGCGCACCCAGCTTGAAATGACCGAAGAGCCACACAGACTCAACCCTGAACAAGCCATCGCCGTCGCGACACTCACTCAACAATCGGGCTATAACAGCACCCTGCTCGAAGGTGTTACCGGTTCGGGTAAAACAGAAGTCTACCTAGCTTTACTAGAAACAATATTAAAGCAGGGCAAACAAGCGCTAATCCTAGTACCAGAAATTGGCTTAACCCCACAAACCATTAGCCGCTTCAGACGGCGCTTTAATGTAAAAGTGGCAGTCATTCATTCAGGTTTAACTGACAATCAACGCTTAGATGCCTGGCGTAACGCCAAAACAGGTGAAGCGGCGATTATTATCGGCACTCGCTCAGCGCTATTTACGCCGATGGCTTATCCTGGGGTGATCATTTTAGATGAAGAGCATGACTCAAGCTTTAAGCAGCAAGAGGGTGTGGGTTACCATGCGCGTGATCTTGCTGTCATGCGTGGCCATTTAGAAGATATCCCTGTGCTTTTAGGCACAGCGACACCGTCACTTGAAACCTTACAGAATGCTCTTAGTGGCCGATATCATCATCTACAGTTAGGTAAGCGCGCAGGCAATGCAGAAAAAGTACGTCAAGGCATTGTCGATATTCGCAATCAGCCGCTGCGCTCAGGGATGTCCCATGCATTATTAAATGAGATGCGTATTCACCTTGATGCCGGCAACCAAGTCATTTTATTTCTCAATCGACGTGGTTTTGCACCTGCACTGATTTGCCACGAATGTGGCCACCTACACGAATGCGATCGCTGTGATGCCTTCTTTACCGTGCATCAAGCTCTAGGTGAAATTCGCTGTCATCACTGCAGTAATCAGTATGCTATCCCCAAGCAGTGTCATCAATGTGGCAGCACCATGCTCGCGGGCCAAGGTGTCGGTACAGAGCAACTCGCCAGCTTCCTTGAAAAAGAGTTCCCCAACCACCCAGTAGTGCGCATTGACCGTGATACCACCCGTAATAAAGGCTCACTCGAGGGGCACCTCAACGCGATCCATAAAGGTGAATACAAAATTTTAGTCGGCACTCAAATGCTGGCCAAGGGTCATCATTTTCCCGATGTCACTTTAGTCGGGCTGTTGGATGTCGATGGCGCGCTGTTTAGCGCTGACTTTAGAGCACCTGAGCGTTTCGGCCAGCTTTACACCCAAGTATCGGGTCGTGCTGGACGGGCGAATAAACCAGGCACAGTGTTACTGCAAACGCGTCAAAGTGACAATACCATGCTGCGAGAACTGATGCATAAAGGATACGGCGAGTTTTCTCGCAACCAACTCAATGAGCGAAAACAAGCATTACTGCCACCCGCTTGGCATATGATCCTAATTCGTGCAGAAGCTCTCCTTGCAAGCGACGCCGATGCACTGCTCAGCCAAATAGCTGCGTTACTGCCGCAAAACGAAGAGTGTGAGGTGATTGGACCCATGCCCGCGCCACTTGATAGAAAAGCGGGCAAGTATCGTCGCCAGTTACTGTTTCAAACAAAAAGTCGCAATCAACTGCAACAAGCGTTTGAACAAGCACTACCACAAATTGAGCAGTTACCGCTGGCTAAAAAATGCCGCTGGAGTCTAGATCGCGACCCGCAAGATCTGCTTTAAATCGACTTTATTGCAACTAAAGCAGAAAAAGTTCATTAGAG
>NZ_JAKIKR010000019.1 GCF_023284025.1 Shewanella abyssi | reverse complement strand
TTTATCACCTTGGTTAATTGTTGTCCAATTGTTTTTGGCATACATGTAATATAAAGCGTTGTTTAATAAAATCTTATTTAAATAATTGCTAATGTAGCGTGTGGTTAATCGGGTTGTTTTTACCGCGCGGAGAAAGCTAAATATTTATTCGAGGTTGCCTATTAAGCATTATTAATTGATAGTTAAATAACTTCCGTTTTACAAGGTGAGTTTAATGAAAATATTCATACTGTTATTGGCCCTGTGCAGTGTTACTGCTGTTGCGGATGAATGGCAAACACAGCAGATTGATGCGAATTTATCTTTTCGAGGCAGCGCTGCGGCTGACGGTATTATGTGGGTAAGTGGCTCCAACAATAGTGTCTTCCTGTCAAAGGATTCAGGTAAAACTTGGCTCGATGTCTCTATTAAGGATCAACCTTTAACCGATTTTCGCGATATTGAAGTTTTCGATGCTAACACCGCAATCGTGATGGGTGCTGGTGGGGGAGCGTTATCTAAACTCTATCTTACCGAAGATCAGGGGGCTTCTTGGAAGCTGTTACTCGAGAATAAGCACGAAACGGGCTTTTTTGATTCAATTGCTTTTTGGGACCGAAACAATGGCTTGCTACTAGGGGATCCCGTTGATGGTTGCTTTGTTATCTTACGTACTCGAGATGGCGGTAAAAGTTGGCAGCGCATTGCCCGAGGAAAGTTACCTGAATTACTGGATCGTGAAGTCGCATTTGCCGCTAGCGGTAACACCCTTATGGTCGGTGAAGCGGGTCAAGCCTGGTTCACCACCGGCGGCCATAGTAGCTCCATTTATACTTCGCAGGATTTTGGCGAGTACTGGCAAAGAACGCACATTCCGCTCTATGACGATACCCAAACGGCAGGGGGTTACGGACTTGCGATGAATAGTTTGAATGATGTGTTCGTTGTCGGCGGTGATTACCAGCAGCGTGATAAGCACGACGCCAATATGGTGTATCTAAAAGGTAAAGTCTGGCATAAAACGCGTAAGTCGACTGCCGGGCTAAGGACGGCAATGGTCTGCCATCTAGCAACATGTATTGCGAGTGGGAAATTAGCTATGGATATTTCCTATGACCATGGTTTTAGTTGGCAGCCACTATCAGTTAAAGGTCAGATACAAGGTTATTATACCTTGGCGATTGATGATGATACGGTGGTTGCGGCTGGGCATAATGGCCGCGTAGCGGTTTATGTTGTGCCACAGGCAGACTGATTTTATCGCGTTGACTCTATTCCAATACACAATAATAAAGCCCAAGTGAGTGACTTGGGCTTTATTATTTGTCAGCTAAGCACTAAAAACATAATTAGCGCCCCTATGCAGCCACCACACACGGTTGCGAAAGCGAGCGTTAGCGTCTGAGCCCGCAAAGACACTTGTTGCATCTGCTGATGGCTAGGGGTTGGGATAACAACGAGTGTTTTTTGCTCAATCTCAAACACCGCGCACAAGCCTAATAAAGTCTCATTTGATGCGCTGCCATCTTTTTCTATTCGTTGCACTGTGCGCAAACTGATATCACAGGCATCGGCTAAGTGCTGTTGTGTCCAGCCTCTTGATAGCCGCAGATCTTTTACGGTTGTAGCACTAATATCCATGTTCTACTCCGCATATCTAAAGATTTTAATATGCATCAGTTTAACCCATAAACTGGAATGTAAGCCAAGCTGAAATGCCGCCAAATAAAATGCCTGCTAAGAAGAACATAAACACTCTTTTTAGCGCAGCTTTGGTGCTCATCTTTAGGTAGGCTTTGGTTTCTGTCGCGACATGATCGCCATTTTTATAAAGTGTGCAGACTACCGCTGCAGTAAGCAGGTTACTGACTTGAAATGTCACTTCATAATCATTTCCAGAGTAACAAAATTCATGAGAACTCTTCATCCCAAGGTTGCGCTTTTCAGCAACAACCTCATCATTGATGTAAATGGTCTCTAGACCTGAAAACCCGGAACCATGGGCAGTAATTCGAACCTTTTCATCATTAAAATAATACCAATATCCGTTTGTAATTGAGACCTTGTCCATTGCGATATCCAGTTTATGTGGTGTTATCAAGCTTTCCATATTGTGCTCCTTGCTATGTCGGTAGTTGAATTTGACTGCAGCAAGTTGAGCATAGAATTGAACTTTAGACGGCGTCATCGATATGACAGTCATACGATCGGCGTATGACATTGTTACTGTCATATTGCTAAGGCATTGAAATAATGCCTTTTAAACAGTCTCACTAACTACTGTCTGAAAATAGATAGTGAGGGAGAACTGTGCTTTCGTTTTGTTCCGCGGCTAATCGGCAATTTCACTTTTATAGCGTTTACCATTAATTCGCTCAATGATCTGCGTCGCATTGAGGTCGTGGATCACATTGATCAGTGTGGCGGGGGCATCGGTTACCGCGCCAATAATGACCAAAATAGGAATAACCTCTATCGGTAGCCCCAGAGTGGTGACAATAAATATCTCGCCTAAAAAGGCACCGCCAGGCACACCACTAATAATAAAGGCTGACAACACTGAAATAAGTACGGTGAGTGCAAACACATCCGCAGTAAAATCTAAGCCCAATATCGAATAGATAAACACAATCTTTAGTGCGGTGGTCATCGAAGCGCCACCCTTATTGAGATTGACCAACAAGGGCAGGCAGATATCTGCTATTTCCTCTTTGATCCCCATCTTATTTGCGGCGCGGATATTCACCGGTAGCGTGGCAAGAGACGAGCTGGTGCCTAACGCGGTCACAGACGGCGCAACGGCATGTTTCCAAAATTGAGTCACGCCTTTGGTACCGCCGCCTAGCCATGCGTAAATTGTCGAACCAATCGTGAAGTAGATAAGCGCCGCAATAAAGAACAGTCCAATCGCGCGAGCAAACGTGCTGAGCAGTTCGGTGTCTTGGCTCGCCATGGTTGATGCAAAATAGGCGCCTAGTCCGATGGGCGCCGCTACCATCAATATTGATACAATCTTCATGATAACGGTATTGAGGCTATCGAGCATGGCAGAGACTTTTTCGCCATCTTTTCCTGATTGTCCAATGGCGATACCAGCAATGACCGACATGATGATCAGTGCCAGAATATTAGATTTAGACAGCAGCCCGACAAAATCATTGGTGGTGAGCAGCCCCACAAAATCCATGTTGCCAACCCCCGCTTCCACCTGCTGATGTAGATCGAGTACAACACCTTGGGCCGGGTCAAAGGCCAACGCCAAGCCAACAATCGATACCGCGGGGATTATCGCCATCACAATGGATACTAGAAAGAGGGTGATGAGAATAACACCTAGTTTCTTTAGATCAGTCATGCGAGCGATGGAAGAGGTCACACTGATAGCGACGAGCGGCACAATAATCATGAACAGTAAATTAAGAAATATTTGCCCTATAGGTTTTAGCTTAAGGGCAAAGTCAGGCAGCACGATACCGATAGCGCCCCCTATCAGCAGCGCTGACAGCAAAATAATCGAAGAACGATAGGGCTCAAGTTTTTGCCACATAGATGAAGATCCACTTATTATTTGATGTCAAAACACTGACTTATGATGCGTCTTACCCGTTAAACTATCTAGCCATGTTGGGGGTGTCAACCTAACAATCGAAAATGAAAAGACCTGAAGTTAACAGGCCTTTAATATGCTCTATTGTCGCGAACTAGCGGCCTCTTCGACCTTCGCGCGCCATGCCGTGTTGTCTTGCATTTCGGGAACGATTTAGTCCTTCACGGTCAAAATTGCGATTATTCATTTGTCGATTGATATTGTTGGATCGATTTATATCAGTACTAGGCCTTGATGGCATAGTGATGGGCTTACTGGTATCGCGATTATTGAGTCCAGTTTCAACTCTCTGTTTGGTTGCCGGTGCCGGCGTCCAGCTGCCTTTACTGCGGCTTTGCCACTCACCATTGTTATCTCGCGCAATGTTGCCATTTTTATCGGCAAAGACGTTGTTAGTGCGGCTCTTGTTGTGAGTCGCTTGTCTAAGATTGTCGTTTACCTTCTTTGGGTCGGCATTACGGATACGATTTTTAGGACGGTTGTAGAGGTTATTTCCCCCAACATTTTTGCCAGAAATGTTGTTGTTTTTGGCAACCCTGTTGGAAATATTAGTGCGATTACCAATACTGACACTGTTACCGATATTGATATCGCCAGTATTGATCACAACTGGGCGACGGTAGCCTCCGCCGTAATAGCCGCCACAGCATCGGCCGGGATAATGGTGATTCCCCCAGCCCGCATTCCAGCCAACACCCACCCGAAAGAAGCCATTGCTCCAGCTGACGCCTACATTCCAGCCGGTCCAAGGGTTATAACCAACATGTAAGCCCCAAGTGGGTGGCCTAGGGTAATAGTAACGACCCCAGTAAGGTGGGTAGTACCATCCCGTGCCATATACAGGCACACCATAGTATGGGTAAGACCACATATATCCCGGTGTATAACCCACATAGACAACCTCTGGGGTGGAGTCGTAAATCTCTACATAGGTGGTGTTATATACCGGTGAACTCGGGGGGATTTTAGCGATTTCGTCTGTCGGAACGTTATCTGCAACTTTCCATGGCCCTTTAGCCGCTGAAGCGACAAACCAAACCGCGTTATCAACTGCATAGTATTGACCGTTTATTTTCAACACCTGTGTTGCGGTGTTGATCCCATAAGCGACTTTTGTTCCGGGTATGGCATCAAACTTGGGCTCACCATCGTATGCCACGGTGAGCTTTGCTTCACTGCGCTTAATAGCGGCAGTTTGGGGTATTTGCGCATCAAGCATCGCTTGGTCCGCTTCTGTGGTACCAGCAACCGAAACGCGTAGACCACCAATATCGGATCCAGGCGGAATGTCATTGAAACTCGCCGGCAGCTTATCGGCGCGCACAAAGGCCCAGGGGCCAGCTTCTTTCTTGGCTTGAAACCAGCGCCCAGACAGCAGCAAATACATATCAGCAGAAGCAACTTCTCTAATCCATGCTGTCTCGGTATTGCTAACGTAAAGCAGTTTGCCCTCTGTCAGGCTTTTCCACCTAGGCTTACCATCTGTTGCTACTAACTCTGTCGCAGTGTTTACCGCAATCACTGCCGGTGCCGCGCTACTTTTGGTTGGCGTCGCGTCATCAGACTTGGGGATCATGTTAACTAAATCTTCAGGCGGATACTGGGTCACTTGCCAAGGACCCATTGGGTTGTCGGCGGTGTACCAGAACGTGCCGCTACTGAGGTATAACTTCTTAGTCTGTTTGTTACGTGCAACGGCAAATGGGGTGTTTAAAGCACGTTCATAAGGGCTGTTCTCTATCTCTCTAAATTGCGGCGTACCGTCGAAAGACAGCAGTACGCTGAGTTGCTGGCGGAAAATAATATTGGGTGCATCGTTGTTGATGTTTTCTAAACTTTGCTTTTCCTGTTTAGCATTGGCGAGACTGGCAGAAAGGCGCTCCATCGAGATATTAAAACTACTGCTGCCAAGGGCTTTTTCTACCACTTCAGTAAAGCGTTGCTCATCGGCTGCAGTCGACTCTGGCCAGCGAACTTGGGTGACTTTTACGTCTCTAACGGTGGCACTGTCTGCATTGGTATCGATGCGGGCGCTAAACCAGAAGGCACCAAAAATGGGATCATCTCTATCGATGAGTTCGAGAGACATGGCCGCACGCCCTTGCAGAATATTGCCGCTGAGTGATTCAGGCTGTGGTTGGTAAACCACTATGGTGCCCTCTTTTTCAGTCACCTCTTGTGGCCATTCAATCGCATTAGCATGGGCTTGACCAAGTAACAGAACCATCATTACAGCGAATATTGAGCGGCAATAGACGTAGATTTTGGCAGGCATAGTAGTTCCTTCTATCTTCGGTAAACTCGCTAACTCATTATGGATCTCTATAGAGAATAACTATAGCCGTTCATCATCAAAATCGCCTTAACCAATAGAAATATTATTGATTTATAAGCACAAAAAAGCCCTAAACGTTTCCGCTTAGGGCTTTCTAAAAGGCGCTTTAATGGCGCCATTAACTCAATTTTTTACGTTTACAAGCTGTAGTAAAGCTCGAACTCAACAGGGTGAGTCGTTTGGTTAACACGTTCAACGTCAGCAGACTTAAGCTTGATATATGAATCAATAAAGTCGTTGCTGAATACTTCGCCACGAGTCAGGAACTCACGGTCGGCATCTAGACACTCAAGTGCATTTTCGAGTGACGTTGCTACTGTAGGGATTTCTGCAGCTTCTTCCGGTGGTAGATCATAAAGATCCTTATCCATTGCTTCACCTGGGTGAATTTTGTTTTGAATACCGTCAAGACCAGCCATCAACATTGCAGAGAATGCTAAGTATGGGTTAGCCAATGGGTCTCCGAAACGCAGTTCGATACGACGGCCTTTAGCACTTGGTACTACAGGGATGCGAATTGACGCTGAACGGTTTGCTGCTGAGTAAGCAAGCATCACTGGCGCTTCAAAGTGTGGGATGAGACGCTTATATGAGTTAGTCCCTGGATTAGCAAATGCGTTAATAGCACGAGCGTGCTTGATAATACCGCCGATGTAGAACAATGCTATTTCGCTCAATCCGCCGTACTTGTCACCGGCAAATATGTTAACACCATCTTTTGCTAGAGATTGGTGCACGTGCATACCGCTACCGTTGTCGCCAACAATTGGTTTTGGCATAAAGGTCGCTGTCTTTCCGTATGCGTGCGCAACGTTGTGAACAACATATTTAAGCACCTGAACTTCATCCGCTTTAAGCGTAAGTGTATTAAAGCGTGTGGCGATTTCGTTCTGACCAGCGGTAGCGACTTCATGGTGATGGGCCTCAACGACTTGCCCCATCTCTTCCAGTACTAGACACATAGCACTACGAATATCTTGTGATGAATCAACCGGTGCTACAGGGAAGTAGCCGCCTTTAACGCCAGGACGGTGGCCTTTGTTGCCATCTTCGTAGCTAGTCCCTGAGTTCCAGGCCGCTTCTTCTGCATCAATCTTGTAGAAACAACCTTGCATGCCAGAGCTGAACTTAACATCGTCAAATAGGAAGAACTCTGGCTCAGGACCAATCAATACTGTATCTGCGATACCCGTTGAACGTAAGTAGTCTTCTGCTTTCTTAGCGATTGAGCGTGGGTCACGGTTGTAACCTGTCATGGTGCCTGGGTTTAGAATGTCACAACGAATGTTTGCTGTGGTTTCTGCTGTGAACGGGTCAAGGACGAAACTTGCAGGATCAGGCATCAATACCATGTCTGATTCGTTAATGCCTTTCCAGCCAGAAATTGAAGAACCGTCGAACATTTTACCGTCTTCGAAAAAGTCTTCATCAACTTGGTGGCTAGGAATTGAAACGTGCTGTTCTTTACCTATCGTATCGGTAAAACGCAAATCAACAAACTTAACTTCTAATTCTTTTAGTTGTTGTAAAACTGATTCTGCTGACATTCTAAAGTCTCCGAGTAGGGTAAAGGGTTATCCCTTTGTTCTTATCTTAATGTTTAACGCAATGTGCGATTCTGCTTTTTGTAAAGCGAGAGTCGTGCCAATCATGTAACGTCATGATCTTTATCTGTTATCAATTAAAACAGAAACACTAGATTCATTATCGCGCACCATAATGGTGCGATCAATGGATCAAAGTGGTGCGCGCGCCATTATTGTGCAGCGGCTTTGTCTTAATATGAGCTAGTCGTTGTTTATTGATAAAATTGAGATAACAGAATAACTAAGGCCTAGGTATTTTTATAGGGGATAAGTCAAAGAAAAATCAACCAAATGTAGATAAGTGTTATTCAGATAAAAGACAGTATATTTTGCTTGCACGTTTATGTGTATAAAACAGGCTAAGCCACAAACACCATTAAAGAGGCTATAAAACAGGATGTTTTACAATATTCACAACTTAAAAGGGCGCTAAACGGCTGTGAACGGTATTTAAAAGATGAGTAATATAAATAATGTCATTAAAGGGAAATATAAAAAGTGTATATAAAGCGGGCGTTATGGCGAGAAAAAGCAACGCGCAAATGTTATTTTTAACGATTGGTTAAAAATAATCCTGTGAGATAGTCGCTACCTAGAGTAGAATGTCACGCTTTTTATAGCAACAACTATACTCGTTTGGTTTAGTCGTTGTCAGTACCCCCCTATATATTATATTTATACCGATGGTAAGAGGTTTAGCCGTGTTAGAGAATTTACGTAACATCGCCATTATTGCACACGTTGACCATGGTAAGACTACCTTGGTTGATAAGCTGCTGGCGCAGTCAGGAACCCTTGAGACTCGAGGAGAAGCCACTGAGCGGGTGATGGATTCAAATGATCTTGAAAAAGAACGTGGTATCACGATTCTGGCCAAGAACACTGCCATCAAGTGGAACGATTACCGTATCAACATCGTTGATACTCCTGGTCACGCCGATTTCGGTGGTGAGGTAGAGCGTGTTCTATCTATGGTTGACTCAGTATTGCTACTGGTTGATGCCGTTGATGGTCCAATGCCACAGACTCGCTTTGTGACTAAGAAAGCTTTCGCCCTAGGTCTTAAGCCAATCGTTGTTATCAACAAGATTGACCGTCCAGGCGCGCGTCCTGATTGGGTTATCGATCAAGTCTTCGACCTGTTCGACAACTTAGGCGCTACCGATGAGCAGTTAGACTTTCCAATCATTTATGCTTCTGCATTGAATGGTTTTGCCGGTCTGGACCCTGACATCACTGAAGGCGACATGACGCCATTGTTCGAGACTATCGTCGAGAAAGTTGCTTCACCAGATGCTGATGCAGAAGGTGATTTACAGATGCAGATCTCGCAAATCGATTACAACTCATACGTGGGCGTTATCGGTATCGGTCGCATCAAGCGCGGTAGTATCAAGACTAACCAGCAGGTCACTATAATCAGTGCCGATGGTAAGAAGCGTAACGGTAAAGTTGGCCAGGTATTAGGTTACATGGGTCTTGATCGTAACGAAGTTGAAGTCGGTAATGCCGGTGACATCGTGGCTATTACCGGTCTGGGTCAACTACTTATCTCAGATACTGTCTGTGCTACTACTAACGTAGAGGCATTGGAACCACTGTCTGTCGATGAACCTACTCTGACAATGACCTTCCAGGTCAACACCTCTCCGTTCGCCGGTAAAGAAGGTAAGTACGTGACTTCACGTAACATCCTTGAGCGTCTGCAGCAGGAACTAGTACACAACGTAGCACTACGTGTGGAAGAGACTGAAAGCCCGGATCGTTTCCGTGTTTCTGGTCGTGGTGAGCTTCACCTGTCAATCTTGATTGAAAACATGCGTCGTGAAGGTTACGAGTTAGCCGTTTCTCGCCCAGAAGTTATCATTAAAGAGATCGATGGCGAGATGTGTGAGCCATTCGAAAACTTGACTGTTGACATTGAAGAGCAGCATCAAGGTTCTGTTATCGAGAAACTTGGTATCCGTAAAGCTGACATGAAAGACATGCAGCTCGATGGTAAGGGTCGTGTACGTATCGACTTCGTTATCCCAAGCCGTGGCTTAATCGGTTTCCAAACTGATTTCATGACAGCAACTTCTGGTTCTGGCCTTATCTACCATTCATTCGACCATTACGGTCCAGTGAAAGGCGGTGAAATTGGTCAACGTGCTCGTGGCGTATTGATCTCTAACGCTACCGGTAAAGCACTGACTTTCGCCCTGTTTAACCTTCAAGCACGTGGTCGTCTATTTATCGGTCACGCCGCAGAAGTTTATGAAGGCCAGGTAGTCGGTCTTCATGCTCGCGCCAATGACTTAACGGTTAACTGTTTGAAAGGTAAGCAGCTGACTAACATGCGTGCATCGGGTACCGATGAAGCGCAAGTACTGACTCCGCCTATCAACATGACACTCGAGCAAGCGCTTGAGTTTATCGATGATGATGAGCTAGTTGAAGTAACACCGCTGAACATTCGTGTTCGTAAGCGTTACTTGAGCGAAAACGAGCGTAAGCGTCATAACCGCAAGTAATCGTTTCGTTTAGCTTCAACCCTGAATAGGGTTAAGTATTAAGAAGCCTTGAACATGAAAATGTTCGGGGCTTTTTTGTACATGGATGTATTTATCCCCGAAGTACAGGATGTACTAGGAGGGGGTTTATGTCTGGCCATAAATGTTCCATTCATTTATTGGCATTTCCTCCTTCCCTGGAGGTCAGAACATTTATGCCAGCACCCATGGATGGGTAGTGCAGGTATTTGTACATGGATGTATTTATCCCCGAAGTACAGGATGTACTAGGAGGGGGTTTATGTCTGGCCATAAATGTCTGCGTTTAGTGGCGGAGTAGGTGAAAGCACAGCAGTGACACGGCGTGAATATGTCCCTATAGCCTCTGCGGCAGCATCCCTGCTGCCGAAGGTCACCGCCCTGTTTCCCTGCTCATTGTCCCCTCGATTAGGTCAAATGTTAGCGCCGCCTCGATATGGCATTCCCACCACGATCCACTGGGAGGTGGCGAATGTATGGAACAAAATAGACCATGTAGTCATCATTTATTGGCAATGTCGCTTCATGCTGTGATTAGGTCACCATTAACTCAAATATCAATAATTAAGCTGCGACTATGCTGCCGCCTCATCAATCGTGTTGGATTCTAGCTTTGACGCCTTAGGCTTGGCTAACCAACGCCACAAGGTCTCCAATGGTCCTTGGTTGAAATACCTAAGGTAAACGCTGGCGAGAATGACTTGGAATATAGAGAAGCCAATCGCAATCAACATATAGTCGGGTCGATCTAATGTCATTGTTAGCGTTGGTGCAATATAACGAAACAGCAGTACCCCGCAAACCGATTGCAATATGTATAAGCTGAATGTCAGGCGTCCTACTTTTTGCAATGGTGCTAGTACCGTTGCACGGTTTTGACATATTTTCACCAGCAGGTGGATATAGATAAGTGCCATAGGGATCGCGCTAAAGATGACGACTGTGGCTGATAAACTGGTTAACATAGGCTTATCAGCAAGAGTCAGTAAACTATCGACGGTCGATAATAGTAAAGTTGCAAAGGCAAATTGAAGTAACGCTTTGTTGCTAAACCCATTCTCGAACGTCCCCTTGCGATAAAGTGCTACACCCAACATCATTAAGCCGGCCGACATCCACATTGTGACCAGCACTGCAGTAAATACCATGGCTGTAAATATTATAAGCTGCATCATTACCTGCTCGCTATAAGCACCGGTCCATATGAGCAGCTCCTCTTTAAATTGTGGCGAGCCGCGAATAACGGGCTCTTCTGGTACAAAAAGGCTAATAACGGCAAAAATAAGCAGTGGCACAATGATAAACCACAGAGATTTTTTTATTAGCTTGGCATTATCGAGTTTTAGATAGCAAAGGGCGACAAAGCCGCCGAGGGCATAGGTAAACAATATGTCTCCATACCAAATAAAAATAGCATGGATCGCACCGAACAATAACAGCCACTTCAACCTCGACTTAACCGACTTGTAAGGGTTATCAGACCGGTTCGCGAACCTATCGTATTGGATAGCTAAGCCCACACCAAATAGCATCGAGAATAGACTAATGAAGCGACCTTCCAGAAAAACGTTGCTAAACAGTAAAGTTAGGGTGTCATGAAGTGGAATCATTTCATGGTTGGCATAGCCTAAAAAGCTATTACCAAAGAAGTAGATGTTCATAAATAAAATGCCCAATAACGCTAGGCCACGAATGGCGTCGATATTGGCGTTACGCGTGAAGGTATTGGGGTTTGGGTTATTGCTTACTGAGTTTGTTAACGGTTCCATCTGTTGTTGTGCATCCATATTGCTTTAAAAGTGAACACACAATATCAGTACCGAGTGTTTGCTGGAATCTAGTTGCTATTAACTGCAATACTTTTCATGCAGATATTACGGTGTTGGTTATTCAGGCAAAAAAAAGCAATCCATATGGATTGCTGAAGAATATGTTCAATTTACAGTGCGCTAGCGTTGAAACTGAATTTTGGTGGCAAACCTAATTAGGAATGCGCAGTTAGGATGATGAACAAAACAAATATTTAGCCTAGCAACTTCAATACTCTGGTTAGGAGAGGATGAAACTGTAAAAATGAGTCGGTAAACATTGGCCTCATATAATCAGAGTACGAAAGTTTTAGATGGTTCCAACTTTCTCCATTAACAAAAGTTTAGTTTTAAAAATGGGCTATTCATTGTCAATGAGCCTAGCACCTATCTGAAAGCTAAGAAGGTCCTAGGTACTAGGACGTTCGCCAGCTCACTGCTAGGACGGACTAGGTCCTGCTAGAAAATCAACAGAAAACACCCTTTGGCTTTTGATGTTGATTTTATACTTTGCTAGAACCTAGAACCTAGAACCTAGAACCTAGAACCTAGAACCTAGAACCTAGAACCTAGAACCTAGAACCTAGAACCTTCTTTTAAAGTAGGTCGGCATTTATGCCGTCGCTGTTCTCTTTTCTAGTTTTTACCGTAAGGCCGTAGGCCGTTCGTCTAAGATTTTACCGCTCTAATACTCAAACCTTCCCTAATGTCCTATCGAGTTTAAATGTTGGATCAAATACATCCGCGTTTCTGTCGGGGTTTGGCTGACCCAAAATCCACTTAGATAAGCAATAAGCGGAATTAAGAACAATAGCACCATTAAGCCAATCGTTAGGCCGCGTGCAGATAACTTAATACCGTTGCGAGTACTAAAATGCAGAGCCTCTTTTTTAGGGCAGGCGGAGACGCAGCGCATGCAGGCTTGGCACTCATCTGAGCGGATGTCCTTCTGCGTATGTACTGAAATATTGGCAGGGCAGGCTCGGCTGCATTTATCACAGTCCATGCCTTTGCTTTCAATTAAGCAATGTTGTGTGCTGCGGCGAATTTTAAACGGGCTTAAAAAGCTGACGAGGCCAAGTAAAGCACCATATGGGCAGATGTAGCGACAAAATCCTTGTCGACGCCAGGCTGACAGACTGAGGATAAAGCCGAAGCAAAGCAGTGTCACTAATCCGGGAGTGATAAAAAACAGCGCCATTTTCAGATCGGCTATCTTGTGATAATTGCCACTGAGGTAATTAGGTATTGTCTGTGCAGGCATGCCCACAATGATATAAAGCAGCGCTAATAAAAGAAGGTACTTCACCATTCTAAGGGGCCAATCTAGCCAAGCGGGTGGTAGATATTCAGCTTTTATAAAGCGTTTTCTGAGTTTATACAGATACTCACCGGCGATCCCTAACGGGCAAGCCCAGCCACAAAAGGCACGTTTACAGAGCAAGCCTGTTAATAGCACGACTGTGAGCATGACCGCGGCTGCTGGGTGAGTTTGATCCCAAATACCGAGGCTGATAATGGCTTTGAGTTCGATACCGCCCGCAATAGGCAGAAAAGCATCGCCGACATCAGGACGCATTAACCATGGCGTAATCCCAGCTTTGAGCAGCGCACTATTCACCGCAAACTGTATTCCAACCAGTAACATCGATAGCGCCAGTAGATGTTGAACCCCATCACGCAGATTATTGCTCCTCATATCGCCCTGAGCGACTTGAGGCTGAAACTTGTTAACGAAGCCAATGACGACAACGGCAATGGCAAGCGCGGCGATTAGGGGCCAATATAGGCTAGATATTACCGCGGTGGAAACCAATACTCCGCTTGCCGCTGCCCCCCATTTTTTGCCACTCCAATAAAGCAAGCTAACACTGTAAGTCAGTGCCAAGGTAAGGGTTAATGATTCGATAAAGCTCATAGCAGTGTCAGTTAAATAATGATTGATACTATTGTGAAACTTTTTAATTGAAGAAGTTCTATCGGTACACGCAGCTTGTGGGGAAGATCGTAAACTTAGGATTAAACTATAAAAATTCAGGCTTTAGTTCACAAATTCAGTTCCTAAGCAGCAAGGCTTAGGAACCGCACTTTAGTCATCGCTTACTTACCTTCCAGAGAGGCAATAAACTTGGTGGATTCATCAATCGACTTGTTCATCTCTTTGATAAGCCCTGAAATGTCAGTTTGCAGGCTGGTAAACTCACCTTTAATCGCGCCAATGGCTTGGGCGTTGAGGTTATGCTTTAGGTAAAGCATGTTGTCTTTCATTGCCGTGAGCACCGGGGGCATTTTGCTCTCTGCGCGGCGCATGCTTTTGAGCAGTTGCGTGTATGAGCGACGAGTTTGTTTCAGTTTTGACTCACTACCGCGGCGCAGGCTAGCTTTGCTTATTTCAGCTATCTCAGTCTGCCATTCATCGAACAAGGCTTCGGCGACATCTTCAACTTTATCGATGCGGTTAGTGACATCATCGGCCGCATCTTGGGCTGACTCATATTCATCTTTGGCTTTGTTGTAGGCACCTTCTAAGTCGCCACCGTCATGATTGAGCAGCGCTTGCATCTGTTCGAGAGCGGAGCTGAACTGCTCTTGTGCTTCCTGTTGAGATTCTTTAGCGTCTTCAACACGGTCAACCATGATGTCTCGTTTATGATAGCCGACTTTTTCCATCGCGCCATAGTAAGCACTTTGGCAACCGGTTAGCAGCAAACCGCAACTAATGATGGCTACCGATAATATTTTTCTCATATTATTCAATCCTGAATGTGATTCTAAAGCGGAGTCCTAAACTTAGGCTGCTGGCTAATCTGAGCGATATTTAGCCGCGTCGATAACGCACCAAACATGAAGAAGAAATCCAACGATAGCAGGGATGATTAAAAAATAAAAAAAGTAACACGTGTATATGACGACGCAAAAAATTAACGCCGAAAATATACGCCCTTGAACGAGCTGGCCTAAACCCGCGATAAAAAAGCTTGCGATAGCGGCAATTACATTGCCAGCGGAACCCTGTTGTGACATCAATTCAATCCTTATACTTGTAAAGAGAAGGTTATTAGCTTTATTGTACCCATATAGATCTAAAACCTTGTACAGATTAGGTACAACTTTAACAGAATCAAGAGTAACAAGTGAAAAATAAGATAGCAGTGAATCAATTTCGGTCTTTTTTGTGGAGTATTTGGGCATTTTTTTTACATTTGCTGCGCCGCTTCAAAGAGGACCAAGTCAATATTAAAGCGGGGCACTTAGCCTACGTCACGTTACTGTCGTTAGTGCCGATTGTTGCTGTCATGTTTTCTATGCTGTCGGCCTTTCCGGTCTTTGCTGGCATTCGTGAGCAGTTGGAGGGATTCGTGTATGACAATTTCTTACCCGCGGCCGGAGACACGGTACAGATCTACATCAATGAATTTGTGGCTAACGCCTCTAAAGGCACCAGCGTCGGAATAGCCGCCCTTATAGTGGTGGCGCTAATGTTGATCTCCGCAATCGATAAGTCACTCAACAGTATTTGGCGTACCAAAGAGAAACGCCAAGTTGCGGTATCATTTTCAATGTACTGGATGGTACTGACTTTAGGGCCTGTACTCGTGGGTGCAAGCTTGGTCGCGACCTCCTATTTAGTGTCGCTACAGTTATTTAACGACTCTGAGCTATCTGGCGTGGTGCCGCTGATTATTGAGCGACTGCCAATGATGTTTTCGGTGGCGGCATTTTTACTGCTTTATATGGTGGTACCGAACAAAAAAGTTAAGTTTTTTCATGCTCTGCTCGGTGCGATTGTCGCCGCAATGCTGTTTGAACTTGGCAAGAAAGGCTTTGCATTTTATGTGACTCAGTTTCCGAGCTACGAGGCTATTTACGGTGCATTAGCGGTGATCCCTATTTTGTTTGTTTGGGTGTATGTCTCGTGGGTTATCGTATTGGTTGGCGCTGAGATCACCGCCGCTCTACCGGAATATTTACGCGAACGACAAATCGCGCGAGCAACATTATTAGCAGAGGCTGCAGCAATAGAGACAGCAACACCGACACCGACAGACGATAAAAAACCTATAGAGACTGAACAGGTTAAATCGACACCTGACGATGGTGCTTAAAGGCGATGTTACGTCAGCCGAAGTTGATTGCACGTGACTGGTTGGCCGTTGGTGGTGGACATGAATTGTATATCGCACAATACGGCAATAGCGATGGCATTCCTTTACTGTATCTGCATGGTGGCCCAGGGGCTGGTTGCTCAATAGATGAGTTAAATTTGTTCGATCTATCTGTCTATCAGGTAATAATGATGGATCAGAGAGGTGCGGGACGTTCGCGGCCAAGAGGAGGGCTTGAGCACAACCAGCTCAGCAATCTATTAACTGATATTGAACAGGTGCGACAGTGGCTAGGTATCGCTAAGTGGGCGCTCGCTGGCGGATCATTTGGTGCAACATTGGCGCTATTGTACGCTGGGCTTTATCCAAACAGAGTGACTAAACAGGTGCTATGGGGCGCCTTTGTTCCGAGTCCTGAAAGTATCCAGTGGTTGTATGGTCAACAGGGGGCGGCGCGATTATTTCCATCAGAGTACCTGAGCTTTAGTGTGGCGGCCGCACCGGGTAATCAACTACACCGTTTATTCAGCTGTTACCGAGACGGATTTGAAAATACCTCTGCCAACATTCGGCAGGATTTTGTTAGGCGCTGGTTAAATTGGGAAGTCGCGTTAGCTTACCCTGGGTGTGAGTCATTTGATGACAATGTCATTCTTAGTCAGGCGTTAGCAAGCATTGAGCTATATTATGTGACTAATAATTACTTTGGTGCTTTTGAGCAACTGTCTGATACTGTGATGGATATTGAAGCGGAAACGCTCATCATTCAAGGAGAGTTTGACTGGGTTTGTCCGAGTGGTGTTGTACATACGTTTTTGCAAGATAAGGTAAATCATCAGATAAAGGTGATGGAAGTTAACGGCGGTTATCATGCATTGGCAGACGTTAAAATGGCGAATGCAATCATGAGCGCCATACGAGAAATGGCCCAGAAAATAGATAAAGGAATTTGTATCAGATGAAAAAATTACTAATAGCGAGCTTGGTCATGAGCCTTACTGCTTGCGCTGCAACTGAAAACAACACTGACGTTGAAGTGACGACGATAGCACCTGATAGTGTGACTTTAGGTGGTATGACAAATGAACAAGCGTCAACAAAGCTGTTAGAAGCCTTAGTCAGCAAAAATTACTTAGCAACTAAAGCTGGGCCTAATGGGGTGGCGGTAAACTTTGATAATAGTCAGTTTATCCTGCAACCAAGCATCAACCCTGATGGTATCGACCGTATCTTGATGAGCCGTTTTTATGCTATTCATCCTAAGTATGTGGGCAGTAAAGAGATACTGATCATGATTGGTACGCTCAATCAAAAGCTTAACTTCGCCAAGTTTGTGGTGAGAGAGCAAGGTGCAGTGATTCAAGTACAAGGCTCTGCAACCTTTGTCGATACCATAAGCATGGAAGAGATCCGTCGCTTTATACTTTGGACCGATGAAGGTTTGCGTCAGGTTGGAAAATCACTGCCAGAAGGCTCAGAGGATGTGATTAAACCCATCCCTGTGATGCAGCAACTCAAATCAATTTAAGTTTATCCATTACAAAAAATCGCCTATGACTTATGTGAGTGAGCATGGCGATTATTTTTTGCTTTTTTAGTCGGAGAGTTTTACGTGATAGCCTTGATTCAACGTGTGAGTGAAGCAAATGTGGTCGTTGACGGTGTAACCATTGGAGCGATAGATAAAGGTCTTTTAGTGTTGCTCGGTGTCGAGCGAGAAGATGATATCGCAAAAATGGAAAAACTGGCCACTAAGGTCATGAGTTACCGGGTGTTCTCCGATGAAAACGGCAAGATGAACCTAAACCTTGAGCAAGCGGGGGGGAGTTTACTGGTGGTTTCACAGTTTACCTTGGCCGCAGATACTGGCCGTGGGTTACGTCCGAGCTTTTCCGGAGCGGGTACACCGGATCAAGCGCGACAACTCTATCACGGCTTTGTTGATTTTTGTCAGTCGAAAGGGGCGAATACCCAAAGCGGTGAATTTGCCGCAGATATGAAAGTCTCCCTGGTGAATGATGGCCCGGTGACGTTTAACCTGCAGGTGTAATAGGCGATGAAGCAGCCTTTTGATGCGTCAGCATTACTGACGCAATTGCTGCACACCGTTTATCTGCTACTAGCCCTGCGGCTTACAAGCCAATAGATCTTTAAGGGCACCGGCATTAACCACACTGGCTAAACCGCTGGCGTTTAGTATATCGCAGCCCTTTTGCGCTCGGATACCTGCGCCGCAGTAAAGTAGAACAATCTGCTCTGAATTGTCGATGCTTACTACCCACGTGGCTAAGGTATCTAGCGGCACATTGATAGCATTGGGGAGATGTCCGCCGGCAAACTCTTGAGGACTACGAACATCAATGACAGTGGCGCCTTGTTCGATAAGCTGCCAACACTTATCTCCAGGTGGGCAGTTAGACAGCTTTGAAAGTATAACTTCAGACATGGATTTTCCTTGGCATAGTAATGTAATGATAGTGACACTATTAAAACTGCTTATTAGGTTTAATTCAATAAGTTTTTCCTAATGAATCGTTTTCCATTATCGGTATAACGCTATGTGCACTCACCCGCCTCCTCACTGAAGGCGGTTGGCAGCTGTAGATCTGTTATTTAGACCACTTCTTAAAAATAAGCGAAGTATTAATCCCGCCAAAGGCAAAGTTGTTACTCATGACATAATCAGTCTCGAGTAAGCGAATGTCATCTTTGATGTAATCGAGCTCACCACACTCGGGATCAACCTCTGTGAGGTTAAGTGTTGGCGCAAACCAGCCCTCGTTCATCATCTGTATGCTTACCCAAGCTTCAAGTGCGCCACAAGCCCCTAGGGTATGGCCGGTGTAACTTTTTAGTGATGAGATAGGTTGGGATGGGCCAAACACTGCGCTGGTTGCCTGAGTCTCAGCGATATCACCGCGGTCTGTCGCTGTGCCGTGGGCATTGACGTAACCAATAGCACTGGCTTCAATATCTGCATCTTTAAGTGCCAGCCGGATAGATGTTTCCATCGTGGCTGCATTTGGTTGAGTGACGTGTAAGCCATCGGAGTTGGTTCCAAAACCAACAATTTCGGCATAGATTTTAGCGCCACGGGCTTGGGCGTGTTCCAGCTCTTCAAGCACTAAGGTGCAAGCACCTTCACCAATCACTAAGCCATCACGTTGCTTATCAAAGGGTTTTGGCGTTTTTGATGGGGTATCGTTTTTAGTGCTAGTGGCAAAAAGAGTATCGAATACTACCGCCTCAGTTGGGCATAGCTCTTCACCACCCCCGGCAAGCATCAAGTCTTGTTGGCCATATTTTATCGCTTCATAGGAGTAACCAATGCCTTGGCTGCCCGAGGTGCAGGCGCTACTTGTGGTATGTACGCGACCTTTTAAGCCAAAAAATACCCCGACATTGACTGCCGTTGTATGGGCCATCATGCGAATGTAACTGGTGGCCGTGACCCCTGACATATCACCGCTTTTGAGCATATCGCCAAAAGCAATAATAGGGTCGGTGCTGCCCGTTGATGAGCCATATGCAATACCCATCGCCCCTGATGTCACCACAGGATCATCAAGCAGGTTGGCATCAATCAATGCTAACTCGCTGGCGCGCGTTGCCATGATGGAGACGCGGCCCATTGAGCGTATTTTTTTGCGAGTATAATGAGCTGGTTTTTCAAAATCGGTGATCGGCGCGGCTAAGCGGGTATTTAAACCATCAAACTTGTCCCATTCATCAAGCCGAACAACACAGTTTTTCTGTGCCTTAAGATTAGTCGCAATCGTTTGCCAGTCATGACCCAAGGCCGTGACCCCACCTATGCCTGTGACGACGACTCTGCGGGGTAGATGGCTCATATCATGCCACCATTAACGGAGATCACTTGGCGAGTGATATAAGCGGCATCTTCCGACATCAAAAAGTTAGCCAGTCCTGCAATTTCAGAGGTTTTACCCATACGTCGCATCGGCACGATAGTGTTAACCATATCCTGAGGAATATCTGCCACCATATCGGTTTCAATCAGCCCTGGCGCGATACAATTTACGGTAATTTTGCGTTTTGCCAGCTCAAGCGACAAGGCTTTAGTGGCACCTATGATGCCGGCTTTTGAGGCGCTGTAATTGACTTGGCCACGGTTACCTGCAATACCAGAAACCGAGGCCATGGTGATGATCCTGCCACCTTGTCTTGCTTGGACCATTGGCATGACGGTGGGATGGATAACATTGTAGAAGCCATCCAAATTAGTGTGCACTACACTGTCCCACTCTGACGCTGTCATCGCAGGGAAGGCGGTATCACAATTTATGCCCGCGTTTAGTACTACACCGTAATAGGCGCCATGGTGCTCAATATCTTGTTCGATGGCTTGCTTTGCGGCTGCGCGATCGGCGATATTAAATTTAAGGCAAGATACCGACACACCCAATTGCTCTAACGCTTGTTTTGTTTCGTTGGCGGCGTCGCTATTTTGATAATAATGCATGGCAATATCAAAGCCAGCAGCCGCCAGCTTTAATGCAATTGCTTTGCCTATGCCGCGACTTGAACCGGTAATGAGTACTCTTTTAGTCATCTCTTATCCTTAACAGCTGCCCTTTGTTATCTGTTTTAATCGGCTAACACTGCTCTCTATAAAGTGGTATTAAATTTATTGTTAGTCAGTCGCTTCTGCAATATAGGCACTGGTGTCTTGCGGCTGAAACACGTTCACATTGGCTTCGGCTACCACTCGCTGGTGGTGCATTATTTTGCAGTCGAAAACCGCTAAGCCAGACTCTTCTTGATACAGTCGAGTGACTTTAGTTTGGTAGGTCTCGCCCGCTTTAAAGTGTGGAATATGCATTTTGAGCTTACGGGTCCCCAGTAAAAAACCCACTCTGATAATGTCTTCTCTAAGATGTGCTTCAACCCCAGCTAAGGCGGCAATGCTTTGCGCCATATATTCAATGCCAACATAGTTTGGCACCCCTTGCAGCTTGTCATCAAAATAGGGGCTAGTGACCGATATTTTGGTTTGGGTGAGTAAATTATCAGTTTCATACTCCAATAGGTTACTGATCAGCACCATAGGTTGGCGATGAGGAATAAATTGCTCAACATTTTGGCTGGCAAGGGTGGATAGATCAAACATGTGAGTCAGCCTCATCGGTGGTTTTTCTATGGCGGCTGAGTATGAGGCTGGCATTGCTGCCCCCAAAAGCAAAAGAGTTGCTCATAACATGCTGCAGCACTGTGGTATCGCCATAGGTAACGAGGGGCAATACTGGGTTGTCAGTGTCTTGCTGTTGGTCCCACACCTGGGGTGGCAGTTTGTTATCAAGGTTTAAATCGCTCAGTAACAGGTAGCAAAAGGCCGCTTCAATAGCGCCTGCTGCACCTAAGGTGTGACCGGTTAACGGCTTGGTTGAGCTGCACGGGGGAATTCGATTAGTAAATACCGTGGTGACGGCTCGGCTTTCCATGGCATCGTTTTTGGGTGTTGCTGTGCCATGTAGGTTTAAGTAGCCAATTTGTTCAGCATCCAAGTTTGCCATTTTTAGCGCTGATTGCATGGCCGTGATAGCACCAATCCCGTCAGGGTGTGGTGCCGAAATGTGGTAAGCATCGCTGGATTCGCCGACACCGGTTAATAGAATATCGTCCCGCTCGGTTGCCCGCTCTAGGGTGAACAATGCCGCCCCTTCACCAATGTTAATGCCGTCACGGTTGCGACTAAATGGCTGGCAGTGGGCTTTGGAGATTGATTCTAGTGAGTTAAAACCATTGAGGGTCAATTGGCATAATGAATCTACACCACCAACAATGACCATGTCACAGAGATCAGCATTAAGTAGTCGTCGCGCACTAGCAAAGGCTTTTGCACTTGAAGAGCAAGCGGTGGATACCGTTAAACAAGGCCCTGTGAGCCCAAAGTAGCGCTGTAAAAACCGACTGCTGTCGCCCAACTCTTGTTGTGAATAGTCATATCCTGTGGGGAACTCGCCATGCTGACTATGATGCGCTAACGCCTGCTCGCCAGTGGCGATACCTGAGGTGCTAGTGCCAATGACCACACCAATACGCTTGGCTTTATATTTCGTTTTAGCTTCAATAACGTATGCTTCTATCTGCAGCGCAGCCACTAAGGCAAGCTGATTATTACGGCTATCAAACTGTTGCCATTGCGGCCCGAGCTCTGGGAGCTTGGTTGCTACTTCACCAACCAGTACTGGGCGGGCAAACATTAAGTCATCACGCCATTGCATCCCCTCTATATTAGCGGCAATGAGGTTGTTAAGCACAGATTTTGGCGTGTCTCCCAGTGGTGTAGATAAACCTATTTGGGTTATTGCTATTGCGCTATTCGACTTCACTTTAAATTCCCTAATAGGTTTATAACGGAGTGATGATGAGCTCGAAATCAGCTGTATTAATCTGTAATTTGACCTTGGCTTGCCATGGTTCAAGCTGACTATAACGGATTGTGACGATTGGCTGAGCATCTTCAGCGCTATTCTTCATCATGCCATTAGCATTCGGCTCTGCAGCAATGAGCTGTCGACAGTAAGCAACATCGCAATTATAGCCCTGTATATAGCCATTTTGTAAATGGCGATTGAGGCTGTCTTCACGCCAATAGATAAGCTGCATAATGGCTAGCAGATACTCGGCTTTAAATTGATCACCAAGTAATGTGCTTTGCTCACTGATAAGTTTATCGCCATCGTAAGTGAGCGTGAATAGCGGCTGCCCTAATGGCGCCAAGCCAACTAAGGTCAGTTGCTGCGAATTAAGCTCCAGTTGAGTGAGCAGTTCATGTTGACTCGACTGGGTTTTGATGGTGGTTTTTTGCGTGACACTTCGCTCTGCTATGAGCTCAGTTTTGTCGCCTATGTTAGCGTCGCTAAGAGGCGCAAGGCAGTAACTGACGTTGCTTGGCAGATCTACACAGGTTTGTCTTTGCAAGGTTTGGCTGCATCCTGCCAATAGCGTTAAGCCGAACACGCTTAAGCTCTTTAGAAATGGCTTGATAAAATGAGTTAGCTGCGACATAGCTCTACCACCATATTGAGGCGCCTTTTAGATTCGCTGACAAAGGGATTGTTTTGATCCCAAGCGTAGCCTGCCAAAATAGAACAGATCATCTGTTTGATGGTCAAGTCGGGATCACTATAGAATATAGCGTCTTGAAAGCGGCCGTCATACCAAGCTTCGACATAGGTTCTAAAGGTATCAACGCCTTTCATTAATGGCGTGGCGTAGTCATCTTGCCAGTCAACCGCTTCACCATCAAGTTGCTTAATAAGCGCTTTAGCCGCCAAAGAGGCTGATTGCATGGCAATAGTGACGCCTGATGAAAAGACAGGATCTAGGAACTCTCCTGCATTGCCTAGTAGGGCGAACTTATTGGTGGCTAAGGTTTTCACGTTAGCTGAGTATCCTTGCAATAATGTGGAATCATTGACGAGTTCAGCATTGGCGAGCAATTTTTTAAGGCCAGGCTCTTGGTTAATCATATCAAGGAGGACATCGTCCAAGTTGCCCGTTAAGTTACCCAGTTGATGGGGCTCTGCCACTACGCCTATTGAGCAGCGGCCATGACTAAAAGGGATTAACCAGTACCAGATATCTTTGTTGTCAGGGTGAACACTAATAAGGATCTTATTGCGGTCAAAATCAGCACAAGTAATATTGTCGTTTATATGGTTAAAAACGGCGCTGCGAGTAGGTAAGCATGATGGCGTTTCTAAATCGAGTAACCGCGGTAAAACACGGCCAAAACCACTGGCATCGAGGATGAACTTTGCCTTAACTGTGTAGCTGTCACCCGCTTCATTTTGCACTGTGAGTTCAGGCGCTGAGTCTAAGTTTACCGACTCGACCGACTGGCCATAGCGGATCTCTACCCCTTGCTTACTTGCCTCATCGGCCAGCAGTTTGTCGAATTTGGCGCGTTCGACCTGAAAAGTATTGCCGGGCCCAGGAGTGAACTTGTCATTAAAGTCGAAACTGGTGTATTGGTCGCGACATCTAAATGCTGCACCATCTTTATATTGAAAGCCCGCAGCATTTACGGCGTCGAGCATATTGGCTTCGGCAATCACTTCCATGCAGCAGGGAAGTAAGCTCTCTCCAATAGAGAAACGTGGGAAATGTTGTTTTTCTAGCACTAGAACACGCTTGCCTTGAGCATGTAGCAAACTGGCGGCAATACTCCCTGATGGGCCCGCGCCTATGATGGCTACATCGACCTCTTCAACATCATTCTTTTCAACACCATAAGTAATCGTGCTCTGATGTACATTGGAGCTTAACATTGAGGTGTTTTCCTTGTGAAAATTTGAATAAAGGGTGACAGTAAAAACGTAAAGCTAATGCCTATCAATAGGGTCAGACCAAAGGCACTAATGGCGGGTGTTTGGCTAAAGGCCAGCAAGCCAAAGGCCAGTAGTGTCGATATCGCTGACATGAGTACAGCCATCATCACGCCACGAGTCTTTTGATCCGCTTCGGCGAAAAATAGACAATAATCAATGCCGATCCCAAACACCAAAATCAGTGCTAACGCATGAAACAGCGTTAATGGCGCCAGCATTATCCCCAAGGTGGACAGGGTCAGTATTGCGGCAAGTGCGGGCACACTAACCATTATCGACGCTAGCCTGATGCCAAACCTAAGGGTAAAGATGCAAACCGCCGCAAGCAATGCAATGACCAGTAACCCAAGCGTCAGCTGGCGATAGAGCCCCATTAATTTAGATATTTCGCCGACTTTATCGACTAAATCAACATTGGGGTTATCTTGGAAAAGTGCCGATAATTTATCGAGTTGTTTTATGCCTCCTAGCAGTACTATCGAGGCGTAGCCAGAGTCTAAATCAGAATCTAAATCTGAGTCTTGTTGCGGCATTAACCACATAGAGCTTAACTGTTGTCCTGCGGCCGAGCGTAAGAAATTATCCGCCTTAATATAACGCGCTTTGGCTGCGGTAAACTCATCTGCTAATGGTTGTTTAATGCTGTCTTCAATCCCCAGCAGCTCGAAAATTTCACCAAGGTGCTGCTGATAAATCTGCTGCTGTAGCTGGTAGTTTGTTGCCTGGGTTTTTTCACTGGGTAGGAATCTGCTTAAACTAAAGTGATTGCCAAGCAATTGCTGTTGTTCTGCTAATTCAAGAATGGGCTCTATCTGCTCCAATTCTTGTTTTACGTCCTCTTCTGACTGCCCTTTAATCAGCAGAAATTGATTATCGGTGCCGCCACTGAGCACGGTACGCAGGGTGTCTTCTTGTTGCTGAATCGCTGGCGGTGTGTGTTGTAACTGACGAATATCATCATCACTGCTTAGTTGTGATAGACCGATGCCAATAAAAACCATACAGCCAAGTAGCAACAACCCTGCTGAAAACCGTGATGACGGCACGGCGCGTTTGAGCATAAAACCTTGGTATTGGTCTGCAAGTTCAAGCTGGCGTTGGCCGCTATTGAGTTTTGCGCTCGCTAACGCCGGGTAGGCAAACACTAAGGTTAAATAAGCGCCGAGCAGACCTGCAGCGCAAAATATGGCGACCTGCTGCATGCCTGGAAAAGGCGCTAACCCCAGCGAGCCGTAGGCGATAATGCTAGTGAGTAGGGCCAATGAAATCGCTGGCAGAATGGCTAACGACGTATGGTTAGCATCATACTGAGGATTATTTAAGCGCTCGCAATAAAAGTGAAAACAGTAATCAATGGCGATGCCAATAAGGCTAGTACCAAATACTAGCGTGAGCAGGTGCAGCTCACCAAACACCACAAGAGTAAGCACAACGGCAAACAGTAGGCTGCAGCTCAGCGTTACCATGGCGATCATTAATGGTATAACCGAGCGAAAGGCAAACCAGACTAAGGCGATAACCCCAATAAGGGAGATAAGGCCAATGCTTGATACTTCCTTTTTAGCATTGTCAGTCGCAGCCGCGGCATGAAACAGTGCGCCAGCGTGTAAAAAATCAACCTCGGGGAAGTTGCTCGTTACGGTCTTTTTTGCCAACTCAAGCGCTGCCAGCTGCGATTGCTGGGCATCAGGACTAAAGGCGCTTTGTAACCCTGTTGCCATTACGATGGCGACAAAGCCTGGTGCTGCTTCGGCATCACTACTGGGTAGTCGAGTGATGAGTACGCCGTTGTCGATACTGAGTGCTTGTTTGGGCGCAAGCGCTAACAGGTTATCGGGGTAGAGCAGCAGGGGATCATGGCTGATTAAGGCACTATTAGCGTAGCTAAAGGCGCTATAAAGTTGCTGTAAACTTGCTTGCGTTAGCTGCTGCCACTGCTGCTGCGTGAGTTGCTGTTGTTGTTTGTCTGTTAGCAGGTTGAATCGGTACGGAAAATAAAAAGCATTCAGGGCTTCAGCTTGTGAAATGTCTGCACTGGATATATCAGTGAATACCGCTGAGCTGGTGGATTTTAACTGCTGCATTAACATGGTGGCCGCGCTAACCGCCGTGTTCTGGTCTGCGCTAACAACCCCAATATAGAACCGATTGGCTAACTGTTGCTCAACTTGAGCGATGGCCCGCTGCGTCAGCGGATTTTCACTCACTTTAGGTAGCATAGCCAAAATGTCAGTCTGGATCTTGGCGCCAGATTGCCATTGCAAAATACCCAATGCTAGCGTGGTAAATAGCAAAATTAACCAGATAGTTAACTTTTTTGTTGCTGTGAGCTTGGCTAAGAAGCTCAGCGCTGCGAGGTGCGATTTTTCGCTCATTGGGCTGCTCTGGCGCTATCTTCAATTGCAGGTGAAAAGCGAGCTAAGTCTAGCTCCGTCAGCGGCGCTTCATTGATCGCGGTAAATTCGATACGGCTGCGGTCTTGGTTATCGCTAAAGAGGATTAAGGTTTGAATATGCTGCTCACCCATTAACACGAGTCGAGGCATGGCTTTTTTGACGAGAGGGTCGATTGGCGTCAAACCTAACTGCCACTGGGTATTGGTGCTGGTGGTGTTTTGTAAGCTCAACTCAAAATGCTGTTTAAGTGTGGGTAGATCACCACTAAGCAGGGCATTGAGCAGGATTGGCATTAACTGCGACAGTTGATTGGCGCTGGCCGACTGCTGCGCATCGCTGACCTGTACCTGCCCTTGGCTATCGATTTGGGTCAGGCGGCCCGCTTGTAAAATTAAGGTAGTTTCGAATGGGGATAGTTGCTGCCAGATCACCCCATGCTGCTTAGAGAAGACAAAGCTCCCTTGGCTAACAAGTGGCTTTTTGAGTACCTTTAATAGTCGATATTGAGTAAACAAACCCTTAGCTTGTGCGCTTGGCGCTAACTGTTTGCTGAGCTGAGTTAACTCACTTGGAGACGCATTGTGTGCGAATAAAGCCTCAAAGTTGCTCTCGCTATGGGCCGAAAAACTCAACGTATTACCGATTATGATCAAGCACATCGATATGAGTTGGCAACAGCGAAATGGATACCTAGTTAACATCATCTGTTTGAGCCTGCGGTGGTTAGTGAAGTACTTGATTGAGTGCTTAACTGCTCATTGGAATCAATAAGTTTAGCGATTTTATCTTGAAATACTTGAGGCGTAACAAAGCACAGCTCCTGGGTTTGCATGTCAACCGCCGCTTGTATGGTATAGCCTTTGGTAATACGTTTCTTAGTGACGGCGTCTAATACTTGGTAATTGATTTTAAGGCGGTTTTCCCACTCAACAATGGCCGCTTTGATAATCACTTTTTGATCGAAGGTACTCGATTGCACATACTTTATCTGCAAATCGACAATTGGCCAGCTATAGCCTGAATCTTGCATTGCTCGGTAACCATAATCGATAAGATCCAGTAACTGGCAACGCGCCACTTCAAAATAGCGCAGATAGTTGCCATGCCAGGTAATGCCCATTGAATCCACATCGTGAAAAGGGATTATGACTTCAATCTCGGTGCTTATAATGCCTTTCATAAGATCATTATCCTTGCCAGCACGGAAAGGCGCATTAGCATACTTCCCAATAGCCACTTTGGATCTTGTCGACGGTGGAGCGCAGTGTTTGTTCTAAGGGGCGGTCTTCGGTGAGCAGTTCAAAATCTTCTTCGACTTGCGCTAGCGTTTTGCCCAGAGAGGGGGTAATCGTACTTGGCACAAGCTCTTGTTGCATTATACGCAAACGAATACCTTGAGACATCGCCAACAAGGCTGCGGCAGCGACTTGTTCGGTAAGCTGCAGTACTCGCATGCAGTCACGGGCTGAAATGGTGCCCATGCTGACTTTATCTTGGTTATGACATTCGGTCGATCGTGAAAACACACTGGCTGGCATGGTATTTTTAAGTGCCTCGGCAGTCCACGCCGAAACGCCAATCTGTACCGCTTTAAAGCCGTGATTGATGGCTTTACGTTTGCCCATTGCCCCAGAAAGGTTCGCTGGCAGACCATTATTAAATTTTTGGTCCATCACTAATGCCATCTGGCGGTCAATTAAGTCGGCAATGTTGGCTACCGCATTTTTCATCGAATCCATCGCAAAGGCGATATGGCCACCATAGAAGTGTCCGCCATGAAGGATATGCTCACCTTCGGCATCAACAATCGGGTTGTCGTTGGCGCTATTCAGTTCGGTTTCGATAAATTGCCGCATAAAGGGCAGCGCATCTTGTAGCACCCCGATCACGTGTGGCGCACAGCGGATAGAGTATCTATCTTGTAATCGGTCAGAGTTACGCGGATGAGTGTGGTGATTGAGATCTTCACGGATCCACGCCGCAATTTGGTTTTGACCCGGGTGCGGCTTCGCGGCAAACAGGATGTCATCGAAGTGATTCGAGTTACCCTTGAGCGTCAGTGAAGCCATGGCGGTGATACGGCTGGATAATCGCGCCATATATTGGGCGCGATCATAGGCTAAACAAGCCAGCGCTGTCATGACCGCGGTGCCATTCATTAGCGCGAGACCCTCTTTAGGACGCAAGGTTAGCGGGACAATATTAAGTAGTTGATAGACTTCGCTAGTGGGGCGGCGCTGGCCTTGATACATCACATCGCGTTCACCAATAAGTACGGCAGCGAGGTAAGATAGCGGGGTTAAATCGCCGCTGGCACCGACTGATCCCTCTTCTGGGATCACTGGAGTGATATTGAGATTCAGCAGGGTCTCAATGCGCTCTAGCAGTTCAAAACTGACCCCTGACTTACCGTAAGCGAGCGAGCTTAAGCGGCACGCCATGACTGCACGAGTTTGTGCGATGGATAAAATATCGCCGAGACCACAACCGTGAAAACGGGTCAAATGCAGTGGTAACTCATGGACTAGGTCGAGTCCGACGGTGACAGTGCAAGAGTCACCGTAACCGGTAGTTACGCCGTAGACCACTCCCTCCTCTTTGAGCAAGCTATCGATAAACCATGCGCCTTTTTGAATATAGGCTCGGTACTCTTGCGTTTGGTTTAGCTGTGCGCTTGCCCCTTTTGAGATTGCTACTACGTCTTCAAGAGACAAGTTACGGTAGCCAAACTCGACGGTTTGTCGCTTGATGTTTAGGGCGTTAGCGTGGGTCATTTTTGTTGTTGTCCTTTACTTCCTTGAACATTGGTACGCTGGATGTTTTCGTCCTTGTGCCAAAAATCATAAAAATTAAACCACTGAAGTGGTTGGCGCAGCGCAAAATACTCTAAGCGCTGGCTAAAATCTTGTACCGCATTGTTGAGTCGCTTTGATCGCTCAGATCGGGGGCCTTTTAGGCTGTTGGCGAAATGGCTGAGGTGCACGTGATAACGTCCCTCTTCACGCAAGCAGAACATGGTAAACACTGGGCAATCTAACAAACCCGCAAGAATAAAGGGTCCTTGTGGGAAGGGGGCCTCTTTACCTAGAAAGGGAGCGTAAGTCACACGGCCAGCGGTTTGCGAGGAGGTTCTATCGCCAGCGATTACCACTAACTCCCCTTCGTCGATCTTCTGTTGCAATAATATAGAGGTGCCTGGGCCAAACTCGGTCACTTGAATGAGGTTGAGTGCGCTATCAGGGTTGAGTTGCTGTAATACGCGGTTAAAGTTTTCCGCATGCTCGGTTAATACCATGACATTAACTTTGACTTTGCGCTGGTGGATCGATATAGCGCGGCAAAGTTCTAAATTTCCCAAATGAGACACCAGTAAGACGGCGCCCTTGCCGGTTTCAAGCTGTTCGACCAGTAATTGTCTATTTGGGAAATCGACCTCATCGAGTTTGATGCGGTCACACCAGGCATCAATACGGTCAAGAGCGGCATTTCCAAAGGCAAAAAAATGCTTAAGGCTGTCACGCCAACTGAGTTTGTCACTCAACAAGGGGTGAGCGGGCTCGGTCGTTTTAACGCGTGTCAAAAACAGTTTCGATGCGGCTCTGGCGGTGGCACCGGTGATAAAGAAGTAGCAGATAACCGGGTACATTATGGCGCGGCATAGCCAGTGGCCACCGTAACGATAGCTTTCGGCTATCAATTTAATGCCCCAGTAGCTGCCACGCTCTTGCATATTAGACCAATGCTGGCTTTGTTTGCCTTGGCTAAATTTGTTCCACAAGCGTTTGGGTTGGCGCAACAACATGCTGAAAAACAGTTTGCTGTGCATCAAGGAGATCCGCGCATTGTCTTTGACCCCCTGAAAATGGCTAATGCCATCTTCGGGGTAGATCACCCGTGTGGGGATGTGGATAATGGGTACGCCTTGCCAATACAGGCGCACTAGCACCTCTATATCAAAGTCCATGCGCTCGCCCAGAGCATGACGTAAAAATAGCTTTTCCGTCTCGGCTAATGGGTACACCCTAAAGCCGCACATGGAATCTTGGATATCAAAACTTAGGGTTTCTATCCACACCCAGATATGGGTGAGATAGCGACCATATAGCCGTCCCTTGGGAACCGAGTCATCATATTGAGGTAACCCAGAAATTAATGCCTCCGGTGCAGATCCCGCCCGGGCTATCATCGCCGGGATATCATCTAAGTTGTGCTGCCCATCGGCATCAACCTGCAATGCGTGGCTAAAGCCATCTTGATAAGCGGTGCGCAGTCCCGTCATAACGGCCGCGCCTTTGCCACGATTAAAGGGGTGGTGCAGCAGCGTTACCCACGGGTATTTGTTGGCAAGTTCAATGAGTAAAAACCGAGTTTGATCATCGCTGCCATCATTGATCAGATAACAAGGCAAACCAAGCCCATCAAGTTGCTCAAGTGTCTGTGCGATAGCAGCTTGGTGGTTATAGTTAGGAATGATTAAGGCGATGCGCATTAACTGGCTTCCCTATTGGTCGTGTAACTATTGGTGACATTGAATACTATTCGACCGGAGGCAAAGCGTTTATCGCCATCGCTATAGGTAAAAGTCAGCTTGGCTTTCGCGGCATTATGGCTAATGGTTAAATTGACCTGAGTGTTAGGCAGCATTAGCTGTTGAAACTTGAGCACCTCAAGCACCGCAACGTCACAGGCGTAGCCAAAATGCTGGCAACCAAGCTTAATCGCCCAATCTAATTGAGTGACGCCAGGCAGCACGGGTTGCGCGGGAAAGTGACCGTTAAAAAATTCCAGGTTAGCGGGAATATCGAGACGCCAACAGATGCAGTCATCATCGATTTGAGTGCTAATAATGGTCGGTAACGTAGATTTAATCATTTGCTCTTAAACTTATCGATATCAAATAGAGCTAGCATGGTGTCGTGTACGCGCTTGCTCTGAAGATCAATGGGTAACTGCTCAGGATAGCGCCAGCGACGTGGCAAGGTTACCCGCTCAAACTGGGATAGAAGATGACGCTTCAGCACATTGTTGAGTGCAAGTTTGCCGTCAATGGCTAATTGCTCAACGCCTTGTGGAGACAGTTCAATCGCGGCACCAAGCTGTGTTCTAGGCTGCTCTAACATGAGTAAAGCGGCTTTGCTAACGTAAGGGTGGCTCTCTAAAAGCGACTCCATCTGCACCAGTGACAGGCGTTTCTCTTCGACTTTTACGATGCGATCAAGGCGCCCTTGCAGGCTAAACCTGCCATCACTGGCAATGTCGACTTTATCTTCACATCGAAGCCAATCATCATTTTCCAAATAGGGGGATTTGAGCTGCAATGCACCATCGACAGCGTCTTGTTTAATCTCTATCGCTGCAAATGTTTGCCAAGGCTCAGCGGGAGAGTGTTGCTGGCGGTATGCGATCCCGCCCGTCTCGGTACTGCCGAAAACTTCGGTCGGTAGTCGGCCATAGCATTGCTTTATTGCCATTGCAGCTTCGAAGCTGAGTGGGCCACCTGAACTAAACACTAAGCTTGGGGCGCGCAGTTGCGGCTCATTATCCAGCGCATCAGGCAAACGAGATAACTGAGCAGGACTACTGATTAAGCATAAGTTTGGAAACAAGTTAGCGTAATAGCTAAGCGTTTCAGGGTATTCGACTAAATCACTTAAAAATGGACGGCTAGCGGCAAGGGGCCACAGAATTTTAAACAGCAGACCATAAATATGTTGGTGTGAAACGGTGGCAATGACGCTGCAGTGGGGCAGGCGCTCGGCAAAGGTACGTTCCAAGACGCTGACTTCAGCGTCGAGTTGGCTAATGGATTTGGCGATGCGTTTGGGTTTACCACTGCTACCAGAGGTGAATAATACCAGCTCACCCCATTGGGTTAATTCAGGCCATTGCGATGTGGGTAGATTAAGATCTTTATCTAGGCGTAAAAAAGCTTTGCCTTCACATAGTGGCAGATCAGCAATGACCCCTTCAAATTCATGGGTTAACTGACTCAATGTGCCAGCCTGAGTGTTGGCGGGCAGTATCATTTGCTTACCCGCAAGTAAACCTGCACAGAGCCCTACCGCAAACATATCGCTACTTTCACAACTCAATAGCCAGCGCTTTTCTTTGGAACTATTTAGCTGCTGGTGCAGATGAGCGACTTGGTTGCTGAACACTGTACCAGTCACAATATTGTGATGGTTGAAGCTGATCAACTGCTGTGCTGCTGGCCCTTGGGATAACCAGGATTTGAGTAATTCAGTCATGTCTTTTTTAACCACAATGTTCTGTATAACCACTCACCAGCGAGCAGTAATCCAATAAGCAAGTAGGCGATTAAGCCGTTATAAAGGGTCCAAGTTTCCAAGCTTGTATAAAGTGCGGTGTAGAGCGCAACGCTACCATTGAAAATAAACAGCCCACACCAAAGTAGCGTGACTTTATTGAGATAAGCTATCGCTTCATTGGGAAGCTCGGGTTCTTTCAATCTTGCCAGCTGCTCTATCATGCTAGGTCCACGAACCAATGAGTAACTAAACAGCCCCAACATCGTCAAGTTGATCACTACCGGGTAGAACAGTAAATACTCATGCTCTTTTGCGATAAAGCTGCCTGCAGTGAGACCTATACCAATTAAAATCGGCAATATCAGTGCTTTTAGTTTTTGCTTTTGCAGCAATAAACGCAGCAAGAGTACGGCGCACAATAGCAGCGCAATAGTGCCCGTTGGCAAATAATGCAATCCAAAATAGACGGCTAATGGATAGGCTATAACCACTAGACTGGTCACTATTTGCAAGATTAAACGCATTAGTCTTTAACTAACCCTGCAATGGCATTGACCACATCACCGACGGTGCGCACAGCTTTAAACTCTTCAGGCTTAATTTTTTTACCTGTCATCTGTTGCAGTTTAATCACCAGATCAACAGCATCAATACTGTCTAAATCTAACGCTTCATAAAGTGATGCATCTAAGGTGATATCGTCAGCGTCAACTTCAAACTCATCGACTAAGATAGCGGTTAATGCTTCTAAAATTTGTTCACCAGTTTGCATATTGCCTCCTACGCTCGTTGTGACTTAACAAAGCTTGCTAAGCTAGCAACGCTGTAAAAGTGCAATTTGGTTGCTTCTGAATTAGCTTCAATTTTGACATCGAACTGTTTTTTTATCGCTAAACCGAGTTCAAGTGCATCAATAGAGTCTAGCCCTAACCCTTCACCAAAAAGTGGTGCGTTAGCATTAATATCATCAATATTGACGTCTTCAAGGTCAAGACTGTCGATGATCAATTGTTTAATTTCGTTTTCTAAGCTCATAAGTAATTATCTAATTGTTGTTTATAATATTCTTCAAGATCACGGGTCATTTGACGAGCCATTTTAGCATCGCTACCCACTCTTGCATCATAGCGAAGATAGGGTGATTTTTCGCCTATTTCAATATGCATGCCGATGGTACGTCTGGGTAATTGATACCAAGATTCTTGTTTGCTGAAACCAACACAGCTGGTTTTAAGCAATATAGGTAACAGGTCGCTTTGGGTGCGGATGGTGATATTGGCTGCGCCGCGTGCAAAACTGTTGACGCGTTTTCCAATGATTGTACGAGTACCTTCAGGGAAAATGATCAAATTATTGCCCCTGTTTAATACCTCTTTGCAGTCTGCTAAGAGCAGCTCTGCGCCGCGATTCGGTATGTAGCCAGCACTAGACACGACTCCACGCATAAATGGATTCCGCCAAATACCCTGTTTAACAATACAACTGGTATTGGGCATTAAGCTAATCAGTACGACAACATCGACTAAAGTGGGGTGATTTGAGGTGACAATCATGCCCTTAGCGTCTTTCAGTTGTTGCAAATCGCCATGGCTGACCTTGATTAAGCCCGTCCAAGTAAGCATGTAAACAAAGCCTTTGAACATGAGATGAACTGCATGCTGCACCCTCTCTATACGCTGGGTGGGAGTGCCGGGCCAAAATCGGAGAATAGGCAAAATGGTTAACGAGCTCAGTAACCCACCGAGGCCAAAAACGATATAGCAAAAGGTGCCCCCTAACCATCGTGGTAGGTAAGCAATACCAGTTAGCCGTGGTGCTCGCTGTCTATTCAAAGCTCAAACTCCAATGCATGCCGGAGTAGTTGCCTGAAATGGCCTGTTTTAGTGCGATACTGGATAAGATTTGACCCAAGCCTAACTTCACGGCTTGGGGCTGCTGCTCACAGAGGTGTATTTCTGCCACAGCATTTTGCTGTGTGGTGCATGGCGCAACGATAAATGCTACAGCAATGGGCCATTCGGGCTCACTAGCAAATGGCTTATAAATATCGGGTAAAGTGTCGTCAGCATAAGAAAGCAGTATCGGCTTGGGATCTTCCGCAAGGAGTCCGTATGCTTCAGTAAAGGCCTGAGAAAAAGTCTCACTGCCTGCAGCAATCGATGTCGATGCGGCGTGGTTTTGACTAATGATGCTATAGATCCCGCTAGCGGTATTGTGCACTGACTGACTAAATGCGGTTGGTGATAACGCAGACTTATCGACGATGTCATTGAGTAAATTGATGGTGCGATTTATCTCTCCGTGCTGGGAGGCAAAAATACTGCGGCATTGCTGCGGCGGTTCGCATTGAAAGATAGCATCTAGGAAAATTTTGCTGAGCTTACTGAGGCGACGACGTTGCATTGCAGGCACTTGTGGCAATTTAGGCACAGCTGTAGCCGCAGTAGATGCGTCTAATACTGTTTTGGGCCAAGCCTGCCATTCGGCAATATGCCGATAGTGTGGCGACCATGCGCCCCATGAAAGAATGCTAAACTTCATTGCACTGCCTCACATACGAATATCCGTTCGTAGTGCTTTGATTGACTGTCATTAATTACTTGCGCCCATTAATAGAAATCTATTTTTAAGCTCTAGCATGTCCGGTTTGCCTACACTGCCGCTATTGTTCTGTATCACCTGAAAGCTGAATTCATTAGTATCGTTATACTGTTGAAATAACGGCATTAGAGCCACTATTCTACATCATAAGGTAGCTATTCAAAAAGCGTTTTGCGATACGATTGTGGCGAAAAAGTGCTGAAGATTGTTAAAGTATGACGCTAAAGTAAAGGCCCTGTTATTTAAGGGCCTTTGGATGCTTTAAGATTTTAGAATTGGAGAGGTTAATCTAGGTGCTTTTGCAAGCGACGTAGCGCCGATTTTACCTTGCGAGCATTTTCAGGGCCCATACGCACCATGAGTTTCTGGGCATTAGGTAAAGCTTCTAGTGTTGGGTCAACAAATTGATAATTTACACTCACGCCATCTAGCTCTATCGGTTGTTCAATAATCGGCGCGTCGAGCATAATGCCAATTGCTTGTTGCATTCTGTCGTCAAACGAGGTGCTATTGTAGCCAAGTTCACTGAAAGCTTCGCTTAAAAGCGGTGTCATCTCTTTGTAGGTTTTGGCTAACTCCTGCTCATTTAGGCTGGCGAGGAAATCTGCATACAAGTCATATCTGTGGTAACTATCTGGATCAACATAGGTCTTATTGGCAATCTCTGAAACGGTAAAAGCACTAATGGGTGCTTTAAGTGGGCTGACTTTTCGAGCTAATTCGCCTTGAGCCAAATTATCAATAAATACCACAAATTGACGCACCACATTGTCTTCGATAAGCAAAGATTCAATGGCCATACCGTCTGCAACATCAATGGCTTTCTGATGAATATAGGGATCGCTATCGGCGAGTGCTGGCAGTGGTTCTACTTCAGGAACAGGTTCCACTTCGGGTAATTGAACCGGCACAGGCTCGATAATTTCAGGCTCTGGTTCAGGAAGGTTCGCATCGGTTTCGAGTGGCTTTTCTGGGATAGGGTCAGGAATAACAACCGGTGCAATAATTTGCTGTTCTTCGCTGTTATCGTTACCGCTTAGATAGTAGTAACCTCCGGCAGAGATCAGTGCAACGACGGCAATGGCGATAATCGCTAGGCCATTAGTTCCTGAGGACTTCTCCTGAGGTGAAATTCTATCTTCTTGACTGAGTTGCATTTTGATTCCTCTGCTACCGCACGATGATCGTTTTAATGATAAGTATAGCTTTATACCCATTTTGCAAAATTAAACGGGCTTGTCTATAGGTGGAAGCTCTATTAAGAATATTTAATTTGTATCTATACCGAATCCTCCCCGAAATGCAGGATCCAGCATAGCGATAAGTCGCTGCTGCGTTAACGTTATTGCGACAACTTACGCTTGAACAAATTGCTCCCGATCGCCAAGCCAACGCTGAATGATGGCATCGACACTGTCAGGCGCTTGCTGCATCACATGGGGGGCAAGTTTTTGTATGTGTGGGATTAACGCTTGATCTCGCATTAAGTCGGCAATCTTCATATCGGCTACGCCTGTTTGCTTGGTGCCTAGCACTTCACCTGGGCCACGGATCTCTAAGTCACGCTGGGCGATCACAAAACCGTCGTTACTTTGCCTTAATACGCCGAGCCTTTTGGTGGCGGTGGCTGAGAGCGGCGGTTTATACATGAGTACGCAATGGCTGGCGATGGCGCCTCGCCCCACACGCCCTCTAAGCTGATGCAGTTGCGCTAACCCTAAGCGTTCGGGGTTTTCAATAATCATCAGACTGGCATTCGGCACATCGACACCAACTTCAATCACTGTTGTAGCGACCAGAAGTTGTATGTCTCCAGCTTTAAAACTGGCCATAATCTGCTGTTTTTCAGCAGACTTCATCCGGCCATGCACAAGGCCGACTTTTAATTCTGGTAAGGCAATTTTAAGTTCTGCGGCGGTGTCTTCTGCCGCTTGGCATTCGAGAGCCTCTGACTCTTCAATGAGCGTACAGACCCAGTAGGCTTGGCGGTTGTCATTCACGGCCGCTTGGCGCACTCGGCTAATAACCTCTTCTCGGCGTTGATCTGATACCGCGACTGTTGTGACAGGCGTGCGTCCAGGTGGCAGTTCATCGATGATAGAGGTATCTAAATCGGCATAGGCGGTCATTGCCAAGGTGCGTGGAATAGGCGTAGCCGTCATAATCAACTGATGTGGATGAAAGCCTTGGCTAACGCCTTTTTCTCGCAGACCTAAGCGCTGATGCACGCCAAATCTATGCTGCTCATCGATGATAATTAACGCCAGCTTATTGAATACCACTTGTTCCTGAAATATAGCGTGGGTGCCAATCACCATATTGGCGGCACCAGATTCGATATCGGCCAAAGATTGCGCTCTGGCTTTGCCTTTTAATTTACCCGCTAACCAACCGACTTTTAACCCTAACGGCTCAAACCAGCTTTTGAAATTAATAACATGCTGCTCAGCGAGTAACTCGGTTGGCGCCATCATGGCAACTTGATAACCGCTTTCGATCGCCTGCAATGCCGCAAGTGCTGCAACTAAGGTTTTGCCTGATCCCACATCGCCCTGAACGAGTCGCATCATAGGTTCTGCTTTTTCAAGATCGATGTTGATATCGACGCCAACTCGTTGCTGTGCCCCCGTTGGCTTAAAAGGTAATGATGCCAAAAATGGATTTAGCAGCTGGCCGGTGGCTGACATGCTAACGGCTTTGTCTCGACGAGTGCGTTGTCGCAGGCGTAGCATACTTAAATTGTGTGCTAGCAGTTCCTCTTGGATAAGGCGCTGCTGTGCGGGATGTGTACCCTGCTCAAGCTCAAACAGTGAGACTTGATTATTAGGACGATGGAGTAACAGTAATGCTTGTTTGAGCTCCATATGATTGGGCTGCAGATTAGCCGGCAATAGCTCTGGCAAGCCACCGTTTGCTAACATCATCAATGCTTGCTCGGTTAACTTGATCCAACTTGCTTGCTTAAGGCCCTCTGTGGTGGGATATACAGGGGTTAATGTGTCGCTTAACGGCGCTGTATCTTCCGGTGATACTAGCTTGTACTCGGGGTGAATAATTTCACAAAAGTGCTTACTGCGGCGAATTTCACCATAGGCTCGAATAACTGTGCCTGCTTCAAAGCTGTTTCGTTGAGCCGCAGAAAAGTTGAAAAATCGTAGCGTTAAGCTGCCTGTATCATCTCGTACAGTACAGGTCAGCATACGTTTGCGACCTTGGATCACCTGGCTTGACTGGATCACCGCTTCAATGGTGCCGTAACTGCCGGGGTAGAGTGAAGCAATCGGGTAGATCTGAGTGCGATCTTCATAACGTAGCGGCAGATGAAACAACAGATCTTGCACTGTTGTAATATCCAGCTTAGCTAATCTCTCGGCCATCTTTTTAGCGACGCCCTTGAGTTCTGTTATAGGTACAAGATCGAGTCTTTGCAAACGTTTAGCACCAAAGTACTGTAAATTTATACATATATTATCAGAGATATTAATTTTCGCAAATTAGCGCCACTTTTTATGCTTGAGAGATTAAATAGCCTATGTAAGCCAAATAACCTAAAACCAAGATGCTACCTTCTCTTCGACCAATTCGCAGACCGGTATAAGCAAACGGCAGCAATAGGGCTGCTAGGCCTATCATTACGAGCCAATCAAGCGTATTAATATCGTTGCCAATGATGGGATGAATAACGGCAGTAACACCCAAGATCCCTAAAATATTGAATAGGTTGGAGCCGACGACGTTACCGATGGCAATATCGCTCTGTCCTTTTAGCGCAGCCACGATAGAGGTCACCAATTCTGGCATGCTAGTGCCAATCGCCACTATTGTTAGTCCGATGATGATTTCGCTGATCCCGAACGATTGAGCCAGTGCGACAGCACCATCAACAAATAAAATACCACCGCCAACCAACATGCTAATGCCAACAATGATAAAGACGATGGATAACCACTGACTTCGATTCTCGCCTGTATCTTCATCAGAAACTTGTTTGTCGGCAGTGAAATAGCTGTAGCTCAAATAGCTGATTAATAGCGCTGAAAGAATAGCGCCATCAGTAAAGCTCAATCCACCGTCGAGCAGTAAGCCCCAAAATAGCACCGATGCTGCGATCATAATTGGAATGTCGCGCTTGACCATTTGCGATTCAATTTTAATCGGCCGAATAAGCGCAGTAATACCGAGGATAAGACCAATATTAGCAATGTTTGAGCCAATGACATTGCCTAATGCTATGCCGCTATTACCCGCAACAGCAGATTTAATACTCACTGCGAGCTCTGGTGCACTGGTGCCAAAAGCGACAATGGTTAAGCCGATGATTAGTGGTGATAAGCCAAGTTTTAAGGCGATTTTACTGGCGCCTCTCACCAATGATTCTGCGCCTAGGGTCAAAATGACAAATCCGCCGATAATCGACAACCAAATAAACATAATTAGGCACAACTTATAGATAAGGAGAATAGGGTGGCTAGGATAGTTTTTTTATTAAAGAGCACAACAAAAAAACCATAAATGGCCATTAAATATAGTTTATTTAACCTGAAATTGGGTTAATGATCATCTGATCTATTCCTTTACCTGATATGAAACAGCACACCAAAAGGTGTGCTGTTAAATTACAAAAATATACCCCAACCACTAAGCGTTAGATTTCATCTTCCCAGCAGATCTTACCGCCGCGAATGCCGTCGACTTTTTCGCTGAATTTCTTCTCTAACACATGGCGCTTAATCTTCAGCGTTGGAGTCAATACGTCATTATCGACATCCCATTTATCGGTAACTACGATAATCGCATCGACCGTTTCGTGAGACTCTAGATGAGGATTAACAGCATCTAAAGTGTTTTTCAGTGATGCTTTCACCTCTTCTCTAGGTTGTAGTGATGCACCTTCAGATAATTGCACCAATGCCACTGGGTGCGGCAGGCCGGAACCAATGACGCAAAGCATCTCGACATGTAGATCTTGTGCGAGTTTGCGCTCAATAGGCACGGGGGCAACGTACTTGCCTTTAGAGGTCTTAAAGTTATCTTTCACGCGGCCAGTAATCGTGACACAACCGTCGGCATCAATATTGACTAGATCGCCGGTGTAGAAATAACCCTCTGCGTCAAAACAAGCGGCTGTCTCTTCAGGTTGCTTATAATAACCTTGCATCAATCCTGGGCTCTTAACCATTAACTCACCAACATCGGTTTGCTTAATGGTGCATCCTTCAACAGCGTGGCCAACCGTGCCAATTTTACGGGCGTCAAATGGGTGGTTAATGATCGAATAAGCGCAGTTTTCAGTCATGCCCCAAGCCTCACTAATATTGAGACCAATTTTGTGGTACCAACTCACTAGTGATGGCGGAATTGGCGCCGAACCAGAGCCGAGTAAATGACAATGCTGAAGACCAAGGCCTGCATGAATTTTACGCTTTACGATACCGCTAACAATGGGCACTTTAAGTAGAAAGTTGAGCTTGCTGGCGCCAATTTTATCGATAATATTTTTCTGAAATAGGCTCCAAAGGCGCGGCACTGAGAAGAATACAGTGGGTCTGGCACGCTGCACATCGGCGACAAAACTATCGAGACTCTCAACAAAGGCCACACTGCTACCGGAATAGAATGAAGATCCTTCCATAGCCACCCGTTCAGTGATGTGCGCTAGCGGTAAATATGAAATGAGTCTATCTTCACCATCGGTTTTGAGATCGCGCACTACAGCGTTACAGGTCCAAGCATAACTGGCAAAAGTTTGAATCGCGCCCTTAGGCTTACCTGTTGAGCCAGAGGTGTAAACCAGCGTCATGATCTGTTCAAGCGTTGGCAGCGGCGCATCGACCAAAGGTTGACCAAGAGTCAGTAGTTTATCCCAATGATATTGTGCCGGCATGGTGTCGTAAGGCATTGCCATACGTAAAATTTCACCGCCAACGCCGGCCTCTTGGTCGGCCCAGTAATCTAACTTACCGATGAATATCGCTTTTGATTCACTGTGCTCAAGTGTGTAGCGGATGGTATCTGCATTGGCTGTGGGATAAATAGGAACGCTAATATAACCGCCATGCATCAGTGCCAGATCCGTGATAAACCACTCGGCACAGTTTTTAGAAAGAATGGCAACTTTGTCACCTGGATTAAGGCCTAGATGTCTAAGTGCACCGGCAATCTGCTGCATTTTAGTTTGTACATCGCGCCACGTAAAAGTCTTATATTGACCGTCAATAGGCTGCTTTAGATATACCTGATCGCCTTGTTTTTCAACCCAATGTTCAAGCATCTCAATTGGGGTTTTCTTAGAGGGTTCCATGGCAATTCCATTTTGATTATCGTTAATTCCAATTCAGTCTGTAGCTCAATATTTGTTTTAATCGTTCGTTTAACAGACTGATGTCGCAATATCGAGTATGGCGAAAAATGTGATCTATGACAACTTTTTCAAACGCTCGTTACAATTTCTCGCAATGATGCTGTTAACGCGTGTCTTGGATTTATACCAATTGCATTAAGTATCTGTTCATTCAGTGGGAATTCAAAGCGATGAAGGCAAGCCGGGAACTTGAAGCTAATAGTTATTCTATATCAAGAGTTTTCGGCGTAGCATGCAGCGCTTTGAAACCCACCCTACGGGAAGCGCTCACGCATTCCACTTCTGCTTTGCATTGGCTCACAAGGGAATAACCATTCTGTCGTCAATGCGCCTTGAATTGAAAAGCTTGAGCGCTTCTGAATTGATTAAATACCTAATGCAATTGGTATTAGAAGAGTGCTAGGTGAATCGAAGGGCTTTATAGGTAAGTGCTAGCCTGATTGGCTAGCACTTGTTGAACATTTTTGCAGGGGGAATGCTATGCAGACGGTTCGCGCATTTTTTGCCACCACAGCTCATCAGCCACAATTTGGCCGGTTTCATCAATGGCTGGGTAGGCGAGCTTCTTACGACGGCACGCTTTGGCGTAAATAGGGTGACCTTGCTCAAACAGTTTTATTTGGCAGTAGCCATCATCAAGCTTGCGAGTGCCATACATGCCAGCCGCTTCTCGTTGGCGTTGGGCTTCATAGACAATAAGTGCGCCAGCAACCGAAACATTTAATGATTGCACCATGCCGATCATTGGAATGATGATATGTTGATCGGCGCTAGCGATACCTTCGGCGCTGACACCATCACGCTCATTACCCAAAATAATAGCCGTCGGGCGGGTGTAATCTATTTCGCGAAAATCGACCGCTGTCGGTGAAAACGTAGTCGCTAAAATCTGCATATCTTGGCGACGAAACTCTTCTACCGCATGGTCCATTGTGTGATGAACTTGAGTTTTAACCCATTGTTGACTGCCTGATGCGGTATTGCCCGAGACGCGCATCTCCAACTCGGCCCAGACCGCATGAACTTCATGGATCCCGACAGCGTCAGCACTGCGGATCACCGCCGCAATGTTATTGCTTTTATGCACAGTGTCTAAGCAAAGGGTGAGATCGGGTTGGCGATTGTCTAGCATCTGGTTGATGCGGGCGAAGCGTTCAGGACTCATGGGGTTCTTCTTAAATGTGATCAATAAAAAAGGGCGCCGTAGCGCCCGTTTTCTAGCGAAATGGATTAAACCTCCATTACACCATCCATCTCTACTAGCGAACCTTTCGGTAGCTGACTGACACCGATAGCGGCACGAGCTGGATAAGGTTGCTCAAAATAGCGACCCATAATTTCGTTTACAGTGGCAAAATTACTTAAGTCTGTCATGAAGATGTTGAGCTTAACAATATCGCTTAATGAACCGCCTGCTGCTGCGCAAACTGCAGTCAGGTTTTCAAAAACCTGTACCACTTGCGCATCAAACTCGTGACTCACCATCTGCATCGTTTCAGGGTTCAGTGGGATCTGACCTGATAAATAAACGGTGCTGCCTACTTTTACTGCTTGAGAATAGGTGCCGATAGCTTGTGGTGCTTTGTCGGTAGCAATGATGATCTTATCTGCCATGATTATCCCTTTATCTGTATTAAGTAAACTAATGTTTAGGTTAAATGAGCTAGCGGTTACGCGACGTTCGCAGCACTTCAGGGAGCACCCTGATGCGGCGCATCACGTTGGCTAAATGAATACGATCTCTCACAGAAATTCGCAGATTGATGAGGAATACTCGCCCATCTCGCTCTTCTGTGGTTAAGTTATGAATATTGGAACCTTCAGCGGCCACAATTGAAGTGATTTTAGCGAGTGCACCTTGGTGATTTACTATCTCTACGCGTAGGTTTGCCTGGTACTCAACACCCTCGGCACTATCCCACTGCACATGAATATACTTATCGGGTTCGCCTTGGTAACCACGGATATTAGCGCAGCTTTCCATATGCACCACTAAGCCCTTACCCGGACTTACGTGGGCGATAACCGCATCACCAGGGATAGGGCGACAACAGTTAGCAAAAGTAACCAACATACCTTCAGCACCACGAATGGGCATGGTATGGGATTCTCTTTGCTCGTGCGTGTCGACTTGATCACCACGTAAACGCTGAGCAATAACAATGCTCATCGCATTACCAAGGCCAATATCAGCCAGTAACTCATCAAGCGTATCGTGCTTGGTATCATTAACCACTTTGTCGATTTGTTCTTTAGACAAATCATCTAACTTGGTTTCGCCTAGCGCATGGTTCAGTAAGCGCTTGCCCAGCAAGATAGCGTCTTCCTCTTTGAGGTTTCTAAGTAACTGACGTATTTTAGCGCGCGCCTTACCGGTGACAACAAAGTTGAGCCAGGCTGCATTGGGCCGTGCGCCCTTAGCGATAATAATCTCAACAGTTTGACCTGAAATCAGTGGCTGGCTTAATGGATAGGCTTGGCGGTTCACCCGAGCACCAACGCAAGTGTTACCGACATCAGTATGCACTTCATAGGCAAAATCGACCGCTGTTGCACCAACGGGGAGCTCTAAAATACGACCTTCAGGGGTAAATACGTAGATCTCTTCTGGGAATAACTCAGTCTTAAAGTTCTCTACAAACTCAAAAGAGGTGCTGGCGCTTTGTTGCAGCTCAAGTAGGCTTTGCATCCACTTACGGGCACGAACTTGCGTCGTCGTCCCCTGGTCTGCAGAGCTGCCTTTTTTGTATAACCAATGTGCCGCCACCCCTTTATCAGCCATTTGGTTCATATCTTCAGTTCGAATTTGGATCTCAACCGGCACGCCGTGAGGACCAAAAAGTGAAGTATGTAATGATTGATAGCCGTTGGCCTTAGGGATAGCGATATAATCTTTGAATCGACCAGGACGCGGCTTATAGAGGCCATGCATGGCGCCCATTACGCGGTAGCAAGTGTCGATTGAATCAACGATGACTCTGAAGGCATAGATATCCATGACTTCCTGAAACTGCAGTTCTTTATTACGCATCTTGTTGTAGATAGAATAGAGGTTCTTTTCACGACCTTGAACAGTGCCTTCAATGCCAGTGTCATCTAATCGTGTTGCAACGGCAGCTTCGATACTTTGGATAAGTTCTTTACGATTGCCCCGTGCGGCTTTCACCACCTCTTTTAATACACGATAACGCATCGGATAGTAGGCATGAAAACCTAAATCCTCTAACTCACTCTTAATATTATGAATACCAAGGCGGTTGGCGATAGGGGCGTAAATCTCGAGGGTTTCACGGGCGATACGACGGCGCTTATCGGGTCGTAGGGCACCTAAGGTGCGCATGTTGTGCGTTCTATCGGCAAGTTTGATTAAGATGACACGTATATCTTGTGTCATTGCCATCATCATTTTACGGAAGTTTTCTGCCTGGGCTTCTTTCTTGTCGCGAAATTTTAGCTTATCGAGCTTAGATACACCTTCAACCAATTCGGCAATAGACTCACTGAATGTTTCAGCCAGTTCCTCTTTGGTAACCGGGGTGTCTTCGATAGTGTCATGTAAGAGTGCGGCCATAAGCGTCTCATGATCGAGACGCATATCGGCCAGGATGCGGGCGACCGCAACCGGATGGGTAATATAAGGTTCGCCACTCGTGCGCATTTGACCTTCATGGGCATGGCGCGCCACCTGATAGGCCTGCTTGAGTAATTCTACCTGTTCAGGTTCTAAATAACCTGACGCAGACTCCTTGAGACCTTCAAACAGATACAAGTGACTCTACTCCCTATATGGCGTTACGGCCTTCAGCGATGGCAGCAACAGCAGCAATTTCAGCAGCTTCACGCTCACGAACTGTTTGGCGCTCATCGGCATCCAAAGTCGCAGCGGTGACTAAACCTAGTTCGATTTCGCGCAGGGCGATAACTGTCGGCTTGTCGTTCTCTTCGTCAACCATAGGGTCTTTACCCTGCACGGCGATTTGGCGAGCACGACGCGCTGCAATCAGAATCATATCAAAACGGTTGCCGATTTTATTTACGGCATCTTCTACAGTTACGCGAGCCATGTGTGGAAACTCCAGTGGTTTTATCGATTGAAAAAATGACGCAAAATTGTACATGAAGACAGCTAGTCTGCCAACAGATCTTTAATCATATCATTTTGCGTATGAATTTGGCTAGTAGAGGTTAGTCTTTGGCTGCGAATGATTGCTAAAAGGTCAGCCAACGCCTTATCGAAATTATCATTTACTAAAACAAAGTCATATTCATTGTAGTGTGACATCTCTGAAACAGCTTGTGCCATGCGACCAGCAATCACCTCTTGGCTATCTTGTCCGCGCCCGGTAAGGCGGCGTTCTAGCTCGGTTTTTGAAGGCGGAAGAATAAATATCCCTATCGATTCAGGCATCAATTTTTTAACTTGCTGAGCACCTTGCCAGTCAATATCGAGAAAAACGTCGATACCTTTCGCTAGTGTTTGCTCTATGGTCACACGCGAAGTGCCATAGTAGTTGTTGAAAACTTCGGCCCATTCAAAAAAAACATTCTCAGTGATTAAGCCTTTGAACTCATCTTGATCTACAAAATGATAATGCAGGCCATTCTCTTCACCAGGACGAGGTTGACGGGTGGTATGCGACACAGACACTTGCATATCAACTGGTTGGTCTTTTAATAGCGCTGATATCAGTGATGATTTACCTGCGCCACTTGGCGCTGAGAGGATAAATAGGTTTCCGCGTGCAGTCATGATTTACGTATCCGGTCTTTAGCCCATTTTGGGCGAGTGAAAAGATTTAGCGCGACATTATACAGCCTAGGGTGATATTTGCGCTAGTGATGCGCTTTAAGCGAGATAATATTTTATGCTTGCCGCTATTTGTCATACTAATTTCACTGTATAGGCCTAAAACACTGACATTTTCAGGCAAATTGGGTAGGCTCTTTCTATCGCTTTTATGTTATCGCCTGAACATAAGGCATGCTTTATTTGTAGTTAAGCGGCTAAAAACCGCTTATTTTAGTCATATTTCATTGAGAAGGTAGGTATATCAAGGTATGCAGTTTTCGGCACTTTTTTGTTTAAATGGTCGCGACAACGGCCAGCGGTTCGCCATCATCAGCGGCTTGATTTTCTTTACTTTGTTGTTGGCTATGGTGGTATTTGGCTCTGCATCTGTGCAGTATTTAGTTGGCCTGTTGCTATCGCCAATACTGACATTAACCTGTCTAAGGCGTTTGCGTGATAGTGGTAAGTCACCGAAGCTGAGCGCATTGGTCGTCGCCCCCTTTATCTTAGTGATGCTCACGTTGATACATATCGACAGCGTGATGCTGCTGCTCACTTTTATGCTCTTTGCCGCATTGGCTATTGGCTATGTCGCTATTTTTCCCGCTACCGCAGTCACTCAATACCAGCAAGGCTACTCAGGGCCAATAAAAATCAGCGCCAATACCAGGGGCAACACTGCTCGAGTACGAGTGGAACCAACATTAAGCAATCATAAGTCTGCAACAGAAGCGGGTTCAACGAATTTTGTTGGATCAGCGATTGACGCAGTAGAGCACCAGACCGAATTCTCTGCTGAAAATGAACCCCAGGTAAGCGCTTCTCAGCAGTCAAACAAAGGCATTACGGGCTTAATACAATTACAAAATTGGTTAATGGGTAATCAAAAAGTTGCATTTTCTGCCGTGGCTTCATTAACGCTTGTTATGCTGCTGCTCAGCATTTGGTCACTTATTCCAAGTGATGCTGTGAACGCCACAGAGCAGGATACCGCCGCGGTTGGCAACATTGTTAACGCGCCAATAATAGAGCGTGAAATTACCACTCTGCCAGATGGATTTAGCTTAGTACTTGAAGATGATGTGCTCATCGTAAGATGGCTGGGTGAAACGGGCTTACCGACAACATTATGGTCGCTTGCGACCGCTAAAGGCGATAGAAGCTGTTCAGCGCTTAAGTTTAATAACGGCACTGAATATCGTACCCTTGTGGTCGATTTGCTAGCCGATACTGGCACTGAAGCCCGCTTTTCCCCTTTAGACACCAAAGCGATTATTGTGGATATGGCGCGCCGAGGAGATGTGAGCTTATGTGGCTATAACTTTAGTTTGAAAGGTAGCCAAGCGGCGATTGGTAAAGTGGCCGCATTCTCTACTTATTTATAAGCTGCTGTATATACCCATCCTACCTGAAGATACATGATTCAGTGGGAGTTTAACGGGCTTTAATCAAGACATTGATTGCCACTAATGGTCGCTCCCTTGGTAAAATCAATAACACAGAGTAAAGCCCATTAAAACCCATCGCAGAAGGCGTTGTGCAAGCCCACTTCGTTGTTTCACTAACTTAAAAGGGAATAACCATTTCTACGTTAATGCGCCTAGAATTGAACTGGCACAACGCCTCTGAAACGAGCAGCTTCAAGTCGGATGGGTATAGATGTGATGCAATAGTGGAAATTAGTGAGTAGAGTCATTAAACTGCTTCGCCTTAGCTTTATACACTACGTCCTGTGGTAACAGCGATGATTAGACACTTGGTAGGTAACATCATGGCAGATTTAACCTTGGTTATTCTTGCGGCGGGTATAGGTAGCCGTTTTGGCGGTGATAAACAGCTTGCAGCACTCGGCCCTAATGGCGAGACCATGTTGGAGTTATCACTGCAAAGCGCTTATCGAGCAGGCTTTACCAAAGCGGTGTTAGTCATTCGACCTGAGTTGGTCGACACGTTAGATACGCTGTTAGCGGATAAGTTACCTGACGATTTTGTGTGCGACTACTGTATGCAGTCGCTCGATGACCTACCAGCCGCGGTTATCAAATACGCAGATTTAGCGTTGCGTAAAAAACCATGGGGTACCGCACACGCCCTATGGAGTGCAAGACATCAGGTAGCGGGTCCAATGGCGGTGATTAATGCTGACGACTTTTATGGCGATAGTGCGTTTGTATTATTGGCTGAAGGGTTACTAAACAGCATTGACGATTGGATGATGGTGGCCTATCCGATTAAGTTAACCTTGTCAGATAATGGCGGTGTTAATCGAGGCTTATGTCAGGTCGAGAATGGCAAACTGATTGATGTTGCAGAATGGCTAGACATTCAATCCCACGCCAATGGTTTAGTTGGCACCCTCGAGGGTAAGCGGGCATCCATTGGAAATGATGCGTTGGTGTCGATGACATGTTGGGGTTTTAAAGCTGATATTTTTACTGCTATCGAAACCGAGTTAAGCCGCTTTATTCTACAGCAGGGTAGACTTGCTAAAAGTGAGTGCTATCTCCCCAGTGTGGTGCAAGCTAGGTTACACCCAGGTGCAGATAGTCATACTAGCACTGACGCTCGAGGTGTTTATGTCAGTGTGGCGCAAGAAGCTTGGTATGGGGTGACTTACCCTGAAGACGCCGAGTGGGTTAAACGAAAACTATTGGAAAAATTAGCGGCAGCGCAAATGCATTTGCACGGAAAGCCTGAATGATAAACAGGTAGAAGCAACAATATTGACTGAGAACTGGAGTGTTGGGTGATTGATTTTATAAGACAAAACGTTTTGTCGCATTTTGGCGAACAGATGGAAAATGCCAAGGTGTCACCATTGGGTAATGGTCATATAAACCATACTTTTTTGGTACGTTGGCCAGCAGGTGAGCTGGTGCTACAAAAAATCAATACCCAAGTTTTTACGACGCCGGATGCTTTGGTCAATAATGCAGAGCGGATCAGTCGACATTTAGCGGCAAAAATCCAAGCTGGGCAATACCAGTTACACCTGGTCTCTCCGGAGCTCACTCAAGAGGGCGCATTGTCTTTAGATCTCGGTGAACAAGGCTATTGGCGGGCTATTAATTACCTGCCTAACAGTCGTAGTGTTGATGTTGTTAGCACTGAATGTCACGCTGAGATCGCGGCCAAAGCATTTGGCCATTTCTCCTATTCGCTCAGCGATCTCAACGCCGAATTACTCGAAGATGTGATCCCCCATTTTCATCACCTCCCTGGACGCATAGAACAGCTGTCTGACGCCGTTGCAAAAGACTGCAAAGCGCGTTTAAAAGAGTGTCAGCATTGGGTTGATATGGTGATGGCACAAACCGAGTTACTGCAAGAACTGGCAGAGGTTGAAGCTAATTTACCACGGCGAATTTGCCATAATGATACCAAGATCAACAACATGTTGTTTGATAAGCGCGATATGAGCAGTTTAGCGATTATCGATCTTGATACCTGCATGAAAGGCTACTTGATGTATGACTTTGGCGACATGGTGCGTACCTTCTGTAGCCCCGAAGAAGAGGACTCGACCGCACTGGATAAAGTGATGGTGAGAGAGCCTATATTCGCCGCCATATGCAAAGGCTATTTAGGCGAACTAGCGCCGATTTTATCGGATCTAGAGCGTCGTAGTTTGTGGTTAGGTGCCAAGGTGATGTGCTTGATGATTGGGGTGCGTTTTTTAACGGATCATCTCAATGGCGATGTCTATTTCCAAATCCATCATCAAGGACATAACCTTGAGCGAGCGGCGAATCAATTTACCCTATATCAGAGTCTATTGAGCCAACAAGAGGCTCTACGTCGTTACTTAAATTAGGAAAAGTAAACTAGCATCAAGACTATATTTACCCTCACATAGAGATGCACTAACTCTAGCAAGGGGTAGTGCTTCAATAATCCCGCTTCTACATTTCGGCCCAAAAGAGGCTGCTAAATTCGGATAAAGCAACACTAATAATTGTTGAGTTGTTTAAGATCAAGCCATCGTTAACTGACATCGCTAACCGCTGTTAATCAATGCCCTAACCTCATACACTGCCGACATAATAATCACATTAGGGTTCTTTGATGGCGCCAATTATCTGCAGCACTGCTTTAGAAGCAGTGTCTTTAATTAACAGTGGTGAGACGCTTTGGACTCATTCAATGGGGGCGACGCCGACCCTATTGCTTAATGCGCTCGCAGTGCATGCTTTAACTAAGCAAGACTTGACCCTGTTACAGTTGCACACCGAATGCGCAGAATCTCTGAGCGATGAGAAACTCAAGGGGCATCTGCGGCATCGCTGTTTCTTTGGTGGTTTGCCTACCCGCTTGCTATTACAGCAGGGAGAAGCGGATTACGTGCCTATTTTTCTGTCTGAAGTCCCCAAGTTATTTAGGTCGGGTGAGCAACCCATCGATACCGCCATCATTCAGGTTTCACCTCCTGATAAGCATGGGATCTGCTCCTTAGGGATCTCGGTTGAAGCGACATTGGCCGCTTGTCAGGTGGCGGGTAAAATAATTGCCCATATCAACCCACAAATGCCGAGAACCCATGGCGATGGTTTTCTCCATTATGATAAGTTTGCCGCTGTATACGAGCAGAGTATGTCGCTGCCACAACATCCATTAGCCGCAAGCGATGAGGTTAGCCTCGCGATAGGGCAAAATGTGGCGAAGTTGGTACGTGACGGTGATTGCCTACAGATGGGGATCGGCGCCATTCCTGATGCGGTGCTTTCCTGTTTAACTGAGCACAAAGATCTCGGGGTGCATACTGAGTTGTTCTCCGATGGGGTGCTTAACTTAGTCGAGCTCGGGGTGATCAATAATAGCCGTAAGAAGGTGCATCCAGGTAAACTGGTCACCGGTTTTGCCCTTGGTAGTCAGCGACTCTACGACTATGTCGATGATAATCCTTCGGTGATATTTATGGATATCGAGCAGGTCAACGACACGTCTATCATCCGTAAAAATCCCAATGTTATGGCGATTAATTCTGCGCTGCAGGTGGATATCTCCGGACAGATCTGTGCGGATTCCTTGGGGACCAGAATATATTCTGGAGTGGGTGGCCAGATGGACTTTATTCGTGGCGCCGGCCTTTCTGAGGGCGGACGCTCGGTGATTGCGCTACCGAGCACCGCTGCACGCGGCTCCGTCTCGCGGATCAGTACCGTGTTATCTCCCGGAGCGGGAGTGGTGACCACTCGCGCCCATGTGCACTATGTCGTCACCGAATATGGCATCGTTAACTTAAGAGGCAGATCCTTACGAGAGCGGGCAAGAGACTTGATAGACATCGCCCATCCGGATTTTAGAGAGCAACTCTGTAGAGAGACTTTCGATATGTGGGGATTAACGGTGTAATGGCCCTTACTCTGAATGCGGTGTTTTGATTGGTGAATTTGATTATTCAGTGGTACGGCGCTGGCTAGCAAGAAAGTCATTGGGGATTAATCTCGATGGCTTGCCGATCGCATGGTGTAGGCTGGGCTTATCTATCTGCTGGGCAATAAAGTCATGCCTAAGGGCGGGCTTTAATAGCTCATCAAACATATCCACCTGTTGATTCTCAGGGCTCAACCAAGCGTCCATCACAGCTTCATCTTTAGGTAAAATCATCGGACTTGCCTTGCTGTGATAGGGCAATAAGTCGGGATGTGGAGGATTAGTAATAATCGAGCAAGATACGCGGCTTTCCCCCGTTCTAGGATGTTGCCATTCGCGGTATAAACCCCCAAAGGCGATGGCTGCATTTTCGGCGACAAAATCATGATAAACATAGCGACTGCCTTTTTTCTCGGTTTCACCAAAGCCTTTGGCAATCACAATGCAGCGACTCTCTCTAAAGGCGTTAAAGCCTGCGCTATTGGGTTGGTTGAGTTTATCGAAGCGAGTATTAAACGAGGTAAAACGACTGGGCTTAAAGCCATCATAGGTGGTTTGTTGTAGCAGCCACCAAGAGGCGGTCTGCAAAAAACGCTCGCCGTTATGTTCTCGGACGATAGAGATATCATTGGTGGGCATTTTAAAACGAGAAAACAGCATCTCGTCGCTATTGTTAATGCGCAAGTCTTCCATCAATGCTTGTACGAACATATCATCGATAACATTCAGTCGACCGCACATCTGTATTCTCACTTTAGTAGTTCATGCTATCTGTATAAATAACAGATATCACAGCAGAAAACATCATTGCTCTTATGGGGGCTGCTTCCTTGAGTATGGATGAGGCTGAGAGCATGGCGCGGAAAGTGGGCAGCAAAAAATGCAATATGTCGGTTAATAGCAATAGACAACAGATACAAAAAATCCAGCAATATAGATTGCTGGATTTTTTGTATGCCCCGTGCGCTAGCGCAGGGCTATATAACGACTCGCTTAGAAGCGGTAGTCGATAGATAGGTATAGTTGCTGGCTATCATTGAGTGATGCAGTTTCTGTAATGGTTGTTCCAATAGCGCCTTCCATTGGAGGCTGCACTGTCATAGATGCAGATGCATCATAATCTTGCTTAAGGTAACGGTAGCCAATTTCAGTGCTTAGCTTGTCATTTATCTGGTACATAATGCCTGTTTGACCACCCCAGACAAAATTGTTGCTTGAGCTAGCAAGCGCAGTATCTGGGCTGACGTGATTAACACCGGCAGTTGCACCGATGAACCAGTTCAACTTATTGCTATCGCCTAGTCCAACGAGGTAATCATATGACATTAAGAAACTCTGCTGCTTAGAGAAGTCATCTGAGTTGTATGAGTATGTACCGTATACGCGATTGTTGTCATTTAAGTAGACACCGGCTCTTAGTTCGTAAACGACATTATCTTCAGATGTTGACCAGTATTCAGTTTGGCTGTTAAACCCAGGGTCAACCGTGACTTCAGTCGTTGTTGAACCTTTGTATGAGTTTTGCTGTGCGCCAACACCGCCACCGATAAACCAGTCTGCTGCCATTGTTGGTGCTGAAATTACGGTTGCGATTACTGACGCTAAGATAAGTGATTTAGTTTTCATGTTTGTGCTCCCACACTAAAAAATGTTTGATTGTGCTCATCGCCAATCGGGCTGTTTCGTTTCGTTGGAGCTATAGTAGGGGAGGCTAGCTGAATAATAACTGAATGGTATTAGCGATCGCCTATTTTTATATTTTGGCTATATGTAACGGAACGCAATACGGTTAATGTACTGATATGTAGTGGGTTAATATTTCGGGGTGTTATTTTTAAGCTGTAGCAGCCGTCGCTTAATGGCAACTTTAAGTTAAGGTTTTCACGCAACTGTTACCCTTTTATCCCATACTTTGCTTTAAATAAACTTAAATATATCCGCTTCACTTTGAGCTAAACGCTTAACTCTTCCGCAAGTCACCTATCTAAGCCTGAGTGGTTAATCTTGTTCGAAAATGCCACTTTAAAATTAGACCTTTTGTTCTAATGATTTTCTGTAATCGTTTTCAGTTCAGATTTATTTCAGATTAGTACGCAATAATTACCCTTCGCTAATGTATTGCCTCGTCTTAGTTAATCTATGCGCGACCTTCAATGAAACAACATTCAGTCCACTCTTATCCAGTAAAGGCTCAACCTATACATGCTTAATATTGTAAAAATCATGGCTATATTCGTCATGCTGTATTGTATGACACCGGTTCACGCTATTGAGCGAGAGCCACATACAGTGCGTTATGACCGCACCTTTCCTATTTGGGCACAAGAGGCGATCGATTTGGGTCATGAACTGCCTAAACCATTTGGCTTTAGCTTCAACTATATGTCGATGGAGCAACCTTTAATTGTCGATTCTGTGGCCTTTTCTGGACTGGGCGGCCTAGATGATCTGCTCAGCATAACAGGCAGCGAAGCGCTGCAAGATTCAGAGACCATCACCTTTCGAGCGGATGCATGGCTGCTGCCATTTTTAAATTTGTACGGGGTCATAGGGCATACCAAAGGCAGCAGTGTGGCAAATGTACAGCTTGAAGCTGACTGGTCGTCGTTACTGCCGCCGCTGGCATGCAAGGTCAATCCCTGCAGTAGCATTAGCGATCCTTTCGATTTTGAACTCAACTTTAAAGGCACTACCTATGGCGTGGGCGGTACGCTTGTTGGCGGTATCGACAATTGGTTTGCACTGCTGGATGTGAATTACACCAATACTAATTTGGATATTCTAGATGGCGAGATCAGCAGCATCGTTGTCTCGCCTCGCGCGGGCTACAGAACGAGTTATAACCAGCATGAAATTCAAGTTTGGGTCGGGGCTATGTACCAAAATGTGGAGCAAACCTTTAGTGGTTACCTGCAAGATATTGGCATTCCATTGGGTAACGCCAAATTTGAGGTTAACCAACATCTCGAAGACAAATGGAATGGCCTGATTGGTGGCCAAATAGGGGTGACTAAAAATATCGACCTATTGATGGAGTTGGGGTTCGGCACCCGAACGAGCTTTATGATGAGCTTAGGTTACCGTTTCTAGGGTATTTACGGGGAAATTATGCGATCTATTTATCTAATACTCAGCATGCTATTCATCAGTGGTTGCTCAATCGTTGAGATGACTGATTCAAGTGAAAAAACCGCCCTGAAAAAAGTGGGCTTTATACAGCAGCAACTCACCCTAGCAGAGGGCGGCAAACTCAATTATTGGCAAGCAGGGCAAGGTAAAACAGTGCTGCTTATCCATGGCTTTGGCGGCACGGCAGTCACTAGTTGGCAGCAAGTGATGCTTGAGCTGGTTAAGGATTATCAGGTCATCGCCGCAGATTTAGCCTGGTTTGGCGACTCTGTGAGTGAGGCGACTCCAAGTCTCGCGACTCAGTCACAAGCAGTTCGCCAGCTTATTGATGCGCTTAATGTCGACAAGGTCAATGTGGTGGGGATCTCCTACGGCGGCTTTGTCACTTTTGATTTGATGATAAACGAGCCTAAGGTTGCAAAGGCCGTGTTGCTAGCCAGCCCGGGTGTGCTGTTTTCTGATGCTGATCTCGAAGAGATGAATCAACGCTTTGCTGTTGAGAGCGCCACTGACATCTTTGTGCCGAAAAATGCCACTGAGATGCGCCGTTTACTCAATGGGACGTTTATCGACTTTCCTTGGTATCCGGCTTTTATCGATGACGCGATATATGCGCAGTATTTTGCTGGGTATCATCATGAAAAACAGGCGCTTATTGATAGTTTGCCGGCCGACAGGGACCGTGTAGCCACAACGGTATCGGCAGCGTTGTTACCGCCGAGTATGCTTATCTGGGGCGAGCGCGATCAAGTATTCCCCTTGGCATCGGGGATCCAACTGGCTACTTACTTAAACGCCCCTATAGTGGTTATTCCAAAGGGCGCTCATGGACTTAGCAATGATTACCCTGAGATTATCAGCCAAGCAATAAAGGCGTTTGTACAATGATGATAGCTAAGTTAACTTTGTTAACGAGGCAAAGTGTTGTCGTGGTGATGAGTGTACTGCTGCTTGGCGCGTGTAGCAGCCCTGACTGGCAAGTGCGCGCCTTACCGAGTGATATTGCGATCGCTGCCGCGCTAGACAATGAGCCAGATCCCCTGTTGATGGGGGACGTTGTGCTGCAAGACTTGCCGTTAATGCGTATGCCTGAAGACGTTCGCCCCTGCTGCGCTTTTGGCAATGCACAAAAAGTCCAAGTCGGCTCATTGTCTGTACCCTTCTTTCGTTATGCTAATACGCTAGCGGTCGACAGTGTCGGACCACACGCGTTTGAGGCGGGAACCTTTAGCTACCAAAAAGATGCGCCTAATGGCAGCCGTGGTGGCGAGAATAACGGCCAAATTTACACCCTCCGCGGTGGCTTTATCGATTTAGCCCATGTTCGCGATACAGCGGATAATGCCATTGCCTTGTTCTATCGAATCTTTCCACAACTGGGTTTGCCACAAAGTATCGTACTGCCTGATGAAATTGGTCCGCGCAGCATAGAGCTCAAAGCCTTTGATAGCTCAGGTTTAACAGCCGCTCAGCGCTGGGAACTTGCCGCGGCCATATCGGTGCGATTGGCTTACTCTATGGCAGAAGCTCATGAAATAGCGCAGTGGCACGGCTATCGCAGTTGGGCGCCGTGGTCTGAAGCGGTATCGGCCTATTCACCTGAAGATCTTTACTCCAATATGTTGGGCGCCAAAATCGCATTAGCCTTGCTGAGCAATAATCTAGCGATGAATAAAGAGCTCTATAACCAACATATGACCCAGTGGCTCGCAGCGACGCTCACTTGGTTAGAGCCTGTTGCCATCGAACAAACCAATGCGCTATTTGATGTCATTGATGGTGTGTGGTGGGATTCAAAGCAACCCTTGCCGAGTAAGTTTATGCTACTCAAACGCCATTATGCGTTAGGCGATAAACAGTCCCCTTATCTAGTGCCAAAAGCCTTAGCGAGTTCCCATGTTAAATGGAACGGGATTGCCGAGCTTTATGAAACGGATATTGAGCCGCATCACTTAGCCCTGAGTAACACCCTTCATGGAATAGACATTGACGCTATTGCTCAGCAAAAACTGCTGGTGGCGGATAAATTCACAGCCAGCTTTAGTCATATCCCCGAGTCGCTATGGCGTAATGGATTTACTCAAGCTGATTTTTATCGCATCAGTGAATACAACCAAATACAAGATTCAATTGAATTGCAGCAGCATATTCAGCAGCGGGCTAACGACCTTACTGAGTTAGAGGTACAACCATGACAGGCGGCAATATCGCTAAAACGCTAATTCTCAGTATTGTTTTAACGGGTACGCTCAAAGCGCCCCATGTTGCAGCCACAGAGTCGACAGGCGTCCAAGCACAAGATGATGACGTGTCTCAGGGTTGGCTGGAGGATTTCTTACAAACCCTAGGTGCTGATGGTGAGTTTAACCCCGATAAGCTGATCGATTTTAGCTATCTGCCGGGACCCTTTTATAATCCAGAGATGGATCTCGGGGTGGGGATCTCTGCGGTCGGCTTGTACCAAGTTGATCCCGATGATGAGGTGAGTCAATTATCATCTTTGGTGATTAATGGTTTGGCCTCAACCAATGGTGCATTAGGGGGCGCGATTGCCAATAAGACCTTTATCAATCAAGACAAGCAGCGCTTCTACCTTAATGCCGAGCTCTATGATGCACCCGATGTGTTTTACGGCGTCGGTTATGACAGTAATCATGCCGACATTAACCGTGTGGAGTATAACCAGCGAATAGTATCGATTAAGCCGATGCTGTTACAGCGGATGAGCCCCAGCAGTTTTGTGGGTATAGGCTTTGATTTTAGCTATGCTAGCGCCGATAGTATTAACCCCTTGGATTCAAATGTTGTGACTGATGAGTTGCAAGAAAGCTCGCGTAGTGTCGGGGTTAACCTGCTGCTAAATCATGATACTAGAGACAACGTATTAAACCCGCAATCCGGGCGTATCTTGGAGATTGACGCCGCTTTTTATCGACAGATCTTAGGTAGTAAAACCGACTTTGAGGTGTATAACGCGCTCTACAGCGAATACATTCAAACCGGCCGTGGCGAAGATATCTTAGCCTGGCAGGTTCGCGGCCGCTTTACCGCTGGCAATGTGCCTTGGGATCAGTTATCAAAGGCGGGCGGTGGCGATCTATTGCGTGGCTATACCTCGGGTCGATATCGCGACCAACAAATGCTGCTCACGCAAGTAGAATACCGACTTAATCTTCCCGGTCGCCATGGCATGGTGTTCTGGGGCGGCGCTGGCGTAATCGCAGCTGATGTTAGTGAGTTTGATTCTGATAAAATCTTGCCTAACGGCGGGGTGGGCTATCGCTTTGAAGTTAAACCAAGAGTGAATTTGCGCTTAGATATGGCATGGGGCGATGGCGATAGGGGCTTTTATTTTAATGTTAATGAAGCATTTTAGCGGCGCAGATGTAAGTAATTTTGGGGCTCTATTGAGCCCCAATTAATACCTACTTAGGTTGTTTTTAATGCTTATATTGAAAATTGCATGGTAAATTGAACATAGTCAGAAGAACCATTTTCAGCATTATTCGACTCGGTAATGGTATCCATCACTTCGTAACGACCCACTTCAAAACCCACTTTTAACTCAGGTGTTAAATTGGTGAAGAGGTTTACACCAATCTGATATCTATCGGTCTCTTCCTCTTCTGTCACAGTACGTCCATAGAAAATGCTTGAACGCATGGTGTCATTCCAAAAATGTCGATAGGAAATGGTACCAGCTGTAGTTGTTTCAACTTCACCGTTGTAGATATCTCTTGCAGCAACAGTACCGACATAGCGACCTAGATTTCCATAATGTAACTGGATACGCAGATCATCTTTACCTATCATGTGAAACTTTGCTGCTGCAGAGCCACCAAAAGAGATTTTGTCTGTATTTTCAGGATCTAAGTATCTAACGAGTGCCGATACCGAGATATTGCCCCAATCGCCCTTAGTATCGTGGCGTACAATCATGTCTGGAATATAGTCGTCACTGGTACTTAATTTTTCACCCTTTTCATCAGTACCGTAAGTGTTTGGGTTTTCCAACGCAAACTGCCAATCACCGTGCTGGTATCTGATCAATCCTTGACGGATCATGGCTTCACCCACTAATGGTCCACCTAAATCTGCAGATTCAGGAAAGGTACTGGTATTAATCAGTGTTGACCATGTTTGACCAAACGTAATATCTTCGTACTTAATATAAGCATGGCGTAATCGAGGGCTGTATGAGTTAGAAATAACACCGTTGCCCTGTGATGAACCAACAAAATCGATTTCAGCAAAACCGACGACTCCGTTATGGGTAAACTTGGCATTGAAACGACTTTCCTGAGCACTGATCTGGGTTTTGTCACTGCTTTCGCTTTGCATTGCCCCAGAACCAATCCACATAGTGTTGTATGGAACCTCTCCACCGATATAACGTATGTTGCCTTTAATGAAACCACCGACTTCAATGTCGGCCGCTGCAGCAGAGGCAGAAAAGGCGGTGAAACATGCTAGCGCTATTGGAACTAATTTATTATTCATCATCATTAATCTCGTTTTTATTATTGAGCTAAATTACATCTCTTCAAACCATGTGCGGTGACATTCGGCACAAACCGGTGCTTTTTTCTCGTGCTCACCGTGACAAGCTAGGCAGCTGGCGCCCTGGTTGTAGTGGAATGATTTGTGTGGGTTAGCTTCGCTATAAGTCAGGTTGTTTTCATCAATTTCGATACTGTTTATATCGCCGTGACATTCAACGCAGGCAGCGTCATTCGCGGTAGCCTTTCCCGAACCTTGGTGGCAACTTTTACAACCATCTTCGTAAAGGAATTGGTGATTAGTGCGGCCTTGGGTGCTTCCTTTTACTGACTCAAGTTCGCCAGCGAATGCAGAACCTGCAACAGTCAGGCTTAATAACAACGTTAGAAGATACTTTTTCATTGAGATTACCCTTTTACTTCAGACTTGATTGTTTCGGCGACGATCATTCCAGAGGCGATACACTCGAGGCAGGATGTTGAACTTAGGCGTGTAACGCCGTGAATACCGCCTGTGACTTCACCCACTGCGTACATCTTTTTGATCGGCTTCATAGAGCGACCATCGACAACTCTGCAGCCAACGTCTGTTTTTAGCCCGCCCATACAGTAATGAACCTTTGGCCACACGCGAGACACTACAAACGGCGCTTTTAATTCAACCGCGGTATCCATCTTTCTGTTGAAATCAGGATCTGTTCGAGTAATAACGTTCTTGTTATGTTCTGCTACGGTCTTTTTTAGATCAGCCAAAGGAACGTTAAATTGCTCTGCCATCTGTTCTAAGCTGTCTACTTTCCACGCCATCTTGTCACGTAGAGAACGCACAACTCGGTCATCACTAATGTGGTCATCATGGTTGAAGAAAACGATTGGGTAAGCAGGAGAGTTATCTTTGTAACGATTTTTCATGATGGCGTCAGAGCAGGTTTTTCTGTCTGCACGCTCGTCCATAAAGCGCTTACCATTTAACACGCTAACCGCAATACCTTCATGCCAGCTAATGGATAGCAGAGCTACTGACCAACCAAACCCGCCCTCATCAGGAGAACCCCAGTGACCGGTTTGAATCATGTTCATGTGAACAGGAAGCGCACCATGAGCCATAGCGGTCAAGGTCACTTCACCCGTTGCGCCAAGTGCGTTAGTGCAATCAAGAGTTGGATCTAAAGAAGGGTCTACTGCGTTGCGCAGTTCCATGTTACGAGCAAAGCCGCCCGTTGCTATGATTACCGCTTTGTTAGCTTTAATGAATATAGTTTTGCCGGTTGTGATATCTGGGAATCGGTAATTTTGGCGTACTTTTAGGCCAATAATTTCGCCGTTGTCCATGATGAAATCTTCAATATAATGCTGCAAACGGTAATCAATACCCTCAGCCACGCCAGCTTCATATAATTTGCTTGTAATGTCGCCACCGGTGCCATGTTTCACACGAATTGCTCGCGGTTTATTCTGACCACCTACCTGAATATTAAAGTCTTTTCTAAAGACGACACCGGAACTAATACACAGGTCGTAAACATCCATCGCTCTGTCAGCGATTTTTTCTAAAATGGCTTTGTTCGCCATTCCGCGACCAGCAACGACTTGATCGTTTACTAGTTCAGCTGGGGAGTCATCAGTTACGCCTTGCGAGAGTTGGATAGGGTTTCTTGGCACTGCTAACCAACCACCGTTAATGGCAGAGTTACCGCCAATGACCTGCATCTTTTCTAAAACGACTACTGATCCCAGACCTTGTCGTTTTGCGTGAAGCGCAGCGCTCAAGCCTGCAAACCCTGACCCTAAAACGATAACATCGGCAGATTCGTCCCAACTTATCTTGCCGCACTCACTGGCTAGAACCGTTCCTGGCATGATGGCGGCTGCACTGCCTACAGCAGCTCCAGCGCCAAGCTTTAAAAAATTTCTTCTGTTAAACATCTATCCATCCTCATTATTGGTATGGGGTAAAGATAAACTGTTAAATAAAGGTTAAAGGTGAACTGCGTCACGATATTTTTTGGGTGGAAAACTTATTCGTGAGAAAGGTCTTGAATAATATTACCCGCTAAATCACAAACGAGCTCATTATTATATTTAATAATATGCCTTTTGTTTATTTTATTTAGACTGAATAATGATACTCATCAATGGTATAAATCTAGCTGAATATTAATGTATGGTTTTATGATAACTGAACTACCAATTATAATGTTGCCGTCATTTCGTTGTGGAACTGAAATATAATTTAATACCATGTGAAGTGACACTGTGGGGTGTGATTTTTTTTGATGCTGTAATGAGGTGGTTGATAAAATGTAAAGAAAAGAAAGCCTTCGGCTTAGTGCGAAGGCCAGGCTTCAATTTTCAGTGTGTGCCTTTATCTAAAGCCTTAAATTTAATGGTAAATAATTACTGGGAACACCAACGCGTCCATTGTGTTGCTGTACGGTTAAAGTAGAGGAATTAGGAAATGTTATAAGTGAGCAAAGTCACGTCTTTTCTTAAGAGGTAAACATATTCGTGACTAAGGTCTTGAATATCTTTTCTTTGCCTTCGCTAATAGTATGTTAACTAAGTGAGGTGTTATACATATTTGGCCTTTTGGTTAAGTTTTTCGCTGTAATGTTGACGTGATATAAGCCTCAAAGGCTATTAATTTACTGGTGTTAATGTGAAGTGAGTCGCGATTGGTAGAGATATAACTTTTAACTGTAATAGATAAAAATGCATACTTGTAATGACTGGAATAAAGAGGATTGTGATGATGAAATGTCCAACTGAAACACTATCAATGATTCGCTGTAATCAAATACTCGATGCTGCTGAGCAATTGATAGAGTCACAAGGCATTGTGTCATTTAAGTTCTCACAACTTGCAAAGGAAGTGAGTTGTTCAACGGGAACCTTGTATAAGTTTTTTGAAAGAAAAGAAGACGTATTGGTTTGCTTGTTCCTTAGAAGTGCCACCTCTAACCACTTGCCCATATTTGTAAAAGAACACCCTGACTTAACTGCTCAAGAAAAAGTACTACTGCCTATTTTATTTACTTTTGAAACCATTAAGCGCAGTAAAAGCTTTTCTACTTTACGCTCGATATCGGTTCATCCTATGGTGTGGAAGATGGCGAGTGACGAGAAGGTAACTCGCTTTAAAAAGCGTATTGATGCCTTTTGGGAGTGGTTTACCGTATCACTCACTGAAGCGGCAGATAATGGTGAATTAGATACTACTCCTTTGCAGATAAAAGAATTGGTGCAGGGGATAATCTTTTTCTTGACCGGCAGCCTGACTCAATTTGAAAGTGAATTAATTGCGCCTAAATATCTGGCTAATCGCCGTGAGACTTGTTATCGCCATTTAGCGCACTTGATGGGACAGTACAAATGGGCAAAGCCGTTAACGCCCGAGTTATATGACTTATTGGCTCAAAGAAGTTCAGATTTCTTCGATGAGCATCATCGTGATCATATGACTTGCTCAGCCTGCAGCGCATTAGCTTGTGCATCGAGTGTTCCCCATTCTGACTGTTCACGTTTAGAAGCCATCGGCAGATAAAAAAGCCCTTAATAAAAGGGCTGGATCGAATAAAAAGGGTGATGTTTGAGATGATGTCACTGATCCAAAAATGAAAACTCGTGGCAATCGTGTACCAATTGTGGGGGAGCAATTACCATGAGTTTCGGCTATTACTTAGCAGTAATAGCCGAAGTCGTACTAATACAATTAAAATAGCAAGCTAAACTCAGAGCGTGTATTTCACTGAGAGTTGAGCATAATTAGAATCAACATCGGCATCAACATTTTCCCCTTTCATAGCAAACCTGCCCACTTCGAAACCCACGGCGAGTTTTGGGGTTAAGTTTTGGTATAAGTTGATACTCCATTGGGTATTTTCGGCTCCGTCTAAATCTGTTTCTACACTACCGTATAGTAGGGTCGATCTTAGTGTGTCGCCCCAGTAATGACGGTAAGAGACTAAGTAAGCAGTGGTTTCTTCAACCTCTTCACCGACTAAATCTTTGGCGGCAGCAACACCGACATATCTGCCTAATTCACCTTTATGGAATTGGAACTTTAAGTCATCTTTGCCGAAAGTACTCAGCCGACCAGCGATTGATCCACCAACAGCGGTTTCACTTTGCCCTAAATCGGTATTGAGCTGGCGCCCCAGAGCAGATACTGACACATTCCCCCAATCCCCTTTGAAGTTATACCTAGCAACAACATCGGGTAATTTGTCGTTACTGCTATCACCACCATAAGATTCAGGGTTTTCGAGTGAGACTTGGAAATCGCCTAAGTCATAGCGTATTTGTCCTTGCCGAATGAATGCCAAGCCAACCATAGCACCACCAAAATCTGCAGACTCTGGAATGGCACTTGTATTCATGAACGTTGTCCAAGTTTGGCCCACGGTGAAGCTTTGGTATTTGATAAAGGCGTGGCGAAGTCGTGGATTGTAAGAGTTTGAAATGACCTCGTTGCCGCCACCGCCGTAGAAATCCATTTCTACAAATCCCATCACATCACCGTGTTCAAATTTCATGTTGAAACGAGACTCATTGGCCAATATTTTAAATTGTGAGTCGGCTTCAGATAAAGGGGTCCCAGTTCCGCTCCAAAAATCTTTGTAGGCTACGTCACCATCGACATATCGAGTATCTACTTTTAGATACCCGCCGAAGGTTAATTTGCTTGCATCGTCTAGCTGAATTTCATAGCTAGCGTTAGCCGCAGTGGCGATGCTTAAAAGTGAACCTATGAGTGCGACTTTTCGCATATTGCTATTCATCATGTAAATTCCTTGCTGCCTGTTAATCCGTGCCATTCGAAACGAATGCATCAATCTCTAGATAAATTTAACGATACCGTTAGCTAACCCGAGCAGGGTGCTGCGAGTTAGCGGCTATCAGTGCAGTTATTTAAATTTAGGGAAATCAAAGTTGTGGCAGTCCATACAGATGGCTTGCTTTGGTTTATGCTCTCCGTGGCATTCCATGCAAGGCGCTTCTTGGCCGTAATGCATGCTGTCATGAGGATTTTGTCTGGCTTCATGTCCTTCACGTTTTGTTTGCTCGGCCAGTTCACCCATGTCATGGCATTGTAGGCAAGAGTCATCTGATGGGAAGGCTTTCATGCCTTGGTCATGACAGGTTTTACAACCTGAGTCGTATACCATTTCATGATAGTCACGTTGATCGCGAGCTTGAGCCGATAGTGCGATACAGCCGCCAAGAACGAGCACAAGTAATGTGTTGATTTTCTTCATCGTAATATTCCTTATGCTTTCATCATTGAACGTGCGGCTGTAACACCAAATGCCATGCATTCTGGGGTAGAGCAGCCACCGAGTCGGCTGACACCATGCACACCACCAGATACTTCTCCGGCGGCATATAGGCCAGGGATCTTGCTGCCGGTCTTGGCCGCAATCACTTCAGCCTGGGCGTTGATTTGAATACCGCCTTGGCAGTAGTGCACTTTTGGCCATAGGCGTTGCACAATAAAGGGGGCGGTAAGGTAGATGCCTGTACTCATGTTCATCCGTTTGCCAAACTGTGGGTCTTCGCCAGTTTTGACATACTTGTTCCAGTCATCTATCTGGGCTTTAAGCTCTTTTTTAGGTAAGTCGAAATGTTTGGCAATGGCTTCTACACTGTCAAATTCCCAGGCAACGTTATATTTCAGCACGTTATTCATAGAGGGGTCTTTCATTGCTTCATGCTTTGGAGCAATTAGCAGCGCGGGGTTAGGTTTGCCATCTTTATCACGACGCTGAACCTCTAAATCAGCACGAGTCTTACGATCCGCAGTTTCATTCATAAAGCGCTGCCCGGTATTACGGTCAATCGCTATGGAATGTGGGAAGTTATAGAGGGAGAAACCTGCACCGTAACCAAAGCCACCTTCATCAGGTGACGCCCAAGGGCCAGATTGAATAAAGCTCAAGTGAATTGGCATTGCGCCTTCTGCCAGCATGGCGATAAGGCCATCACCTGTAGCGCCACGCGCATTGGTGCAACCCACTTCATTGCCCAAGTTAGGGTCTAATGCTTGACGAAAGCTGACGTTAGCGCCAAAACCACCCGTGGCAATCAGCACACCTTTTTCGGCTTTTACATTAATTAACTCGCCAGAGCCTTCGTGGCCAAAGTGATAGCCACGACGAATTTGAATGCCCAGTACGGTGCCATCTTTGGCGGTGATTAGATGTTCAAATTTATGGCGAATTTTGGTTTTAACACCATAGCTTCGAGCCGTTTTTAACATCGGACGGATGAAGCCAGCGCCGCTACGCTCTACCACTTGATGGCTACGCGTGGCACTTGTGCCACCAGTGTTGATGATGTGGTCGCGATAAACACAACCGCAATCTTTGGTGAGTTGGTAGATATAGGGACCAAGTTCTGCGCTGTGCCTGAGGAGTTCTTCGCTGGCATAACCACGACCCGATTTAAGTTGGTCTTGTACCATCAACTCAACGCTGTCTTTTATACCTAATTTTTTTTGCAGATCAGTATTGGCGAAGCAGGCTTGGCCAGCATTCAAGGTGCTATTACCACCATAGACGCCGAGCTTTTCAAATATCACGATATCTTTAGCACCTAATTTGCCCGCTTCTACTGCTGCGGCAAGCCCGGCAAATCCAGAGCCGACGATAACAATTTCATGCTTTTCATCCCATTGAACGTCGGAAGAATTAGCACTCACGGTGAGTGGTGCTAACGCCCCAACAGCTGCAGCGCCAGCGCCAAGTTTTAAAAATGAACGTCTTGTTTGCATATTATAATCTCCAATTAACTTGGGCTAACAATATGCTTCTGGTTATAAGTCTATTATGCGTGATGTCACACTTTATATTGGATAAGAAAGTTTTTTGTGGGGTTGTTCAAGAAAATGTTTCTTTTAGGTATCTAATTGTTTTTAGGCTAATAAAATAAGGGGCAAATAATAAGCTTTAGGTGATCTTATGCATTGTCCAAATAACCATCCGGATGCTATTCGCTGTAATCAGTTATTGGATTCTGCAGAGAAACTAATTGAAAATCAAGGTGTTGTGTCATTTAGGTTCGCGCAGATCACTAAGGATTCAGGTTGTTCTACCAACACCTTATATAAATACTTTGAATCTAAAGAAGATGTGCTCGTGTGTTTGTTTTTAAGAAATACAACCTCGAGCCTAATTCCACTTTTTATAAAAGAAAATCCTGATTTAACTATTAATGAACGCTCTGTTATTGCGGTATTATTTACCTTTGAAGTTGTGAAGAGAAGCCCAATATTTAACATTTTGAGAGTGGTCTCTATTAATAGCATGTTTTGGCAATTAGCCAGCTCTGACAAAATTTCCATTCTTAAAAGTAGAGTTAATCTGTTTTGGAGTCGTATTAAGCGCCCGCTAGAAGATGCGGTTGTGTCGGGTGACCTAGCAGCGACTGAAACGGATATAAAAGAGTTGACTCAGGCATTGTATTTCTTCCTTGCGGGGGTCACGTCCTCTTTTGAGAGTAAGTTGATGGATGAGCAGTATCTCACTTCCGACGATGCCATGGGGTTTCGGCATATAAGCCGATTAATGAATCGCTACCACTGGCGCAAGCCTATTAGCCAAGAGATGATGCAGGGGTTATCTAAGCGGATCGAAGACTTTCTTGATCAGGGGCATGACAATATTCGCAGCTGCGAAAATTGTTTAACGATTGGGAAAAAATCCGATTGTAGAGAGCTTGGTAATTAAGTGAAAATTAATGCGGTTGCAGTATTGATTATTCTGAGTGCAAAATTGCTTGGCTATAGTTGCGATTTTGGGTTGAATAAATTAATGCTAGCCCCCGTTTCACTTGACTTTTTTGTGACCACTGCATAGTCTGCTCAGTCAGTATTCAAGGTGGTATGCAATGCAAATAAACTATAATTTAAAACCTGCGTTAGAGCGTCGTACTGAGCAGTTCCAACCAAGCACAAATGTTGGTTTCGGTAACCTCAGAACTGACCATATGTTTTTAATGGATTATCGCGATGGCCAGTGGTGTGAGCCTAGGATTGTACCCTACGGCCCATTTCAAATCGCGCCAGGTGCAATTGCATTGCATTATGGCCAATCTGTGTTTGAAGGTGCTAAAGCATTCCAACATGAAGATGGCGAAATCTATACTTTCCGCATTGATAAAAATGCCGAGCGTCTAAATCGCTCTGGGGATATTATCTGTATTCCCCCAATCCCTGAAACACTGCAAATTGATGCCATTAATGCCTTAATTGATGTCGATAGATTGTGGTTCCCAATGCAGGAAGATGCCTGTCTTTATATTCGACCCTTTGTGTTTGCGACTGAAGACAGATTATCGGTGAGCCCGAGCGAGCAGTACACGTTCTGCGTGATGTTAAGCCCGAGCGGACCTTACTATAGTGATGGTTTTGACAAAGCGATCCGTTTATTAATCAGTGAGCGTTTCCACCGTGCTGTGTCTGGCGGAACGGGCGCATCTAAAGCGGCTGGCAACTATGCGGCATCATTAAAAGCGGGTAAAGCGGCGGCAGAGTATGGTGCAGCGCAGGTGCTTTATTTAGATGCTAACAATAAGCAGATTGAAGAGGTGGGTGCGATGAACCATTTCCATGTGCTTAAGGATGGCAGCATCATTATCCCTACGTTTACAGATACTATTTTGAAGTCTATTACTTCACAATCGATTCTCGATTTAGGCGAGCAGCTGGGCTGTGAAGTACGCCAAGAAACAGTGATGCTGGATAAGTTTATTGCCGATATAGAATCAGGCGAAATTATTGAAGCGGGCGGCTTTGGCACTGCGGCAGTAGTATCGCCAGTAGGCTCTTACATCTTTGAAGATAACCGCATCGTCACCGTCGGTGATGGTAATGTGGGCGAGCATACCAAGCGAATTTACAAGGTATTGACCGAGATCCAAAAGGGCCATATAACAGGACCTGAAGGCTGGGTTAAACTGGTTGAGCGACGAGTGTAATACTGTTGTTTTGCGCTAAAAACTAAAAGCTCCCAATGGGAGCTTTTTTATGGCTGTTTTTCTACTGCTGGTTACCTAGTTCTATAATCGAAAGCTGGTGTTAATCCGCACTGCTTGATGGGTGCTATTTTGCACGGTTGGATGAAACTGCTGTTCAGATGCCTTGGCCGTGCGCGCTTTATCGAGAAGTTCTCCCGTTGTGCTGTTGATTATTTCTAGTTGCTGCATCTGTCCGTCACTATCAACGACGAAGGAGACTAAGTATTGAGTCCCAGCAAGCTCGGCATCAATTTCAGCGTTCGTATGTAAACTTTTCTGCCAATGAATTAACTTATCTTTTGCTACCCAATACTTAGCAAAGCTTGTGCTATCAATATCTAGAATACGAGGGGCTTGCTGGTTGATGATGTTCGTGCAACCTAGCAGTGACGTGGACATGAATAGTAAATACGCCAAAGAGACATTTTTTAGCTTGGGGCAAATGACAGACATTAAAGATACCTTGTAGAACAAGTGTTGAGCAAATGTTAAGTTGAGTGTCAATATATAGGTCGAAAGTATTACTGTCTAGGTGTCGAGTTCACAATATCAAATAGTTTTCTAATGACATTTGCTGATATCTATTGCAGCTTCTTTGAGGTTAGTGCTGCATAGCTGCAGGATTAGCGTGAATAACAAGCAATAAAAAAGGTGCACTGAGTGCACCTTCATATGGATTAGAAGCCGTTTATTAAGGCTCTTTTTTCTCTACCATTAGCTCTGTAGGAGCACCGTGTTTTATCATTAGCTGGTGGATCTCTTCATCCTTTTCTAACCAAAGTTGGTTTAGCCAGCGTTGAAACTCGACGCGACAACTCGACTCAGAGAAGTAGCGCTTACTATCCACTTCGGGTACTGGAAGGACTTTGACCCGCACCACAATTTTTTTCAAGCGGCCATGCATCACTTCATGCAAAGCATCTTTCTTAAATACTTCTGGGTAGAGTACCGTCACGTTAAGCACGTTAGTAAACTGCTCACCCATCGCCGATAAAGCAAAAGCGATCCCGCCAGCCTTAGGGCGTAATAAATAGCGGTAAGGTGAGCCTTGGCGTCTGTGTTTCTCTTCGGTAAAGCGGCTACCTTCGACATAGTTGATTATCGAAGTTGGCATAAAGCGAAACTTCTTACAGGCTTTACGAGTGCTCGCTAAATCTTTGCCTTTTAGCTTAGGGTTTTTCTTTAACTTTGCCGGGCTGGTTCGGCTCATAAAAGGCATATCAAGTGCCCAACAACCTAAGCCAAGAAAGGGCACATACATGAGTTCACGCTTCAAAAAAAACTTAAGCATAGGGATATTATTACGCAGTACATAAGTTTGTACCGCAATATCCAAACCACTTAAATGGTTACTAATCAGTAAGTACCAGCTTTTTTTATCAAGGTTTTCTAAGCCTTCAACATCCCACTCCATATCGGCTAACAGCATTAGAATGCCGCCATTACAGGTGGCCCATCCCCACATAAAGCGGTTCATGAGGCGGGTGAGTAGCACTCGTCCAGCAGTAAAGGGCACTATCAGCTTTATGATCCCACCAAGTGAGATCAGTGTGGTCCAGATAACGGTGTTGATGATCAATAAAGTGGTACTCATAAAATACAAAAATGAGCCGGGTAAAAAATTCAACATCTTGTGTTAAGCCTCTTCTCTGGATGTTTTTACTTGTGCTAACTCAGTAAGCACTTGATCTTTTTGTTGCCAAATTTGATTTAGCTGGTTTTGGAACGCAATCTTAAACTCACGATCTTTAATATAATCGCCACGTAGAGATTCGCCAATTTCGCGCACTCGAATATGCACCTTGATCTCTTTAACTTGTCCGCTAATAAACTCCCAATAAGTAGGTACCTTATCTGGGTAGCAAATAGACACATCAACCAACTTATGAATATGGTCGCCCATCGCAGATAGCGCAAAAGCCATACCACCAGCTTTAGGTTTGAGCAGGTGGGTGAACGGTGAGTTTTGTTTTTGATGTTTGCCCGGATGAAAGCGTGTGCCCTCAACAAAGTTCATCACACTCACAGGCTTACTTTTAAACTTAGCGCAGGCTTTACGAGTTATCTCGATATCTTTACCGCGCAGCTTCGGGTTTTTACGCAGCTGTGCATTGCTATAGCGGCGCATGAAAGGAAAATCCAGTGCCCACCAAGCGAGCCCTAAAACCGGCACGAAGATTAATTGTTGTTTCAGGAAAAACTTCAGAAAAGGAATTTTGCCATTTAATACCCGCTGCAAAATTAAAATATCGACCCAGGATTGGTGGTTGGCAATCACCATATACCACTCTTTAGGCGACAGTTGTGCATCACCCTGGACATCAATAGTGACGGGATGGAAGATGTCTTCAATCACCCCATTACAACTGATCCACGAACTGGCACAGAAATCGAGAAAATAGGTGCAAGCGGTACGCGTAAGACTGAGAGGAATTAGCTTGAAAATACTGAATACTAAAATGGGAGTCACCCAAAAAGTAGTATTAATGATGTAAAAGAAGAACGCTAAACTTCCCCTGATGCGTGACACAATCGCGCCCATTGAGATCCCCAAGATAAAAAACGGAGACCTATAGTACTCGTTGTAAAGATTTGTCTCAATCTAGATGTTAATTTTTGCAGAAAAAAGCAGCAAATAAGTTGTTTTAGCGGATCCGCTACCGACAGTGGATCTCACTGTGTAGACCTAAGTCGGGTTTTGTTAAGTGATTCTGCTTAGCACTGCTTAGTACTGCTTTAAGCTGGTCAGTAATCGATCGACTGCTCGATAACCTAGTGCTTGAGCGATATGGCGCCGCGATACATCTTGCTCCTGTTGCAGATCCGCTATGGTGCGCGCAACACGTTGTAGCCGATGATAACTGCGCACCGACAAGCCTAATTTATTGACACTTTCTTCTAGAAATAGCAGATCTGCTGCGCTAAATCTGGCCTCGTTTTTGAGTTGTTTGCCGCTTAAGTCACTGTTGAGCGTACCCGAGCGCGATAACTGAACCTCTCTTGCCGCATGCACCCGTTGAGCGACAGTCGCACTGGTTTCAGCGTGAGTATCACTGCTATTGAGCGCCCCTAAAGGCAGTTTTGGGACATCAATGGTTAAATCAAAGCGGTCGAGAAACGGCCCTGACAATTTAGATAAATAACGGATGATCTGCTCATTGCTGGCTCTGGCATTATTCACATCGCCGCAGGGGCTGGGATTCATGGCCGCCACCAGCTGAAAGCGACATAAAAAATTAAGCTTGGCCGCGGCACGAGAAATGCTCACCTCACCCGTTTCCATCGGCTCGCGCAGGCAATCGAGTACTTTGCGTGGAAACTCAGCCACTTCATCTAGAAACAGTACCCCGCGATGGGCGAGGGATATTTCCCCCGGTTTTGGTATGGCGCCACCACCCACCAATGAAACAGCCGAACTGGTATGGTGCGGGCTCCGAAAAGGCCGTTGATAGAATTGCTGCCGCTGCATATTTTGTCCGGCAACAGAGCGAATAGAGGCGACTTCAAGCGCCTCTTCGTAACTCAGAGGGGGTAATAGCTGCATCATGCGACTGGCGAGCATGGTTTTGCCTGTACCGGGTGGACCCAGCATCAGTAGGTTGTGGTTGCCTGCGGCGGCTATCTCTAATGCTTGTTTCGCGTGTTGCTGGCCTATCACTTCACTGAGGCAGTTACTGGTATTGTTGCTGTTGCTGCTAATGTCGGGCGTCGGTGTAATCCACTCCAGTCCAAGGTCAATGCTGGGTAACTCAGACTGACCGTGCAGGTAAGCGGCTAATGATTGCAGGTGAGTGGCAAATAGTACTTTGTCGAAACCCACTAATTCGGCATCGGCTCGATTATCAATCGGCAGTATTAGGCGGTTGTTTGCTTGGCTCGCAGCCACAATCACCGGCAGTATTCCTGGGCAATAACGTACATGGCCTGAGAGGGCCAGTTCACCGACAAACTCATGTCGTTCAATCGACTTGGGTGGAATTTGTTTTGAGGCCGCGAGAATGCCAATGGCAATCGGCAGATCATAGCGGCCCCCCTGTTTTGGCAAGTCAGCTGGCGCTAAGTTAACGGTAATGCGGCGCATTGGGAACTCAAATCCAGCGTTAATCAGTGCGCTGCGCACCCGCTCTTTGGCTTCTTTTACTGAGGCTTCGGGGAGTCCGACTAAAGAAAAGGCAGGTAAGCCATTACTTAAATGGACTTCGACAGTGACGGGAGGGGCGTCGACGCCACAACTGGCGCGGGTTGCAACACAGGCAAGTGCCATTAACAAATCCTTTTGTTTAGTGGTGGATAGCCCTAAATTCCAATGCGGGCTGAGGTAAGTTTAGCTAAGGTTATGAGTTTTTGGGTTTTGAATTTATTTGATGATTAGGGTTAAGGGCAAGTGCATCAAGCTGCGCTTGATCTTTTAGAGATAAAGTCAAGGTCGTGGCGCTTCGCCCATTCTTGTCATTAAGAGTCGAGCCAAGGGGTAAAGTGCTTGTACCCGCTCTTGGTTTCATAAGAGTCAAACCCTCAGCGCCCCGGCGAAATTTAAAAAGCAAAATTTCCAACGGGGGAGATTGGCGTGTTCTGCAGGCTATACAGAGTAGTGACTTTTGTGGTTTTAAATTAAGAACTCAAATGCCGGGAGTTTACGCTTTTCAAACCCAGTGTAGATATGCCTGAGGCCGTCGAAAACAGGGATGTTTTCGTTGAGCTCACACGGATGTGCTTGCAGCGAGTCTCAGGCATGTCTGCACATGCGCTGGCCGCAGGCCATTGGAACCACTGTATTCAAGCGTCAAGCTGCGCTTGACCTGAGTCGTGGCGCTTCGCCCATTCTTGTCATTAAGAGTCGAGCCAAGGGGTAAAGTGCTTGTACCCGCTCTTGGTTTCATAAGAGTCAAACCCTCTGCGCCCCGGCGAAATTTAAACAGCGAAATTTCCAACGGGGAAGATAGGTATCTATGAGTCGGGTGCTTAGACTTATGAGTGGTGTTTAATATTGGGGTTGTGAAAGAGGGAACTATGGGGTAGACAGTTACGCTGACCCCAATTGTTTCCAATTTATTTATTTTTTTATACGCTTTACCACGGCAGAATTATTATTGGGTAAAAATAATATTCTAGTTTCTTGACCTTCCAGCCGGTCTAAATGAGCAATAAATAGGTTACCTATGCTTGCTGTGCCGTCGTCCTCCTTTAAGAACGATTTTGAAAATGCTTCCCAATCACTTACTTCCTGATAATAAATAGAGGTGGCGCAAGCGATGTCTCCACAAGCTAATCTATCTACTACTATAGTTTGATTGTTGCTTATAAAGTTATCGATACGGTCATTCAATTTATATTCACGTTCAAATGAAGCTTGCTCCACTTTACTCGCTGATAATGTCTCCATCACATTCTGGAAATTGTTACTAGCTAAAATAACAGAGATCTCATCAGCTTTTACATTATGACTTAACTCATCGATGATTACTTTCTGTATATCAAGGTTTTGCTTAATCACGCAGGCTTGATGTATAAGCTCATCTTCACACAGAGCTTGCTTTATATTATCAGAGATATGGTGGTGTTCTTTCTGCTTGTCTAAATGTTGATGTAAGGAGTCATGTGCTGTTGCAATATCATTTCCGAGTGATTTTCGTTTAAAATTAGCATGAAGGGGGGCTCGCTTTGAATTTTCCTTCGTCTGTTTTATATTTTCAATTTCTGATAATGGTGCCTCACCATGATTGTGAGCCCCGCTAGACTCATCAATAAAATAATATTGATACCCTAAGCCGATGAGTAATGCAGCCATTATTAATATAATTATGTTTTTCATAGTAATCCTTACTTAAATAGTGCATTTACAGAAATGAAAATGCACTAGTCCCACATATTAATGATGCGCTAGGCTTATTCATAGGCGCACACTAAACCTAATTACCACTTTCACCAGTACGACCATCAGCACCACCATCACCATCGTGATTACGATAAACAGTTGTAGTCCTTCCACCACAACAATCTTCAGTTGTTGTCGTTCCTTCGTCTGAATTTGTTGTTACAACACAGCCATTTGTACAGGTAGTCTCTGAAACATGAGTAGCATTTGCTGCGCTTACGATGACAAGTAGTGCAAAGCTAGATGTTGTTAATAGTCTGGTTATTGCCTTTTTCATATTATTCCTTTAATAGTTTGTTGGTGGCCAAGCAGAATATATAGAGCTAATCAGGCTATCAAGTTCATTATTTTCATCTTGGGCAAGAGAGCTATAAGGTCATTGGGATCAGAGTAAACTTTAGTAAATAGCACACACTGGTGCTAGAAGATTCCGCTTTTCAAACCCAGTGTAGATGCGGCCGTGACCGTCTATGACCTGGTGAGAGATAACGAAGTTATCAAGTTCTCGAACGAGAGGGATGGATGCCGAACTGGCTTTTTAACAAGGATGTTATTCGTCATGGCCGAGCTTCCAAGGCCAATTCTGTTCCAGACAGAATTTGGCATTCCCTCCGTCCTTGGAGGTCAGATGGACTTGCAGCGCGTCACGGCAGTGTCTGCACATGCACTGGCCGCAGGCCATTGGAACCACAAATGTATCGTTTTGCACCTGTGCTTGAAGATAACATTCAACTTAGAGCGACGTCAGTCGCAACTAAAGCTGACATTGTTTCAAAGTCTGATAGCTAAAATCCTTATACTCACTGTGACTCGAGCCTAACTCGGGATCAAACTCCCCTGCCCAGGTGGATATATCCTCATGGGTGGCCCAGATATTCATCATCGCCATCAGGGTTGATTCGCTGGTTGTGGGAATATAAGCATTCTCGCTAGCGTTAACTTGATGCACTAATAAACCATCGACATACCACTGAATTTTACCCGCTGACCAACGGATACCGTAACGGTGAAAATCTAATGCAGCATCGAATTGCAGAGGGATAAGTAAGGCATTTTCACCCGCTGCAGGCTCACCATTGCGCCAGAAGTTGATCTGCATGAAGTTGGTGTTATCGCCGAGAAATTCAATATCAATCTCATGGTGCAGCCCATTGCCATTAGAGGCAACATCGTAGGGGCTGGCAAATAGGAAGAAGCTACTGACCACACCTGCACGTGCGGCAGGTTTCATATTGACCTCATAACAGCCATAACCTCGGTACTCATGGCTGCGTAGCTCGCCCGAGACCCAGTCAGGAGCCGCTAATGATCCATGGTTACTCAAGGTGAGTTGCATCCCCTCACTACTGTGGCTAATGGCATCGGCTTGCCAGCGGTTAACAAACGGAAAACCATTGTGCCAGCCATCACTGGCCCACCAATGGCTGTAATCAAATAGGGTTAATGGGTCGATAAAACCACTACTTTTAGCCGACTTTCTCTTGGAGGATTTTTTAGTTGATGAGCTGGCTTTCTGCAAAGAGTCCTCCTTAGCAATACGCTGAGCAGAGACTTGCTGTTGTGAGAATTTCATTGATTTACCGCGTATTTTTATGTCTGACTTGTCGTTGGGTTTAGCTTGTAATGGGCTGTGGTAACTCGCGAGTAGGATACAGCTGAGGTAAAGAATGGAGCGTTTAGCGTGGCAAGTTGAGTGATATGGCATGTGGTCTCCAATAGTATAGTGACTTTTGGATGCCTAATTATAGCCCGCTGTTGGCATTAAGTTCGTTAATCTCCTCAGCGTCACTTTGTGGCTTAGCTTAACTCGAGGCTGGGTTGGAACTGGTTGTTGTCACTGTCATAGAGAACAAATGCGATTTCAATGGTGGCAGGCTGTTTGATATATTTACTTGATCAGTTGTAAAAGCTGTTGATTTATTGTGCATTTGTCGTTCTAATTGTGACCTGGATTTCCAACGGAAGGAAAATAAAATGAGCTCAGTTGACTCATCTTCAAATAATGTAACAGTAGAAAAAACCTCGCAATTTAAATTCCACGGCAATGGTACTGAATTCTTCGGGATTTGGATCGTTAATGTGCTGCTGAGTATTGTTACGTTAGGTATCTACTCTGCGTGGGCGAAAGTCAGAACCAATAATTATTTTTATGGTAACACTGAGCTTGATGGCGACCGATTCGAGTATTTAGCGCAACCAATGCAGCTACTCATTGGTCGCATGATTGCACTTGTCGTCGTTATTGGTTGGAGTGTCTTGAACGTAACTCATCCTTTAGCGGGTGGTGTAACGGCTGTTTTGATTGCTTTCATCGTGCCTTTCCTTGCCGTAAGGAATGCCCGTTTCGATGCACGAGTGACGCGTTTTCGTAATGTCCGTTTCGATTTTAAGGGTGGTTACGGCGGCGCTTATATTAACCTCCTACTCAAACCCCTGATTGCTTATGCCATTATCATTGGTGGCACCGTGGCTCTCGTGGTTGGCTTTAAAGCAATGTCCGACAGTATGGCTAGCGTGGGTATTGGGCTGGGACTGCTATTTTTTGTGGTGGCGACGGCATTGACCTATGCATGGGTTACCGTGGGCTTTAGCCAATATATCGTCAATGGTTATCGCTATGGTGGCAAGCCATTCAACGCAAGCCTGCAGGTACGCGAATACGTAAAAATTGGCTTAACAGCAGCAGCGATATTTACAGCAATAATCGCTGGCTTAGTTGCAGTGGCATACGCTTCAGGTATTGGTAGTAGCTTGATGGCCGTTTTTGCAGGAGCTGGTGAGGAGGACTTAAAGAGTGATCCGTCAATGTTGATATATATCTTTGGCGGCTACTTTGGCTTCTTATTGTTGACTGTGATTATTGCCGCTTACGTCAGGGTTTGTACTCGAAATTATCTGTTTAACCAAACCAAGCTTGATGACGAATTACAACTGGTATCGGCCATGAAAGTGGCAAGCTTTTTTGGACTTATCCTGACTAACTTACTGATTACAGTCTCCACCCTCGGTCTAGGTCGTGCGTGGGTGGCGGTTCGCACCGCGCGTTACATGAGCTCAGTCACGGCTGTTGAAGGTGATCTAAACCAATTTAGTGTCGATGATCATAATGCAACCACCAGCAGCGCTATTGCGGATGAAGTCGCCGATGCGTTTGACATTAATCTCGGCATTATCTAACAAGGATTATTAGGTGAATCATCAAGTTGATGGGCATGTTCTTGGGCCTAAAAATTCGAGCAAACACCCAGCATCTTTGCTGTTAGGGAGTCATGGTCAACTGACATTAAGCAGTGAGTGTTGTAATACTCAATGTCAGTTAGAGCATGCTTTGTTGAGTCGAAGTATCGGGGCAATGGCTCGCACCATTACCTTTGATGGTGGCTTTGTCTTTGTTTGTAATGAACCGCAGCGGCTTAATCGCTGGATTGCGCAGCATAGCTCAACACCCCTGATTGCAAAATTAGAGGCTAATCTTGCGCTGATCATATTGGCAACTGTGTTTACTGCTATCGTGGGCTACGCGACGTTTGTTTATGGGGTGCCAGCTGCCGCTAAGGTGGTTGCACATATGCTACCTGTGTCAGTTGAGCGCGAAGTGGGCGAGCATAGTTTGACCATGCTCGATGATATGGGTTTTGAAGCGTCTGAATTAGCACCAGAGCGGCAGGCTCAATTGCAGCAGATGTTCAGTGCTACGGTTGAAAAGCTAGACCCTCATACGGCGGCATTCTCGCAGACACCTAAGCTAATGTTACGCCACACTGGTGAGATGGCTAACGCATTTGCACTTGCTGACGGTCACGTTATTTTGACCGATGCTATGGTCAATCTTGCCGCTAATGACGCCCAACTTGAAGCTGTGGTGTTACATGAACTGGGCCATATACAGCAGCGGCATATTCTGACCAATTTAGTGCAATCAGCTATCTTGTCGATAAGTGCAGCGTTAATCGTGGGCGAGACCAGCGGCATTTCTGACATCTTAGTCAGTTTTACCGTGCTGGGCACCAGCTTAAGTTATTCGCGCCAGCATGAGCGCGAAGCTGATGAATTTGCGGCAACATACCTACAGCGCTGGTACCAAAGTACTGCATCACTGGTGCAGCTTTATCAAGCATTGGATGACGGTCACGATGTGGATATTCCCGGTTGGGCGAGCACTCATCCTGAATTAACTGAACGGATTGAGACTCTTCAGTTGCATGACACGAGCCAACAATGAATCTACTATTTTGATATGCAGTTAAAAACAGCAGAGTGATAGCGAAAAAGCCTTTCTCTATGAAAGGCTTTTTTGTGGCTGCAATAGATTGGAAGTTGCTAAATCGTTGCCCTTTAATTTGACTGCCAGCCGTATGAGTTGCCTTTACTATCAGTTACGCTACTAACAATTGAGATCAGAGTAAACTATTGGGGTCAGAGTCTGAGGGATCCCCACGAATTTAATAGGATGCTTGTGGCTCCCTAACTAAATCCTGCAGCGTCTTAATCCCTGCTCGCCAATGAGACTTCAGCAACTTTAAATGGCTGTCTTTGTAGGCTCTTAGCCCTATAAACTGGTTTGATAACACATTTCGATGTTTGATAGAGTTTGCTTGGTATTGCCGATGTTTATTAGCTGCTTTGACAGCCAATCCGAGAAGGTACAGCATGAATTGAGACAGGCAGGCTATGAGTAGTAGAACGCTTAGTTTATGCAGGAGCCTTGAGCCACTATCATTCATTTTCAAGCCCGTTTTCACGTCTCTAAAGCTCTCCTCTATCTGCATTCTTGTTGCATAAATCTTAACAATGCTTTTAGCGTTATCGCTCTTGCTACACAGTGAGGTTGCCAGCAACCAAGGTTCTTTTTCTCGTTCCGCACTT
>NZ_JAKIKR010000018.1 GCF_023284025.1 Shewanella abyssi | reverse complement strand
CGTCCAATCCGCATGAGAACGTTTAGCCATATTAACTCCTGATGTAATAGTCAGTTGTTAAGATAGAACTTCAAAGCGGTAAGCTGAAGATGTACTTGGCCGGACGGTTACCATTAACTAACCTCAACTTTACTAACAACAGAATCTAATCTCCCCCGTTGGAAATTTCGCTTTTCAGAAATTTCGCCGGGGGCTGAGGGTTCGACTCTTATGAAATCAAGAGCGGGGACAAGCGCTTTACCCTTTGGCTCGACTCTTTATTACAAGAATGGCCGAAGCGCCACGACCTTGACTTAGATTTTTCTTTGTATGAGCAATAATGGATAAATGAGCTATCGAGGTCTGGGGCGCTGAGAGTTTGACTTTTATGAAGTCAAGAGCGGGCGCAAGCGCTTTGCCCCTTGGCTCGACTCTTGATTACAAGAATGGACGAAGCTGCACGACCTTGGTCAAGCGCAGCTTGATGCTGTGAAGTGGCCGCAGTGCCACGACGTTAGTTGTTAGACGCAGTCTAACTTAGAGGTCAAGCACTGCTTGGTAGCTTAAAAAAGCTAAAACGTTTTCAGCCAAAAAACACCTCTAACAATGGTCGAAATGTGCATTCTCCATGCACATAAACTCAACTTGTTGCATCGATAACACTGGTGGTTGCAGTACCTCTATAGATTCAGGATTAATCGTATCCAAGTCGCCCACTTCATCGATCTTATTGCCGTAAGAGTTAGTGCGAAATAAACAAAGCCACCAATAAAATAAACAAAGCCACCCACAATAAATCAACAATATAGCGCTACAAACCAAAGCTTTCAACTCTCGCGGCTTCAATAGGCTCGACTCATCAGGCAAGGGCTTAGACTAAGGACTGAAAGCCGTGAATTTCAGTTATTTGACAAGAACATGGTGATTTTCAGGCAAGGCTGGTGAACTCATGAGGGAAAAGTAGTTGGAAGAAGTTAGTGATAGCAGCTAATGGCTATTAGCCATCTTCTAGATATTTACAGCACCTAGCAAAATGACGACGCCGTTTCTGTAGATGTTCGCAGTAATTTGTAAGCTCTTGGGTTGTGCCTACAGGGCCGTGAAATATTTTACCAAATTCGGAGGTCAACTTTATCCAATTTTCCGTTGATATATTCAATTGGTTTAATATCTTAGCTGAATTTCCTGAGATACTGCCCCGTTTGTCTTCACGAATTATTCTGCCCGTTTCGTCTACTAGCTGCAGGTAATCTCGTAGTTCGAAGTTTATCCCTTTTGGTTGATTCAACCGTTCATTACCGATAAATGGCAGCAAAGACTTGGGCTGTTCACCATTAAGCGCCGCCTTTATACGGGCTTGAATACTGGTGTAATCTGATTGTTTGGCTGTTTGTGCCATTTTGGCGCGAATAGGGTTTAAGTCAACGTAAGCCATACAGGTTAGGACCGCGGCCTCGTCCAGTAGCGCTTGGGACTTGAACCGCCCCTCCCAAAACCGGCCTGTACACTTATCTTCTTTGTTGGCCATTCTAGCAATAGGCTCATTTAAGCACCTCATAAACCAGGAAATATCGCTTAATCGACTTCTGTACTGTGCAATTGAATGTCTTAATGGTGACAGGTTCTGCTCTTCAACTAGCTCGCCTTTTGCGAACCTTTGTGTCAGCTCAGTTCCCTTGAACAGCTGATGCCACTGCTCAACGACCTCTCTATCTGTCCAGTTATTCGCTAACTCAATATCTATCTTCAGCACTAGGTGAAGATGGTTACTCATTACCGCATAAGCTGCTATATCAATTGCAAAAACGCCAGCAAGCTTAAGCAGCTGAGACTCAACCCAATCACGTCGATGTTCGTAGGATTGCCCTGTATTGGGGTCGACTCCGGTCAACCATGCTTTACGTACGCACCTCGATACAGCATGGTACCAAGGCGTATCTTCAATACTAATTTGAGTTCTTCTGGGACGGGGCATAACAACCTCCTACTTCAGCAATACCTAAAGCTTAGTAAGAGCGGGCAAAATGTGCAATTAACTATGGATGGCTCTATTTTCGCTCTATTTTCGCTCCTGAAAGTTTGCGCTTTTATAACCCACTGTAGATGCGGCTGAGGCCTTCGAAATCAAGGATGATTTCGTTGAGCTTACAAGGACGTACTCGCAGCGAGTCTCTGTTGCGTCTGCACATACGCCGACCGCAGGTCATTGGAACCACTTTGATCTGAAGGTAACGCACATCAGACGAGCAGTCCTTCTTACCCGATTGTGGCCGAAGCGCCACGACTTTAGTTGTTAGACGCAGTCTAACTTAAAGCTCAAGCGCAGCTTGATATCTTAAAAAAGCTGAATAGCTTTCAGCACAAAGTACATCTAACAATGGTCAAAATGTGAATTTTCCATACACATAAACGACACCTGCTGCATCGACAAAACCGGTGGCTGCAGTACCTCTATCGATGCTGCATCGATAATGGCTAAATCGCCCACTTCATCTATCTTATTGCCATAGGAGTTAGTGCGACCACAATAGATAAAGTGCTTATGCCAACGCACTAGATAACTGCTTTCCTGCTTTTCATCAACCATCATGTCCGCTGTTAAGGCGTGGCACTCTTCGCCCTTTTCGGTCAATACCGCGACAACCAATTTAAGGTTATCAAACCCAGACAAGTTTAGTGACAGATACGGCGAGAAAATAGTGGCAACAGATTCAGACAACATAATAATCCTTAGAAAAAATAGTCGGTAGTAGGCAATACAAGCAGGTAGTAGTCGCGCTCATCAAAACTAATAAAGTCGACCACTTGCATTCCAGCTTTGCGCGTATGGGCTGCAAATGAGCCGGCATTATCTTCAGCGATAAAGGTCACCATATAAGGCAACTGTTTCGAAACGGCTTTTCTGATGAACTGAACTAGCGCTTCAAAGATGCCCTGGCCACGGTATGCAGTCGCAATCCAAATAGGCCCGTACTGACAACAGTTTTTTTCAGTCAATTTAGCCTTATCGTACTCAATTTTTGATAAGCGATTAAGCAAATTACGATAGATAGGCCACTGCTTAAAAAAAGCCCAACGCCCCGCAATAACATAACCAATAATCTGCTTATCGAACTCAGCGACAACCACCCAGTGTTGCGTCACCAGACAGGTTAAATCGGTTTGGCTAAACGACTGCCCATCTAAGCTATTATTACGCTGCTCAATTGACAGCTCATCCTGCAATTGGCTTTGCTCTAACGCCGCTAGAGATTGGATATCTGTCGCTGTTGCTATCCGAACATTAATATTGTTTTTCATGTCGTTTTTGGAGTAAAAACACTAATCATAACCGTATTATATCAAGTTTATCCCGCTAAAACCGTGCCCAGTATCCATATAAAATATACAAAAGCTACGAGAGTGACCCGCTTAGCACAAATTAGACAAAAATAGCTCACAATTTTAACAACTTTACATTTGAACAACTTAAAAAACGCAGTATAGTATTGCGTCACCCATACATTATTCAATGTCCATTTTCAGGCGGAAATAATCACTAGCGAGTTTAAAAATGTTAACTCAACCTATCGATCAGAATATTTGGCTAAGAGAACAAGAACACTCAGCGGTAAGCATCCCAAGATGGCAACAACAAGTCGATCTGCTTAACGACTTGTATGGTTCAAAAACCAGCCTTATCGTGCAGTTTTCAGCTCAAGACGCGCAAATAGTTTGTGGGAAAAGGCAGGCTGATAATTCACTGAAAACAGGCTTACTACTGCTAAAGTCACCGCTAATTGATGCCGTGAGCTCAAGCAGTAGCTACGGCACAAGTACATTGAACCCTAATGAGATTGGTGAGCAGTTCTCACACTACGAGCAAGTATTGAGTTTGCAGCTATCTTGGCCTGATGGTCGGGTGTTTGGCTGTATTTTAATCTGTGATCCTAATACCACTCAAGCGTCATCTGCTTCGTTAACCGTGATTGAATCTGTGCGCGCTTTATTGCAAGGCGAACTTAAGCAAGTGTACTTAATGCAGCAAGTGCAACGCTTGTCGTTTCAGGATGAAACCACGCAAATGCTCAACCCCTATGGCTTTGGTCTCATGGCGCCAAGGCAGTTGAGTTTAAGTCGACGTTTTGGCTCTCATGCTGGGATTATCATCATTGAAATGGTCGACAATCCACTGCTGCGAACTTTGCCGCTATCTCAGTCGCAAAAAGCGCGTCTATTAGCCAGCATCATTTCCGACTGCTTACGAGAAGCTGATATGTCAGCACGCATCGACGAAAATAAGTTCATCATTTTGGCTTTTGTCGACAGTGAATCGAATCTGGAGACGTTAATCGCACGTCTGCGAAAGCAGATCACTAAAGCAGCCGGAAAGTTGACTATCCTTGTGGGTAAAAGCTTTTTTACCCCGGATGCTCATCAATCACTAATGCCAATGCAACAAGCAGCTGAGGACGATCTCGAACTGCGCCGCCAATCATTAGCCAGCAAGCCCTACTGATCAGGTGTTTGCTCCCTAGCCCATTGTAGAAACAGCGCAATGGGAAAGGGAGACATCATCACCATCCCCAAACCCGCTAAACTGGCAATAAGCATCATTCCAGTGACTTGTTGCGGCATTTCCGTAAAGAAAAACAGCCCAACGCCGCATAACAACATACTTAATCCGACCCAATGCAGCATTTTTAGGTAATTAATTACATTTTTTTGCACTAACAATCGCCTTATTTCGGTTGATTTTGAGCTAGAATACTCACAATATATCGATATTAATCACTTTGGATCCGTAACATGATAAAACAATCCTTTATCGTAGCAAGTTTGCTACTGGGTTTATCCGCATGCCAATCATCTCCGCAAGCCCAAATTGAGGATTTAGCCATTGAAGGTACATGGCATATTGAGGTCGCAAACGGTCAAGCTGTTATCGACTATAGCCCAGCTCAACTGACTTTCGAAGCAGAAGGTAAGTTAACCGGCAACAATAGCTGCAATAATTTCTTTGGTAGTTATGTTTTATCAGGCCAATCGCTGCAGCTGCAACCCGCTGGCCACACTATGAAAGCCTGTGTCGATGCCCTAATGGCGCAAGAGCAACGCGTGATGCAGGCGATGCCAGCTATCAGCCAAGGAAAACTCTCGAAAGGTAAATTATTGCTGCAAGATGCGGACAATAAAACGTTATTAATACTCAGTAAAAAGTAATCGATGCTCTGATAACCTCGATTCACTAAGCAATAAAAAACCGCCTCAATGGGCGGTTTTTTTATTTCTATCTAACTGTATATACCCGTTCTAGCGATTATGTGTTTAACTTCTCTGCTATTTCAGCGCTCTCTTCTGCGCCCGCATTGTAATGCTCTACGTTGAGTTCACCTTCAGATTTAGCGATTACCGTGGTTGCGACTAAGTCACCAGACACATTCACTACGGTGCGAGCCATATCAAGCACACGGTCGATACCTGCAATCAACGCAACGCCCTCTAACGGCAAACCAACCGTGGTTAGCACCAGTGTTAGCATCACCAAACCCGCACCAGGCACACCCGCAGTGCCAATAGAGGCTAAGGTCGCGGTAAGGATAATAGTAATATAGTCAACCCAGCTTAGATCGATACCAAAGGCTTGCGCCACAAACAGTGCCGTCACGCCTTGATAAAGCGCGGTGCCATCCATATTGATGGTGGTTCCCAGCGGCAATACAAAGCTAGAGATCTTCTTATTGACCCCCAAGTACTCATTGGCGCACTTCATACTGACAGGCAAGGTACCCGCGGAGCTTGAAGTGGTGAATGCCACCGCAATGGCATTACTGATCCCTTTAAAGAACTGTATTGGGTTTAGTTTGCCAAAAACGGTCAATACGATGCTGTAGAAGCCGACGATATGCAGGAAGCAGCCGATATACACGGCCACAATGACCTTAATCAATGGCATCAACATCCCAACGCCATATTCGCCAGCAACCCATGCCATAAGACCAAATACGCCGTAAGGTGCAAGTTTCATCACCATGTCGGTCAGCTTGTACATCGCTTCAGCTAGGCTTTCGAATACTTTTATCGCCGGCTTACCATGGTCACCAATAAGCACCAGAGCCACGCCAAGCGCAACCGCAAATACGATCACTTGCAATATCTGACCACTGGCTAGCGCAGCAACCGGGTTAGTCGGTATGATATTAATCAAGGTCTCCATTACCGACGGCACCGCTTTAATGACCTCATCAGAGGGTTCTGCGACCATATTTAGGCCTTTACCTGGTTGCAAAAAGTGACCTACTGCGAGGCCGACTGTAATCGCAATTGAGGTGGTGCCTAAATAGAAGGCAAATGACTTAAAACCAATACGCCCCATTTTGGCCGTATCTTGCATAGACGTGACGCCGACAATCAGCGAGCAAAATACCAGCGGTACAATCAGCATCTTAATGGTATTAACAAACAGGGTTCCAATTGGCTTTAATACGGTCGCTTGCTCACCAAAACCGATGCCGGTTAAGATCCCCAGCAGCATACCAATCATGATCTGCAGCCATAATGGCACTGACATCCAGCGTGACCACACTTTAGCAAAAAGTGAAGTTTGTTGTTTTGACATAATTTAACCTTGCGACAATTGGAGAGGAAGACACAAGCAAATGCTTGCTTGAAAAATAACGCGGCAGTTTAGCATAGCCACTAAATGGCAGGGATGATCTGTATCACGCTGCGCCATTCGATAGATTAGTCGCAACAGAAATGGCTATACCAGTGAGGGATCCGTAATTTTAGGCCTCAAATTTTGAGTTTTTCTCATTTTTTGAGAAATGCATCTTGTGCAGTGCGGCTGGCGGCTGATCTCGCTCCATCAAATAACTCCAGTAGGCATCATCAAAGCCACTGAAGAACTGCTTATGTTTTCCCTCTGACCGCAGAATAAGCCACCACCAAACTAATCCCCATACGCCAAAGGTCAATAGGGTCGCCAAGAAGTGACGCGGGTGATTGATAGGTTTAAAGCTTTTAAGCGGTTGTTCGCATTCAACATGGCGCTCTTTATCATGGGAAGGGGGAGTGTTATCCATCATAACCTCAACTTTTTTTAACTCTAAAAAAAGTGTAGCAGAGCTAGACTTTAGTCGAATGTCAATCCATCGATAAAATCAAAAAATTACAGTTTCCTCACCATTTCCCATGTTAAAGTGACCGCAAAAAAAAGGGATAACAGATGAACATTCGTAAAGGCCAAGCTACCGATTTACCGGCGCTAATAAACTTCAATCAAGCGATGGCACTGGAAACAGAAGAGCTTGCACTGGACACCGACGTGCTAACCAAGGGCGTTAATACACTGCTCACATCGCCAGAAAAGGGCTTTTATCTGGTCGCCGAAGTCGATGGCGAAATAGCAGGATCATTAATGGTGACGTTTGAGTGGAGTGACTGGCGTGCAAAAGACTACTACTGGATCCAAAGTGTCTATATTCGCCCAGAGAGTAGACGCCAAGGGATCTACAATAAACTCTATCAAGCGGTTAAGGATATTGCCGCTAAAAATGGCGGTGCTGCTAGCTTTAGACTGTATGTCGAGCAAGATAATACTAACGCGCAGAAGACCTATAGCGCACTAGGAATGGAACAAAGTTATTACCTTATGTACGAAGAGAAATAACCTCCTTTTTTCAATCATCGCCATCAAAAAAGGCCATCAATTGATGGCCTTTTGCTTATTTTTTATCACCAGAGTCACCTGAGGCGATTAACCACAAATACTGGTGACTTTTATAGCCAATCCACCCTGACTAGTTTCGCGGTACTTAACATGCATATCTTTGCCTGTTTCATACATGGTCGCGATCACTTTATCTAGGCTCACTTTTGGCTGGCAGTTTCGACGCATCGCCATCCGTGAAGAGTTAATCGCTTTTACCGCAGCAATCGCATTACGTTCAATACAGGGCACTTGCACTTGGCCTGCAACGGGATCGCAGGTCAGCCCTAAGTTATGCTCCATACCGATCTCAGCCGCCATACACACTTGTATCGCATTGCCGCCCATAATCTCAGCCAGACCCGCTGCGGCCATAGAACACGCTACGCCGACTTCGCCCTGACAGCCAACTTCAGCACCAGAAATTGAAGCATTGCGCTTATACAAAGAGCCGATGGCAGCGGCAGCTAAAAAGAAGCGGGTATAATCTTGCGGACCGACAGGTTTAATAAACTTGTCATAGTAAGCTAACACGGCAGGAATGATGCCCGCTGCACCATTGGTCGGCGATGTTACTACTCGACCACCAGCCGCATTCTCTTCGCTGACAGCCATTGCAAACACATTAATCCAATCTACAATCTCCATTGGATCTCGTGACAGACGCTCCCCCGTTAGCAGTTGACGATGCAGCGCAGGAGCACGACGTGGTACCCGCAGTGGTCCAGACAACACCCCTTCCGTCTGGCAGCCTTTTTCAATTGCCGCATACATGGTTTGCCACACATCAGCAAAGCCTTGATAGATATCGGCTTCACTATTAAACGCCAGCTCATTTTTAAACATAATCGTGCTGATGCTCATGCCCGTTTCTTCACAGATAGCGAGTAATTCATCTGCGTAGTTGTACGGATATGGCACGGCAATTGGATTTTGTACTTCCTTGCCAAACTGAGCTTCTTCAACGATAAAGCCGCCACCTATGGAATAATAGGTGTTGCTCATGACTTCTTCATCACCAGCGTATGCGTGTAGCGTCATGCCGTTCTCGTGCATTGGCAAAGCATAGTTATGAAAAACAATCGCATCATGACCAAAATCGACTAAGCGTTGCTCCTTGCCCATGGGTAACTTTTCAGTCTGTTCCACTTGAGCAATAAAATGGGGAATTGCATCGATATCGACTTTATCAGGTGTATTGCCACCTAAGCCCATAATGATGGCGATATCAGTATGGTGACCCTTGCCTGTTAACGACAAAGATCCAAAAATTTCAACACTCAGGCGAGTCACGTTATTGAACTGACCCGCTTGATGTAAATCGTCGATAAACTCTTTGGCAGCCTTCATCGGCCCGACAGTGTGAGAGCTCGACGGGCCCACACCTATCTTAAAAATATCAAATGCGCTAAACATAGAATTACCTCGGGAAAGGAGGAAGGGTTAAAAGATCTTTTAACCCTGGGTCAAACATTGATGCAGCGTTGTCACTAAAAGCTCGGGTATTAATGCCGTTAAGTACAGCGATAGACACCCGAGTCGTACTTACAATTTATGACGTCAAGCCAAACAAGATAGCCGTCATAGAAAGTAGACCCGCAATCACCACAAAGATGTTGCTCACTCGACCACGGTATGCCGCTAAAGCAGGCACTTTATGAATCGCATACATAGGCATAAGGTAAAGAATCGCCGCGATAACCGGGCCACCTAATGCTTCAATCATGCCTAGAATGCTAGGGTTAATAATGGCAACTGCCCAGATAGTGAAGAACATGAAGCCTAAAATAAACTTATTAACTTTGCTCTCTGATACTTCTTTTTTGCTGCTACGTAGCTGCTTATTGATAATCCCTTTCATGCCTTCAGTGGCACCCATATAGTGACCAAAGAAAGAGGAGATAATCGCCACAAAAGCGATAAGCGGACCAAAGTAACTGACAAAACCGCTGTCATGGACGTTTGCTAAGTAAGACAAAATCGGCAGGTTGTTTGCTTTCGCTTCAGCAAGTTGTGCTGGCGACAGTGACAATACACAAGAGAACACAAATAACATCACAAAACCGACTAACATCATGGTGGTGTTACGTAAAATGTTGTCTGCTTTGCGTGCTGCATTTTGGCCATGTTCACGTTTTAATGCCACTGAGAACTGTGAAATTGCAGGTGAATGGTTAAAAGCAAAGATAAGCACTGGAATGGTTAACCAAACTGTACCTAAGAAAGCACCGGTGCTAGGCACTACGTTTAGTGCATCCATTTTCCAATCTGGGATAAGGTAGAAAGACATGAATGCCAAGATAGCAACTAATGGGTAAACCAAAAGCTGAGTCACTTTAAGCATAAACTTCTCACCGGCAACCATGACAGACATCATTGCAATGATAAGTGCGCCCGACAGAATAAAGCGTGGTGGTGAATCCATGCCTAGCTGATTAACAATAAAACTATCAACGGTGTTAGTAATACCCACACCGTAGATTAAAACAATGGGATAGATCGCGAAGAAGTACAGCATGGTAATGGCTTTACCTGCACCAACACCGAAATGCTCTTCTACTACATCTGTAATATCACTGCCTGGCTTATTCGATGAACAAACAAAGCGCGATAAGCCACGGTGGGCTAGGTAGGTCATTGGGCCAATAATTGCGGCCATTAAGACTAGTGGCCAAAAGCCACCCATTCCAGCATTAATTGGCAAAAATAAAATGCCAGCACCCACTGCGGTGCCAAATAAACTCAACATCCAAGTCGTATCTTGTCGTGTCCAAGGCAGCGTGGTTGTCGCTGCTACTTCGTTTTGGGCCACTTCTTGTGTACTGATTGTGTCTTTTTGCATTAGCTTTACCTTAAAGGTGTTTTCGAACACCAGTAGATTTATATCTAAGGAGTAATTTCGCGCATAAGGTAATCCTAATGCTGGGTCTATAAATTGATCTGGATGCATATTCTGTAATTAATTTTCATAATATAGCGATAATGCGAACTCCGTCGCTAATTTTACGTCATCAATTTTCATTTTTACTGCAGTTCGATAACCCAATCGAACCTAGATTTAACACGGTATTCACCTAATTAATCAAATGCTGATATAAATTCATTGAGGCACGAAAAAACACCGCGGACATAGCTCACGCAATGGACAACAAAGAGACACCGACCCGCAAAGCAGGTGGCATTCTTGAGCCGGATCACGCCATTTCAGCGCCATATTTTGGGTCAGATTAGTCAATCTAATGATTAATATAGATAAATATTGTAGGCCTGTTTATTGAACAACGGTTAACTCCTGAAAAACAGCCTCAATTAAGCAGTGACATTATGCTCGCTAAAAGCTATAAACAATGAGTAGCTCGCCTCCCCTAGATAAAGAAGTAATACAATTCATGACACACATTATTCGAGTCATCGTCGGTTCTAAAAACCCTGTCAAAGTTGGCGCAGCAAAAACGGCGTTAACCACCTTATTCCCTGAAGTCGTCATTGAGTGCGAGGGCATGCATGCTCCCTCTCTGGTCGCTGATCAGCCGATGACAGAAGCTGAAACCCAAGCCGGCGCAGTCAATAGAGTCAAATACTGCCAAAATCACTATCAAGCTGATTACTATCTTGCGATGGAGGGCGGCGTCGATCTATTTGATCATGGTCCAGCAACATTTGCCCACATTGCCATTGCGCACAAGGATCAAGTCAGTGTTGGCCGCAGCGCACTACTGCCGCTCCCTATGCCTGTGTACCATGCGCTGACTCAAGGCGAGGAACTGGGTAATGTAATGGACAGCATGTTTAACACCGTTAATATCAAGCAAAAAGGCGGCGCCATAGCACTGCTAACCCAGGGTCATGCCACACGTCAAAGCATTTACACCCAAGCCATTATCCTTGCCATGGCCCCGATGCTTAATCCTGAGATCTATCGCTTATAATCTCTTTTTATCCCAGCACTTGGTCAAGCTAAATATCAGTTTGACCAAACCAGTATTAGCGGTTAGTTTATTACCTTACACAAATGTACTTGATTTAATAGTGTATTCCCCGTAGGTTAGATGTTAGTCGCAACTAAATTTCGTTGATGAATCGATATATGCCAAATACCCCCTGCCAAGCTTCACAGTTACGCCGACTTTCCAGACAGCTCATTCGCCAATTAGGACTGTTAGACACCGCCTGTGGTAATCAACCACTATCGCCTGTCCAAGCGCACACATTAGTTGAATTGGGACAAAGTTCTTATTCAATAAAGCAGTTGGCTGAATTACTCAATATTGATAAATCCAATGCCAGTCGTGCTGTAAGTAATCTCGTCGAAAAGGGCTTTGTCAAAACCGTTACTAACCCGAAAGATAGTCGTAGCCTGATGGCACAGCTAACCTGCATTGGTAAAAAACAATTAGTTGAACTCGATGCACAACAAAATCAGCAATTTAGTGAGATCATAGCGCAACTGCCCAGCGAGCAATTAAGCCAAATAGAGAACGCCATTGGCCAGTACACTAAAGCGGTAGTGCAATCTAAAGCGCAGTTTGGTTACACCGTCAGAGAGATAACGGCCCAAGACAATGCGTCTATGGCTCAGATAATTCGAGAAGTGTCTGCAGAATATGGGCTCACCGCAGACAAGGGGTATGGCGTATCAGATCCCACCTTAGATAATCTCAGTGACGTATATCAAGCAGATAATGCCAGCTATTGGGTCATCGAATATCAAGGACAGATCCTCGGCGGCGGCGGGATCGCGCCACTTAACGGTCAGCTTGGCGTGTGTGAATTGCAAAAAATGTACTTTTCACCAGAGTTACGCGGTAAAGGCTTTGCTAGACGACTGGCACTACAAGCGATCGATTTTGCAACTGAGCAAGGCTTTAATGCCTGCTATTTAGAAACCACCGCAAATTTAGTGGAAGCTATAACGTTATATGAGTCGTTGGCATTTGAGCATATAGAGGCGCCACTCGGTGACACCGGCCATGATGCTTGTGAAATAACCATGTTACTCACCCTATCCAAGCCAAACTAGGGTAGTGTATTAAGTCGATAGTTTTTATTAGGTCACTTTTAGTAGGTCACTGTTTATTAGATAGTTCTTTATTCGGCCTTTTTTATTTGGTCTTTCATGTAGATGGTTTTTAAATTAAGAGAGTTGCATTATGGAATATAAACGTCTGCCACACTCAAGCTTAAATGTTAGTAAAATCTGTTTAGGGACAATGACATGGGGCGAGCAGAACACTCAAGCTCAAGCCTTCGAACAATTAGACTATGCCATTGGTGAAGGGATTAACTTCATCGATACCGCCGAAATGTATCCTGTACCTCCCAAAGCTGAAACCCAAGGTGCTACCGAAACCATTCTAGGTAACTATCTCAAGCAACGCGGTAATCGTGACAATCTCATTATTGCCAGCAAAGTCTCAGGCCCTGGTGGCAAGAGTGACTATATTCGTCCCAATATGGCGCTGGACTGGCGTAACATTCATGCCGCTGTTGATGACTCGCTAAAGCGATTGCAGCTCGATTGCATCGATCTTTATCAAGTACACTGGCCCGATCGTAACAGCAACTTCTTTGGCGAATTGAGTTACGAGCAACAAGACGATGGCGAACAGCAAACCCCCATTATTGAGACACTAGAGGCTTTGGCGGATCTGGTCACCACGGGTAAAATTCGCTACATCGGCATCTCAAATGAAACCCCTTGGGGCTTTAGCAAATATTTACAGCTCGCTGAAAAGCATGGCTTGCCAAAAATCGTCTCGGTGCAGAACCCTTATAACCTGCTTAATCGCAGCTTTGAGGTCGGCATGGCCGAAATTAGCCATCGCGAAGAGGTACCATTACTTGCTTACTCTCCACTGGCCTTCGGCGCCTTGTCGGGTAAGTATCTTAATGACCAGTGGCCAGAAGGTGCTCGCTTAACCTTATTTAAACGCTTTGCGCGCTATACCGGAACGGCAATGGCGCTTGAGGCGACACAAGCCTATGTTGAACTTGCCAAAGAGTTCAATATGAGCCCAGCACAAATGGCTATGGCGTTTGTTAATGCACAAAAATTTGTCGGCGCTAACATCATCGGTGCCACCAATCTTGAGCAATTAAAAGAGAATATCGACAGTATCAATTGCAGTATTTCACCACAGCTAATGCTGCGCCTCGATGAATTAGCACTGATATATCGCCTCCCCTGTCCCTAATACCAAGCCCATTAAGTAATAGCCTTGCATTAGGCGCGTAGATCTTACAAGATCTGCGCGCCTTCTATTTTTATATCTCGGATCAGATGAATGGATCTTTCAATGTTACGGTCAAAATTCCCAGTGCTTGCGCAGTCTAATGACGGCTACCCGTTATGTTATTTAGACACCGCTGCCACCAGCCAAAAGCCGCAGCAAGTGATCGATGCCATGAATCACTATTATCAGTTTGATAATGCCAATGTACATCGGGCAGCGCACCAGTTATCGGCACGTGCGACCACTCAATATGAAGCGGTACGCGACAAACTATGCCAGTTTATTCAGGCTCATCGCCGCGAAGAGATGATATTTACCCACGGCACTACCGAAGCCATTAACATCGTTGCCAATGGGCTAACATCACAGCTCAAACAAGGCGATCTGATCTTAATTGATACTGCCGCCCATCACGCCAATATTGTGCCATGGCAGGAGCTCGCTAAACGTACCGGCGCGATTATCAAGCCGATCCCATTGACCATAGATTGCCGCATAGACACCGCTGCATTTGATACCTTGTTACTCGAAAAACCGGCGATAGTGGCACTGAGCCATGTTTCAAATGTGTTGGGCACTGTGAATCCGGTGAGCGATTTAGTCGCCAAATCAAAGCAAGTCGGCGCGATAACCTTGGTTGATGGCGCGCAAGCGATTGCACACATGAACGTTGACGTGCAAGACATCGCTTGTGATTTCTACGTGTTCTCCGGCCATAAGATGTACGGCCCTACAGGCATCGGGGTTTTATACGGCCGCTTTGAGATCTTAGATAGACTCTGCCCACTCATGACTGGTGGTGAGATGATTAAAAGCGTCAGCTTTAGTGGCACCGAGTTTAACCAGCTACCGAATCGACTCGAAGCCGGTACTCCACCAATAGCCGAAGTTATCGGTCTAGGCGCCGCCATTGATTTCATTAACGCCTTGCCCACTGAGCAAGTCGCTGCAGCAGAGCAAACATTACTTATCTATCTGCAAGATTCGCTCAAAGCATTAGGCGATGTTGTACTCTATGGCGCCCACAGCGACAATCTTGGCGCAGTCGCCTTTAACCTCGCTAGCGAGCATCATCAAGATGTAGGGATCTTATTAGATCAGCAAGGTATAGCGGTGCGCTGCGGTCACCACTGCGCCATGCCTCTGATGCAAAGCTTACAACTCAATGGCTGCTGCCGAGCCTCTATTGGCGTTTATACTAATAAAGCGGATATCGACCGTTTCATTACTGCGATGCAGTCAGTGAAAGAGTTATTGCTTTAAGAGCGGTTAAAAGCGGGTTAGGAGCTAGGAAATGCTAAGACGGTTAAGAGCCGGTGCTAGGGACTAGGAACGGCTAGGACGGGAACGGCTAAGACGGTAAAGCAGGTAAAGCAGGTAAAGCAGGTAAAGCAGGTAAAGCAGGTAAAGCAGGTAAAGCAGGTAAATCTAACAGCAAAGTCGAGAAGACGCTGTTTATAAATAAATTTCAAATAATCATTACATTAAAGTCAGGTCGAGTATGAGTCAGCAAGTCCAGCCCACTACAATAGAGTTTTTAGCATTAGAACTTAATCAATCAGCTCAAGTAACGCTGGAGCTGTTTGAACAAGCAAACAACTGGCAAGAGCGCTATCGTCAGATAATGTTACTGGGTAAAACCTTGCCTAAGCTGCAGGATGAACTGCGGGTCGAGTCTGCTCAGGTTAAAGGTTGTGAGAGCAATGCTTGGTTGTATCACAGTGAGATTGAAGGCAAACATTACTTTCTAGCCGACAGCGATGCCCGCATCGTTAAAGGGCTTATCGCGCTATTATTAATCGCCTGTAATGGCAAGACCAGCACCGAGATCGCCGACTTTGACCCTCAACCGTTTTTTAAGCAGCTAGGACTCGAGGGCCAATTAAGTCCATCACGCACCAATGGTTTACTGGCTTTAGCTAACGCGATCAAGAGCCAAAGCCTTCATAGTGAGAATGATTAAAAGGCAAAGTGATAAAAAGCATCACCACCAACCGACAACAGGTTAATCACCCCGTCATCGGTTCGCCGTGCTTCAACTAACTGATACATTACCTAGCTAACACTTAATCTAAATAACGCTACGCTCTTTAGACAGCTACCTTAACTCGGGTTTTCCACTGTAAGCCAATCAAACCTAAAATCAGCAATACACCGACAACGCCCGTGCCAAAGGGATTAAACAGTACCCACGGCGCAGCGGCAAATGCCACCACCCGTTCAACTTTTGATAGCGGCCGTAAAAGATAACCCTCTATCGATATCGCGATGGCAACAATAATGGTCGCCGTCTGCACAATGGCAAAACCAAATGCCATCATCCCCGCCTCAGGGTTGAGCAGGTCGGTATAGGCCATCATGATCGGGATCATAAACAGCCCGCCCGCAAGCTTAAACGCTTCAACAGATGATTTCATTGGATTGGCATTAGCAACACCCGCGCCTGCAAAGGCTGCCAGCGCGATCGGTGGGGTGACATTGGATGTTTGCGATAACCAAAACACAATCAAATGCGCAGTGAGCAGAGGTAGACCAAAGTCTCCAAGCATAGGCACCGCCATGACTGCCAGCACTATGTAAGCTGCGGTAACAGGTAATCCCATCCCCAGCACTAATGCCACAATGCTGATTAAGCCCAGCGCCACCAGCATATAACCGCCGGAAAACTCCATCACAAATTGAGTAAACTGCAGACCAATTCCGGTCTGGCCCACGACCCCAACAATAATCCCCGCCGCGCCACAGGCAACCGAGATAGGTAGTGCCATTAACGCGCCATTTTTCATGCCCGAGATAAACTTACTCAAACCAATACGGCTGTGTTTACGCAGTGCAGCGGTCAGTAAAATCGCCGCGCAACCGGCGACACCCACGAGTAACGGCGAATATGCCATCATCAATAGCGTGGTAATAATCACCAGCGGAATAAGATGGTGCGCCCCATCCTTCATCACCGTAATAACAGCCTCGGTGCGGCTAGCAGCTTGTAGGTTTAACTTACAAGCCATTAAGTGCACGTAGAGCAAGGTACAGAAGAAGTAGAGGATCGCTGGCGCTATTGATGCCAGCATGATGTCGCTATAAGGCACCCCCGTAAACTGTGCCATCACAAAGGCTCCTGCCCCCATAATCGGCGGCATAATTTGCCCACCCGTTGAGGCCGCCGCTTCAATTCCCGCAGATTGCTCCGGCGTATAGCCAAGCTTCTTCATCATTGGAATCGTCACCGAGCCTGTAGTGACCGTATTGGCAATGGCAGAGCCTGAGATAGAACCAAGCCCGGCAGAGGCTAACACCGCCGCTTTAGCGGGCCCGCCACGATATTTCCCCGCGATAGAAAATGCCAAGTCAATAAAGAACTTACCTGCCCCCGTCACCTCAAGGAAGGCGCCAAATAACACAAAGATAAATACCGTGGTCGCAGCAATACCCAGTGCAGAACCAAACACACCGTTGGCGGAGAAGATCTGAAACTGAACCAACTCTTGTAAAGAATAGGCTTTAGTTGCCAACGCGCCTGGCAGCATATCGCCAAACGCACTGTAGGCTAGAAACAAGCCAGCGATAAGCACCATCACCCAACCGACTGTGCGGCGGCAACCTTCGAGCAGTAGCAGCACTAAAGCACTGCCAGCCACTAAATCAGCCGTGACCAAGCCATACAGCAGATGATCGATATTGTTATAATCGAAGATCAACATACGGTAGCCTGCAAATACAGTTAAGCCACACAGTGCTAAATCAGTTACCCGCCCCAGCATATAAGCTTTGTTATACCGGTTACTTATCAATGGATAATGCAAAAATATCAGTACCAACACCCAGCATAAATGCACCGGACGAAAGTAAGTAGCCGAGATAGTGGATGTAACGCCTTGCCAAATTTGGAAAGACGAAAGCGCTACCGCAAGCGCTAAAATGAGATAACCAAAAATCTTCACAGCGGTTTCATAAGCTAAGGTTGTATCCACTACATTACTGTTTTCAAGCGGTTCAGCCGAAGTTGTAGCAAGGGGTTGGTTAACCTCTTTGTCGTCAACTGGGGTCATAAATTATCCTTGAGGCTTAGAGTTAGTATGAGCCAACTCAATGGCCTAAATAACGCAAAGGCAACTACTTAGTTGCCTTTGTCGATGTTGCAATGCACTTATAGAATATAAGTGCTAATGATTAAAGAGCTTATTTGTTCAAAGAGTCTAGGTACTTTTGCGCGCCAGGATGTAACGGCACCCCTTTCAAGCGATTAGCATTTTCAGGTGTCGTAGCATCCGCCACTTTAACGACTTTTCGCACTTCGCCCATATTTTCAAAGGCAGCTTTAGTCAGGTTAAATGCCATCTCATCAGTCATTTTTGCACTCACTACAATCACATTCCACACGCTCAACGTCGATACTGCAGCAACATTGTTATACACGTCGCTAGGAATGGTGTAGTGACTATAAGCTGGATTTTTCGCGATAAATGCAGCGCTTTGGGCAGCAGATACTGGGATAATATTAATCTTATGGGTTAACGCAACCTGAGTCACAGCGCCTACACCTTGGCCGCCGACAATAAAGCCTGCATCGATTTGACCGTTGGCTAATGCGTTAGTCGTTTCGGCGTAATTAAGATAAACCGCAGTGATATCTTTTTTAACATCAATACCGATTGATTCAAGCAATGCAGCAGAGGTCACAGCGGTACCACTTGCAGGCGCGCCTAAAGAGATACGCTTACCTTTAAGATCATCCAGAGAAGTAATACCTGACTTTTTTAAGCTGATGGCATGTACTAGGTTTGGGTAAAGTGCGAACAGGGTATTCACTGGCATGGCACTTCTGAATTTACCTTCGCCTTTATAGGCATCGAGTACCACATTGCCCATGGCGATCCCGGCGATCATATCACCGCGAACCACCTTGATGGTGTTCTCTACAGAAGCTGCTGTCACTTCCGCTTTAACATTCACTTCAGGCACTTTATCAGACCATACTTTGGCTAATGCCCCACCAAAAGGGTAATAGATCCCGCTTTGACCACCGGTACCAATCGAATAATTTTCGGCCTGAGCCGCCGCTGGCAATACCAATAGTAATGCAAGTGCTAACGCGCGATGAAACATAGCCTTCCCCTTAATTTTGTTAACTTTTATATATTAGACTTTGATTTAAAAGCCTTTAATTATTAATGATTTCACTTCAATTTGGCCTCGATAGTCACTTAAGGGTCAACCATTGTCAAGATATCGAATAGTTTTAGCAGATAGGCTACTATAAGCAAAAACAACAATAAAAGTAGCCGAATCAACGCCTACAGTGGGAGAAACCGATGCAGCAATTAATCAATCGACGTCAACTTATTAAAGGACTTGCCGCGGGTACGCTCTTAAGCCAGCTTGGCCCTCTGCCCGCATTAGCCAAAGACAATAAACGCCTGTTTGTTGATGGTCTTTGTTTTCTCCCCGATGACCTCGCCGATTTAGCAGCGTCAAACATTGATGCTTACCTTTGCGATATTTCAGCCATTGAAGCGATAAAACAACCTGATGGCACCACTAACTACAAACGCACTTATCAAGCTTGTATTAAAAGCATAAAAGCGGCAAAAAGCCGCGTTGAAGCCAACAGTGACAAACTCATTCAGGGGCTTAACGGCCATGACATTAAGCGCGCCAAGCAATCTGATCGCACCGCGGTGTTCTTTCAAATTCAAGGATCGGATTGCGTCGAGGGCAGTATCGATAATGACTTAAGCCAAGTTGATGAGTTTCATAGTCATGGGTTAAGAGCACTGCAACTGACTCATCATTACGGCAATAAGTTTAGTGGTGGCGCACTCGATAATAATGCCAGTGGCGGGCTTAACCTACCGCTAACCAAAGCCGGTGACGCGCTGATTAATAAGCTGAATGACAAGAATATTCTCATCGACGTTAGCCATTCTAGTCCGCAAGCAGCGTTAGATACCGCCAGGGTTAGCCGTGCTCCCATAGTGCAAAGTCATGGCGCAGTGCGTGCATTGGTCAATCATGCACGTTGCAGCCCAGATGAGGTGATTAAAGCGATCGCTGACAGTGGCGGCTTATTCGGCGTGTTTATGATGAGCTTTTGGCTAACTAACGACAGAGTGCCAACGGTTGATCACTATATTAACCATCTTAAACATGTCGCTAATGTCGGTGGTATTGATGCTGTCGCCATTGCCAATGACTACCCACTGCGCGGCCAGAAAAACTTACTCAAACTGAACAACAATAATGCCGCAGGGGTAAAACAGTACCTCGGTTGGTGGCATAGTCTGCGCGAGAAAAAGGTACTAGGTTACGATGTAGAGCCAGAACACGTCGTCATCCCTGAACTGAACCATATCGATCGCATGAATCGAATTGACTTCGCCTTGGGCAAAGCCGGCTTTAGCAGCAATGACCGCGATAAGATCATGGGGCAAAACTGGCAAAGAGTCCTCAGTGATGTGTTGCTCTAAGTCCATCAGCTTATAGAATTTAACCCACAAATAGCATATAAGAATTGGACGGCTTGTCATGGACAGACTTTTAAGTAAAAAGCCATTAAGTAAAAGCCCTTTAAGCACGGTTACCCCAGTGATAGAAACAGAAAGAACTAGCCTAGTAATGTTAACCTCTGTTGACGCTGAGCTCATAGGTGATTACTACCTGCAAAACCAATCGCATCTCGCACTGTGGGAGCCCATGAGAGCTGAGGAGTTTTATACTATTGAATATTGGCGACGACAACTTGCTGAAAACCTTAAGCAGTTTGAGAATGGCAGTGCACTTAAGCTTGTAGCGCTCAACAAAAGCAAGACAGAGATCATTGCCGTGTGTAACTTCAGTAATATCGTAATGGGCGTTTTTCAGGCCTGTAATCTAGGCTACTCTGTCGCTAAGAGATATGAAGGTCGTGGCTATATGTCTGAAGTCCTGCAAGCTGCCATTAACTATGCCTTTGATAGCATGGGCTTACACCGCATCATGGCAAACTATATTGTCACTAATAATCGCAGCGCCGCTTTGCTCAATAAATTAGGTTTTGAGCAAGAAGGAGTCGCCAAGTCTTACTTAAAAATCGCGGGTCGCTGGCAAGATCATGCACTGACGTCCAAAATAAACCCTAGCCATTACACCAAGTAACAATAGACAGGTTACCCATGCTGACCACACTCGCCATTCAGAACTATCGCTCTTTACGTGACATCACTATTCCGCTAGCACGGCTCAATCTCGTCACAGGCGCTAATGGCAGTGGTAAATCTAACCTATACAAAGCATTAAGATTACTTGCGCAAACAGCCCAAGGTGGAGTGGTCAATGCCCTAGCGCTAGAAGGCGGTTTAAAGTGAAAAGTTAGCAATGGTTTTTTGAATGCCGACCACATCGGTGCCTCTTTTTAACTCCTTAACTAACGGCTCTTTCTGACCAGAGATCCATAACTTCAGCTCTGCATCCATATCAAATGTGCCCGCTGTTTCTACTTCAAAATGGGTTATCGCTTTATAGGGCACTGAATGATAGCTGACCTTCTTGCCTGTGATCCCTTGCTTATCGATTAAGATCAGCCGCTTATTGGTAAAAACAAACATATCTCGAACCACCTTGTAGGCTAAGCTCAGCGACTCATTGTCAGCCAATATCGGGCTAAGCTCTTCTGTCAGCTCTTCAAGGTTAACCTCTGAAGCATTCCCCATTAGCGAATCTAACAATCCCATTTTATTTCCCTTAATATTGAGTCAAAGTTATCTCTGCAACAAACCAATGTAGCAGCTAAGAACTTAACCTCTATTACGAATTTAATCCAATAAAAGTCGTCAAATACAATGGGAAAGTAACTCGTAAATACCCATGAGTTAACCCTTAGAAACCACCTAGGCAAACCGCAAATTATTATGGAGGCACCGTTAACGACCTCATTTCCTACGCATGAGTTTGGTAGGTAGGCGATATAAGGATGACTTTGCAATTTTTCCGCTGTAGCCATGTGTAAGTAACGCACCTTTATAGGCTTCGTAAAGATGGTCATCAATTCTTGGGTCAAACACAACCTCTTCAAAAAGAGAGTTAGGGTTAATTGCATGCTTATGGATGTCGCCTTTACCATTAGTGTGAACAAGCCGCACTTCCTTTTCATGGCTAAATTCTTTTCTCTTATACAACAATGACTCAGCTACATCTTTATCAGATGTATATGCATTAAGGCCGTCTATCTTATCTAATAAATCACGTTGATTTAAATATTGAACTCTACCAATGTATACGTTCGAATTGTTAGAGTCGTTTATTGCATTCAGTAGAAGTCTTGGGGTTGTTTTTACCTTTGCACCACTCTTATCGTTGGAGTAAATTCTCCACATCGCATCTGTTTCGCTGTGCAAGGTCCAACATTGGCCATAAATCTTACTACTACTTGGGCTTAGCTCACCATTTTTTTCAATGTACTTTATTTCGAATTTTGTTCTATGTTTGAGCAACAAGTTTTCAAATGGATCATCCCACTTATGAGGCGGTACTAGGACATTGCGCTTACTCACAATACTCTCGAGCAACCTATTTACTGGCATTATTCGATAGATTGGCTTGTCTAGTTCATCTTGGCTTAGATTGATAAAACGTTCAATTATCACTTAATGTATCCTGACTATAACCCTTGAATTGCTAACGCCCGCCACAACTGCCGGAGCAAGTTGGCTGCTTTTTTGCGGCACTTTGCAAAATAAGAAAAATTATTATGGATGGCACCGTTAACTCCTTTGAATAAAATAGTTGGTTATAATGTGGAGCGTAGCGAAACCTAACCAACTGTTTTAGTTCCGTTTAAATGCCATTATTAGGCTTGCGATAGTTGCCCACTATACTTTATGGTTTGCTTTATTTGAAACAGTGAAGATATTAAACAAAGAAATATGATTAGCAACGAAGCTGGTAAATGAAACTCAGGACTCCCTGCAAACATAAACCCAGCATGAATAATGAATGTTAAACAACCCGAACCTGCACATAGCAGGGAGTACCTAACGGAATTTTCATTCCTTACAATAATACTTTTATAACCTATTAGTAGAATAGGTAAAATGAGTAAATTGAAGAATAAATAGCCCTGTATGCCACCAGGTAAATAGAACATTTCCCACTCTTTCCAATAAGCAGCATCAATTTGATGGAGTATTAATAGTGACATTGTTATTAAATAACTTCGTTCCATGAGATCTCAAATCCTTAGTAAACATAACAGCTTATTGAACAGACGCAGCGATAACATTTTTATCGCTGCTGCATTTTTAAATATTATCAGTGCGTCTTGATAATGTTCTGCTTGCTACTATAACTTATTGTTTTAAAAGATAACACCAAAGTAGGAAGGACATTATCGATACATAGTGATGTGTATTCGATGACTAATTGATTGGTAAATTGAGTACAGAGTAAGGTTTAGTCGTGATCATCATTCGATTAGTTTCTGACTATATTGGTTCCAATTGTCTACGGTGGCGCCTCGTATGGATGGCCTTAGCTGTATCTAAACTGGGTTAGAAAAGTGCACACTCTCAGCATTCGGGTTTTAAGCTTTAATGCTTGTAACTAGATATTTTCAGTAAATGCCAGAACTGAGATACATGTAAATGAACGTGCAGAATCTAGTCTTCCCCGTTGGAAATTTCGCTTTTTAAATTTCGCCGGGGCGCTGAGGGTTTGCTAAGGGGGACAAGCGCTTTCCCCCTTGGTTCGGGTGTGGGCGAAGCGCCACGACCTTTTAGGCCGTAAGGCCTTATCTTTATAATCAATAAAGTAACTCAGAGGGCTACCCAACCAGCAGTGGTTCCAATTGCCTGCGGCAAGCGTATGTGCAGACGCTGCTGAGGCTCGCTACTAGTACGTCCATGTAGGCTCAACGAAAACATCCCTGTTTTCGACGGCCTCTGCCGCATCTGCACTGGATTATAAAAGCGCAAACTCTCAGCATTTGATAACCACAGAAAACTCGGGCTTGTTCAACACTTGGGATAAGGACGCGGCTGCGCGCGGCCTATCCTTGTTCGTTATGTTGTCTTTATACAAATGCATAGATTAGGAAAGACCCAAAACATATCGCTAGGACACCACCAATACGACCAAATGGTTCCACCAATGAGAATACCCATGATATTAAACGTTTAAAATTGTTGCGACCCATAATCGTAAAAACTATTGCTGCGAAAATTGCTATCCAGCCAATGACTTCCATTATTACAGGAAAGTTTGAAACACTAGCCTGATATATAAGTACGGCTCCAAGTGTTAGCCTTACTCCAACAGCACCTATGTGCAACCAAAGCTTATCAGCATTTTCTCTCAGCACCCTGATTATAATTTCAGGGTTAGTAATGAGCGACATTCCAGCTAAAAGCATTAATAGTCCAAAAACAATTATCAATATACTCATAATCCGAACCCTACTTTGATAACATAAAGCCTTAGGCACCCACCCAATACCGAAGTTTGGGAGTTGTGCACTTGCATGTTGAACGGCGCATTAACACGCGCCATTAACTATGGCTGTCTAAGTTAACTTATAGATTTGGAGAAACAATTGCGAATAAAGACCCAAACCATTTTGGGTCAAAAATAGCTAACCATTACTCAGAACGTACCTGTCTGTTTTCGGCAACCACTAGCATTTCACATTTAGGGCAATCGAAAACCAGCTTCAATACATCTTTGCCTATCTCTAACACCATAGGATCAGCTTTAATGCCAGGAACCTCTTTCGGGCATAAGTTGAAATTAAAGCGTAGGCAGTGCTTAGTCACCATTAATGGTACATCTTCAGTGACGCCATTTTTCTCGTAGGTATCTTCAATTTCGATAACCCCATGACGTTGATAAAACGCCTTGGCTTTGTCGTTAGCGACATTACCTAAATAACTTAGGTGCTTCACTGGATACACAGCGTCTTGATTATACTTCCACGCTTTAGGGCGTTGATAACCATTAACGCGAGCAAGCTCTAATGCCGCCACAGTATCGCGTCGTAAGCCGTTTAATACTGACGTTGGGATAAACCAAGCTTGCGCCGTGTCAATATTCATCGCACGTACTTTAAAGTCAGTACTGCCCAGCTTACCTAGTTGCTTGCGTAGCCCCTGCAATGCCTTATCTACGTCGGTTGCAGCACTCTTTTCAAAAACTAAGCTCTGGCTCGCCGTGTGACCGTGCACGTCCGTCATCGTCAGTGATACGCCGTCTTGAGTATCAGCTAATACCACATCAACAGCAATAATCCGCTTAGCCGATTCTTTGGCTAATACCGCTTCAAATGCTTGGTTGTGGTTGCGGTAAATGGTCATACCGACTTTGAGCTCTTTTGGCATCCGCAATACAAACAACTTAAGACCATCAGCGCGGTTAACCCGCAAGCCTTTTAATTTGTCATCTGACTGCTTGGCTTCAGCAAAATTACTGGTGAAAAAACATAAACCATCGCCATTATTAAAGCTGTGCTCTGAGCTGACCTCGATAAAGTCACTACCAATGCGTTTAACGATGCCGATCTCTTCACCAATATATTTTGGCGAGCGAAAGTCATTCATCCCTTGGCTACGTTCATGGACAAAGTAGTCTGTTTTACCGCGGTTAAAGGTTTTTTCAGGATCTGGCGTAAAGCTATGTTCGCAGCGACCATGGGAAGAGGCACTGAACTGAGGACGCGCTGCAATAATCTTATCCAGCGCTTGACGATAATGCGCCGTCACGTTCTTTACGTAGCTCAGATCTTTAAGGCGCCCTTCAATTTTAAATGAGCGTACGCCAGCATCGATAAGGGCTTCAAGGTTATCAGTTTGGTTATTATCTTTTAATGATAAAAGGTGTTCATTTTGCGCTAGCACTTCACCTTGACGGGTCTTTAAATCACCCGGAAGCCGACATAGTTGTGAGCATTCGCCGCGGTTAGCACTGCGGTTACTGAAAGAGTGGCTGAGATTACAAAGGCCGCTATAGGCTACGCATAATGCTCCATGAATAAAGAACTCAATCTGCATATTGGTTTTAGCCGCTACATCTCGAATTTGGCTTAAACCAAGTTCACGCGCCAGTACCACTTGTGAGAAGCCTACTTGCTCTAAAAAAGCGACTTTTTCTGGATTGCGGTTATCCATCTGCGTACTCGCGTGTAGCGCAATCGGCGGCAGGTCGAGCTGAAGAATGCCCATGTCTTGCACAATCAATGCATCAGCTCCGGCTTCATAAACCTGCCAGATGAGCTTCTGCGCCGCATCAAGTTCAGCTTCATTCATCAAGATAGTGTTAATAGCAACAAACACTTGGGCGTGATATTGATGAGCAAAGGTACATAATCTGGCAATATCTTCGACGCTGTTGCCTGCGCTAGCACGGGCACCAAAAGCGGGGCCACCGATATAAACCGCATCGGCGCCATGGCGGATAGCTTCAATACCAAAGTCAGCGTTTTTAGCGGGCGCTAACAACTCAAGTCGGTTAGATTTCCGCTCAAGTGGTGGCTGAGGTGCGCTATCAGGCTTGTCATTAGGGCTGAAGATGCCAACATTGCTCATAAAAACCACTCAAAAAAGAAACACTATTATTTATGCGGGCATTATAGCAAAAATCTGAGATTTGGCATTAGCTAATGTATCGTTACGCCGCCTAGGGAATAACGCAAAGCGGCCCACGGAAAACACACTTTATTACCTAATGCGCGGGGTGATTTAAGCCCTTGATAACGCATTTGTTATCGCCAATTATTGTTGATTAACGGTTTATGGCCGGTGATAGCTAATGATTATCCATAATGTACCGCTAGCCAGATGGTTTCGGTTTGCTCACTGGTCCACGCCACCCGATGTTTTACATGTGCGCCAATATTGATATGTTCACCTTGGTTTAAAATCACGACTTTGCCACTCTCGAACTCAAGCTTTGCCGCTCCTTGCATAACCATCACCCACTCATTGCGGGCTAGGTCATACCATTCCCCTTCTGGCGTCACATGCGCCGCCGAGACAATGCGTTCGATTAAAACGCTGTCCGTTTTAACCAGCGGCTCAAACTGTTCCAGGGTTAAATCACTCGGTAGATTATCGAAAATATTGTGCTTATCCATTATGCTCCCTGCTTTCTTTACCACTCTAAACAAGCCCATTGCCGCTGCACGTATCCATTGACTCCTTCTGGAGTCACATCCGCCGCCGAAACAATGCGCTCAATCAACACGGCATCCGTTTTAACTAAAGGTTCGAATTGCTCTAAGGTTAAATCACTCGGCAGATTATCAAGAATATTGTGCTTATCCATTGTGCTCCCTGCTTTCTTTCAAATGCGGACTTTAAATGCCGACGACAATACTCTTACTCACTCTAACTCCCAAGCGCTTGGCAAGACGGTTTAGATTGGCTCGATCCATCTGCAACTGCTTGGCGGTTGCCGACCAATTACCCTGTTGCTGGGTTAGCGTCTGTAAAATCAACTGCCGTTGAAAGTCATCGGTTTGCTGTTTAAGGTTGCCACCGTCTTCGGCTAGCAGCTTCTGCTGTAACGGATCCTGCAATTGATTAGCCGCAGTTTCGCCTTGACTGGCATTGGGCAACAGTAGCGCAAGATGGGTAATGCCAATGCGTACAATAGCGGCGGTACTTTCGCTTCTCGCTCGAAGGGCTGCGCGACTAATAACATGTTCCAGTTCGCGAACATTACCCGGCCAATCATACTGATTGAGCATTTTCATCGCACTTGGCTCTAAGGTCAGTTGACTCATGCCCAGTTTACGCCGGGTTAGCTCGATAAAGTAACCACTAAGCAAACTAATATCCTCATCACGCTGCCTTAATGGTGGCACAATAATGGGGTACACACTCAGGCGATGATAAAGGTCGGCACGAAAACGCCCCTGTTCAACCTCCACTTTAAGCTGTCTATTCGTTGCTGCAAGAATGCGCACGTCCACATACTCAACCTCATCTTTACCCACCACTTGGATCTCTTGATTCTGCAAAGCTCGCAGCAACTTACTTTGTACCGCCAGTGGTAACTCGCCAATCTCATCGAGAAATATTGTGCCGCCGCTAGCGAGGCTAAATTTACCGATGCGGTTTCGGTCGGCGCCGGTAAATGCCCCTTTAACATGGCCAAATAGCTCACTTTCAATCAGGCTTTCAGGCAGTGCAGCACAGTTCACATAGACCAAAGGGCCTTCACTGCGGCTCGACTGTCTATGCAGCGTCCTCGCCACTAGCTCCTTGCCAACGCCTGTTTCCCCTTCGATTAAAATGGAAAAGTTAGAGGCTGCTACCATCTCTATTTCACGTTTTAGCTTAAGCATGATCTCACTATTGCCTATCAGCTCACCGCCATCTTTAACTAAAGCTTCATGGGTTAGCTCCGCAACTACCTGCTGATTATGTTTTGAATGCTGTTCGAGTTGTTGCAGCAAAATAGCGGTGTTTAAGGTCGCTGCGGACATCGCCGCAATAATGTCTAACGTTTGCTTGGGGATCTCATCAAAGATATTGGGAAGCATACTGTCTAAGGTCAAAATCCCAATCAGTTTGTCGTCACAAAGCAGTGGTAGCCCCATGCAAGCGTGTACTGGCAGATCACCACTGTGGGACAGCAATAAACCATCATAAGGATCAGCTAACTCACTGTCAGCTGCAAATCTCAGCGGTGTTTTCGAGGCACAAATTTGCGCAAACCTTGGGTGAGAAGCCGTCTCAAATCGGCGACCTAAGGTCTCTTTCGTCAGCCCTTGCAGTGCCAGCGGTTTTAAGTAGTTACCTTGCACTTGCAACAACACCACAGCATCACAAACGACGGCGTTGCGCACGGTATTGAGCAAGCGATCGAACCTGTCTTTAGTGGTCAGGCTATGGGTAAGATCTAAGGCAAGTTGGACTAAGGCGGCTGAGGATATTTCACTCACAAGAATAGTAAACCCAATCAATTATCACTGCAGCCACCATATCATGCCTCCAAACAGCACTCAAAACAGTACTCAAAATAAGACTCAAAAGAACGCTTAAGAGTCATAAAGACTACAAATAAGCGAGGTCTAAATGACTACAATGGTGCACCTATCAGTCTGAACCCGGGCAACCATCACTACTTTCAACATTGGCACATTTATCGCAGTGTCAAATTACGTTTAATCAAGATAGATCCCCATGCAATCAATTACAGAACCTAAAACTAAACAAGTGCTCTCCGCTAGTGGTGAAGTTGAACAGGTTGTGCTGCAGCCTAAAAACTTACTCAGCCAACTGAGCGACATGCCTTTGTGGGACTTGGCTTTTAGACCCTGGTTTTTAGCGGCGGCGCTGTCGTCGGTAGTCAGTATCGCGGTGTGGATATTGTTTCTTCATGGGCAATTTCTCGGTCTTGCGACTGCTGGATTAAGCCCTGTGATCTGGCATATCCATGAAATGTTGTTTGGTTTTGCAGCCACTATTGCGGTTGGTTTTTTACTGACTGCTGCTCAGACTTGGACCAATCGCCGTAGCATAAATGGTTTTGCCTTGATGATGCTCACTGTGATTTGGCTGCTGGTACGGGGCTTACTCTGGTCTTCAAACCCCAACCTGCAGTTAGCTGCTGTGGCTTTGCAAGCGAGTTGGTGGCTTATCTCAATTGGTTATATTGCTTCGATGGTGATTAAGGCTAAAAGCAGCCGTAACTATCAATTTATTCCGCTACTGACCGCGATGATGTCTTTTAACATCGGTTTTTTACTGGCCGATATCTATGGCTATACCGAGCTTGCGTTACATCTATCACGTTGTGCGATTCTACTCTTTTGCTTACTTGTCGGCATTGTCGGCGGACGAGTTATCCCATTTTTTACCGGCCGTGGCGCTGAAAATGCCAACGTAAAAACCACCCCACAACTCGACAAATGCTTGCCTTGGGTCTCTTTATTAGGCCTCGCCGTTTTCTTTATTGGCTACTTTATTGAGCTGCCCTTTACTGCGGCTCCACTACTGATCTTAGCGGGAGTTATACACTTACTACGTATACTGAATTGGAATAGCGTTGCAACACTCAAAGTGCCGCTACTTTGGTCTTTGCACGGTTCATATTTTGCCTTAGCCATTGGACTCATCGCACTGGGCGCAAGTTACTATATTGACGTGTTGCGCTTTGCTGATGCATTGCATCTCATCACCATTGGTACCATTGGTGCGATGATCTTAGCCATGATCGCTCGCGTATCTCTGGGACATACAGGCCGAGCGCTTAAACCTCATTTTTCAATCAACATAGCGTTTATGCTGATCCTGATCGGCGCACTCGCACGAGTGGCTTTACCCTTGCTGCAGCAACCTATTCTCGCATGGGACATTAGCGCACTTTGCTGGATAGTCGCTTTCAGCCTATTCATTTTGCATTACACTCAAATACTTTTTAGCGCCAGACAGAACTAGGCTCCAGCTTTGGTTGTTCGCCATCTGCTGGAAAACTTAGCAGTTGGCGTTATAGCCATTCCATTAAATAGTTAACCATTTAACGGCTATTAGAGAAAGTCGCAGATCTCTGCAAGGGTTTTCTTTTGTAATGCGTGTTCTGGCACCGTTGCATCTTCGCTTGGGTAGCCTGCGATGATCAACATATATGGCCGCTCATTTGAGTTATCTCGGCCACATACTTTACTTAAAAAAGACATAGGTTTGGGCGTATGAGTCAGGGTGCCTAAGCCTGCATTGTGCAGCGCTTGGATCAAAAAACCAGTCGCGATCCCAACCGATTCATGGACGTAATAATTGGTTTTTTGCTCACCGTCCTCTTCAGTGCGTTTTTTACTGAATATGGCGATTAGCCAAGGGGCATGTTCAAGATAGGGTTTATCAGCATTGGTGCCTAACGGTTTAAGTGCATCGAGCCACTCCTCTCCCGCACGTCCTGCATAAAAAGCCTGCTCTAATGCTTCAGCTTCATGGCGTATTTGCGCCTTAATTTCAGGGCTGTTTATCGCTACAAAATGCCAAGGTTGATGATTGGCACCATTGGGCGCTGTGCCCGCCGCCAAGATGCACTTTTCGATAATCTCTTGCGGTACCGCCCTATTAGAAAACTTTCGGATCGAGTGACGCCGCTTCATCTCTGCATAATTTCGTTCTGCCCGAGCAAGCATTTCATGTTCAGGGTATTCAATAAAGTCAGTTAATGGATGATGAGCTTCTGTCATTAAATTTTCCTAGCGTGATAATGCATCAAATTTATTGCGCACATAGTTTAAAATCAACAACTTGGCCTAAGGTGGCAATCTCAGCTTTATCGCAATCCAGCAACATCGAACTTGCCACAGACAAGGGCTACTCCGCTTCTAGCAGCTGCTTTAATTGCACTAGCCCTTGATTCAAATCGTTGCCAATCATGGTTTCGAAGTCTAGAAACAAAAACATCAGGTTCATTGGGTAATCTAAGTGGCCATCAAAACCCCATTGTACTAATGTTTGATTCTGACCCAGCGCTTCTGTGGTCATAAAGGCAGGATCGGTTGACTCAAACGGAGCATAAAATCGCAGTTCAAAATCAATACGCTTGCCTTTATCGATAGCCATAATCTCCTGCTCACCGACGCCCACCTCTTCATTGTCGCTTTCCCAGCGCGATACAAAGCCAACGGTTCCGTCAATGCCGCGATAGCTCTTTTTCATGTCTGGATCCATTTGTGCCCAGACACTAAAGTTATCTTGGTTCTTTAGCTGCTTCACGTAGGTAAATACCTCTGACACCGGTTTATCGATGGTGATTTTAGTCACGACCGAATACTCTTTTTGCACCAACAACGCGATGACAAAGGGCAGTGTGATTAGCACAAGCACCGCTAATGAGAATTTTTTCAGCATAATTTTTACTCTTTTATAAGTGGTTAGTTTTTGATTTAAAAATGACCTTAATCAATTAAGAGTATACAAATAATTAACATATGAACAGTGGTGGCATTTTGGTTCAACATCAGCAAACGCCTCGTTAATACGAACCACCAACTGCAATCGATGTTCTCGGGCTGAAAAACAAAAAAGGACAAGCATGGCTTGTCCTTTTTTATGTGCTATTAATTGCAGCTAGTTACAAGCCTAATCTAGCCATCAGCTTTTGATTTTCCGCTTCGATATGTTTGTAAAAGTCACAATCTGACAAGCTTGATGCAGCTGCTTCATCTATCACCAGCACCACATCTTGATGCATCTGCAGTGCAGAAGCGGGACATGCGGCAGTTAATGGGCCTTCGACTGTTGCTCTAATTGCCTCTGCTTTGTTGGCGCCAGTTGCTAATAAAACGACTTTGTTAGCATCCATAATCGTACCAATCCCCATAGTAATCGACAGATGCGGCTGATACTCGTCATCGCCAAAGAAGCGAGCGTTATCTTCGATAGTCGCCTTGGTTAATGTCTTAACCCGCGTTCTAGACATCAAACCAGATGATGGCTCATTAAAGCCAATGTGACCATTACGGCCTATTCCCAATAGCTGAATGTCAATCCCCCCCGCAGCGGCGATCTGCTCTTCATAGCCTTGGCACGCCGTAATTGGATTCGCCGCGTCGCCAGGAGGCACATGAGTATTTTCTTGATCAATATCGATATGATCAAATAGTTGCAGTTTCATAAAGTAGCGATAACTTTGCGGATGAGTGCCTGCTAACCCCAAGTATTCATCAAGATTAAAGGTAGTGGTTTTGGCAAATGAGATCTGCCTCGATTTAGTGGCCTCAATCAACTGCTGGTAAAGCGATACTGGCGTTGAGCCTGTTGCTAACCCCAGCACTGAATCCGCTTTTTTGTGCAGTTGTTTAATAAAAATATTTGCGCCATAGGCCGCTACAGCCCCACTGTCTTTTAATATTACGATTTGCATAAAGGGATCCAATGAAAGTGAGAAATGAGCAGATGCTGTCGATCTGCACTGACCAATACAGAGCATGAAACACGTTCTTATGGGATGGTTATCGTAATGCCAGCTAAACATGTAACATGACTATAACCTTAAATGACAACGCTGTCATTAGCTATTGTGGCAGCAATAGCTAAATTACCCTAGCTTAACAATTAAACACGGCAGCTCTCATTTGCGAGGAGCACGTCAATAGGTATGAGGTGCGTTGCTATAAGAGTTTACGTATAATCAGGCTAAGTTCAGATTAATAGCAATCAAGCTAATTAAGAGCGACATCAATGCCCTCGAACACCCTAGACAAAGTAGAATTAACAGCAGCGCCAGACAAGCATCAGCACTTTAAAATCTTTAAGCCCTACGGTTTTTTAAGCCAATTTGTGCCCGAAACGCGTAAAAACAAGAAGCTGCTGGCTGAGCTATTTAATTTTCCCGAAAAAACCATGGCTATCGGCCGGCTTGATCACGACTCCGAAGGGTTATTACTACTCACGACCGATGGCATGATGAGTCACTTGATCCGCAGTAAAAAAATCGAAAAAGAGTATTATGTTCAGCTTGATGGCAACATCTCTGCCGCGGCCGTTTTAGCGCTACAAAACGGTGTTGAAATTGGAGTGAATGGAGAGAAGTATCAAACCTTGCCCTGCAAAGTATTCAAATTAACGCAGGAACCACTGTTACCTTTGCGAGGTCGTAAGATCCGCGATCCAAGGCACGGTCCAACAAGCTGGGTGTCTATCACCTTATGTGAAGGTAAGAACCGCCAGATTAGAAAGATGACTGCGGCGGTAGGTTTTGCAACACTAAGGTTGGTTAGAGTCAGAATTGGCGGTATCGACATCGCAACTATGCAAGCTGGCGACGTCATTCCACTGTCAGGTTTTAATGCAGTGCTAGGCCGTTAAAAAAACGGCCTAAACTAGTCGTTGATACAGCTGCTTTTTACAAAAAAGTGCTCAAGCTCTGCTGCCACTTTTGGCTTACTAAACAGATAGCCCTGAGCTTCATCACAGCCATTATCAGCCAGGAACTTCGCCTGTTCTAGTGTCTCAACCCCTTCCGCAATCACTTTTAAATTAAGTGAATGACCCAGTGCAATTACCGCTTTGGCAATAGCAGTATTATTGACATCATCAGGGATATCCCTGACAAAACTTTGGTCTATTTTCAGTTTATTGATCGGCAGCTTTTTGAGGTAATTGAGAGAGGAGTAGCCGGTACCAAAGTCATCAATAGATAACATTATTCCCATTTCCCCCAGCTTAACCAGATCGCGTCCAACGGACTCGGGATCGGACATCATGCAACTTTCGGTGACTTCAAGCTCCAATCTATTTGCCGGTAAACCCGTTGCTTTGAGCACTTCTGCGACTTCATTGACAAAATTACGTCGCTGTAACTGCGGCCCCGCGACGTTGACGGCAATACGCACAAAATCTTTGCCTTCAGCGAGCCATCTCACCCCTTGCTCACACGCTTGTTGTAATACCCAACGACCAATCTCTTGGATTAAACCTATTTTTTCAGCAACGGGAATAAATATCGCCGGAGATATTGGGCCTAATATTGGGTCGTCCCAACGCAACAGCGCTTCAAAGCCGCTTAACTGCTGACTGCAACAATCAACCTTAGGCTGATAAACCAAATACAGTGCCCCAAGCGACAGCGCGTCATGTAGCGCGCTTTGCAATTTAAGATGTGCAACTGACTCATATGTTAATGATTGAGTGTAAAAAGCGTAGTTATTACGTCCATCTTGCTTCGCTCTATGCATAGCAGCATCAGCATTGACCAATAACGTACTGGAATCACGACCGTCTTGAGGATAAATAGCCACCCCCATACTGGCTGTTAAGCGCACAGATGCATTATCACCAAGTAAAAAAGGCTTTTCAAAAACCTGTTGCAGTTTACTGATCCTCAGCGACAGCATGTCGCTGCTTTCAATATTAGGCAGTATCACTGCAAACTCATCTCCCCCCAGCCGCGCAACGGTTGCTAAGCTGCCTAAGACGAGACTAAAGCGCTGGCTAAGTTCAACCAACACCTCATCCCCCATAAGGTGACCGTAGCTGTCATTAATCTGCTTAAAAAGGTCCACATCTATATAAACCACACCAAGCTGGTATTCACTTCTATTGGCCAGTCTTATCTCTTGCTCCAAGCGAGAAGTCACCGCCATGCGATTGGGGAGTTTGGTTAGTGGATCATGAAAAGCTAAATGGGCTAGCTCCGCCTCGTTCTTTTTCTGCGTCGACAAGTCAGCAAAAACAGCAACGAAATAACGAATTTGATGTTCATCACCATAAACGGCACTCACCGTTAATAATTGCGGAAAAACGGCACCGTTTTTACGACGGTTCCATATTTCGCCATGCCATTTCCCTGTGTTTAACAACGATTGCCACAGCGCGAGAAAGAACGATTTGTCATGGCGTCCAGAATTAAATATTCTCGGGTTTTGACCGAGCAACTCGCTTTTCTCAAATCCAGTAATATGGGTATATGCCCCATGAGCATCGATAATGTTGCCATCAACATCCGTTATCAATACTCCTTCCACCGAGTTTTCAAACACACGGGCAGCTAGCTCTAACTGATCTTGCGCCGCCTTATGGGAGGAGATATTACGAGAAATACCAATGATGCCAGCTAACTCTCCCACATCACTCACCACGGGCACTTTAGTGGTTTCTAACCATGACTCTACACTGTCAATATCCAACCCTCTACACTCGCCGGCCGTCACTTGTACACCTTTGGTAATTGACTCTTTATCACCATCAACAAATTGTTTGGCTAATTGAGGGGTAAATAGCTCTTCGTCGGTGTGATTGAGGAGCTGCTCAGCTGATTTATCCCAAGCGATTTCAACACTGCGATTGACAACAACATAGCGCCCTTGGGGATCTTTCATCCATACATGCTCTTTCATCGAATCGATGAATTGTTGCAGAGTCACCGTTGTTGTATCTATTTTAGCGTCATTTTCTCGTTGAATGCTGTTGCGATAATGGCGATAGAGACTAATCAGATCGAGCTCGAAACTATCGGCGCATTGCTTTAATAACAGTCTTAAGTCGGCTTTATTGAGTGGGGGAGTTTGCTTTGTTAGTGTCGTAAGGCATAGGTAACCGAACAGAGCTTGGGAAGGCCAATGGATTGCCACGCAGCAGCTTAAACCTAATTCAAATAATCTATCGTTGGCTGCCGTTCTAACGGTCGAAGCCGCGCTAGAAAAGGAAGATGTTGACGGCGCGTGATTGAGCCCAGAATCAGCACAAACTTGACAGAGATTTTCTAAGTTTTCAAGACTAATACCCGCCGCCGAAAAAGGCACTAGGCACTCATCTTGATTAACCTTTAATAGACCGACTCCACAACCAGAAATACGCGCCAGCATATCAATAGACTTGCGCCATTGAGCTTGCTGAGTCGTAGAGATCTCTATCGCTATCATTCAACACTCCATCCAATTAATGCGAACGAACTACCTGACTACAAAAAGTCACTAACCTATAACTTGCCACAATATCCTGTAAGGGCAAATATTTACAGTCAAAAAAATATTTATTTAACCTTAAACTGGTTTTTAGCCCTAAGGCGTTTATAACGCCCAATACTCGACAGCATCTTACTACCGTCAAGCTGCTGATAATTTGTTCTAAAAGTGACGAACATGCTTTCCATCGCCTGCAACTTAGCCTTACTATAGGTTAAGCAAACAACAAGGATGACACTAGTGCTAAAAATAGGCACAATTTCAATCAGTTTATTGTTGCCTTCAATGGCATATGCAGCCCTACCCATCGACAACATTGCACTTCCCGAAGGCTTTGAAATCTCCATTTATGCAGAGAATGTCGACAACGCTAGGCAGATGGCGTTAGGCGACAAAGGCACACTGTTTGTCGGCAGCCGTAAGGCCGGGAAAGTACATGCTGTCATTGATAGTAATAATGACTACCAAGCCGATGCTATTATTGAGATCGCCAGTGACCTCTTCTTGCCATCAGGCATCGCCTTTCATCGAGGTGATTTGTATGTGGCTGAGGTCGATAAAATTTGGCGCTACCCTGATATTGAAGCTGCGCTACCCACAATTCCTGAACCTGAACTGGTTTACGACAAGCTACCTAACAAATCACACCATGGTTGGAAGTTTATTCGCTTTGGTCCAGATGGCTTGCTCTATATTCCAGTAGGCGCCCCTTGTAATGTTTGTGAGAGTAAAGCGCCATTTGCTAGCATCATTAAACTCAATATAGACACTAAGCAAGCCACCACAGTTGCCACTGGCGTACGTAACAGTGTCGGTTTTGATTTTCATCCAGTGACTGGCGATTTATGGTTTACCGATAATGGCCGTGACATGATGGGCGATGACTTGCCTGATGATGAGCTTAATCACCTATCAACAGCTGGGCAGCATTTTGGTTTCCCCTATATTCATAATGCCGACATTGTCGATCCTGAGTTTGGCCACAAAGCCGATAGTATTAAAAACCGACCAGCCGCGCTTAATTTAGGCGCTCATGTCGCCGCGCTCGGGATGGAGTTCTATCAAGGACAACAATTTCCCAAACGCTACCAGAATAATATCTTTATCGCTGAACATGGCTCTTGGAACCGCAGCAACAAAGTCGGCTATCGAGTGGTTAGCGTCAAACTCGATGGCAACAATGTTGTCAGTTCAGAGGTCTTTGCATCGGGTTGGTTACAAGGGGAGAAAAGTTGGGGTCGTCCGGCAGCAGTGCTGACTCTTAATGACGGTTCTTTACTGGTATCAGATGATGCAGCCAATGCCATTTATCGCATTCGTTATACAGGAAAATAGCCCAGTGTTATCTGCTGCGTATACCAACAAAAGCGTGCAAAAATAGACCTTACATGATGGCACTCAAATTCGCAGCGCTGCAAGAGAAGCAATCAAGTTACCGCTAACCGATCAGGCTTCGCTCGATTATATCCCACAGTACATTTGGTATAACCAAGACCTAAACATAAAAACCAGCCTTGCGGCTGGTTTTCATATTTAAATAACCCGTCAAATTATTTAATAAAGCACACCTTAGCACCACCGCGGTACTCGCAATAGCAATCAACTGGATTGGCGGCGCAGTAGCGCTGCTCATCTTGCATAGGATTGGCATTTACCGCTGCAACAAGTCCTACACCTAGAGATAGTGTTGTCAGTAGTGCTAGTATTTTAGCTTTCATAATCATCCTTAATTAAGACCAACCGCAAACATCTAGTCTAGTCAATTTATTCGCGTCGATTGACGCGCTACCGAATCAGAATAAACGACAACATCTAGGCAAAACAATAACCTAAATGGCTAATTTATACTGTGTATGGTTTTACCAAGAGATCATGATGGTTGCTCTTTAGTCGGTTTACTGTCGACAATAGACTCAAGTCATGCCCGAAGTGCTGGATTCATTAGTTACAACAGCGGCCACTTTCTTGAATGGGTGGACACTTAACGGTGCCAAAAGAGCTGTAAACACAGCAGTCAGATAAGATCACTTTAGCCAAGCTGCAGAGCTGGTAGCAAGTAACTAATTAACAGCAACTTAGAGCAACATTAACCCATAGAGGAACTCTGTTGAGTTAAAAAGCACTTTTCCATTGCTCAGTATCTACGAACCAACGCTCCTCATAAATTTTGTTGTCTTCAAATCTAAACAGGACTGACAATTGCGAGGCAGTGATCTTATCGGATTTCCACTCGACGATCGAGACAACCTCAGCTTCCCCTTCAATCTGTCGCAGCGCTGTGATTTCAAAACCTGGCGGAAGGATCCCTGCAAGACCCTCTAATGCAGTTCGAAACTGCTGTCTACCACTCAAAATATCAGTTTGACCCGGCATGATAAACGTCATTTCATCTACGTAATCAGCAACTAACAGATCGAAATTTCCATTCCCAACAGCGTCCCAACCACGTTGTACTATGTCAGCTAAGTTCATTGCTTTTCTCCTAAATCAATGGGTAATAATTCACTATAGAAGCTAACTACTCATTGTAGGAAACACTGAAACATCGCGCCCTAATAATGAGCAAATATTTGTTGACTGAAATGTTGAACCCAGTGGAAATAGCCAGCCATATTTTGTCCGTCACAATGCCCTTTTAGGCTTACTTTCTGGGAGGTAATGCAGCCTTTCTAGCTAGAGACGATATTTCATCGGTCAAGTCATCATCAAATGAAAATGAATAAAACAGCCATAAAAAAAGCAGCTAAGCTGACGCTTAACTGCTTTCTAATCTCGGCTGACTCACTTAGCAAATGGCTTAGCGACTCACCCTGTTACTTAACGATTAACTTTCAGGGCGCATCGCTGGGAATAAGATCACGTCACGAATCGTGTGCGTGTTGGTAAATAGCATGACCAAACGGTCGATACCGATACCTTGACCCGCTGTTGGCGGTAGGCCGTGCTCTAGTGCGCGAATATAATCAGCGTCGTAGAACATCGCTTCATCATCACCGGCGTCTTTAGCATCAACTTGCGCTTTAAAGCGCTTGTCTTGATCTTCTGCATCGTTAAGCTCAGAGAAACCGTTAGCCACTTCACGGCCACCGATAAAGAACTCAAAACGGTCGGTGATGAAATGGTTGTCATCGTTACGACGTGCAAGTGGTGAAATGTCAGCTGGGTAACCAGTAATGAACGTCGGTTGCATCAACTGAGTTTCTGCCGTTTCACCAAAGATCTCTTCAAGTAGTTGACCACAAGTCCAGAACTTCTCGATTGTCATGCCTAGGCTCTTCGCCAAGTTACGCATAAACTCAAGGTCTTTAACTTCTTCGTAAGTCATAGACTGGATCGTTTCGTTGTCTGGGTTGTACTTCTTGATAGCATCCAACATGCTTAAACGAGCATATGGGCCACCGAAATCAACAGTATGCTCACCATATGGAAGCTGCGTTGAACCACAAAGTTCAGTTGCGATTGAACTTAGCATCTCTTCAGTAAGATCCATCAGATCGTTGAAATCTGCGTACGCCATATAGAATTCCATCATGGTGAATTCTGGGTTATGACGAGGAGACAAACCTTCGTTACGGAAGTTACGGTTAACTTCGAATACGCGCTCAAAACCACCTACCACTAAACGCTTAAGGTATAGCTCAGGTGCGACACGTAGATACATCGCCATATCGAGTGCATTATGGTGAGTCTCAAATGGGCGTGCTGTAGCGCCACCAGGAATGCTGTGCATCATTGGTGTTTCTACTTCCATGAACTCTTTTTTAATCATGAAGTTACGGATAGAAGAAACCACTTTAGAGCGCATAATGAAGGCATTGCGCGACTCTTCGTTAACGATTAAGTCTACGTAGCGTTGGCGGTAACGTGTTTCTTGATCTGATAGTCCGTGGAACTTCTCAGGCAGTGGACGCAGTGCCTTAGTCAGCAACTGGTACTGTTCCATGTTCACGTAAAGATCGCCTTTACCAGAAAGGTGTAGCTTACCGGTGACACCTATGATGTCACCGATGTCTAGACCGTGGAAAGTCGCTTTAAGATCTTTTTGAACATCTTTGCCGGCATAGGCTTGGATGCGGCCAGACACATCTTGGATCACCAAGAATGGGCCACGCTTAGCCATGACACGGCCAGCAATTGAACGCTGGATATCCATGCCTTCGAGCTCTTCTTTAGTGAAGTGACCATATTCCGTTTGAATATCGGCAGCCTTGTGTTTTCGATCGAAGTTGTTCGGGTGACCGTTTGCAGGGCAGTTGGCGCGAATGTGATCTAACTTGGCACGGCGTTCTGCAATTAACTTGTTCTCATCTTGGGTTTGTTCAGTCATCTTCTTCTCTCGTTAAAGGCCAGATTTAAGGCTAGCTTCTATAAACTTGTCCAGATCGCCATCTAAAACGCTCTGGGTATTTCGGTTTTCAACCCCGGTACGCAGATCTTTAATACGCGAATCATCGAGCACGTATGAACGGATCTGGCTGCCCCAACCAATATCTGATTTGGCATCTTCGGCGGCTTGCTTATCAGCGTTTTGTTTAAGCATTTCTAGCTCATACAATTTCGCTTTTAACTGTTTCATCGCAGCGTCACGGTTCTTATGCTGCGAACGATCATTCTGGCACTGCACCACAGTGTTGGTTGGCACATGAGTGATACGAATCGCAGATTCGGTCTTATTCACGTGCTGACCACCCGCACCCGAAGCGCGGTAGGTATCAATTCTGAGATCCGATGGATTAATATCAATCTCAATCGAATCATCAAGCTCTGGGTAGACAAATACCGAACAGAAAGAGGTGTGACGCTTACCCGATGAATCAAAAGGTGACTTACGCACTAAGCGGTGTACGCCAGTCTCGGTACGTAACGAGCCAAAGGCATACTCACCGGTAAACTTAATGGTGGCGCCTTTAATACCGGCCACATCACCATCGGTCACTTCAATCAGTTCAGGTTTATAGTCGTGAGCATCGCCCCAACGCAAGAACATACGCAGCACCATATTGGCCCAATCCTGCGCTTCGGTTCCGCCAGAACCTGACTGAATATCTAAGTAACTGTTTGCTATATCATGTGGCCCAGAGAACATGCGGCGGAATTCGAGTTCCGCTAACCGTTTCTCAAGATCATCTAATTCAGTACTGGCATCATTGAAGGTTTCTTCGTCATCCTCTTCAATGGCAAGCTCAACTAATCCTTGAATATCTTCAAGACCGCTATCCATATCGTCGATAGTTTTGACGATTACTTCAAGCCCCGCACGCTCTTTACCTAGCGCTTGGGCATTTTCTGGATTGTTCCAAACTTCTGCACTCTCAAGCTCTCGGCTAACTTCTTCTAGACGCTCACTCTTGGCATCGTAGTCAAAGATACCCCCGAAGAAGGTCGGTACGGTCAGCGAGCTCCTTGATTTTGAACTTAACTGGATTTACTTCAAACATGATTTAATCAACTTTTAATGGGTTTATTGACGCTAGCAAGCCGCAGATAAACACCTGCGCCATTGTCTTAAACATATTCAATTCGATAACCCGCTATTTTAACCCATGCATGGATTGAAGCCTAGCTGCAAAACCGATCAAAACAGCAATTTTGCTCAACAATATTAGCTTAAGCGTTAAAAAGTCACTTTTGTTTAGCCTTAACCCATCCCATCGACTGCAGTGTCATTTACTTTTGGCCCATCGACCACTGAAAATCTATTTGAATTCGGACAACCACACCCACTCAAAATCTGCAAACTGACAATGCCATTACTATACTAAAAAGATTATTCAGCACTGAGGTGTTAATCAAGTAATGCAGCCCTCACACGACCAAGCGCAGACATGTCGCTATCATGAAGACAATGCCCACACTTGCCACGAGGCTGCAGGCGACTCTGGCCTATGCTACTGGCATGATCCTAAGTTTATTAAAGATAGAGCGGAAGATATTCAGCAACTTGAAGCGTACGCTAGGGGCGGTGGCCAATTGAGAGGCATTAGCCTCAACCATGCAAAACTCGCCGGAATCGACTTGGTTCGTCACCATCAAAAAGTCGGCTATGACTTTAGCAACGCCGAGCTGTATCGCGCCGATTTAAGCGGCGGCCATCTGTTCAACATCAACTTCTGCAATGCTAGCTTAATGAAAGCCGACTTACGTGAAGCCAATCTGCATTGCGCTAACCTTAGTGGCTGTAACTTGCTCGGCATAAAATGGGGGGGGGCTAAGATAGAGAATATGCGAGCAGGCAAGGTATTACGCCAAGAGAAGCTGGCTAAAATGGCCGAAAAAAATGGCAACAAAGAAAAAGCTATGGACTACTTTGAACAAGCTGAGGAGATCTATCGTGATCTGCGTAAAGCTGCAGAGCATGAGGGCTTATTTGCCATGTCTGGTGATTACATTCGAAAAGAGCTCACCATGCGTCGCCAGCAAATGCCTAAACGTTGTTTCAAAAGGTTTTTATCTAAAAGCATTGACCTATTTTGCGGCTATGGCGAAGCGCCTTTAAGGGTCATTGGGTTTTCGCTGGTATTGATCCTATTTAGCGCTATTCTGTATTTTTTCACTGGATTGAACTTCGACGGAGAGATACATCAGTTTAATTTAAACAATAGCTTTACGAGTAACTTAATGACTTTTCTCAACTGTATTTATTACTCGGTAGTGACCTTTACCACCCTCGGTTATGGCGACTTCACCCCAATAGGAATTTCCCGCGCCATCGCCGCTTTCGAAGCCTTCACCGGCAGCTTCACCATTGCACTATTCGTGGTGGTATTTGTGAAGAAGATGACCCGTTAGTCGTACTGAAGGCATAAAGCTTTAATCGCTATTGGCTCTTTCCAAAGCCTTGATACGCTAGACACTAAACTTCTATATCCCAGCCAGATATTGCTAATCAATAACACCCAAATAACAGGTTAAGTAATGATTCGCTAAAATGTGAAGCGAAGTGAAACCAAGTAAACTGTTAACAGTCCCGCTTTTAATTCTTGCTTTAAGCCGGTTACACCTTACCTTTAGTTTTATTAATGCACTCAAAAGTGACTGTGGCCTTAGGATAGTTACCTAAAATATAAGGCCCAGAGTTTTCGTGAGTATTAATGAGTTTGAACGCTTTAGATAAACTACCACAAAAGCGATTTGCTTCACCTAAAGCTTCTGCGAGTAACGGTTCATCACCAGATGGGAAAGCACCTTCTTGTCTTGAAATTACAAAAGTATTTTCACCTGCAGGTGTCGGGCCGATAGTTTTAGTAGCACACCCTGAAATAGATAATACGGTTATAAAAGAGAATAATAATTTCTTAAGCATTTGCGTTCCATGTTTTAGTTAAATGCAACTGACTTTATCTCTTGCATTGATAGTCTTGAAAAATATCAGTAATAGCCAGCCATTATTAATCAATGCCACCCATCATAAATCTGAGCGCAGCGAGTAACACAAAACGCGGAAGTTTTGGCGTCAGACTGCAAGCGTTGGTTAGCTATGCATGCACTTTTCTGCAATCTCTTGCGCTCTTGAAATACTAATACCATTTTCAAAATCAATAACTAGCTGATGCTCAGATTCATGTGGAACCAGCAGGGGCCTTTGATTATTTTCCTGAGGTTGAACTTCCAACTTTAGTGCATACGTACTTTCATAATACGGTAAATAATTAGAAAAACACCCGAAAAAGCAATCTTTTAAATCAGGGTTATCATATGTTTCAACGTATCGGTCATAACTAGATTTACTCAGCGAACTCCATACGCCCCAAGTAAATGGTTCACTTACACCATCTATAGAAATTTCCATTACAGCTCGCACAAAATAGTGCGTGCCATCTTCGTCAGTATAAAAACAAAGATCCTTAGTAAGTTTTCCCTGCTCTTTTACATCTTCACTCTGCTCCAAGTAGGGATCTGGAGCGTTAAAGCCAAAACTCGGTGAGCCTTCATGGATTTTATCGCATGAAGAGCATTTGAAACTAAATATTCCTGCCATATATGATCTCTAAATTACTGCTAACGTCTTAGTATTTGCGCGTTATACGTTTATCAGGTTAGATCTGTCAGCACGCGTATCAATAAACAATTAATTTATAAACGCTTTTAACTATTCCCCAAAAATATACCTGCTGGATAAACGAGAATGGGGGATTAACTTGCCTCATATATCCTGCAAACCGTGCAAGTACACTTTTTAGACATTTGAATTTACTCTGTTTTTTATTTGTACTCAATAGCAAATCGAGGAATGGGCACGCTTATTTTTTAAGCTCTTCATCTATATCAGTGAACTTCAGACTAAAGTGGTTCCAATTGCCTACGGCAGGTGCTGGACAGGAAGTCCGAATGTCGTGATCACATGGTCGATGATGTTCCCGACATCATAACGACATTTCCCATATCCCTATGGGTCAGATGTGAATGAACGACCTTATGTGCAGACACTGCCGTGACTCGCCGCAAGCACGTCTGACCTCCATGATCGGAGGGAATGCCAAATTCTGTATGGAACTGAATTGGCCTTGTGGGCTCAACAAAAACGTCCTGTTTCCGACGGCCTCAACCGCATCTGCACTGATTTCGCAAAGCAAATAATGATTGGTGGCTTGGTTTGCCAGAGAAGACACAAAGCCTTTTATTGATGACCATTTCCCCCTATTTATCTGTATGATGTACCAATAAACCTAGAGAGCCACTAATAGTCAGTAATTTAATGCTCGTTAGATTTTAAGGGATACTCTTGGCGGAGGACAACAAGACCATCTAAAACAAGGCTCCAGTTCTTCGTTGCCGGCTTATTATATGAAATTGGGTGTGCAGAGATTTGCCCTAATCTATCCAATGACTCCTTATCAAAATAGGCTATATCTTTAGCACTATCGACAAATGCTAGAGTCTCCAGTTCAGCAGCTTCTATGGTTTTCGATTGAGATTGTGAGCGTCCATAGCTCCCAGTTAACGCACTGAAACCAATGCTGGCGACTTCACCTTTTATTGATTGATGCACATAAGAGCCCATTGAAATTCGTGACGAAGGAGCTAAGGTGCGCGCTGCATGTATTGTGGCACACCAAACAATTACTTTGGTATCTGCTGGCAACTTGGATAAATGCCATGCTATATTTTCTGCCATTGCTTGGTCTCGTAGGTTAAAATAATCACCTGCTGGAAACGCTAGATACTTTGTAAAATTATCCAGCATAAACTTATCTTCAACAGTGACACTTGTTGCGGTAACCATTTGATCAACTTTGGTTTTAGCCTCGGTAGCACATTCAGCAATCCGCCTTAGAGTCTCATCATTATAAAGATGTGTATCGTCATACTGCCAATTCAAATAACGGTACAACTCACTTTCACAAGCCTGCTGTCTATCTCCTTGCAAGTATCCAGAAAACCTTTTAGGTAGCTCATTCTGCAAGAAAGGTTGATTAGCCCCTGTTTGAGAATCAATACCAGCAAGCTTTACCTGCCCTTTAACAGATTTGTTATAAAGATATGGGATAAGAGGAGCTATAGATTTCGTACGAGACCAAAGTCCACCAATAGATTGGGCTAACTGCATTTCGGTAGCGGTGTTAATTGACACTGCATGCTCAAAGTGCAGAAAATCATATACGGGACTTTCAAAAAAAACGGCTGAAAAACCACACTCCTCGATAAGGCGTTTAATCAATAATGTTTTTGTTTCAATTGTCTTACCACTGCCATGGTTGGCATCTTCACCTAATAGCACCACCTTTTTATTGCATACATCAGAAACTAATGTATCTAAATTTCCGTTAACAGGCTGTTGCGACGCCAAAACGACACCAATATTGCAGCTAAAAATAATTCCTACCAACGCTAAACAAATTTTTTCCAAAATAATATCCCTATTAATTGATCCTAACATAATTGATCCTTGCACTATGCTACGCCTTTTCCTTCAATACAAGTTATGAAAAATCAGCACCTAAAACCAAAGTAAAATCAAAGCTATATATGGCTTGACTTACCCTCAATAATTCTAAAGTGGAATTTTTCATTAGCTAAACTTTTTTGGACTTCGAAAGAATTTGGAATAAATAGTTTATGTATGCGCTGGACTACCCATAGTTGTAATCGTGGTAGAAACTATACCTAGTTTGCTGAAGACTTAGAATAGATTCTTAGTTGTAATTCTTTAATAGTTTTAATAAATGGCTGAATTGAACACATTCCTGCTGCAATTAACCCCATTGAACTGAAATTTACAGGTAAACCAAATTCATCAGCATTGATGTTATAGCCAACTAAGTAACCAATGTTGTAAACAGCACCGACTAGTAAGAGCGGTAAGATGATTAGCGATAACCAAAAACGAACTGTTGAAAACTTATTCATATCCAATCCTTTAGATTTTAACTTTTTGTAGCGAACAGCTTATTCAAATAGACTTAGCCAGCCATTGACAATCAATAACATAACGAGCTTTCTAGCAGATATCAATGCTCTGTGTTTTTCAAACCTTAACTTGAAGCACTTTCATCATTTGTATCTGTGTGCAAAGCAATAAATCAGTAAATATGCAGCGGTTAGTGAGTTGTTAAGATATTCATCAGTATCAGTGAACTTCAGACTAAAGTGGCTCCAATTGCCTGCGGCAGGTGCTGGACAGGAAGTCCGAATGTCGTGATCACATGGTCGATGATGTTCCCGACATCATAACGACATTTCCCATATCCCTATAGGTCAGATGTGAATGAACGACCTTATGTGCAGACGCAACTGAGACTCGCCGCAACTCTTTATAAAAGAAAGGGTCCCTGAATGCTCTACGGTTTCATCCCTGAAACCGAAGGCCTCAACCGCATCTACACCGGATTATAAAAGCGCAACCATTCAGCATTTGCATATCCAATACTAAAGCTAGAATTTGTAGCTTTCAGTAAACGCCATTACTTAAAGGCATATAACCTAAATAGCAGAATCTAATCACCCCCGTTGGAAATTTCGCTTCTCATAAATTTCGCCGGGGCGCTGAGAGTTTGGCTCTTATGAAATCAACAGCGGGGACAAGCGCTTTGCCCCTTGGCTCTACTATTTATTTCAAGAATGGACGAAGCGCTACGACTTTTCTTTTTACAAAAGTGAATGCGCAGCTTGATGTATCAGTGCTTCCAGCAACCCGCTGCTAGCGGACGCACAACAAACGCTACCTAACGCACACTTACCAACCCACGCCACTTCCCTAGCGCACACTTCCATTAGCCTTTGTGAATCCACCTGCAATTTTAGCAAAAACTTAAGCTGCAACTTTCAGTCTAAAAAAGATGCGAGGGTATACTCAAATTCATAAAATTTCGCCGAGCGCACAACTGCAATAAACGGCACATGAGTGCCCAAGAGTGACTGCAGCAAGCTGTGATGCCCTATAACTAAAAGGCCCTTGCGATGAAAAAAATACGTATTGATGGCAAAACCCTTAACGCCTATCAACAAGATACCCTACTCGATGCAGCATTGAATGCTGATATCGCGATCCCTAATTTGTGTAAAAGCCCTGCAAGCTCATTGGTGATCGACACTAAGCAGCACTGTAACCTCTGCCATATTGAGCTTAAAAATGCCGATGGAAAACTCTGTACTGTTCGCGCCTGTGAAACCAAAGTGGCTGATATTGACTCGCAAAATATTGAAGTTATCACCCAATCAGCCGCGCTGAGTAAACAACGTAAAGCCGCCTTACACACTATTTTGTCGGATCACTTTGCCGATTGCGAAGCTCCGTGCCAAACCGCCTGCCCCGCTGGCGTCGATGTGCAGTCCTACCTGTACCACATAGCGCAGGGCGACCATCGCGAAGCAGTAAAAGTGATTAAGCAAACGCTACCACTGCCTTTATCTATTGGACGTGTCTGCCCTGCATTTTGCGAAACAGAATGTCGACGCGGCCTAGTGGATGAACCCGTGGCGATTCGACAGCTCAAACGCCACGCAGCCGATCTCGATCTTGAAGGTGATACCCCCTATGTGCCACCCAAAATGCCAGCGACTCACAAAAAAGTCGCCATTATTGGTAGTGGCCCAGCGGGAATATCGGCAGGCTATTATCTGTCTAATAATGGCCATGATGTCACGATATTTGAGTCCATGCCCCAAGCCGGCGGCTGGCTAAGATACGGTATTCCTGAATATCGCTTACCTAAAGCGATTCTCGATAAAGAGATTGATCTGTTATGCCAGAATGGTCTGAATATTCAGACCAACGTTCGCCTTGGTAGAGATATCCATTTAAACGGTTTACTGGCGGGTTTTGACGCCGTCTGCCTCGCCATTGGTGCGCAAAAAGCGGTGCCGATGAACTACCCAGGTATCGAGCTCGATGGTTGTTACTTGGGCGTTGACTATCTTAAAGATTACTGCACTGAACAAACCTACCAGACAGGCAACAAAGTCGCCGTCATTGGCGGCGGTAATACTGCCATCGATTGCGCTCGCACCGCCAAGCGCGATGGCGCTGATGTCACTTTAATTTATCGTCGAACTCGCGCTGAAATGCCTGCTGAGCCTTACGAGATCTATGAAGCTGAGCAAGAGGGAATTAAGTTCCATTTTCTCACTAACCCCATTGAAAACCACGGTGATGAAACTGGCCGAGTCAAGCAAGTGACCTTCGAGATAATGGCACTCGGTGACGCCGATGCCTCTGGTCGCCGCTCGCCAAAGCCGACCGGCGAAACCTTTGTCGAAGCCTTTGATACCGTGATCCCGGCAGTTTCTCAAACACCTGATATGGAATTTTTAAATCATCCTGATAGCCAACTGGCGACAGGTGCTGTCGCGCTGACTCGCTGGAACACATTTGAGGGCTGCGAACATACGATGTCTGCCGGGCATTCAGCTGGGCTTGATAAGCTATTTGTCATCGGCGATTCTCGAACAGGGCCAGCAACTGCAGTTGCCGCCGTGGCCGATGGCAGAAAAGCCGCCGACGCCATTGAAAAACTGCTAACACTAGGATTGACATGTGAGCTTGAAAAACAGCTATTCAATGCCACTAAAGCGGAAAAAACCAGCCAACTGGCAACGCTTGGCAGCAACGCGCTCTATCCTGATACAAAGCTGCAACTACGCAGTAAAATGCCAGAATTGGCAAAGCTACAACGCGCACTTAACTTCAGCGAAGTGGAACTTGGTTTTGCCCCAGATGAAGCCATGAAAGAGGCGGCACGCTGCCTAGAATGTGCTTGTCAGGCTAATACTGATTGTAAACTGAGAGATTACGCCACCGAGTACAAGGTTAAGGCTGCAGAACTCGATACCAGCAAAGCGCAACATTTTAACGTCGACACCAGTGCGCCTTTTATCACGTTCGATGCCAACCGCTGCATCAGCTGCGGTGCCTGCGTTGAAACCTGCCAAGGTGCCAGTGGCCACAACGCGATCTGTTTTGAAAAAGATCATTACCAAGTGTTGCCATCTTCAAATAAAGCCACTCAGCGTAACGCCCCAAGAGTCGGCTTTAGCGCCAGCATGAATGACAGCGATTGCGTGCAATGTGGTAACTGTGTGCAAGTTTGTCCAACCGGTGCGTTAGTCGACTCACGTGATAAGACCCAAGGGTTAACCACTGAGCTAAAGGCACCATTGGAAACGGTCTCAACCATTTGTACTTATTGTGGCATTGGTTGCCGTGTTGAGATGCATGTCGATAAACAGAAGAATCAAATTCGCCACATTAGCGGCGATATAAATTCGCCTGTCAACGCGGGCATGCTCTGTGTTAAGGGACGTTTTGGTTTTGACTTTGTTAACAGTGATAAGCGCCTAACAACGCCCCTTATTCGTAAGAATGGGGTATTAACGCCTGCCAGTTGGCAGGAGGCGATTAGCCTAATTGGCAAAACATTTAGCTCAATAAAAGCTGAGCATGGTGCCAAGTCTATCGCGGGTCTGTCATCGGCTAAAGCCACTAACGAAGATAACTACCTATTCCAAAAACTGTTCCGCAGCGTTATCGGTAACAACAACGTAGATCACTGCGCTCGTCTTTGCCATGCATCTACCGTCACAGCACTTCGCGAAAGCCTTGGCAGCGGCGCAATGACCAATGACATCCCCAGCATTAAACATTCCGATCTGATCTTTATCATTGGATCTGACACTGAAAGTGCTCACCCCATTATTGCTTCACATATAAAGTTGGCGATGAAAAATCATGGTGCTCGCCTAATTGTTGCCGATCCGAAGAAAGTCTCTATCGCCGATAAAGCCCAGCTTTATGTTGCGCAGAAACCTGGCACCGATGTGATGCTGCTAAATGCCATCATGCAGCAGATCATCAAGAATGATTGGCATGATTTAGACTATATTCAACAGCGGGTAGAAGGCTTTAGCCAACTGTTCGATGAAGTGATGAGCGACGACTACAGCCCTGAAAACAGCGCTGTCATCACCGGGGTCGCAGCGAACGATATCGTCGAACTTGCTCGCCTGATTGGCACCGCGAAAAAAACGGCCATTTACTATGCGATGGGAATTACTCAGCATACCTCTGGCCATGACAATGTTACCGCTATCTCTAACTTGCAGTTATTATGCGGCAATATCGGTATTAAAGGGGCTGGCATAAACCCCCTGCGTGGCCAAAGTAATGTACAGGGTGCTTGCGATATGGGCGCGCTACCGAATTACTTTACTGGCTATCAAAAGCTGGATGACCCATTAATACAAATGCGCTTTAGAAAGGCATGGGGCAAAGATGACTTGTCATCAGAGAAAGGTATTTCAGCCACCGAAATGATGCACGCTCTAGCCCATGGCTCGCTCAAAGCGTTATATGTCATGGGTGAAAACCCTGTGCTAAGTGATCCTGACCAAAAGCATGTGCTTGCAGGCTTAAAGGCCGCCGAGTTTGTGGTGGTACAAGATATCTTCTTAACCGAAACGGCCGAGCTTGCCGACGTGGTATTACCTGCGGCGGCATTTGCTGAAAAACAGGGGCACTTTACCAATACCGAGCGCCGAGTTCAGCAGTTACTGCCCGCGGTAAAACCGCCAGGCGAAGCCAAGAACGATTGGCAGATAATCCAGCTTATTGCCCAGCAGATGGGCGACGATTGGCACTATCAAACTGAGCGACAGATCTGGCATGAGATCACCGAAGTAACGCCGCAGTATCGTGGTATTACTTGGAAAGTGATTGACAGTGAAACCGCCAGTGGACGCCAAGGACTGCAGTGGCCTTGCCCGGCAGAAGGTCACCCTGGTACGCCAATATTACATAGTCAGCAGTTTACCCACGGCAAAGGCAAGATGCGCCCAGTGCAATATCGACTGCCAGCTGAAATGCCCTGCGACGACTACCCGTTAATGCTGTCTACTGGCCGCCTGCTGGAGCAGTTCCATACCGGAACACTCACCCGTAAAACAGCAGGGCTTAATGAGCTTGCTACGCCACGGGTGATGATCTCGGTATTTGACGCCGAAAAACTGCAGATCAACAATGGCGATAAGCTTAAACTTTCGACTCGACGTGGTGAGATTGAGATTGATGCCTTTGTCACCAAGCGTGCACAAGCTGGGGTCATCTTCTTGCCGTTTCACTTTGCGGAGGCCGCTGCAAATAAGCTGACTAATAATGCCTTAGACCCTGTTGCCAAAATCCCTGAATTTAAGGTGTGTGCGGTAAAGGTTGAAAAGGTAGTGGCTGCAGTATCGGCCTAACACCTCATATTTAGACCCATTTCGATTTTTCTCTAGAGACTAAAAGCCGCAGATAAACTCTGCGGCTTTTTGTTAACACTTACAGTATTAAGCTATGACAGCTGAAATCACTGCGCCAGAAATAGCAAAACCCGCCACTAAAACAAACACATTCGGTTTAAAGACTTTAAACAGACCAAAGCCTAATACCACCAGCGCCATATCCAGTGGTGTCAGCACTGCACTGCTGAATATTGGGTTATAGAGCGCTGCTAACAAGAATCCGACCACACAGGCATTAACTCCCGCGATTGCGCCCGTCACCTTAGGACGACGACTAATCCCATGCCAGCTTTTAAGCGCCACTAACATCAGCAAAAATCCAGGTAGGAAGAGAGCGACTGTCGCCACTAATGCGCCGACTAACGGTTGTGCCACCCAAATTTCGGCGCCTAGAAATGCTGCTAAAGCAAACATAGGTCCCGGCACAGCTTGTGCCAGTGCGTAACCCGTTAAAAACTGATCGTTATTGATGGCGTCACCAATACTCGATTGCAGCAACGGCAGTACCACATGCCCACCACCAAAGACCATGCTACCGACTTGATAGAACTGGCTGAATAACTCGGTTAGATTGTTGATCCCCGCTTGCTTAGACAAGCCTATCGCCACTAAAGAGGCGATGAGCAGACCGGCAAAAATACTCAAGTAAAAGAAATTCAGTTGCAGCGGTTCTTGTGCTGGCGGATAGGTATCTGTGCTATCAGTTGCCGAAAGGTAATAGCGGCCAATAATGGCAGCGATGAGGAGTAGCGCAAATTGAATGAGCATTGCAGGCTGCAATAAAATAACCACACAGCTAAATACCATCAGTAACCTAGCTTGTTTGCGTTGGCAAAATTGCTTAAACATCATCAAGATGGCATCAGCTACAACCACCACGGCTAACAACTTAAGACCGTGGATCACGCCTTGGGTGAGGGAATAATCCAGCCATTGACGACTGGTGACGGCGAGTAAGAAAAGCAGGATAAACGACGGTAGCGTGAACCCTAAAAAGGCGGCGATACCCCCTAATAAACCACCGCGATGGTAACCAATAGCGAAGCCGACCTGACTCGAACCAGGACCTGGCATAAACTGGCTCAGCGCCACAAGACTGGCGTAGTGTTTATCATCCAGCCATTGCAGCTCCTGTACAAATGTCTGTCTGAAATAACCGATATGAGCAGCCGGCCCGCCAAACGACACTAAACCAAGAGAAAAAAATCGAATAAAGATCTGCAGCATGGTCAACTTCCTAAATGCCAATGATAAATCTGCCACAGAATATGACATAGAGATGACAGTTTAATGATGCACTCAGCACAATGCTAAATTTGTTTTAGCGGCAGACTTTAGCAACTTTAATCGAGTTGCAATTGGTTAAAATCTGCCAGCGCATTGCGACTGCCGATATGCGATTCAACCCAGCTGAGCACTTCTACTGCTGTGGTTCGGTAAGTCGTCAGTTTGCCACCATAGAGAGTCAGTAGATGCGGATGAGATTGACTGGTTTGTTGCAAAGTGTCCCGCGGTCTGTCGAACGCATTGCCTTGTTGCTTGGGCAGTACCCGTACACCACAGAAGGTATCGATAATTCGAGATTTCAAACTGTCACTATCGCCCATTGATGGAAAATAGTGACTATAAATGCCCAGCAGATAATCCACTTCTGATGCCGTGGGAGTCGGACGGCCGCCAATTTTATCAAGCACCACCTCGGTGGTACCAATCAATGTTTTACCATTCCACGGCATCACAAAAATCACCCGTTTATCGAAACAAGACTCGAGATACAAGATGCCATCGTTAGCCTCAATATCCAATAACAAGTGACTCCCTTGAACCCATTCAATAGGTGCGGGGGACACGACAGGCGTGACGCATTCAAGCACATCATTCACCCAGGGGCCAGCCGCATTCACAACGGCAAGCGCTTCGACTTCATGCTGTAGCCCTTGGCTTTCATAACGCACAACACAGTGACTTTGCTGGTGTGCTATTTGGGTGCATTTAGCATGTTCGAGAATAGTTGCACCCAAGCTACGAGCATTTTTCACCACGGCTTCAGTGAGCAGTTTATCGTCGGTTTGCGCATCCCAGTATTGATAAAGCGCTTTAAGGCCGGCAAGTTTAAGCCCCTTTATCTTTGCCCAATGGACTGCAGGAATTGATTTAAACTGACCTAAAGAATCAAAATTACTCAACATCGAATACAAGCTTAGCCCCGCCCTTATCGCGATAGAGTTTCTGCGGCTATCTTCATAAACGGGAATGTAAAACGGAATGGGATTGACTAAAGAGGGCGCGAGTCTTAACAATGCTCGGCGCTCAGCAAGGGACTGCCGCACCAGCGCCAGCTGGCCAGTCTCAAGATAACGTAAGCCACCATGGATCAGTTTACTGGAGTTAGCAGAGGTTTGACCGGCAATCACGCCCTTTTCCAATAGCATGACACTGTAGCCCGCTGCCGCCGCGCACTGCGCAATACCTGCGCCATTAATGCCACCACCAACAATAACTAGATCAACTGCTGACATTTCATCTCCATATGGTAATTCAACCTAAGTCATATCTAACCTAAGTCATATTCGACCGAAAGCATAGCTAACTCAAATTATGTCCAACCGAGGCAACCTCTAAAATACCATCCTCCTTGAGTATCATCTCAATTGCTATCAGTAACAACTATTAACGTCATCACCCTTCTCTGTACTCACAGTGTGCCACCATAGGGATCGGTGCGAATGAGTCTGGCGGATTTGCGCTGACGGCAGCGTTAGCCATTGAACTCAATCTCGAACAAGAGTCAGCGATGGAGCTTATTGGTATCGCTCACCGAGTTTGTCCTTACTCGAACGCTATCGGTAATAATATCGACCTTGTATTAACCGTGGATCGGCCAGCATTAGAATAATTCATCACACTGAAAACAGGTCAATTTTTTGTCATAAAATGGCGCCACTATCAATGCAAGCCAGTATTACTGGGCGTTCATTTTATGACACTCCACTTAAAAAAAACCCGGTAATACTTTAGCCACAGCTAAACAATAGAATACCGTTGCAATCAATGGCGCAATAGCATAAATTCCCCGCACAAAAATCAACTATAAATTCTGCTCAAGCTGATTTTTAAAGACTTATATTTTACAAAGGAATGCTAAAAATGAGGTTTATAGTCAGCATCGGCTTTTTGATCGTAACGTTAACCACCGCTAATGTGATGGCACAATGCGCTAATAAAACCCATATTACCGATATCCCCTACGCGAAAAACAGCTCTTACTTCAGCAATAAGTACAGCGCACAACTTGATGACATAGTGACTCACTATCAATCTCAATCAGGTTATCTGCTATTAGAGTTTAAAGTGAATAAAGTGCAACGCAGTAAAGATGTCAGGCATTACAACAAGTGGCTGGCGAGTCGAAGAGTGGAACGCGTTAGAAGCTACTTCAATCAAGCCGCCTATTCCGCGCCGATTATCAGCCGTATTTTAACGGCCAGTAATGAAACAGATCGCTCTGTTGCCGTTCACTGGTGTGATACACAAACTGATGAGATGAACCTTCGCCTCGCCCAAGTCGATGCCCTTAAACCAAGCACTCATTAAGCCAAATGCAACATGTTGATAACGTCAATGTGTTGCATTGCAAGTTTCTAATTAATTTCAGCCTGAACTAACTGATTATAAAATCGGTTAAAAGTTTAAAATTAATCCTAAAAATCGGTCGTTGTTCCCAAAAGTGATTTATTCGAGAATCCGCCCGCATATTTGACACATTAATTTATCAATATGGCCGCATTTCAGTAAAGTATCTATTACCAACCCCAATAATTACGCTTCATTTGCTCGTTTGGAGTTCCGATGACCAAATATATTTTAATCTTAGTTACACTGCTATTCTCGAGTTTTTCACTACCCAGCTTTGCCACATCACTAACCGAGCAGCCCACCGTTTGGCACTACACTAATGATGCTGGAGAGCTAAAAGTTAAGCTCTATTTCTTTTGGTCACAAACTTGTCCACATTGTAAAGAAGCACATCCGTTTATTGATAGTTTGCCTGAGCGTTATCCGTGGATTGAGCTTGAAGCACATATGATTTCAGCCCCAGAAACCATGGCTATTTGGCAAAACGTTGCCAAACAAACCGGGACAGAAGCGCGCTCAGTGCCCTACTTCGCCAGTGGTAAAAAAGCAGTGATGGGCTACAGTAGCCAAGCTGTGACGGGCGAGTTTTTAGTTAAACGATTAAAATCTTATTACAGCTCTCTTGGCGGCAAGCTTGCTGCAGAAAACGGCAACCAATACATCGCAGAGACGCCAGCCAGCTCAGGAGCTTTCTTTGAAACCTGCAGCGAGTCAGCCACTGCGGGAACTTGTGATTTGGATCTAGATAGCACCACCGACATTAGCGCTTTAGATGTACAGCCTGTTGAACTGCCGCTTATCGGTGTGGTTCACCCGGAGCAGATGTCACTGCCACTACTGACGGTAGTACTCGCAGGCGTTGATGCATTTAACCCGTGCGCCTTCTTCGTGTTGTTGTTCCTGTTATCTATTATGGTCAATGCAAAGAGTCGCACCCGAATGCTGATTGTTGGTGGCATTTTTGTGTTCTTTTCTGGCTTTATCTATTTTATCTTTATGAGCGCATGGCTCAATATTTTCCAACTGCTAGGGGCTGGCAGCGACGGTGGCTGGATTATTCTCGGCGCGGGAATGCTCGCCTTAGTTGCGGGGGCGGTCAATATAAAGGACTACTTCTTTACTAAGGGGGAGGTCACGCTATCGATGTCGGCCGAGAATCGCACCGGCCTTATCAAGCGCATGGGTAAACTCACCAGCGCCAGCAGCATGACAGCGATGATTGCAGGCACCGTAGTACTCTCCATTCTAGCGAATGCCTATGAGTTACTCTGCACCGCTGGCTTCCCGATGATCTATACCAGTGTGCTTTCAATGCATGATCTTGAGACTGCCGAGCGCTATATGTACCTGGCATTTTACAACATTGTCTATGTGATCCCGCTAGCCATTATTGTCATCGCTTTTAGTGTCTCGCTAGGTAAGCGCAAGCTCACCGAGAAAGAGGGTCAAACCTTAAAATTGATGTCAGGCATTATGATGGTGGGTCTAGGGGGAATGTTGGCCATTGACCCTACCGCGTTACAAAATGTGGTATTGGCGATAGGGCTTATCTTAAGCTCGATTGTTATCACCTTTATCATCACCTTGACCCGTAAAGTGATTGAGAAGAGAAACAAAGCAAGCGCGATTAAGTAGCACTCGAAACAAAGCTGATACGGCGTTACATACTGTAACAAGGAAACACTTAAGCAATAGTGTGTAGCGCCGATAAATAGCTAGTCTAAATAAAACCGAGTCCACTATGAGCATTTCGTTATCAGCCCCAAACCTTGAGCCTAATATGAGTCATGGCAGCGTAGGTTTAAAAGTTGCACAAATGTCTAAAGAGCAGCAAAAAATTGAGGGTGATATTGCGCTTAAACTGATTGAATCTGCTTTACCTGAAACGGCACCTGTTGGAAACGCAGGCCATATCATTAGTACTAAAGCCTAGAATTAATTAACAGTACTAATTAACAGTACTAATTAAGAGTACTAATGCAGAGGAATAGACTTTAGCTCTGTGCTTTATCGCTACAGAACGTATTTCTGCCGGCTGATTTAGCCCGATACAACATGCGGTCAGCCATTTTAATAATACTGTCTTTGCTCATCCCCTCTTCCCACTGGGCAATACCTTGGGATAACGTCAGCCATTCTGACACGTCAGAACAAGGGTGAGCTAGCTGAGCTTCTTCTAACAAGTTTTTGACCTTCTCTGCCACACGAATTGCACCCATAAGATCGGTATTGGGCAATGCAATCACAAACTCCTCCCCCCCATAGCGTGCCACGAGATCTCGAGGGCGATTAACCGCCGAGCTAACAATTTCAGCAACTTTAATTAAGTGCTCGTCACCCGCTTGGTGACCTAAGGTGTCATTGAGACGCTTAAAGAAATCAATATCGAGCAAGATAATCGTTAATGCATGACTATTTCGTTCCGATGCACGGATCTCTTGGGTTAATATTTCATCAAAGTGACGACGGTTACTGATATTGGTCAGTCCATCGATTAGCGCCAGTCGCTTAAACTGTTTGACTAACTTTTGCTTTTCAAAATCACGAATAACTGCCTTAACGAACCAGCCAGAGATGATCTTTTGCCCTGACATGATGATAGCCAGTAAACAGAAAAACTTGGTCAGCGGATATACTGGAGCGTCAGGAAAATCATACAATCGATAAAAACAGGAAAATAGCAGAAAAGGTAAGATCCCCAATAACATCACCCTACGATTGGGGAACAGTGCAAACACAAATACCAATGCCAAGATATCGCCGAGAGACTCTAAACCCGGCATGGGTTCACTGGACAGTTGCACTAAGCCGTAGAGTAAATAACACCAGCCTAGGACCAATAATATCAGAAAAGCATGACTCTGCTGACTCGTTACTCTATCCAACGCCAGTAGTTTTATGGCTAGGAAACCCACGAGCACCAATAATGTCACCGGGGCTAATTCAGGCAGGATATCTTTGATGTCGTAGATGTCATAAGCAAAGTAGTAAGTGTTAAGTAGGATCACGACCACCAGAAATAGCGTCATATTCATCGCCCAAAAAATGCCTCGCTGCAGAAGCTTCTGAGTTTCTATTTTAAGCTGATGTTGATATTGACGGCTGTTCAGGGTAATTCTCCACAAATGAGCTATTCACACCATCAATGTTAGTCGAAAATCCCAATAAAAAAGCCAGTAGACACTGGCTTTTTTTACTTGTTTTACTTGTTTTATCAGTGATTACGCCGCGATGGAGTCACCGACGTCATGGCGAATAAGATAGTCAAATGCCCCTAAGGATGCGGTGGCTCCACTGCCCATCGCGATAATGATCTGCTTATAAGCTGAGTTAGTCACATCACCCGCTGCAAACACCCCTGCAAGCGAGGTCTCACCTTTGCCATCAACAATGATTTCGCCGCGCGCCGTCATATCGAGTGTATCTTTAAGCCATTCAGCATTAGGCACCAAACCAATTTGAACAAATATGCCTGCAAGTTCGACATGGTGGCTCTCGCCAGTGGCGCGGTCAGTATAGTTAAGACCGTTCACTTTCTTGCCATCGCCACTCACTTCGGTAGTCATCGCCTGAGTGATGATTTCAATGTTAGCCATTGAGTTGGCTTTACGCTGCAATACATCATCGGCGCGCAGTGTTTTATCAAACTCAAGTACCGTGACATGCTCGACGATATTGGCTAAATCAATCGCGGCTTCTATACCTGAATTGCCACCACCAATAACCGCCACACGCTTACCTTTAAACAGTGGACCATCACAATGAGGGCAATAAGCCACACCGCTACCACGGTACTCTTGCTCACCCGGTACGTTCATTTCACGCCAGCGTGCACCTGTTGCCAATAATATTGTTTTGCTACGCAATACTGCACCGCTTTCAAGTGTTAACTCAAATAGCTCGCCAGATTTTAGGCTTAATGCACGCTGGTTATCCATAATATCGACGTCATATTCATGCACGTGGGCTTCAAGATTTGCCACCAGCTTTGGGCCCTCTGTCGCTTTTACTGAGATAAAGTTTTCGATACCAACCGTTTCCGCAACTTGGCCGCCAAATTTGTCGGCCACTATGCCGGTACGTAGCCCTTTACGAGCAGCATAAATGGCAGCGGAGGCACCCGCGGGGCCACCGCCAACTACAAGGACTTCAAATGGCTCTTTTTCATTAAGCTGCTCGGCTTTTCTACCCGCAGCATTAACATCCAGTTTATTAAGAATTTCAACAGTACTGATCGCGCCCATGGAGAACTGCTGGCCATTCAAATACACCGAAGGCACAGCCATGACATTACGTTCATTCACTTCGTCTTGAAATAACGAACCATCAATCATCACATTAGTAATATTGGGGTTAATCGCCGCCATCATATTCAGCGCTTGCACCACTTCAGGACAGGTTTGGCAACTAAGTGACACGTAAGTCTCGAAGTGATATTCACCGGGCAACTGACGTATTTGCGCAATCACGTCTTGCTCAAGCTTAACTGGGTGACCGCCACTGTGCAGCAAGGCCAATACTAAGGAGGTAAACTCATGCCCCATTGGCAAGCCCGCGAAAGTAATCTGGCTGGCAAGTTGCGGGTTAATGATTGACATAGACGGTGTGCGATCGCCCACTTTCTCTACCACTGATATCAGCGGCGACAAGCTATTGATGTCGGCGGCAAGGGATTTAAGCTCCTGCGCCTTGGCGCTATCATCAATAGACACAACAAGCTCAACTGGGTGTTTGAGGTTCTGCAGGTAGGTATTCAGTTGATTCTTTACGTTTGTATCTAACATGATGATTCCTAATTTTTGAAAACGTTACACATCGACGAAATGTTCTGTATTGCGGCAGAGTCATTTCGCGCGGAAAAAATAAAAAATGAGTGTTGAAAATAAAAATAAAACGATGTTGATATGGAAGTAAAAAAGGGTCAACTCAAGCTGCAGGGGGGAGCCCAAGCTGACCAATTTACATAGTAACTACTGATGATGTTCTAGAAAACGGCTTGAGTCTCGGCACTCATAACTTATGCTGTAAGCTAGTGCTGCTATCTAGAGTTTTACGTTAACCTAGTGACTTAGATTTTGCCGACTAGGTCAATTGATGGTGCTAGTGTTGCTTCGCCTGGCTGCCATGCTGCAGGGCAAACTTCACCGTCGTGAGTTGCAACATACTGAGCGGCTTGAATCTTACGCACTAGTTCTACAGCGCTACGGCCAATACCTAGGTCATGTACTTCAGCAACTTTGATTTCGCCTTCTGGATTGATAACGAAAGTGCCGCGTAGTGCTAGACCATCTTCTTCAATCATCACACCAAAGTTACGGGTAATTGCGCCAGTTGGGTCACCAATCATTGGGTACTGGATTTTGTTGATAGTGTCAGAGCTTGAATGCCATGCTTTATGAGTGAAGTGTGTATCAGTAGATACTGAGTAAACTTCAACGCCCATATCTTGTAGCTTTTCGTAATGGTCAGCCATGTCGCCTAACTCTGTTGGGCAAACAAAAGTAAAATCAGCAGGGTAGAAGAAAACAACTGACCACTTACCTAGAAGGTCTTGTTCAGACACTGGGTGAAAATCACCTTTGTGGAAAGCTGTTGCTGAAAATGGCTTGATAGTTGAGTTAATAATTGATTGAGTCATGTAAATCTCCGGTCTAATAATTTAAAAATAAATGGGATATTTCTATTTAATTCAACAAACTGAGAAGAGTGATGATGAGTCCCTAAAAGCCAGTTCGTTTTCGATGTGAGAATAATAGAGCAGAGCCATAAAATAAGATAACGGATAAAAGCTATCACCTTAATCTGTTTTCCGAATTAAGGTTCCGAGTGATAGTTGCAAACGATCGAGCTATGTTATTGTCAGCATCACTCCAATGAGTTCGCGAGATGAGTAACAAGTACTGATTCAGCGAGTTCAGTGGTGTTACTCACTCCACAAGGTGCAAAGGTAGATAACGGCGTTTAGTCGTTTCTACTGCTGCCCTATGAAAACAAGGAAGCTTGTGTAGATGATCGTTAAATATATTAACTGCCAAGTGAAACCCAATTTGAGATCAACCTTTAGCAAAGGTCAGTGCTGCTGGCAACGCACGGCGCAATCGGCAGGCTTTATCGCTCAAACGGGCGGATGGCAAGGTAACCAAGCGACTATCTTGGCGTTATGGGACGCGAAATCCTCTGTTGATTCTTTTATGCAACTAGCCCATGACGCTATTGCTGAAGATGCTAATCAACAGGGTAGCTATAGCCGTCTTGAAGTAGGTTACTGGCAGCACGATTTAGACATTCCAGGCCAGCAAAACACGTCCAGCTCGCAGATCACGGGCAGTACCATGAGAGCGGCCAAGTTAATGGCTGAAGCGCAGTTTATTCGTACTGCCCAGTGCATCGTGCCAGCGGATAAGGTCGATGGTTTTATCGAAGAGCAGCGGAGTTTATGGAACCCCGCCATGGCTGCAGTAACCGGGATGTTGGGCGGGCTATTATTACGTTCAAGCACTAATGACAAGCAATTTTTAGTCATCACTTTTTGGTTATCGGAAGCTAGCCACCAGCATTATACTAAGCACGTTTTCAGCGGCATCAAGGCACTCGCTAAGTACAAACCATTAGTTGAAGAGATCCAAGGTGGCCAAATTATCATTGATCCACAATGGCAAATAGCTGGCTCAACGGTGGGTAAGCAAGCGGATGCTATTGGCTAACCAAGGCCTTTTTCAGCAAGCTAGATTAAATCTGCTACACACTCATAATTGGCACTAGATTTAGCATGCTCTATCAATGCTTCGTTAAACACCCTCGCATATTGGATAGCCAAGCGCTCAAGAGCGAGTTGGTTGACACATGAGCCGCTGTCAGCACCGACCCAGAGGGTTTTCCATTCTGTTTTTAAAACGAGGCAAGCAGTTAAATCTAAGTGCTCAAACCCCGGGCGCGTGGGTGCAAAAGAATTCGCCACACCAATAAAATAGAGGGTACCACTTTTATATACATTGCTAGCATCACTTGCGGCATTTTCGACGCGATAGTTATCACTCACTTGCTCAAACGAACAATCGTCAGCCATAACTGTACTTGAAAAGACTAAAATCCAGATTAGAAAACATTTCATAGTGGCTTTACTTTTTAGCGTTCCTAACAGCAGCCTTATTACAGTGATGCCGTAGCGGATAAAATTAGAATTATTAAAAGCCATACAAAGCACGCATCGTTTTAACAGCAACTTGTATACTGACCTTCTCATTGTTTATAAGAAAATACTTATCTTTTGCTACCTTTCCGATTGAGTGATACCACTGCCCTTCAAAATAAATCGATGCCACACCCGTTTCAAGATTAAGCTTAAAGTCCGCTTGGCCATCCATACCATAGTCTTCTACCTCCAGCAGATGTTTTCCGTTACGATCAAGCGCAGAATACATCAGCAAATCAAATACACCATCACCATCTTTATCGACAAAGCTGGCATAGGGTTGGCCAGTTCCCTTTTGAAAAATCCCTACTCCAGACTCTTTACTACCAGCAGCATCCAAACTGACTCCAACAGACGGCATGTCAGGGTGAGAGGTTTGAACCATCATTGTTGTTTTGTCTGTTTTCTTAAAATGGCCATCAAGCTGATTAACCAGCATTGATTCAATGCGAACTCCATTAAGTATTACTACTTCGACGTCATTTATAGCACCTTCAGACTCAATGATTCTAGCGAGTTTTTTAGTTAACTCCATTACTTCATTTTCATCAGCGACTGAGACAACACTGAATAGCAACGCTATCAATGTAAGACCAATATACTTCATCATTCTCATTCAAAATTCCTTTTCAATAGTAACACCACAGCGGCACTCGCAGCTCAATGGCTACCGCAAGGTAGCATTGCTAAACCTTTGTCGTAAATTGAATTCTTTTATTGTTAGACTCTTTATAAAAGGATAGAAGAAACACCATGGTTTTGATTTAGCACTAGCAAATCAACTAGCTCACTTTGGGAAGTATTGCGTTAACTGCAAACTAAAATAAGTGATAACAAGAAACCAATAATTGAGTTTGAAAATGGCGGATAACACCAGCCTTCCCCGTTGGAAATTTTGCTTTTTAAATTTCGCCGGGGCGCTGAGGGATTGCCAAGGGGTACTAGCGCTTTACCCCTTGGCTCGGGCGTGGGCGAAGCGCCACGACTTTGACTTTGACTTTGACTTTAGCTCTAAATACACCAATAAATTAACTTCAACCTAAAGTGGCTACAATAGCCTGTGGAGCTTACCCCTCCTACTGCCACACATCGAAACGGGTTAGCGATCGACCCAACTGAAAATCGAGCTTCTGAGACAGTGCTTGCGCTTGCTGCTTTAATCCGCTGGCACTGATATCACGTCGAATCTTACCCGCGATGACGACCCAGTTTGCGCTGCCAGTTAAACAGGCGCGCACTTCAACAAAATGCAGCTCAAGGTAGGCTAATAGTTCTCGATTCTTGCTGTGTTCTTTCCAACAATTCAACACCAAGTAACCATCTGCTTTTATCAGTGCAGCACATTGGGCGATGAATGCTTCAGACACCTGCGCCGCATCAACGCCTTCAGCGCTATAGATATCGGTGAAAATGATATCGACCCGTTTGTGATCGCCAAGCGCTAAAAACTGAGTCGCATCTTGATTGATCAGCTTTAGCTTTTTGCTGAGAGGTAACTGAAAATAGCGCTTCGCTAACTCAATCACCTCAGCCCTAAGCTCGACCGCCGTCAGCTTAATTCCAGCATCGAAATGACGCAGAGCATGGATAAGTCCCCCGCCGCCTAACCCCAGTACAATGGCACTTTTAGGTTGGCTATAGAGCAATACCAATAACATTGCTTGCACGTAGGTATGTTGCGGAATATGCGGCGCAGCTTTAAGTAATTTACTTTGCTCATCGTTTTCTGCAAACGCGAGAATTCTCGCCTCTTTATCGTCTAGAACAATAAGTGGGCCATATTCATCTTCAGTTTGATGTAATACTTGGTAATCAGACATGCGCTCTCCATCATTAAGGGCGCTATTATGCGTTAAATGGAGCGCCAATAGAATGGCCGTTTGGTGGCACTGCAAATCCACACACTGCACCAACATTAAGCCCACCAATTAAACACAACTACGCAAGTGTTGAAGCATCCAACCACAGCAACCACCAACATCATCAATGTAGCCAACAGTTAAGAGCAATAACTAACACTGAAACGCGACTAAGATCTCATTTCATTTTTCACTAATACATACAATCAGCCCCTTGCTTAAATGACTTGAATCGATAAATGAAAAAGAAAATATCAGCGCTTGCATTAACCGTATTACTCAGCAGTCAACTGAGTGGTTGTATGGGACAGATGGGGCTCAGTGCGATGGTGACCAAGGGTAATTTAAGCGCGGTAGATAACCGCTACGGCCGTGCGGGTCTATTCGTATTAATGAGCCCAATTTACGGCATTGCCGCCACTGCAGATCTATTTATCATTAATAGTGTCGAGTTCTGGACGGGTACTAACCCAGTAACAGGGCGATCTCCCGCTGTGGTGGATATGCCTGTAGAGGCCATCTTTAAGGTCAATCAACACTTGGATGACGATTTCACCAAGGTACCTCTGCCAGACATAAAGCTGACTAGAGCGACCTTAGCAGCAAAAGATGAGAACACGCTATTGATGACGTTGTCTTATGAGGATGGTAGCCAACAAGTGATGTCAGGATTCAAGCAAGGTGAGCATGTCGACTTTTATTTAGATGACAGCTTTATCGCACGAGTAGATTTAGATGAACTGGTAAATTACCAGCAAGGCTAATGACTGCAGTTTAAGTCGAAAAGATAAAAAAGGGTGAACTGTGTTCGCCCTTTCTCCCCCTAAAAATCCCCAAAAGCCTATTTCAAAGTTCGTTGAAAAAACGCTACCGCTTTTAGGTAAATTTGCAGCGCAATAGCAGCGTCATATCGCTCACCTTCATCACGCATAAATGCATGCTGCGCATTAACTTCTAGCCAACTAAAGTTGCGCTCAGTCACTTCAAGCTTGGCATAAATAAGCTTACGCCCCTCACTGGATACATGCGGATCTTGTTTACCAAAAATCATCACTAATTCTGCCGCTATATCTGCGGTACGTGATAGTGAGTCATTACCTTTTTGACAAGGCAATGTATTGGAATGGATATCGGTGGGGTATAAACAGAATGCTCCCTGAATATCAGGGTTTAATGCCGCTCGGTAAGCCAAGTGGCCGCCAATACACACCCCCATACTGCCGACATGACTGCTACAAAAACTCAAACTACGAGCAAAATCAACTAAGGCTTCGGTGTCACTATCGTGATGCTCTAACGATTTCGCAAATTTATCAGCATTACCTTTATCTTTACCAGCATCATCGTAAGCCAGTACCGTGCCCAATGGGTTTAACTCATGAAAAACTTCAGGCACCAGCACCACAAAACCATGGGCAGCGAGTATGGCTGCAGCACGGGCTATAGGCGCTGTTTGCTGAAATATTTCAGAGTAGAAGATAATCGTTGCAAACTGACCTTCACAATCAGGGCGATAGAGGTAAGTTCGCATAGCGCCTGTCGCTGTCGCAATATCATGGGTTTCTTGAGTTATGATCATCGGCTTTTCTTTCCTTAGAGTCAGTCATAGAGGTGATGGCAAACTTTGCGATTATGTCTTTCTAGTGGGCGATTCTAGCCCTTAGCCTAAAACAGCTAGCGATTTTTAGCCACAAAAAAGCAGAACCGACTTTAATACTAGCAATAAAAAAGAGGATTCTGCTTTATGGTCAATGCGCTAACGTTTAGAACAGTTCGTTAGGACACTTCTCACCCGCTAATAGTTGCTTAACATTGTTTAGCGTAGTTTCAGCGATGGCACCAAGCGCCTCTTCAGTTAAGAAAGCTTGATGACCGGTAAAGATAACATTGTGGCAGGCCGATAAACGCCTAAACACATCATCTTGAATAATCTCACTCGATTTATCTTCGAAGAACAACTCTTTTTCATTCTCATAAACATCTAGCCCTAGTGATCCTAACTGACCCGTTTTAAGCGCTTCCATCGCATCCAGTGCGTTTAGTAGGCCGCCACGGCTAGTGTTAATCACCATCACACCTCGCTTCATTTTAGCGAAGCTTTTCTCACTCAATAGGTGGTGATTATCTGCCATTAATGGGCAGTGCAAACTAATCACATCGCAGACAGGATACATCTCATCAAGCGTGACATACTCAACGCCTAAGTCGACTATAGCCTGGCTTGGGTATGGATCATGGGCAATCACTTTACAACCAAAGCCCAGCAGTACTTTAACCGTCGCCAAACCAATTTTACCGGTGCCGATCACGCCCACTGTGCGGCCGTGCATGTTAAAGCCCACCAAGCCCTCTAATGAAAAGTTGGCATCGCGGGTACGTTGATACGCTTTGTGGATTTTACGATTGAGAGTCAGCATCAAAGCGACGGTGTGCTCGGCAACAGATTCTGGCGAATAAGCCGGAACGTTGACGACTTTCATGCCTAAACGCTCTGCAGCCTCCAAGCCTACGTTATTAAAGCCAGCGCAACGCATGGCAATAATTTTAGTGCCACCTTTGGCGAGTTCCACTAACACCTCTTCACAAAGAGAGTCATTCACGAAGGCGCAGATCACTTCAAAACCTGCAGCTAGCTTTACCGTTTGCATGCACAAGCGGTAGTCAAAATATTCTATATCTGCACCGAATGCGCTATTGGTGCGGTCAAAATGCTGCATATCGTAATGCTTAGCGCTAAAGAAACCGATTTTCATTGCAGAACCTTATCCAAAATAAGTAGATAATATGGAGAGTAAGTTTATGTGATATTGGCAAGTTTGTCTCGCCAGCTGTTGAAGGTGTTTAAGAGGAAAAACAAAAGCGAGCTCCTGACAGCTCGCTTACCAACTTAATCATGTTTATTAGCAGGCTGAGGATAGTGCCTGTAGCAAACATTTAGGAATGATGAACCAAGGAACCCTGATTATCCCTAGTGATTTAAGCCGGTAGCAATACGTTATCACTATATATTAGATAGCATTGCCCGCTGGTTCACATTTATCATGCTCAATTTCACGCCATGACATTCCGCTGTAGCCACGACAATAGCCTCTAATCATTGACCTCAATAATCAAGCTGTGATCAATCTTGGCTTACCTTTAGCACATTTGCTGATAAGCTTTAGCCAAAGAATAAGGAGCTTGCAATCAATCATGGCTAGAAAAGCACTCACAGAGAAACAATTTTGGATCCAACGTTTTTCCAAAACCGCATTACGAGCCATCCATATTTTGGGCATTACCGGGGCCGGTGGCGGCATTTTGATGCATGTTCCCAAAGAGCAATGGCTTGTTTATTGGATAATGGCGATGAGCACTGGCGCAGCCATGATGCTTTGGGAAGTTGTTCGAGACTGGCGCTGGCTGATCCAATTAAAAGGGGTGCTCACCTTGGTAAAACTGGGGCTACTCAGCCTATTCATCCCCTTGGCCACCTATAAACCAGAACTGCTGATCACGGTTGTGTTATTGTCAGTTGTTGTCTCTCATGGGCCTGCTGGCCTCAGACACTTTTCAATTGTACATGGACGCAGAATAGATGGCAGAAAAGAAGTTAAAGGCTAAAACCGCAGCACTAATTAGCCAGTTTACTGAACTAAAAGGCTTGGTTTCAGCAAGTAGTCACGTGCTGGACTTAGCCTGTGGCACCGGTCGAAATGGCAATTGGTTTGCAGAGCGAGGCTGCCACGTTACCTATTTGGATCGCGATTTAAATCGACTTGAGCAGGGTGATAACACCGCTAATCTCTCGTTATTAGAGTGGGATCTGGAAACTAACGATGCGCCCACGCTACCCGTTAATCGCTATGATGTGATTGTGGTGTTTAACTACTTACACCGGCCGCTCTTCTCGCAGATAATGGATGCTATAAAGCCCGGCGGTTTAATCATCTACGAAACATTTACCACAGAGCAAGCCACCATAGGTCGACCGCGTAATCCAAACTTCTTATTAAAGGCGGGCGAGTTAAAAGCTTTATTTGCTAACTGGCGCAGCCTACATTACTCTGAGGGTCTAACGGGTGAATTAACCAACACAAGTTACAAAGCACAACTAATCGCACAAAAACCAATGTAAACAGCAACTAAAGGATGAGTAGCGAATGATTTTCCCTTACCCTGAGCGGTATCGTGTTGCAGCCCCGCCGATAATCACTGGCACTATGGTAGTCTGGGCACTGTTAAGTCGTTTAATTTTTGGCGCTGCCAGTCAGTTTAGCCTCTATCCACTGTTAGCTCTGTTTCCCCTGGTGATATTCATCCACCTGGTCCTTATTTGGGATGCCAGAAGCATGGGGCGACTCGATCAGTCTTTCTATGCACTAGTGCATTGTTCACTGGCATTTGTGGTGTGGACTTTTTGCATCATGCACGTCAACGGCCGTGGTTTCTCATAAATCGCCGACAGCCAAACACCGCTATGTTCATCTGCTCGAGCCCCTGCTGAGAGTAAATCACCTTTTCGCTGGTCATTAGTCATTAATAGACAAATTTATTCTATCAATAATATTTAAGTATGCGTATCACGCTAGGCGATTGAATCATATTGAAAGTTAAATCGTTTGCTGTTACTCCCTGTTTGATGCATCAACTCATGCGGCTACGCCCCGCTGCGACAGACTTCTACTGAACTATACTCAAGCGAATATTGACCATTCAAGGTGAAGTATATGTCGGATATTAAAGATTGGGCCTTATCGATGCATCAAATTGAAAACTGTAGCTGTAGCCATGGTTGTGGCTGTCAATTCGGTGGATTTCCAGATAGTGAGAATGGCGGTTGTGAAGCGATTTTGGGATTTTTGATCATTGATGGACATTACGGCGATTTAGATCTGTCGGGGTTAAAAATGGTGTTTGCCGCAATGTGGCCTAAAGCGATGCATGAGGGCAACGGCAAAGGCGTGTTATTTATCGACTCCGCGGCCAATAGTGACCAAATCACGGCCTTGGCGACCATAATGTCAGGTCAAGCTAATGGGATGCCATTGGAAGCCTTGGCCACCACTTTTAGTGCATTTGAAGGGCCAATTATAAAAGACATAGAAATGAATGCCTCGGATACTCACTCATGGTTTTCTATTGCAGGTGTAACCGAAGCGCAGCAGCGTCCCTTAAAAAACCCTGTCTCCGGTGAAGACCAAAATGTTCACATTACCTTTCCTGATGGCGGCTTTATGTGGAACGATGGGATTATAGGAACGACCGATAAAATGTCGATGAATTATGGCGACATTGCCTTCGATCATGTCGGTCAATTTGCCGCTAAAGCCGTTGTTAACTGGAGCAATGCTTAGTTTGCTACAGCAATGGTTATCTCCATATGGACTCAAACGCAGTCTAGTGACGTTAACGTTACTTTTAGCCATTGCCCTAAGCTGGTATTACATGCTGTTTGCTATGAGCATGAATATGCAGCCGGTGCGGCAGTGGCAGCCATATGATATTTGGATGCTTTTTACCATGTGGGCAATCATGATGGCAGGCATGATGCTACCTGCTGCTGCACCGGTGATTTTGTTGGTAGAAAAGCTAAACCAGCAACGTCAACGTCGTCATGCCTGCTATGCCCCCAGCCTATACTTTATGTTGGGCTACCTGCTCGCATGGAGCTTTTATAGTGCACTAATCACCTTGGTGCAGTACGCATTACACCATTTATCGCTGCTTAGCGACATGATGATAAGTGCAAATAATACCTTTACCGCCACACTCCTGCTAATAGCCGGTATATATCAATTTAGCCCTTTAAAACAAGCCTGTTTGGCCCAGTGCCGCTCACCACTCAACTTTATCACCACACAATGGCGAGAGGGGATCGGCGGCGCTATCTGGATGGGTTTTAAGCATGGACAGTATTGCTTAGGTTGTTGCTGGTTTCTTATGGCATTGCTATTTGCTACCGGAGTGATGAACCTTAAATGGATATTGCTGCTTACCTTATTGGTGATGCTGGAGAAGCTACTGCCTTTTGGCCGGTTTTCGAGTCGTGTGATTGGTGCCATATTAGTTGTGGCTGGCTTTTATTACTTGATTTAACGCTGACTTTGGTTTTATCAGCCTCATGAATCAACCACAAACTTGCTTGGTTGATCTTTTTGCGCAGCGCTGGAAACGGTTTACACCATTGGTAATACCAGCGAGTAATACCAACTTACCCGCAGATAGAAAGTGCCATTAGCGACATCATCTTGCAGCCAACATGGAGTGTAGGCTTTGTCTAAATGCCATCGATAGTTAACCCGAAAACGATAATCTACTTGCATGAAGAACGGCCAAAGAGGTATCTTTGCGGCGCATTTTCAAAAAGGTTCTATCATGACTGATTTCGTATACGCACCACCGACTACCCCTTGGCTCGATATTTTACATCAAGACAAAGATATTATGGTGGTCAACAAGCCCTCAGGGCTATTATCAGTGCCTGGCCGGGCGCCTGAACATCATGATAGTACCTATAGTCGCGTATTAGCCGAGTACCCAGATGCTAAGATTGTACATCGACTCGATATGGCCACCTCCGGCGTCATTGTGGTCGCACTACTGCGCAGCGCAGAATCTGAACTTAAGCGACAATTTCGAGACCGAGAAACCGCTAAAACTTACTATGCGCGCGTTGCGGGCCATGTAAAAGCAGACACAGGTACCGTTAACCTGCCATTGATTTGCGACTGGCCTAATCGACCCAAACAAAAGGTCGACCATAAAATTGGTAAGGCATCACAGACACATTACGATGTTGTCAGTCGTGCCAAACGTTCGACCTTGCTCAAGCTCACCCCCATCACCGGTCGCTCTCACCAACTGCGAGTGCATATGATGGCATTGGGTCACCCCATTTTAGGCGATAATTTTTATGCTGATCCGTTGGCAAAACGTTTAGCAGCGCGTTTATTACTCCACGCTCAATCGTTAACGATTACTCACCCTTATACTAAAGAGAGCATGACGTTTAGTTGTGAAGCGCCTTTTATGGATGCTGAGCCAGAGCAATAATTTATCATCAAAAACATAAATCACTAGATTATCCACATAAAAATACGTAAATTGCTTATAACTCCCTTAAGTAATATGCGTATTTATTATGGAAACCTCATTTCAAAGAGATGCACTCGACAATCAAATTCTTTCAGCACTTATGCAGGAAGCACGTACCCCATTTGCAGAGCTTGCTAAGCGATTTGGTGTAAGCGCAGGCACGATCCACGTTCGCGTCGAAAAGATGAAACAAGCAGGAATAATCACCGGGGCTCAAATCACCGTCAATCCGAAAGCGCTTGGCTATGATGTCTGCTGTTTTATTGGTATTAACTTAAAAAGTGCCGGCGATTATCCGGCGGCCATCTCTAAGCTAAATGCACTTGAAGAGGTAGTCGAAGCGTATTACACCACGGGAAATTACAGTGTGTTTATCAAAGTGATGTGCCAATCCATTGATGGACTGCAGCATGTTCTCATTAACCGTATTCAATCGATTGATGAGATCCAATCTACCGAAACGCTAATCAGCCTACAAAACCCGATTGTTAGAGCGGTAAAACCGTAATAATGGCAGCTAGCTAAATAATAGCCGCATATATCGCGATGATACTGTGCGCTATTCAGCTTCGGTCAGTGACAAATAACTAAATAGACTAGAACAAATTAAAACTGTTCACACTAAGATCATATCGCTCTCTTAAAATCTTCCAAAAACGATTTACACGCTGGACTGTAGCATTAGAAATACCACTCTCTTATGGAGAGTATCTCGTTAGCTCCTACCTAAGCGCAAAGTTTATTAAACTAAAATAGAGAATAACTACGATATTTAATAAGCGTTGCAGCACCGACTTTGTAAAGGAAACATTCCAATCTACTGGTGGATTTACATTTCTTATAATTAACATCGATTATGCTGGCAGTTAATAGTATTCAAAGCGAACAATTAGAATCCCGCATTTTCTCTATGGTTAAGCCCTACTTTTACACCTCGATCGGTCAAATAACAAGCAAGCTGCATCGCTACGGCAACATAAAGTAGGGCATCTTGATACATTTGTTACCAAAATAACTCTTTTGTGCTACAACGGCTATCACCACTTTAGTTGTGGGTTAGATAAAGACAGAAATTATTTATACAAAATAAAAATAACCGAAGCCCATGATGGTTTTGGAAAATTGACAAATTGACAAGGAAAACTGTTTTGAAAACAAAACTATCAATAGCCATATCGGCTGCGCTAATTTCATCGGCGACTTATGCTGTTGCGGCTTCAGCAAGCAATGCAACTATTAGTCAGCTTCCTCAATCTCTTGCTTATCAGTCACAAGCAACGGATTCAACATCAAGCATCAGTGGCATGCGTGATCAATATGATTCGAAGACAAGTCAAGCAACTTTTCAATGGGCTAAAAAAGGCCAGCTAGCACCGGCACTCGGTGCTCTAGCACAAAAATACAAAGTTGCAACCGCTGCAGATTATTACTTAAATAAAGTGACTGGTATTTCAACAGCAAACAAAGGCGCCGCTAAAGCTGTATTAACCAGCATGCACGATAATGGTCGCGGCGCATCAATTGCTAAATACAGCCAAGAAATTAATGGTGTTGAAGTATTTAATCATGAAGTGAATGTCATGATGGATCGTGAATTCAATTTAGTGGCAACTTCAGGTAAATTCGCTAACGTTTCTAACAAAAGTAAAAGCATTAGTACGATTCAAGACAACTTTGGTGACGCTTCAACCGCGGTCAACGCTGCCTTCTCTAACATGGGTGGCAATTCAGTTACCTTAACTGCGATTGAATCTGATTCTAAAAAATATCAGTCATTTTTAAGTTCTAACGCCGCAGGTACTAAAAAAATCGTCGGTAAACCAAGAGCTAAAAGAGTCTATTTCGATAAGAAAGGCGCATTGGTTGCCGCTCACTATGTAGAATTAGAAGTCTCTGATGCCGAAAGCGTAGAATCTGATTTTTACAGTTTCATTATTGATGCCAACACAGATGAAGTCCTCTTCAAGCATAATCTAACTTCTGATGACTCTGCTTTTAACTACCGTGTTTATGCCGATGAAACGGGTGTACCTTGGGATAGTCCACACGGTAATGTTATTCCAGCCACAAGTGCAGATCAAGTTGATGCATCTGAGTATCTTGAAGCGCCAATGGTGACCATGACTCATGGCCCAATCAGTACTCAAGATGCTTGGCTTGCAGCAGATGCCACGATTACTTCAGGTAACAACGTCAATGCTTACGTGGATGCAATAGCGCCTGATGGGTTCAGCAATGGTGATTTCACTGCAGATGTCACCAGCGCTAATACTTTTGATTTTAAATACAACGCTGCTGAGCCAGAAAGCTCTATGGGCAATCGTAAAGCGGCTATTGTTAACCTTTTCTATATCAACAACTACCTACATGACACTTTCTACGACCATGGCTTTGATGAAGCCGCGGGTAACGCGCAAGCACTAAACTACGATCGTGGTGGCGTTGAAGGTGATGCAATACGTGCAGAAGTACAAGATAACTCGGGCTTTAACAATGCCAACATGAGTACCCCTGCCGATGGCAACTCTCCTCGTATGCAGATGTACCTTTGGGACAGTAAAGATGCCATCGTAGGTGAGCATTTCGGTGTAACGGTTACATCTGACGATTCAGTCGGTTTGCTAGAGTCAACTCAACGCTCAAGCTTTGGTCAAGGCCAATTTAACGTTTCAGGTTCAGTCGTCCGCATCGATGATGCAACAGATACAGTTACAGATGGCTGTGAAGCGACGTCAAATGCGGCAGCAATTGCAGGCAACATCGCCATTATTGACCGCGGTGCCTGTGCATTTACCCAAAAAGTAAAAAATGCGCAAGATGCTGGCGCTATCGCAGTACTTATTGCGAACAACTCAGGTACAACAGACCCAGCACCTATGGGTGGCAGTGACGATACAGTGAAAATTCCAAGCATGGGACTATCACTTAATGACGGCGCTGAAATTTACGCTTTATTGGATACTGGCGAAGGCGTTGCTGTGTCAATGTTCAACCAAAAGCCATACAAAGCAAGTTCATGGGATAACGCTATTGTTGCTCACGAATGGGGACACTACATCTCTAACCGCCTAGTCGGTAACTCTTCAGGTCTAATCAACCAACAGGGTCGCTCAATGGGTGAAGGTTGGGGTGACTTCCATGCACTATTGTTAGTTTCTGAAGCTGATGACGTGATGCTTGAAGGCAACGAAATGTTCCAAAAAGCTTATGCGGCAGTGTCTTATGTAGGCTCTTTCTACACAGGTATTCGTAACTACCCGTACAGCACTGACATGGAAGTTAACCCACTGACCTTTGCCAATGTTGAACTAGGTAACGGTACAGGCGCAGATCAAGACGGCAACGCTGAAGTTCATGATGCAGGTGAACCTTGGGCAGCAATGCTTTGGGATAGCTATGTCGCATTAATCAACGATGAGCGTCATTCATTTGAAGAAGCTCGCAGCTTGATGATGGATTACCTCGTTGCAGGCTATAAGATGACACCTGTAGCGCCAACTTATACCGAAGCTCGTGATGCACTTCTTGCAGCAGCTTACGCAAACGATGTCGCTGACTACGAGTTAATCATGGCAGCATTTGCTCGCCGCGGTATGGGTTTTGGCGCTGTATCACCAACTCGTTTCGACACAAAGCACAGCGGTGTAGTAGAGTCCTATGAAGCTACGTTGGCAAAATTCATCGTTTCAGATCATGTAATCAATGCTGATTACGAAGGTATGACTGTTGGATATTGTTCAAAAGATGGCATCATTGACAAAGGTGAAACGGGTACAATTTCATTTACAGTCGCGAATAAAGGCAGTGAAGCATTTGAAACTATTGATGCTATTGTCAAAGTAACCAGCGGCCAGAAAGTCACTATTGCAAATGAGGGTAAAGTCATCTTCTCAAATGTACTTCCATATGGTGACGCTACCAGCACTCCAATTGAATTTACATTGGACGATGCCGCCACTGCAGACGAAGTCACTTTCGAACTGTCTTTTCCAGATCTCGATGAAGATATCAAACCAGCTGATTTTACCCTCAGTACAGCTGTAAATATGGACTTTGCCAGTAAAGATGTTGAAGCAAACATGTCTACTAGTAATATGGAAGATTACTCAGGATTAGTCGACTTCCAAGAAGTGGTACTTAGTGGCGGAGAAATGGCAGAGGGCACTGCGTCACTAGATGCTCGTTACGCTAATTACTTCCCGGTTGACAGCCAGTACATGTACATTGCAAACAATGGTTTTGCATCTGATGTCGCCTTTGAAACGAAGTCGTTTACTGTTGGTTATGGCGGCGATTTCAGTGTCAGCTGGTTCCAATACTATGAAATTGAAACTGAGTATGATGGCGGTGTTGTTGAGATTCGCATTAACGGCGGTGAATGGGCTGACGTAACAGAAATGGGGGGAGTATTTGGCGGCGCGGGTTACTCTGCCGAGCTTGCAGATCTTCTACCAGGTAGAAAAGCTTTCACTGGCGATATTGCTTGGCCTGGTGAAACTGAATCCGTTAACTTCGGTACTGCACTTAATGGCAACGAAGTACAATTCCGTTTCCGCATAGTATCGGATACCAATACCAGCTCATTTGGTTGGATTATCGATAACGTCACCTTTAGCAATATCACATCTAACGTTTTCAACGAGCTAGTTGCAGGCGATACCTATGCCTGTGACAATCGCTTACCTAGTGTCACAACAAGTGCTAGCGCGACAAGTGTTAATGAAGGTGACATAATTACGTTATCTTCAGTAACCGTTGATGCTAATGCTGCTGATAGCCATACATATAGCTGGAAGCAAACTGCAGGTACAACTGCAACATTAACGGGTGCAGATACCAGTGAAGCTACCTTTACAGCGCCAAATGTAACCAGTAGCGAAACCCTTGAATTCACCTTGACTGTAAATGATGGTACGGATGATGTAATGTCTGAAATAAACATTTACGTTAAGGATGTACCAGAGGTAGCCAAGCCTACATCAAACTCTTCAAGCGGTGGCTCTATGGGGTGGATTGCGTTAATGTTACTGCCATTTGCAGCGTTCCGTCGCCGCAAGTAACCCTCGTTACAATCTGTAAATAATGAAATGCATTGTCAAATTCATTTCTTAACAAAAAGCCATAACAATAGTTATGGCTTTTTTAAATTCAGTTATTATAAATTAGTATCAGTACTCATTCATTGTATGTTGCCGACTATAGTCAATTTCAATTTCGACAGAGCTAAAGTTAGCGTTTAGTTTTAATGACTTATACAGAGTGAATAAGTCAGTACCCTCTTCAATAGGTGTTAATCGGTAAGTTTCAGCCGCTATCTGCATCACAGAAAACAGATCTCTTTGCTCATCCACCCCATTGCCGCTTTGAACAACAAAACTCCCCCTAAGCACTCCGCCTTGAGTCATCTCAGGGTTAAAAACTCTAGTCCCCTTGATAAGGGAATCTGATTCAGCAATGAACTTAGCTCCATTTAATTGATAACTTATTAAACGACTTGCCGACAACTTATCTGTCTCTGTAACGACCAATTCAACTCCACTCACTTTAGTTGCTTTAGCGTTTGAATTTTTATCTAAATTCGCTTCATCAGCAGTACAACCTGACGCTAGGAATAGCACCGTAAAAAGTGGCATTAATCGCATAAGCTAGCCTATCCTTATCTATAAAGTTATATTTAATGTTTGTACATTAGCATAACATTAAAGGGTTTAAGCTTAGTGGGTAACTTTAGATTACAAACAGATTGGTCATCAGCTTATACAGCTCTGTGCCTTGGTAGACTGAAGCAGAGGCAAAATGAAGAATAGGCACACAATCTTGCTCAAGCTGCAAAGAGGTTAGCTCCTCTTCGGTGCCATAACAGTCAAGCCTGAGAATATTGGCCAGCGGGGCGCCAGCTTTTAGTGGTACGCCTGGTTGAGCTAAGTACTCAACTAAGCCGCCTTTAGGGGCATGATATTTCTTATAGTCTTTGAGTAAACAACCGAAGCGCTGCATATCTGCTGCAACCACCCTGTCCATGATCACGCCGCGATAGCTAAGGTATGCCAAAATGCCCATCGCATCCTCTAAGGCATCTTCCATATCAATACGCTCTTGGCTTGCGAGTTCCAGCGTAAAAGCGGATACCGGCACTGGCATATCTCGGCCTTGACTCGCAGCATACTCCACTAACTCCCACCAGGGACAAAATGCGGCTTCATCCATCGCGCCGCCAAAACTATTGGGGATTATAAGGCTATAGGGGATAGAAAAGAATCTTGCCGAAGCTCGATCGTACTCAGGACAATAGAGATGCTTACAAGATTTTGGGCCAGTATGCAGGTCAATGACAATATCAGCTTGATGGGCCAGCATTTGTAAGCTTACCGCCAATCGCTTGCCCGTGGTAACGCCCCAAGGATTGGCTAAATGAGCCTCACAAGAGCCAAGCAGATGAGCCCTAAATGCCTCTGCCAGCTGCCCGTTATCTAAATCACAATGTTGCTGATACCATGTTGGAATATCAAAGGAGTGTTCTAGATACTCTCGATTCCAGTTCACCCCAGTAATGGGATCAAAACGCCCAAGTGTGAACTCACCACTCTTTTGATTAATCCCCAAAGGGTTGGCAAGCGGTAGTAAGGTCACTTCACCTTGCACATCCATATTTTCCAGCTGCTTCAACAACTGAAAAATAACCGCATTGCCCTGCACTTCAGCTCCATGAACATTCGCTTGCACGAACACTTTAGGCGCAGAGGGATCTTTTGCCGCTAAATGGTACACAGGAATGCTCAGCTCTTGCCCCGTCGCAAGCTCGCCAACATTGAGGCTAGATTGGGTGAATTTCATTTTGTGTACTCTACTCCTTGCGTCAACAGTGGTTAAGATTCAAATAAGTTTTCATGCAAGGCACGAATGACATCAGCCGCTTCAGCTTCCTCTACCAGTACGCACAGATTATGAGGGCTCGCTCCTTGGCAGATCATGCGCACGTTATGCGGCTCAAGCACTTCAAACACTCGGCGACATACACCCGCCGTTGAAGCGATTCTATTACCAATAATCGCCACCAGTGCCAAACCATCTTCAACACGAACCCGGCAATGTTGCGATAACTCTTGCAACAATGATTCACTCAATAAACCATGACCGCTTGAATCCGATCCGGTTTTATCCAGTGTTAATGCCACATTAACTTCTGAGGTCGTGATTAAATCAACACTGATTTTATGCCGTGCTAGTGTGGCAAACGTCTCGGCTAGAAAGCCTTGCGCATGCAGCATTTGCAAGCTGTGCAGGTTTAATAATGTTTGATCTCTTCTTACTGCCACTGCTCGATAAACGGGCTCATCGGATACTTGATGACGGATCCACGTTCCTCCCTGCTCAGGCGCCCAGCTAGATCCCACAAAGACTTGAATTTTTTGCCGTACCGCGGGCAAGATAGTGGCAGGATGCAGTACCTTGGCGCCAAAAGTGGCCATCTCTGCCGCTTCGTTAAAGCTAATCTCAGGGATAGGCTTAGCATTAGGTGCCAGTCTTGGGTCGGTAGTATAGATCCCGGCAACATCGGTCCAGATCTCAACAGCGCTAGCACGCAATGCCTCAGCCAGTAATGCGGCGGAGTAGTCACTGCCGCCGCGACCCAAGGTGGTCGTTGCACCTTCGATATCTGCACCAATAAACCCTTGAGTGACAATCACCTGAGATGCTAATAAAGGGGCCAGTTTTTCCTTAACTAATTGTGCAATTGACTCAATTTGTGGCTCTGCACGGCCATGATGACCATCGGTGCGCAACACCTGGCGAACATCAAATGCCGCGGCTGACGCGCCTTTTTCTCGCAGTACCGCAGCAAAAAATATCGATGAACACATCTCCCCCTGAGATAACAGTTCATCCATAGCCGCCTTGCTACGAGTTAACACTAATCCCTCGGCTAAAACGTCGATATGGCTGAGTACCGCGTCAATTTTTGCGGCAACATCCATTGGATTGCCTAACCTGTCGAGGATCTGATATTGAATTGAAGCGATCTGCTTAATCAGCCGTTTACTTTGTTCGCCTGTTGTTGTGGCTTGGGTTAGCGCCACCAGCTTATTGGTCACGCCACTAGACGCACTTACCACCACAACTTTAGTTGCTGGGTTATTGATGATGATATCGGCGCAGCGATGCATAGCATCATAATCGGCGACAGAGGTGCCACCAAACTTAGCGACAGTTAAACCAGGAATTACGGACATGAGGTTGCCTCCACATTAAGTGGATGATGTGTAGATAAGGTATTGTTTAAAACTAACTTGAAATCTTGCTTGAAAACTGGCTTGAAAAAAAACATCAATAAGCTCCGAACTAACTTCGTTCGAAGAGCCTGGTGCTAAGATATGCACCCCAGAGATGGGAAACAGCGATCGTCACCAGAAGCTCTCCACCATAATAAATAGGTGACAATCGTCAGGATTCAGCCTGAGCGACCAATACATAAGACAGTTCCAAATCGTTTTATGTATCTCGGCATCAATCTCCATCATGAACGGTCAATGGGGTTTGGTCCCCTCTCGTTCACTACCTAGTTAACGCTCCTCTTCTGTACTCGATCTGTATACAAATCAAGTAAAGTGAAAAGTATATAAATTACGCGACTAAGTCAAACGAATTTTATACAACTTTGCATTACACCATATGGGGTAACTCGTGTACTAGATTGACCCGCAGCGAGAAAGCGCCGAGCGAGGTTTCTAGTTGTGACAATAAACATGGGATTAGCTGTAACTTGTCAGCTTCAACATAATAAATAGCGTTTTGATTAAACTTGCGCCCCAATTCAATGGCTGAGACCCTATCAGTCGATACAGCCCAGCTTTTTTCCATGTGTTTCCGATCTTGCGACGCCCCCACCATGGCACGATAAGGCAAGCGTAATTTTAGGATCTCTTGCTGCAGTTTTCGATCTAACAATCGATTTTGGCAAGCCGTCAGTATCTCTCCTCTTGGGTTATGCGCAGTGATGATTGCGAATGAAATTTTAGAGGACAAACACTGCGTAAGCAGGAATTGCGTTTGCTGATACTTGCGCCAAAGGCACTCGATTGACTGCTCCATTGCTAACAAATTCTCCACTTGAAGTAATTTCATTATAGCAAAATCAATAGGGCCGCCTAGGCACGTGATATCGGTCACAGTAAATAAAATTTTACATTTCTTATTTATCATACACTTAGGTATATTCACGTGATCTAAATCATATCTTGCGGCAATTTTGTTAACATTTCATTTGTTAACAAATGCCTAAAACGAGTACAATAGGTCTTGTTGATTGACTCACACTGATACATGTAATGACACATCTTGTTACATATATCTGGAACAGATAGAAGAGTAATCCACACAGCTGTATCAAATGTGATCTATGTTTGATTTAACATTTAAACTTCAGGAAAAAACAATAGTTAAGGAACTTATTCTACTTATTGTTTATCGAAGCTAATACAGTTCACGTTTTCCATATGTGAGATACCCATACTTTACTTATCATGAAGTGTGTTGCCGTTTCAGAATAATTTTTGAAAACACCACCGTGTATCAGTGAAATATCAGCATGAATCGATAGAGTATAAAAATATTTGTACTCATGGTTAGAATAGAATTGACAGACATTAGGTAATTAATATGCAAAACCCGCACATTCTGATTGTTGAAGATGAAGCCGTTACAAGAAACACACTTAGAAGTATTTTTGAAGCAGAAGGATATGTGGTCTCTGAAGCCAATGACGGCGCTGAAATGCATAAAGCTATGCAAGACAATAAAATCAACTTGGTGGTTATGGATATTAACCTACCAGGTAAAAATGGACTTTTATTAGCTCGTGAGCTTCGTGAAATAAATAACATTGGCCTTATCTTCCTAACGGGCCGCGATAACGAAGTAGACAAGATCCTTGGACTTGAAATCGGTGCAGATGATTACATCACTAAACCATTCAACCCTCGTGAACTGACTATTCGTGCTCGCAACTTACTAACACGAGTGAACAGCACTGGTGTTGAGTCTGAAGAGAAAAGCGCAGTTGAGTTCTACCGTTTCAACGGTTGGAGCTTAGAAATAAACAGCCGTTCTCTTGTTAGCCCACAGGGTGAGTCATACAAGCTGCCACGTAGTGAGTTCCGCGCTATGCTGCATTTTGTAGAAAACCCAGGCAAGATCCTTAGCCGTGCTGACTTACTAATGAAGATGACAGGTCGTGAGCTTAAGCCACATGACCGTACTGTTGACGTAACGATTCGTCGCATCCGTAAGCACTTCGAAAGCTTGCCTGATACGCCAGAAATCATCGCTACGATCCATGGTGAAGGTTACCGTTTTTGTGGTAACTTAGAAGACTAATTCGATAGTCGAACAAAATAAAAAGCCAGTCAATTGACTGGCTTTTTTGTTGCTATAATCTGAGCTCAACAATAGTAAAAGTGGCCTTATAAAAATCAACCGCAAGCTTAATTAAACCTTAAAAGCATTCCCGAGCCAGTTAAATTCCGCTAGCAGATAAACTCCATTTGTCAAATATGATGACAATTATTCTATATATATATTTAGGAGTACTCTTCGGCTCTGTCTTTACGTTTTCAGAATAAATAATCTTCTTATTAACGATATTTAATCTTCAGTTAATCCAATATAGGCTGAAAGTCATAAAAAGCACCTCCAGGCCTATTTTGAAAATACCGATTTTACTATTTGAGTTCACGCTCTAAAAAGTCAGCTAAAGAGCGATATAAGTGCACTCTTACTTTCTCGCCACGCATAGAGTGTTTTGAACCAGGGTAATCTATCATCTGGAATAGCTTACCTTCATCTTGCAAGGCTTTATAAACCCGAGTGCTGTTTTCAAATAGAACATTGTCATCTGCCATACCGTGGTACATCAGCAATCCAGACTGGTAGCCTTTAACATAGGGCAATACACTGCTGGCCTCATAGCCTTTAGCATTCGTGTCAGGGTGACTCAGATAACGCTCAGTGTAATGAGTATCATATAGTGACCAATCAGACACTGGCGCACCTGAAATAGCGGCCTTGAAGTAGTCAGGCGCTTTAAACAAGCTCATTAGTGCCATATAGCCACCGTAGCTATGGCCGTAGATAGCAATATTGTCGCCATCAACAAAAGGCAAACTGCGAAGGTAATCTACCCCCACCTTTTGGTCATTCACCTCAGCCTCACCCAACTGCTTATAGATGACATACTCAAACTGAGTGCCGCGATGGGCTGAACCACGGTTATCCAGTTGATAAACGATAAAGCCCTGCTGCAGTAGATGCTGAGTAAAATAGTCCTGATGACTCCAGCTGTTTGTCACCAGTTGAGCATGTGGGCCGCCGTACACTCGCACCACCACTGGGTATTTCTTACTGGCATCAAAATGGCTTGGCTTAAACATTCTATATTGCAATGCTTGACCATCTTCAGCGGTTAACTCACCAAACTCAGGCACTTGCCATAGACCAAAGTAGTCATAGAGTGGATGCCCTGATTTCACTTCGTTTTGCTCAACCCAGGCTAATCGCTTGCCAGAATTGTTATGCAAGCTCACCTGAGGTGGTTGCGATAGGCTACTGAAATAGTCTAAGTAGACCGCTTGATTGTCGGCAAACACCGTTGAGTGCATCCCTGAACGAGTGCTGATTGACTCGACCTTGCCACCCGCAATCGCGACGCGGTATAACTGCTTCTCAGTCACTTTAGTTTGGCGGCCAGTAAAGTAAACTTGGCCGGCTTTTTCATCGATGAACTCGACGCCATCAACCGCCCACTCGCCCTTGGTGAGCTGACGAATAACCTTGCCATCAAGTCCAATCAAGTAAAGGTGGTTAAATCCGTCACGCTCAGATCCCCAGATAAAGGCTTTTTGTTGCTTTAGAAAGTGCAGATCGTCATTGAGGTTAACCCAAGCTTGGCTGCGCTCTTGAACTAGGTTTTTATTACGCTTGATGTCATCAATGTTGACCACTCTGAGATCGAGCGCTTGCTGATCACGAGTTTGCCATTGATACGACAACCGCTTGCTATCAGGTAACCATTTAACCCGCGGCAGATAGATATCGGTCTCTTTGCCTAAATCGACCCAAGCGACCTTCTTGTCGTTAAGTGACACCACACCAAGTTCGATCTTAACGTTGTTTTTACCCGCATAAGGGTAACGTTGCTCAGTCAGCTTGATGCCATCGGCATAGATCTCATTGCGCGTCACCTGCTCAACGCCAGATTCATCAATGCGAGTATAAGCAATCGCCGACTCATCCGGCGACCACCAATAGCCCGTCATACGGCCCATCTCTTCTTGAGCCACAAACTCCGCCATGGCATTTTTAATTGCGCCGCCGCCATCGGTCGTTAGCGCAGTGATTTTCTCGTTCTTGAGATCAAGCACATACAAGTTTTGCTCACGCACAAAAGAGACTAAATTGCCCTTAGGAGACAACCTCGCATCAGTTGCAAAGCCTTCACCTGTGTTAAGCAATTTGACTTGGTTACTATTAACGGAGAAATAATACAGTTGGCCCGATGCCGGTATAAGGATAGCTTGACTGTCATCAGCCCAGAAATACTCCATGATCCCTTGACCATAGATACGTTGGCGTTCACGGCGCGCTTTTTCCTCATCCGATAACTCGCCAGCAACGAGCTTGTCAGCATCAAGCAGCAGGCGCTGCTTACCACTGGCCACATCCATCTGCCACAGATCGTAAAAATGTTGGTCATCTTTACGACCCGCTAAATAGGTCACTCGCTTACCATCTGGCGATAACTTAAGCCCGCGAGGACTGGTCCCTGCAAGTGCCGGGGACGCGTACATGCGCTCGATAGTGAGCGGTTTGTCACCGCCCTTATTCGCTGTAGATTGAGCTATTGCCGGAGATACCATCACCATAGGGAGTGTAGCAAGCAGCAAATTCATCCAATTTTTTTTCATTATTATTCCTTGGATAACGTGCGAAAGAAGCACATTTTGACTGAAATTTCGACTACATTGTGCCTCAATCATAACGAAAACAAAAACAATGCAGACAATATGCACTGGTGGGGGGGCTTTACCGCTGAAAAAACTGCCGTTCTCAGGTATCATCGCCAACAATTATAAGTTTAAAACCTCAATTCCCGACCTCTAACTCAATTTAGTGCTATTAAATTGTCATAGGAAACAACATGCAGACTCTGGCTGAAAACCTGACATCGCAAGCGATTTCTCCCGCTCTTGAAAAACTGATCCTGACCCTAGCTGAAACCTCAATCGAGATCAGCCATGCCGTTCGCCACGGTGCTTTAGCGGGCATTTTGGGCGCTACAGAGCAAGAGAACATTCAAGGTGAAACCCAAAAGAAACTGGATATCATTACCAATGATATGCTCAAAGATGCGCTAAAAGCCGACGGTACAGTACGTGGCATCGCATCGGAAGAGGAAGATTACGTCGTTGATGCCGATGCTAACGGTGAGTTTCTAGTCTGTTTTGACCCACTTGATGGTTCATCAAATATCGATATCAACTCATTAGTTGGCACCATCTTCTCGGTACTACCTGCACCCGCGGGTGAGTTTTCAGAAAAGAGCTTCCTGCAAGCAGGTCGCAACCAAGTCGCTGCCGGTTATGTGCTTTACGGCCCATCAACCATGTTGGCATTGACCACGGGCAAAGGGGTGCAGTTGTTTACCCTAAACCCAGACACTAACCAGTACCTGTTAACTGATGCAGCCATGAGCATCAGCAAAGACACGGCTGAGTTTGCGATTAATATGTCAAACCAGCGATTCTGGGAAGCGCCAATGCAGACCTATATCAGCGATCTGCTACTAGGTACGATTGGACCGCGCGAAAAAGCCTTTAACATGCGCTGGATTGCCGCCATGGTCGGCGATGTTCACCGCGTTCTTTGTCGCGGCGGTATTTTCACTTATCCGACTGATAACAAGAACCCAGAAAAGCCATTCAAACTGCGTTTGATGTACGAAGCTAACCCAATGTCGTTCTTAGTTGAGCAAGCAGGCGGTAAGGCTTCTACCGGTTATGAAACCATCATGGATATTCAGCCTACAGCGATCCATCAACGTGTCGCAGTGATCTTAGGTTCAGCTAACGAAGTTGACGCCTGCCTTGAGTATCATCAAGTTGATTATAGTGAAGAGCCGACAATCTAGGTTCTAGAAGCTAGGTTCTAGGTTCTAGGAAGAGCAAAGACGGTACAGGCTAAGACGGAACAGCCGGTAAAGTCTGAGACGGAAAAGATTAAAGCAGGTTCTAGGCTTGAGCATTAGCAGGTTCTAAAAGAAAAAGCGCAGTTCCTTTTTGGGAATTGCGCTTTTTTGTGGCTCGTTTGCAACGATTAGCTACTTAGCTACTTAGCTAAAAGGTATCAGGGGTCGCCTGTACTATAGAATCAATCAAGCTCCGCTTGATAAAGATCGTGGGATTCCATGGCTCACCTAAGGCTATCTCGGCATGTGTGCCTCAATCACGACTATCAATTTATAAGAGTCTTCCATGACCTCGGCAACTCCGATGGGAAAAGGGTGTTATCTGTTAGCTCGAGTGGTGCACTTGCATGTTGAACGCGGCTGACAGCCCTGAATGGTAAGTGGACAGAAATGTTCTAGTTTACGTCTAACATCTGAGCCAGATTCGTCATCCCGCGACTGAATGGCTGTTGATAGTTCCAACAACAATGGCATTTCCTACGTCCGTGCAGGTCAGATTCAGGAGGTAGAGCAATGCAGGGAGCAATTGCCGAGTGAAGCTTCTGGGCTGAATTCCAGTGCCTTTAAGTCTGAAATTATCAGGCCATATTGAAATTGCAGAGCATGCGCCCTGTGTCTTAGCAAGCCGCCACAAGTACGTCCATATAGGCTCTGCTAAATCATCCGTGATTTAGAAGCTTGCACGCCCCACAGCACATGCTCTGCCAGCAAGTTCAATGTAGCGTCTGACACGCTTCTGGACAAAAGTGGGTTACC
>NZ_JAKIKR010000017.1 GCF_023284025.1 Shewanella abyssi | reverse complement strand
AAGTGCGGAACGAGAAAAAGAACCTTGGTTGCTGGCAACCTCACTGTGTAGCAAGAGCGATAACGCTAAAAGCATTGTTAAGATTTATGCAACAAGAATGCAGATAGAGGAAAGCTTTAGAGACGTGAAAACAGGCTTAAAAATGAATGATAGTGGCTCAAGGCTCCTGCATAAACTAAGCGTTCTACTACTCATAGCCTGTCTATCTCAATTCATGCTTTACCTTCTTGGTTTGGCCGTCAAAGCTGCAGATAAGCATCGACAATACCAAGCAAACTCAATCAAACACCGGAATGTTTTATCAAACCAGTTTATAGGGTTAAGAGCCTACAAGGACAGGAATTTGAAGCTGCTGAAGTCTCATTGGCGAGTAGGGATTAAGACGCTGCAGGATTTAGTTAGGGAGCCACAAGCATCCTATTAAATTCGTGGGGATCCCTCAGACTCTGACCCCAATAGTTCCCTCGTTGAGCAAGTATGCCCGAAATAGTTCTAGCTCCAGCAGAGCCGCCACTTTCCTTATGTGCTATTTTCACTTCACTTTGAAGTTGAATATCACTCAAGCTTATGACATTAGATTTCGAGCGCCAATAACGGTAACTACTTCGATGAATTTCAAGCGCATCACAAATCTAAGTAACAGGGTAGCTCTGCTTTATATCATCAACAATTACAAATTGTTGAGTGAGTCCGATACCAAGAGAGCTGTAGCCTTTTTTAGGATGTCATTCTCCCTTTCCATCCGTTTGATTTTTCGTTCAAGCTCTTTTATCTTCAATAGTTCAGGCGTTATCGGGGTTGCTTTAGGGCTTTCGCCATTGCGCTCATCTCTGAGTTGACGAACCCACTTGTCCATTGTCGATTTACCGACTTCCATGGCATTAGCGGCTTCTGTAACAGAGTAGTTTTGCTCTACAACGAGTAATGCTGCTTCCAATCTAAATTCGGGAGTAAAATTACGTTTTATACGTTTAGTCATACGATCACCTAAATAATAATGAGGCTATAATATCAACCTCTAACTAGGTGGCCAAATTAACTATGCCACTTCAAAGCAGCGGAAGTGGTTTATACGCTGTGGCCAAAAAAGGCAACGAGAGCTGGAAAGAGATTGGGCAATGCTCTTTCGTGGTCATAAAGCTCTCCGCACTAGAGTGGGCATCTAAACTGACATTACGCTTCATACGGAACACGGTAAGCCTGAATCGCTCCCGTTGGGAAAGTTATCTGTGAAGATAGCCGATAGTGGTGCAGGTAAAGGAGGCTGGAGAAAGCCAAAGCTGCATTGTAATGATGCAGATACAGACCTTGTGTCTGTCACGAAAGTGAGCCCACTTCCAGCTGGTCTCCCGTTGCAAGAAAATTAGAAGAACTTTGTTAATGGAGAAACGCAAATGATGACTTCAACTGAAGTTAGTGCCTCTCCTTGCTTTCCTCAATGACAATCCATCGATTGGAAAGTCATAGAGCAGAAAGTATCAAAGCTTCAAGTTAGTATTGTAAAGGTAACCCCAGTGGTTACCGGGTAACGTAGTACGCCTTAGTGGAGGCTTGAGCCGTATGCAGTGAAAGTTGCACGTACGGTTCTTAGGAGAGCGGCACCTGGCAACAGGTGTCGCTTATCCGACCATAGTGAGTAACAGGCGGTAAGTGATACAGATAAGTAACTAGCCAGTTGGCTTACCTTTACTAATCCATTAATGGCACTAGCTGATCGCACTGGGCAACGCCTTTCTATCAATCGCACCTTTCGAACACATGTGCTCGTTTTTTCAGCTCCACTCTGATAGATTATTTATAAATCAATGGTTTTGCGAAAATTGGGCTTAGTTAATAGGTTAATTAAATGTGCATACGCGTTTTGCCAAATATACCCGAATGCACACTATACAAAGGTTAGGAGCCTAAATGACAATTTTGGTTCGAATCATAGTGATAGCACTTGTAGCTATGATTTCAGGGATCATAATAATTGCGGCTATTACGGTCTCAGGTTATGGGACCGTAGATTTTGATGATGTAAGTACCGTCACACCATATTCTGAAGTTGTGGGTTTAATTGTCACCTCTAAAGAGAAAGTTATCCTCCATGGATGGACGGAAGCGGATCATACAGTGGAAAAACCTGTTTTTTACTCATTTTCACTACCACCCGGAACCGATAATAGGTTTGTAAAGTCGCGAACAACTATTCCGGCTGGGCTACGGCTTGAAATAGTCGCTGTAGAAAAGTGTAAAAATTGTTATTTGGATTTTAAACCTAGAATAAAATTTAGAGTAAACCCTCGCAATCTTAAGACTGTTCATGAATTACCAATATACTTAGATGATTCATTTTTAGTCGAAGAGTGGGGTAAAAATAATGAGCCGATTACTTATGACTATAGTGTATTTGCAGTCGGTTCCTAACAAGCCAGCTGGCGGCGTTACACAATTCGGGACACATGAGTTATGGGAATATTCTCAAAGTTGTTTTCTAAGCCAAAGCCAATCACAAAATCTGTCGATGGTTTAGGTGAGTTTGAGTTTTTCAATAACGGCAAAGATAGATACTGGCAGGTTGAACGATCAGTAATGAATTTACCTCCGGAGTTTGATTTCGGTGCAATAAATGGAGATGTTCATACTATTGATAGCGCAGCAGCCTGATCAGCTATTCGCTTTGTTAACGGATGACTTTTTTGCAAAGGCACAAGCACAAGCACATTTTGATAAGTTATCCTTCGAAACCGTTCAAGATGAGTTTTACGTCAAATCACTCACTACAAGTAACGAATTAGAGTACGAGTTTGGGCTTCACTCAAGGTCTAAAGACATATTCATCGAGTTATTTGTCAGAGGTGGGAATGTAACAGAAGTGTATCTTGATGAAGGGTGTTGTGTAACAAAGTGATGTTGTTCGTTCCGGTGCTATATGGCTCGCTGCGCTCGCCGCAAATCACGTCGTTACCGCATATTTGATTACCCTACTTTCCCTAATGCCAATAGTCATTTTCAGAGTTTAAACTCTAAAACGTTTCTGTCCAGAAGTGCGTTAGAAGAGCAACCGTTAACCTTGTGAACACCAAGGGACTTTGTTTGACTAATTCCAATAGGAAAAGGCCTGTATTAACAGACCTTTTTTAGCAGATTTTACTTAATTAAAAAGTAGGCTTACTTATCAAAACGATTTTGCAGGTAATCAAATACTGCGCGAATACCAAAGGCTTCACCGCCGATTGGACGACCTGGTAGCTTGCGGTTGTTCCATGCCATCACATCAAAATGGCTCCAGCTAATATCTTTATCGACAAAGGCTTCTAGATAAAGTGCAGCGGTGATTGCGCCGCCGAACGGAGTTTTGCCGCAGTTAGCTAAATCGGCAATATCACTGCCTGTAAGCTCAATATATGGCTTATGCAGCGGCATGCGCCAAACAGGATCATTAACACTTAAACCGGATGCGGTAATGTCGGCGGCTACTTGGTCATCATTACTAAAGAAGCCAGGTAACTCAGTACCTAATGCGACACGCATAGCGCCGGTTAAGGTGGCAAAGTCGATCATTAGCTCTGGCTTGTCGTTGTTGGCTTCTGCAAGTGCGTCACATAAGACTAAGCGACCTTCAGCATCGGTGTTATCAATTTCAACTGTAATGCCTTTGCGGGTGGTAATAACATCACCGGGTCTAAAGGCATTCGCTGACACAGCGTTTTCAACAGCGGGGACGAGTACACGCAGACGAATAGGTAGCTTGTTAGCCATAATCAACTGCGCTAGACCAATCACATGCGCGGCGCCGCCCATGTCTTTCTTCATTAAACGCATGCCTGCGCCAGGTTTTAAATCGAGTCCGCCTGAATCAAAACACACGCCTTTACCGACCAGTGTCACTTTAGGTGCGGATTCATCACCCCAAGTTAGATCAATTAAACGCGGTGCGTTCTCGCTGGCACGGCCGACCATGTGAATGGTTGGGTAGTTCTGTTCAAGCAGTTCATCACCGACTATTTGGCTCAGTGTTCCGCCAAATTCTGTCGCCATTGCTGACATGGTATCTGCTAAATCTTGCGGCATCATATCGGCGGCTGGGGTGTTGACCAAGTCGCGCACTAATGAAACTGAGCGGATGAATTTGTTGGCCTCATCGGCTTGAGCTTGCGTTGGTACCACAAGCTGTGGGAATTGCTTATCGCTCTTTTTATAACGATCGAACTGGTAAGCGCCTAAGCCCCAACTAAAAGCGGCGGTTTTAACTTGCTTTTTATCAGCGTTTAATTGGTAATTCCCGGCGGGTAGTTGATTGACTAAATCACCGCAGAGCCAGTAAGAGTCGTCATTGTTGCTGACAAAAATGACCTCAGACAGTTCACCTTCAGTGTTTGGGATCAAGCATACGCCACTACCTGAAAACTGCGTTGTGGTTAACCAGTTAATAACGCTTTTAGCTTGCTGTTCGCGCCACTGTGAAAATGTTTCGCTGTTGAAAATGGAAAGGGGAATGCCTGAAACACCTGAAACGATGATATTACTCATGTAGGGACTCTTTATAATTAGCGACGAGTTTAAAAGATAGCCCTAAGAGTATCAGGCTAGTCACTTTCTAGAAAGAAAAGAGATGATTTAACAATGATTAAGTAAGAGGGTTTACGGCAAAGAAGATAAGCTGATTTGAGGCTATTTTGCAGGGCTATTGTGGGCTTTCACTCGGTTTTTAGTTGAGGTTCTGCGGGCATTGGCTTTGCGCTCAGACATGTTATTAAATGAGCTTGGCAATACATCGACGCCAACCATTTTCCCCAGCTTTAATACCAGTGGAATAGTGAGCGGAGCAAAAGGTAAAACGGCGAACACCCCTAGGCCTAAACCTTTTAGTAAGTCGGCAAATTGCTTATTGGCTTCGACTAACTCCTCTTTGCTTGCTTGTTTGCGGGTATAGCGTTTGTAAGTCACCAGCATCTCTTTGGTCTCTTGTTTTTCTTGAGACAAGGCTTCTTTAACAACTAGCATATCCAGTTTTAAACGCAGCCAAAAACGACGCCTTCCGATACGGAAAACGCGAATAGGGGCCTTGTGTAAAACCAGGTAGATATTCATGGGCGGGATTGTCGCATAGCAGCCGTATTAAACCTATTAAAGAAAGGTAAATAACAGTCAGTTTAGTTGGATTTAAACTGACCGTGAACTATATATCCCCATCCTACTTGAAGAAGCTCGTTTCAGTGGGAGTTTAATGGGCTTAAATCACAGGTTCATTGCTCCAGACTGAACCTAAGCACCTACATCCATGTCGGCGAGGCATTGATTGCCACGAATGGTCGCTCCCCTGAACAAATCAACAACACAGAGTAAAGCCCATTCTTAATATAAAAAGAATACCCATCGCAGAAGGCGTTGTGTAAGCGCACTTCGTTGTTGCACTAACCAGTGCGCAGACTGAGGATGCTTGATAACACGATAGGCTCTTGATAACGGCAAAATTGGCTGTCTTTTTTATCAATCGCGTAGATAGACATACGGTCAGCTAATTCATTACCTTCAATGCCGACATGGGCTGATACATGCTGAATTGAAAGCTGTTCTTTGATGCTGTCATACAGTTCGTGCGATTGCTGAATAATATCGAGGTTTTTGATATCTCCCGCCTTTTGGCGTTTCCAGCCCTTGGTTTTCCAACCATATGCCCAGTTAGTAATGCAATTAATTGAATATTGGGAGTCACTTAAGATCTGCACCGATTGGCTCTGTTTAATCGCTTTATCCGCTAAAAGCAGTGCTTGATGCAAGGCATTAAGCTCGGCTGAGTTGTTGGTACCATTGGCGTTGTACAAGCCATACCAGAGTTCTGTTAGCTCACCACTTTGATAGATAGCGACGCCGGAACCCGCTTTCCCCGGGTTTGGCTCGCAGCCTCCATCAGTAAAAATAGACACATCATATTGGCTCAAATCGATTGTTTTGCTGGCTTTTTCGGCTTTAGGGCTGGCGCTATTGGTGGTGGTTTTCTTCTGTGCTGCGCCGCCATAACTCGGCACGCGCTTAAATGCGGCTTCGGCTTCAGCTTTGGTCTTAAACGACTTATATTTTGCTTGCGGGAATTTATCAACCTGTTTTTTGGTGTGATCCCAGCTAGTGAAAATGCCGGTTTCGCGTCCTGCCCACACTACATAGTACTTTGTTGCCATCTAATTTTAATCCTTAACCACCCTTGTAAGGGCTGTTCTTATACTGATTGGTGTTAACTCTTTTTGCAGTGTGCTAGCAACTGCATAAAAAACTCGCTGCCCTTGCGCTCGGCGAAGGCAATATTCCGCTCAGGTATCGTTTCTGGGTCATCGTAGTTAGCTAATGCTAACTCCATGCTGACTTCGCGAATGATGTGCAGTGTCGGATAGGGTGAGCGGTTAGTATAGTTTGCTGCACTATCTTGTGGTTCACCCTCAAAACAGTAATCAGGGTGAAAACTCGCTAATTGGTATTGCCCTTCATAGCCCTGTTCAAATAATAGCTCTGTGGCGATATCAACAAGATCTAAATAGGGGTAGAAGCCCTCAAACCCGCGGGGTAAGATAAATAGAGTGGTTTCTACCTCTGTGTGCTCATCAAGATAAACACACTCCTCGATTAATGCCTGTAGCACTAGCTGCAGCTTTGACTCATCGATAACCGCATAGCGAATGCTGGCGCGTTCAACTTCACGTCGAGCAAAGGGGCAAATGTTGAACTTCATAATCACTTGCTTAACCCAATTTTCGGTTTGCGTAGCGACTTGTTGCAGTTCGGGACTGATATTATTGCTCATTACATACTGCCTATAGCCGGTTATGGCGCGATCATAGGGATGATTGAAAGCACAAGCAAGAGTGCCATGCTGACGTTAAATATTTTTTGCTGTTTTTGATTCTTTAGTATGCGTTTTAATGCCACGCCAAACCCTAACCAGACAAATGCACTGGGCAAGGCCACACAGAATAAGACACTGACGATAGTGATGATCTGTGGCGCAAGTGCTTGCTCCATTGTGGTAAAGGTGGCAATTGCGCCAATACCCATTATCCATGCCTTAGGGTTGACCCATTGAAATGCAGCCGCCTGGATAAATGTAAGCGGTGATGCTGTGGCTTTTCCCTTTAACTTATTACTGCTGTTGGCGATTAACCAAGCAAGATAGAGTAGGTAAGTGATACCGACATACTTAATGATGATATGCAGTACTGGATACAGTTGGAATAGGGTAGTTAAGCCTAGTCCTACCGCGAGCACCATGGCAGGAAAGCCAAAGCAAATGCCGAACAGATGCGGCAGACTGTGCTTGATACCAAAGTTAACTCCTGATGACATCAACATAATGTTATTGGGTCCGGGGGTTATCCCTGAAGAAAAAGCAAATAATGCGATTGCAAAAATAAGTTCCATTGAACTAAAAGCCGTAAAGAGTATATCGGTCTCTATTTTATCTCGGTCATCGTGCTTAGCAAAGCCAATACTGAAAAATCTTATTATGCGCACCCTATTTGAGTATCAGTAGCTTCACCTCGGTGATCGTAAGTTCACCTTAACCTGCTTTTTTGTTATTGAAAAAGAGTCGATTCAGTAAGCGTCGCAATCGAACGTATAGGCATGGTGATTGATACTGTTTATACCGATAATGGGTGCAATTGTTATTAGGTCAGGTTAGGTTAATGTTTAAGATGTTAACCTGTGACGTAATCTTAGAGATGGATTTTAAAACGCAATGATAAAAAATTATGTAGCAGTAATATTTATTGGTCTCATGGTGCTCACGGGGTGCAGTAGCTCTGCAGTCGCGGATCACCCCATTAGCACCACGATGGTATCCACTGGCGATCTGTCTCAGCTTAATCGTTCTGCAAAGGTATTTGGTTGGCATCCGACGATGTTTGCTGTTCATGCAAGTGATAAAGTCGATGAGCAAGTCGTTATTGCGCATATGCAACATGCCATTACACAGGTGATGCAAGCTAAGGGATACCGTCTTGCCACGACAAACGAAGTACCCAGTATTTTAATTGGCTTTGGTTTAGCGCTTGAATCAGAGATGAGTGATAAAGAGATCTTAAAAAGAGCAGGTTTAGTCGCAGGCCTATCAACTCAAGGCGTTGATGACAAATATGAGAAAGGCTCGGTGCTTGTTGCTATTTTTTCGCCACACCATCCAATGCCAATTTGGCGAGTATTAGCGCAAGGATTTACCGAACTTAATAAAAATCCAGCAGAAAGAGAACAGCGCTTTGAGCAGTTACTATCGACGATGCTAAAACCGCTACCCATAGTTAAGCCTCTATCGTGAGCAGCTATATACCCATCTTCAGGTAAGATGGGTATATGGGGTAATGTATTATATATATATCCAAACCACTTCAAAGTGCATGTTTCAGAGCTGCCAGTATTCATAATCGATAATCACTCCAATAAAAAACGCCCTGCATTTGCCGGGCGTTTTTTGTGCGATGAAGTTAAGCACTAACCCGCAAGCTGAATGTTCATCTTATTGCTTGGTAATACAGAAAGTTCTAATTAAGAACTTTTTATTATAGATAAGAGCGCGAGTCTACTTTTACTGCATAGTTAGTCAAAAAGTAGATAGTTTCCAGCTGACAAAAAATAGTAATTCCCTCTGATTTTTACGGAGATGGGCTCTGCTGTCATTTCTTTGACTCTTGAATGTTCATTCATATATTCACTTTACGATTCTCCCACAAACGACGGCTGGTTAATTTTTATACTTGATTATGAATATTGCATAAATTATAAACTACGCACTACTTAACTTGTAGTTAACACGGAAGTAACAGAAAAATAACAAGTAGCGATTGCATTTCCACATGTAGTCCCTAGACCATCTCCCTGAGATTGGTGCTCTAAGGATTGGATCGCGAACAATTGGAGTCAAATATGTTAATCGAGTCATCTAAACTATCATCTGAATTTTCATCAAAAACAGGCAAGTTTAAAGTTCATGCTTTAGCACTTGCATGTTCAGTCGTCCTCTATTCGGGAGCGTCTTTTGCTAAAGAGGAGGTCGCTGCCACCGAAAAAGTGCCCGCTAATCCTGCACACATCCAAGAATCAAAAAGTCGATTCGACAAAGGAGCAAATGTTCCTGGTAAGCAGCTCAAAGATGATGGCAAACAAAAGGCGCACCTTTCTAAAGTTAAAAGTGAAAAGAAAATTGATGGACCAATGGGGACAGTTGGGCCAGCGGCAGAGGCTGAAGCTGATCCCTGTAACGGTTATAGCCAGTTTGAAAATTTAACGGGTCAAGATCTATATGATTTTGTTAGGCAAGCAGATTTCGCTTGCATTTCAGAACTTTACTCGAAAAGTGATGCTACATCTGTAGCGGTATACCAGAGCGGAAATGTCATCTCTGTCGCTAATAATGCCAAGGCGATGGCGGCGACGTATGATAGCCGCAATGGCGGTGAAATGCTCAATCTGATCTACTTCTTACGTGGTGCATTTTACATTGAGTATTACAATGACGATTTGAACTATGCCAATAATAAAGCGGCTAATGCTCTGCGTGATCTACTTGTCGAGTATTCAAATAACCCGTATATCAATGATACCAGTGATATGCAAGGTGATACTCTGGCCGAATTTTTTATTGCCTGGGATAGTGCTAGTAGCCATTTGGAAAGTGTTCCTGCAATAACTAACTACTTAAATGCTTTCAGCCCAGAGCACCTAGCTAGCAACAAACATCGTTATGCATTAACCAAGGCGCTTACAACACTTTACTATGGCAGCTGGGACGCAGATTACACTAAAGCAAGTAGGGATCACGGTGACTTGATTGCTGCGCTTCTAAATGTTGCTACTTCTGAATATATCTATAATTCGGCCTACGCCTTTGAGTCGACAGATGCCTTCCATGAATTTGGTCGTTTCTACGAATACCAAGAATACTGGAATTTACCCGCAAGCCTTAAAACAACACTAAACGATGGAACGGTTCAGTATATGAATAGCTTTGAGCGCATGTCTGCTCAATGGGCCGATGCCGCTGGCTATTTGGACTACTACAACCCCGGCGAATGTGAGCAGTTCGGTATCTGTGGTTGGGAAGCCGAGCTTGAGTTGAATATTCTATCTATTCATTATAGTTGTAGTGACACGATTAACATTCGTGCTCAGCAGCTCTCGACGGATGAACTGCAAGCTTCTTGCGACCTGATGGGCGCAGAGGAGATCCTATTTCATGATATTTTAACCACAGGAAGTCAGCCTGTGGCTGATGATCTCAACACTAATTTAGAAGTTAACATCTTCGATAGTTACGATGATTATGATCAGTATGCCGGCATCATATTTGGGATCAGCACTGATAATGGGGGTATGTATTTAGAAGGTACCCCTTCTCAAGAGGGTAATCAGGCTAGGTTTATTGCTCATGAAGCAACCTGGACAGAAGATATTCTGGTTTGGAATCTACGCCATGAATATGTGCATTACTTAGATGGTCGATTCAATCAATATGGTGCATTTAATTACTTCGATATCGATACGGGCAAGTCAGTGTGGTGGTCTGAAGGTTTAGCTGAGTATATTTCTCACCAGAACCGTTACGATGATGCAGTCAATCTTGGCCGCGCACAGACCTTCAGCTTGAGTGAAATTCTATCTAACACTTACGATAGCGGCTCTGACCGAGTGTATAAGTGGGGTTATTTAGCGGTACGTTTCCTATTTGAAAACCACAGAAGTGATGTTGATGCACTGCTTGTTTTGGCCAGAGGTGGTGATGCCAGTGGTTGGTTAGCGTATATCGATAGCAATATAGCGCAAAACTATAACAATGAGTGGAACACATGGTTAGCCTCTGTGACCAGTAATGATGAATCGCTTAGCAATATCACTCCTCCACCGGCCGTTGATACGGATGGCGATGGCGTGATTGATAGCGATGATGATTTCCCTAATGATCCTAACGAGACTAAAGATACCGACGGTGATGGAGTGGGCGATAACGCCGATGTATTCCCAACCGATCCTACAGAGTGGGCCGATTCAGACGGTGATGGAGTGGGCGATAACGCCGATACGGTCGATCCAATTGATCCTGTTGAACATTGTGGGGTCGAGACGGTTACTGGCGGGCAGTTGACTATAGATCAAACTGAATGCGTTGCTGGGCAAAATATTCGTTACTTCTATACCTATGTCGAAGATGACAGCACTGCACTTTATATTTCAACAGCGGGTGGCGAAGGTGATGTAGATGTATATTTCAGCCAAAATGGTTGGGCGACGGCGAGTGCTTATGAGGCTAAATCAGCTACCGCGGGTAATGGCGAGCAACTCAATGTTACGGCTAATAGAGGTTGGGTATATATTAGCTTAATCTCTACAGTAGAGTTTGAAGGTGTGAGTCTAAATGTTAGCCTGACTGGCGGTGACACTACTCCGCCAGTACCAGTGACAGTCGCTGACAGTTGTGCGACTCAATCACCTTTGGGTTATGGTGGCGTTGAATTTGGGGAGGCTGTTTGTATTCAAGATGGTCGTGCAAACTACTACTTCTATGTGCCAGCAGGTACAGATGAAATTAGTGTCGCCAGCGGCCACGGTAGCGGAGATGTTAACTTATATGGCAGTAGCCAAACATGGGCGAACTCCAACACCTATGAGGTAAAGTCTGAAAACCAAGGTAATGTGGAGAGTCTAACGATCTCTTCCCCCGCTGAAGGTTGGTACTACGTCACAGCAGAGGGCGCACCATCAAGCAATGGCGCAAGCTTAGTTGTTAAAATCAAATAGCAATTTAAACCCTATTTGATTTTAAGCCGACTCATTAGGAGTCGGCTTTTTTACTTATAGCGTAAAACAATCGATTCTACTGGCGATTAGTCCCAGCTTATTGCTTAGTAAGCCACGCTGACTTCATATGAGCCAAATTTGCGAATATTGATCACGCCAGTATCGAAGATCAGATATTGACCTTTAATGCCTTTTAGAACACCTGAGACTTCTGGGTTTTTATCAAAGTTATGTGAGGCAATTTTGGTTGGAAACTCGCTCACCGGGAAGTTGATCTGTTGAATTGGCTCATCAAGTTTTGATATGGCGAATTCACCATGTTCAGCGGTAATTTCAGCCAAACGTTCAGTTATTTGTGGGATCAAGGCTGCAGCTTGCTGCTTGAGATCTAAGTCATCAGCATTGCCCTTCAACATGGTGCGCCAGTTGGTTTTATCGGCAATCATTTCCGCTAACGCTGTTTCGACTAAACCTGAGATGAAACGGGTCTCAACTTTAAAAATCGGCAAACCTTGAGTAGCCCCTTGGTCTATCCAGCGTGTTGGTAATTGGGTATGACGGGTAATACCGACTTTTATACCTGAGGTGTTAGACAAGTACACGTAATGGGGTACAAAGCAGTTAGCTTCGCCCCAAGACGGCTCACGACAGGTGCCTGCAGCATAATGGCAGGTTTCAGGCTTCATGATACACAAATCACAACTTGCAAGTTTTTGCATACACACATAACAATGGCCTTGAGAGTAGCTCTTTTTGGTTTTCTTACCGCAGTTACAGCAGAGGATCTTGCCGGTATGAGTCAGGGTCAATTTTGAGCCGATAAGAGGGTTTAAATCGAGTAGCTCATCGCCGACGGGTAATTGATATTGCACCTGTTGATTCTCATCGAGGTGGCTGCGCATTTTTCTGAGTGTTCCAAGCATGACAGTCTATTTCTTATTAGGCTTTTGAACAGTCTAACAGATTGTTTCATCCTACTTGGAATGGTTTTATCGATTGCTATGGGGGATAAAACACAGTAAATCGATAGCCAACCGCTGCTAAGTGATTAACTTTCAGCATTTAGCTGACGCTTCGGGCTAAAGTATTGCTGATAAACAACCATAAAATATTCTCTTATCTGCTGCTCTAAGTGCATAGCGCGCTCTGTGGGGCGACAAATCATGATATGCACATTTTGCTCACCAGTGAGTCTGCTATTGACATGAATATGTTGTTCTATCTGTTGAGTGAGGGCAGCGTCGCAGTTTTGCTGGATCAATGGTATTGACCATGATGCAAAATGATCTCTTGGATCTCGGTAGCCATAAGGTTGTGCTCAATCACTTCACCACAAAACAAGATGATTAGAGACAATCAATAATAGAGAATGATACTGACTTAATTAGCGAGGGTTTAAAGGATAAAATGAGAAAGCCAGAGCGGGGAGGGCTGCTCTGGCTTAACATCAGTAAAACTATGTGGCGTAGTGACTAATACCTAAAGGCCGTTGTGGTATTGCAGTACCGTTGATTGCGCCACCATGCTGTCGAGCTTATTCGCGGCATTGGACTGACCGTTGATAAGCAGCTCGAACTGTTTGATTAACTGCCCCTTGTCAGGTGATGGCTTATCGCCGGCGCCAATATTGGTTAAATCAATCATAAAGCCATCAAAGAGGTGAGCGAGATCGTCAATGATCTCAGTATTTAAGAATTGATCTTGATTATAAATACTCGGGTAACCTGCTTTTTGTTTATCAATCGCAAACTCATCCCCTTTAAGGTTGGTAATGCTGGTCGACTTATCACAAGAGAGCATACAGCCATTGTCGATACGGGGCTTTTCACAGCCGACACTTTGCTGGAAGAAGCACTGTCTGCTCGCCATCAATAAAATGGGGTGATAGATGCTGTACATCATTTTAAAGTTAGCAGGGCGGGCAATATGTTTAATTTGCTGTTGGTTTATTTCGTTAGAAATAAAGGCGCCATGACAATCAAACTGCTCTTGCATTGCTAGCAGTGCATAGGAGTTGGTGGTGTTTAAAAACGGTCCAGCAATCCATTTAATCCCAAGCTCAAAGGCGCGATTAGCAATACCAGTATTATTGGTGACAATCAGTGGCGGTTGCACTTTTTCCAAAATATTCAGCGCCGCATCATAATCTTTACCGATAAGGACTGACGGAAACCAAGGGATGAGTCGTGGGTTTTGTTTGAAGAAATCGACATATTGGGTACAGCCGCGCTTATAGGCATCGGGTAACTTAAAGTAAACGTCAGCATCGGTGTTATCGGCAAGAGCAATATCGGCCTCATCACAGATCAAAATAGACAGCTTAGGTGTCTCATCTTGTGGTTTTGGATATTTAACCAGCTTAGGCAGTTCAACCGCGGCTAACACGGCGGTGCCATGGTTAAGCTGCAATAATACCTGTTTCTTTAAGGTGGTGAGCTCTTTAAAGGGGATGCTAAGGTCGGCGGCTAAATCGTCGGTTACCAGTGGCTTAAGGTCGAACTCTGCATTATGTAAACTCTTAAAGCGTTTCTCAATTGCGCTGTCATCAATGCTGGCATCGTCACTGCTGGTGAGCAGACTACGAGATTGTACAGTAAAGACTTTATCGACCAATTGGGTTTGCCCGACAACAAAATCTTGGGTGCTAACCGTGATCGATAGCGGCTCATCTAATTGGCCCGAGAAAGCTAAGGTGAGTGGCAGTTTCTCAATGCTTAAATGCTTTATCTTGTCATCAACGCTTGCTTGAATTTGGCTTTTTTCCTGCTGTAACTCTTGCTCAGCATCATGGATCTGCACTACCGAAATAGACTGAGTACCGTTTTGAGTCAGCTTATCTTTAAGATGGTTTTTCGAGTTATCACGAGGATTGTCGATAAACATCGATTGGTTCAGGTCGCCCTTTAAAAAGGCGTTGGTTAAGTCGCGGTTGAATACTTTATAGAGGCGCTCACCATCTTCAAGTAACTCTCCGGTCGCAAGGAAACCATCTATCTGTTTACGGAAACTGTCTATCACGGTATGGACGTAGCTTGCGCCCTTAATACGACCTTCCACTTTAAACGAGTGAACACCGGCTTCGATTAATGCCGGTAGGTCGAAAAATGCCGAGTTGTCTTTGATATTGAGCGGGAAGTTATGCCCCGACTCGGTGGTTTCATACTCTTCACGGCAAGCCTGGCTGCAACGACCACGGTTACCTGAGTTACCGACACTGGCGGAGGTAGAATAACAAAGCCCTGAGAACGCAATACAAAGCGAGCCATGGACAAACACTTCAGTGGTGATACCGTTGTCGCGACCGGTAGCCGTTAATGCGGTGATCTCACGTAAATTTAGCTCTCTCGACAAATTCACCCGTGAGGCGCCTAACTTCTTTAAAAAAGGAATTTGGCCCACATTATGAGTGGTTAGCTGGGTTGATGCGTGGATATCCAATGTTGGGAAGTGCTTTTTGATCAAATGGAACATGCCAATATCTTGCACTATCACACCGTCTAAAGTGGTGTTGACCAACTTGCTCAGTAGCTTTGCTAGGGTTTTAAATTCATTTTCTAAGATCACAATATTGAGAGTTAGGAAAATCTCACACTGATATTGGTGTGCTAAACGTATGATCCCAACCAGTTCCTCAAAGGAAATATTAGCGGCACGGTTACGAGCATTAAAGGTATCTAAGCCACAATAAACAGCATCGGCTCCGGCAATTATTGCCGCTTTAATCGCATCAATATCTCCGCCTGGTGCTAATAATTCTATCTTTGGATCCATGGGTACCACTTGTTGTTAGAAATTTAATGGGGGGATGTTACCCGTATATTTTGTGAATGAATATCGTTAAAGTAAATTATTCGCATTTGCTAATTGAGCTTACTGAGCAACAATGAACGAAATCATGGTATTACCTGTACTCTATTCTTTGAGAAATTGCCCCTATGCGATGCGGGCTAGATTGGCTATTTATGCATCAGGCCAGCAAGTACACCTGCGCGACTTGGTGTTAAGCAACAAACCCGCTGAGATGCTAACAGCCTCGGCCAAAGGAACCGTGCCAGTTTTAGTTACCACTGATGACTTGGTCATTGATGAAAGTTTAGCGGTCATGCTGTGGGCATTTACTCAGTCCGATCCTCAACATTACCTCGACGCTTCACAGCCAAACGCACTAGCAGAGATGCTTGAGTTGATAAGCTTATTTGATAACGAGTTTAAGGGGCATTTAGAGCAGTACCGCTGCGCTAAACGTTATCATGAGCCGTCACTCATCGAAAATAGACAACAATGTGAGCGTTATCTTGCTGATTTGGAGCTACGGCTAAACCAGCATCAATACTTGATGTCCGATAACCCCAGTTTGACTGATCTGGCGCTAATGCCCTTTATTCGTCAGTTTGCGCGGGTGGAGCGACAATGGTATTTACAATCACCCTACCCAAAATTGAGGCAATGGCTTAATCAGTATTTACAGAGTCGAATGTTCAGTAAGGTAATGACCCAATACCCAATGTGGCTCGACACAAAGGAAGATGTCGTCTTTGGAAGCGGCCTATAGAAGTCGGTGTAAGTAGAGCGTAAGTGAGTTAAACGTTCGCTGATATTGACTATTGTTAGTCAATAAAAAGGAGTGGCTGGAAAACCCCGGCGGTATCTTTCGAGGTGCAGGCGGTACCCAGTGGCAGTTTGTTTATGAAACTGCGATAAGCTGGTTTGTGCCCACACTTATCTATTCAATCGTGGTGGTGTTTATCGCCGCAACACTATATTCGGCTGTAAAGCTTATATCTCAAAAAAACCGAGTTAAGCAAGATTCATGTAAGCCCAAAAAAAGGAATTACCTATGACACAATTTATCATTAGTTATTTAGGTGGCGACAAGCCAGCGTCAGCAGAGGAGGGCAAGCGCCATTTTGCTCAATATCAGCAGTGGTTAGCCTCCCTTGGTGGTGCTGTAATCACGGCTATGGTGCCCTATAAAAATAGCCACAGCGTAAGTAGTGATGGTGTATCTGCAGGCAGCCAAGTGGATATGACAGGACATACTATTGTGCAGGCTGAGAGTATCGAGCAGGCTATCGAGATGGCAAAGTCCTGCCCATTTCTAGCAATCAATGGCAGGCTCAATATTGCTGAAATGGTTGTAATCTAGTCTCGAATTTTAAGTCAGTAGATGAATGAACTAGATAAATGAAGGTTTACATAAACGCTTTAAATTAGCGGTTTAAATATACGGTATGGATAAACAGGGAGTAAAACCGTTGGATATTAGGTTAGCGCAGCAAGACGATTGGGATCATTTATTGATCTTGCGGGCGGGGAATAGCGTAACTTACAGTAAAACCGCTAATAAAAAGCCCAGAGATTCGTCTGGGCTTGTTGATGTCTAAACAAATGGAGTGAAGCTTAGAAAGTGTAGCTTACGCCAAACTTTACTGTTCTTGGCTTACCCACATTCACTTCACCGTTTTCACCGCCGCCTAGGTAGTCGGTATCGAATAGGTTTTCGATATTGACTCTAAGTTGTAGATCTTGTCCTGCTACTGGAATAGCGTAGCTAATGCCGGTATCAATGCGGGTATAAGCCTCTTTCTCGAAGGTGTTAGCGGCATCGCCAAAACGTTCGCCTTCGTAGAATGCGCCTAAGTTAACTGCCATTCTGTCTGTTAGTGAATATTTGGCCCAGATAGAGGCTGTCCACTCAGGTACATCTTCAGGACGATTGCCCTGATACTCATCGTGTGAAGTATATTCTGCATCGAGATACATAAACGAAGTAATCAAAGAAAGGTCATCATTGATCTGTCCCATGCCACCAAACTCAAAACCGGTGTGACGCTGAACACCACCTTGAGTGGTGATAGGGTTATCAGAAGTGCCCGTGTTGACCAAAATGTTTTCACGCTCAATATTGAACACTGCAGCATTTAATCGGATTTTGCCTGAAAGCAGTTCCCATTTAGTTCCCAGTTCTAGCATTTTGCCTTTAATCGGATCGAGCTCTAGGCCATAGTTGCCATCTTCATCGTCAAGTACGCTGCCTTGGGGCTCGAAACTCTCACTGTAGTTTGCGTAAATAGAGGCATTATCGACCGGGTGATAAATCACGCCGAATTTTGGTAATACTGAATTGCTGTCGGCGTCGTCCTTATCTTGTTGATCGTAGCGCACACCTAACAGCACTTGCCATTCATCGTTAAGTGAAATTAGATCTTGAGCAAACACACCATAGTATTGATAATCTTCGCTAGACGCTTTGCCATCGGCATAATCTAGATCAGGTTGAGGAACCGTGATCCCAGTATTGATATTAGCATCAAACTTATCGCCTTTAACTTTTAGCGACGTGTATTGGTGGTCGACATAGTTACCGCCGACAAGTATGTCGTGCTGCATCCCTGCTAGCTCAATAGAGCCGACAAAATCAAAGTAAAAGGCCTGTTGCTGCCAATCTTCTAACTTGTTATAGGGCTTATTTTCATAGTTGCCAGTATCGGGATCATAACTGCCAGTCTGTGGTTTACTTTCCCAGCGCTCACGTTCGTTATGTTGTTTGTTATAACCTGCGGCTAATTCCCAATCGTCAGACAGGTGGTAGATCAGATCGGCGCCATAGTTTTCACTTTGGGCATCAATTTTGGTCCAAGGCATATCCCAAATCATCTCGTTACCACCAACAATATCGCCGTTATCATCAACTAAGGCACCGCTGTCTTGGCCTGCAAGTTCATCTGATTTGTCATAGTGTAAAGAGAGCGTGAGGTCATCACTGAGATCAAAATCAGTCATCAAGCTTCCCACAAGAAAGTCACTCTCCTGTGCGCTACCGTCTTGGTATTCACGCCAGTTTTTGTTTTGTTCTTTCTCAAGCACGGCGCGATAACGAATGGTTTGGGCTTCATTTAAGCTGCCACCGGCATCGAGAGATCCTCGAATCGAACCGTTTTCATCACCTTTGACGCCGAGGGTTAGAAATGAGTCATAAGTTGGTTTTTTGGTGACCAAATTCACCAGACCACCAGGCGTTGACTGACCATAAAGTAAGCTTGATGGGCCCTTTAACACTTCGACATTTTCAACCAAGGCCATTGGTAATCTGTACTTAGAAAAATGCTGGTGGCCATCTTTTAGCAGGTTAGTACTTTCATCCAAACTAAAGCCACGTAAGCTAAAACGTTCTCTGTCTGTCGTTACGCGGCCAATAGAAATGCTGGCATCATTTTTAAGAGCATCCCCTAGCGTGCGAACTAACTGGTCATCCATTATCTCTTTAGGAATGACAACAACTGATTGTGGCGTATCGAGTAATGACACATCTGAGCGCATGGCCCCATGAGCCTGATCCGTTTTGTAATGCAGTTGGTGACCCATAACGGTGATGACTTCGATATTGGCATCGTCAACGGTGGTTGCGATAGCAGCGCCTGAGTGCAAAATGCCTGCGATGAGGGCGGTAATTAGCTTTACTTTGGTGTTCATATAGTCAGCCTTTATAGCTCTATGCGATGACAGCTCTTACGTAAGCCAATCCCGATATTCCGTATCAAATGTTAAACGCAGGCTAGAGTTAATTTAGTTATGTTATGCAAGCTCTTAAATTCGTTAAGGATGCTAATAAGAATAACTCTCAATATCAAACGTATCTGGTCAATAAGTAAGCGATCGAATCTATGAATGATAATTATTGTGAACTTAGTCACTTGCAGTGTTTACTAATATTCATACCCCGAAAAGGCTGCAGGCTTGTACTGGTAAGGGGTGTAGGCGTGTTCGGTTGTTTTTTAGTCCCCATGGTGCGGCGGTTGAATATTAATGAATATTAACTGAAACTTAAGCCGGTCAGTTTATACTGATTTTTTTATGACAGCAGTTTGCTAGCAATCTAGTGTCAAATTGTTATCAATAACGTAACTGAGACGGTGACTTTCACTGGCGTTTGTACTCTGGTAATTGATTTGCCGGCAGTAAAAATAAGCTGAATTAGGACAATGGGAATGTGGTATGAGTACTAAAAATAATAATAAAATAGAAGAAAATGGCTTGGTAGAGTATCAGGTATGGGATAAAACCGTGCGGATCTTCCATTGGGTTAATGTTGTGCTGATCACCGCGTTGATGTTTATTGGTTTTATTATGATGTTTAAGTCTGAACTTGGGATCAGTGGTTTGCCGGCAAAGATCAAACTTAAAGAGTTACACACGGTTATCGGCTATATGTTTGCCATTAACTTAATTATTAGATTAGTTTGGGGCGTTGTCGGTAGCCATTTTGCTAAATTTTCTAAGATGCGTCCAAAAACCGCTGAGGTTACAGCGTATAAAAATCGTTTAAAAAAAGGCGAGAATCCACAGTACCTTGGCCATAATCCCATCGGAAAGTTTGCTGTTGTAGCAATAATGGCGCTTTCAATTGTTATCATGGTCACAGGACTAATACGTGCGGGAACTGACATCTATTATCCGCCTTTTGGTGGCGCAATTAGCCACTATCTCGCTGCAGATAATACCGATCCTGCTTTGATAAAAGCCTATGACGATACCGGTGTCAACCTCGATAAAAAAGCCAGTATGAAGCCTTATAAGAGTCTTGCTGGCGACATTCACACGTACAGTGTTTATCTATTATTGCTGCTTATCTTGCTGCATATTATCGGTGTGATAATCGCTGAATTACGGCATCAGCCGGGTATTATTTCGGCGATGTTTTCTGGCAAGAAAAGCATCTCGGGTCAGTGCGAAGACAGTTTTGATTAAAACCATAATCATTGAGACGGTAGTTATTAAAATGGTACCGACTTAGAACGACTTCAGTTTTAACTATCAAAGCCACTTTCTAAAATCGGAAGTGGCTTTTTTGCTTCTATGGTCAACCTAAAAGTGCGGTCGATAAGCCAGTGGTAACTCAAAGACTTTATCTTCTTGAGTCACTGGGCAGATAAAGTTTAAATAGCATGAGGTCAGCTGCAGGTTGGGCGTCGCTTCACTGCCATTGCCGTGCAATCTATCACCGACAACAGGATGACCTAAACTCGCCATGTGCACCCGTATTTGGTGTTTGCGACCGGACTCTATCTTCACCTGTACTTTCGATTGATTAAGCTCAGCGTTGTATTGCAATCGATGGGCGTGGGATAGCGCCGCTTTGCCATCGACATCGCTGTCGATGGTCAGCTTTGACTGAGAAAACTCACCCTCTACAATCACTTGGTAATGCTTATCTAACGCGCGAGTTTCAAATAACTTCGCGATGGCGGCGGTAACCTTTTTGCTGTGGCCCAGTACGATAAGCCCAGTCGCTGCCAGATCGAGTCTATGGATGATATAAGCGCTACGAGCAGGTTCTAAATGAGTCTCAGCAAAGCGGTTAATCGTGGTGTGGTCGCTCCATTTAGAACCTTGGCAACGCATGCCAAAAGGTTTATACCAGACACTGTACTGACCCTCGTCAAACAGCAATAGTGCGTCTTCGACTTGTTCATCTAACACAGCTTGATTGTAGTAAAGGTGTAGCTCATCGCCTTGATTAAGGGCTTTTTTAGCCCGCCTTAAGCGGTTGGTTTGTGTGCCATGAGTCAACCAAACAGCGCCTTTTTGCATCGCCTGCTTTATGGCTTGTTTACTCAGTCCTGTCTGCTCTGACAGCAAGCTCGCCGCATCAGTTTCGGGATCTGTGATCTTGATATGGCATTCAGTTTTTAGCAGGCTCATCTCTTATTACGCTGTCATCAATGTTTGGCTTGGCATTTTACACTATCGGTGACGGTTGCTGCGAGTATTAGTCGATGTAAAAACTTTAATGCAAATTATCTTGTTCTCTGTTTGGGCTAGGCTTAATGTTGATAGTAATCGTTTTCAAATACAGTAGCCGTTGGTGTTTATCGAGTATGAACTTATCACGGTTATTTTGCTGGCAGCAACTGGAGTACATCATGGATACGCAGTTAAAATTTAGAGTACAGCACTGGCTCAAGAATGATCCCGACCCACTAATGCGTGCAGAGCTACAAGCGTTGGTTGACGCAGGTGACGAGCAAGCTTTGACTTCACGCTTCGCTGGACGTTTAGCCTTTGGAACAGCAGGGCTTAGAGGCGTGGTTGGCGCGGGACCGACTCGAATGAACCGCTTAGTTGTGCAGCAAACATCTGCCGGGCTAGGTGCATATTTACTAGCACAAGTCAGCGACATTGCCAGCCGTGGTGTGGTGATTGGTTATGACGGCCGTCATGACTCACAACAATTTGCCGAAGATGCAGCCAGTGTATTGTGCGGACTTGGAATTAAGGTTTACCTTACCAAAAGAATAGCCGCGACGCCGTTAGTGGCCTTTGGTGTGCTACACCTTGGCGCGGCTGCAGGTATCGTGGTTACCGCTAGCCATAATCCACCGCAATATAATGGTTATAAAGTGTATTGGGGTAATGGCGCGCAAATCATTCCACCTCACGACAGTGGTATTGCCGCGTGCATCGAAAAGGCCGCCAATGAGCAGATAACGTTAACCTCAGTTGATGATGCTTTAATCGCGGGGAAGTTACAGGTGTTGTCCGATGACTTTTATCAGGCTTACCGCGATGGCGTGCACCAATCACCGGTATTACAGAATCATACTCAGCCAGAACAGGTCAGCCTCGCTTATACCGCTATGCATGGCGTCGGTAATGAAATGGCACTTGATGTGTTGCAAGATGCAGGTTTTACCAAGGTATACTCGGTTGCGGCTCAAGCGCAGCCCGATGGTGACTTTCCAACGGTGAACTTTCCAAACCCTGAAGAGAAGGGCGCGATGGACTTGGTGATTGCTGAGGCTAGAAAGCATAACGCCATGCTCGCCTGCGCCAACGATCCCGATGCCGACCGCTTTGCCGTTGCCGTGCGTAAAGCCGATGGTGATTACCAGATGCTGACGGGCGATCAAGTCGGGGTATTATTTGGCCATTACTTATTGAGCTATGCACCCGATAATCAGCGCTTTACCTGCACCACTATCGTGTCATCGAGTCTTCTGTCTAAAGTGGCAGCCAGTTTAGAGGCAACTTGCCGCACAACGTTAACGGGCTTTAAGTGGCTGACTAATGTCGGCATGAGTGAGCAAACAGATGACAATCAATTTTTGTTTGCCTATGAAGAAGCGCTCGGTTACACACTTGGCACCATGGTGTGGGACAAAGATGGCTTATCAGCCTTAGTGGGCTTTGCACAATTGACCGCAGAGCTCGCCAGTAAAGGGCAAACCATATGGGATAGGTTGGAGGCGATATATCGACAGCATGGATTCCATCTCAATAGCCAAGTGAGTATCGCGTTAAAACCGACTACACCCAATATTGGTGCCTATTTGCGTGATAACCCACCGCAATCAATTGCAGGGCACAAGATAGTATCAACTGATGATATCAGCCTAGGTAAACGCTTCTTCGCAGATGGAGGCGAGGAAGATATTAGTCTGCCAGCCAGTGATGTACTCATCTATCGCCTCGAAAATGAAGCCCGCGTGATTGTTAGGCCATCAGGCACTGAGCCAAAGATAAAGTGTTATTACGAAGTGGTAGAAACCATGAATGCAAACGACACATTGGCAAGCGCACAACGTAGAGCACAGGCCAACATGGATGCCTTTATTAAGGCGCATCAGGCAGATTTGCCAAAGTAGGTCACCATCGAGTTTTGAAGCCACCGTCAAGGTGGCTTTTTATTGGAATGGTAACTCTGTGAGTAAGCGCATATGCACGATTGACCACTTCAGAGCTAAGCTCGTTTTTGGACTGAAATGAGATAGCTTAGCAGAACAACTTGGGAATAATTGGGAGTCATCTCGGCAAGGCTTCTGGGCCGGGATCTAGTGTCATTACCTAAAACATCTACTTATGATGGAAAGCAGCTCATCCACTATGTTCCTTTGCAAGCCGCCGTGAATACCTCCATGTAGGCTCTGCTGAAAAATCCCTTTTTCAGAAGCTTGCACGTTCCACAGCAGATGATCTGCCAGCGAGTTCAGAGTAGCGTCTAGCTCATTTCTGGACAAAAGCTTGTTACCTTCAGGCAAAGGTGGTTCCAATTGCCTGCGGCAGGCGTATGTGCAGACGCAACTGAGGCTCGCCGTGAACACATCCCTGTGGGCTCAACGAAAACGTCCTGTTTCCGAAGGCCTCAGCCGCATCTACACTGGTTTCGAAAAGCGCAAACTCTCGGCATCTGGGTTTTAAATTTAAAACCATAAAAGTCACTAACCTGCATAGCCAGCAGAACACGCCAATCTCCCCCGTTGGAAATTTTGCTTTTTAAATTTCGCCGGGGCGCTGAGGGATTGTCAAGGGGCGCAAGCGCTTTGCCCCTTGGCTCTGGTGTGGGCGAAGCACCACGACGTTGACGTTGATTCTGATTTGACAAAGCAATAACTGATATTGCAGCCAGCACGCTTTGGGGCATTTCCTTGTTACAGACAAGCTCAAATCGTAGAGGCTGATATGCGGGTGGCGAGCTTCGATTTCAGGGTGAGGTATCACGAAGTTATACGCTCCGAACGAGAGGCTGGGATGCCGAACTGGCCGTTAAACAAGGACGTTGTTTGATTTGGCAGAGCCCACAAGGCCAATTCTGTTCCATACAGAATTTGGCATTTCCTCCGTCCTTGGAGGTCAGAAGTGCTTGCGGCGGTTCGCAGAAGCATCTGCACAATCATCGCCGGACAGGCGATAGATTCCAATGAAGACTAAACCTTCAAACACACTCCCCAATATCAATTCAGCCAGAAGCTAAATCAGAAAATGTATTAAGCCTTCATTCGAAGGCTAGCTAACTTTGGTGGACAAATGACTTAAAACCCCCAGTCTTCCTCCTCTATTTTCGGCATATCTTGATGGCATTGGTAGCATTGTAACTGCTGGGATTCATAATAGTTATGGTCCTCATCGCTGCCGCCTTTGTAGGGAGTGACCCCCTCAGGTAGTTGATGAGCTATACCCTTGTGGCAATCGATACAGGTTCTATCTTGTAAAGCACCGTCTCGGCCCTGTGCGTATTGATGAACCAAGCCGCTACGACTCTGCTGTGCGGTAATAACCATCGCCTCAAAGTTATGACAGTTTCTACACTCTCTTGAGTCGGTTTTCTGCATGCTTTGCCAGACATGCTCGGCGAGCTGTTTACGTTTCTGTTCAAATTTCTCTGCAGTATCAATGGAGCCAGTGAGTGTGTGAAATAGCTCCCTACTGGCCTTAATCTTTCTGACTATCATATGCTGCCACTCTTTAGGTACATGGCAATCAGGGCAGGTGGCTCTGACCCCAGTTCGATTTTGATAGTGAACCGTTTTTCGATACTCAGGGTAGACGGTACTTTCCATCTCATGGCAGCTGATGCAGAAACTCATACTGTTGCTCTGCTCTAGGGCGGTATTAAATCCCCCCCAGAAGATAACACCGATAGCCATAAAGGTAAGTGCGGCACCTAGAGTGCAGCCTAGGATGACCTTACGCTTAAGCAGTTGACGTAGAGAGTTAACTATCATCATTACTTGTCTGCTCATCGATAGGAGATAGGTGGCTGATCTCAATCGCTTTAGGCTCAGTGATGCAGGCCTGTACACATTGACCACAGCCGATACAGGTCGCTAGGTTGATACTGGGCTTCTCACTGTGCCAAGTTAAGGTGTCTTCAATGGGGCAACTACCACGGCATGCCCCACATTCTGGGCCCGAGTAGGGCATACAGAGGTCAGTATTCACTCTTGCCGACGCCATCGGCGGGCATTGATTTGCTGCGGGGAGTTGGACTGTATGCTTCACTGAGTCCGCTTGATCGTTTGGTAGGTTATTCTCATCAACAGATAAAATATTGTCCTCTATCTGCTCCTGTTGAGTAGCAGGAAAAGCTAGCGCCTTGTCTTTGCATGCGGTAACGCAGGGCCAATCACTGCAGAGCTTGCACGCTTTGTTGGGGATATCCATCGCTGGGGTCGATACTGTCACAGTGCCGCGATGAAGTGGCAGCTCAAAGATCACCTGCTGTGGGCAAGCTTTAATGCATTCACCACAGCGACTGCAGTTGAGCAAAAAGTCGAGTTCATTGATGGCAAAAGGTGGACGTATCCATCCTTTTGCATTGTGCTCAACTTTTTTCAGCGCATGCTCGGAGCCGATATCAGCAAGCTTACTGAAGCTAGATTTGAAAAAGCTACGGCGATCCATTAGCTGCGCCTTACTCTGATCGCTCATCGGCTACATTCTCATCGTCATCGGTTGCACTAACATCCACAGGTTAAATCCAGTAACGAGTGCGGCAAATAGGATCATGGGCAGCAGTGTGATGCCTTGGGCTGCAAATAAGCGGTGACCACGATGGCGGATCACCTGAGCTGCGATAACAAAACCTATGGCTATAATGACTCCCTGCATAATAAATAGGGTATTTTCTGAGACCATCATCTCCATATGACGCATATGCTTATCCATCATGCTCAATGGCTCTGCCCCGATTCCTAACGGGTTTGCCACTAGAGATAACCAGTCACTGCTTTCACGGACAAAGTGGGTGAGGTTATGGGCAATATGATAGCTAAATGCCAGTGGAAGAGAGACAAAGGCAAAGCCAGAAAAGAGCTTGTTAAAGCTGAGTTTAGTCACCACAGTATCAAGGCTATTTTTCAGTACTCTCTGGGTCAGGCCTATGCAGAGGCAATAGATCAGAATAGGTAAGATCAGGGTGGCGGCTAAGCCGATAGAGAAGCTGATGATCAGCTGACCACTGTCATTAATCAGTTGCGCCATCTCGCTTAAGTACACTTCCCAGTAGTCAAGCATGGTTAGGCCATGAAACAGAGTGAGAGAGAGTAAAATAAGTAGGAAAAAGGCCTCATCCATGTGAGGTTTGGCCTCTTTTATCGCTTCACTGCTTGGGGACCTCAATTGCCAGCTGACATTACTTGAGGGGCAGCTTTGAGTGCAGTTACCGCATGAGGTGCAGTAGGTGTTCTCCTGCAATCGCCCCATGACTAGCTTAGTCGGGCAGGGCGCTATTTTGTCACTGCCATGGAAACACTCCAAGGTTTTACAGTTACGGCAGATCTCACTATCTATCGGCCTAAGGGCGATAGGGGCAAGTTGCGAGTATGCGCCAACGGTTCTTCCTACCGGACACATGTAACGGCAGAAGGCTTTGCCCTCAAACAGTGCTAGCGTGGTGGTGGCCAAGATAAGCATCAACAGCGCCAGCATGGCGGTGGCGTAGGGGCTGGCAACAATACCAACACCAAGCTCTAACCAGGTAAAGCCGATAAATAACAGGCTTGCAGGCCAGACACTGCGTAACATATTGGGTACTTTTAGCTGCAGTCGACTGTGTGAGTTGGAGTGGCGCCAGATGCTGTGATTGACTAGCCAGCTGGCGATATTGTCCCAGGGACAGAGTGCACACCAAGCAGAGCCGCTAAACAGGATAGCGATAATGATCCCCGTCCACCAAAGGTTCCAGGTCAGTGTGGTGGCTAAATTGCGTTCAACAATCGGCGTGCCCCACAAACCAGCGGTGATGACGGTGATAAACAGGGCAGCAAAGGCAATCTTTAACAGTAAAAGAGGCCAGGTATACTTAGTAAGGAAGCGAAACAAGCCACCGATAAGCGGCAATTTAGCTAAGGAGATGCTGCGGCTAGCGCTCGTTGTCGGTGCTTTGACGGCCATGGTCAAAAGACCCAATAACAGCATCATGATGCCGATAGCATAAGCCCAGTAGAGCGGGAGTCCTGGGTGGGTCATTATCATACGGTGTTCCCCTGTTGAATTTTGGTGCGAGCGATTCGCTTACGTTGCACAATATTGATCATCAGCAGCAGGAAGAAGATAAATCCTACAGTTGCACCAATAGGGCCGACAGGGCTTGCAGCCCCGACTTGCAGGGGGAAATCTATTTCGTAGGGCTCACCATTATCTTCAAAGTAAGCACGAATGATGTAACTGCCGCGACTCTTAAACAGGAACCCTTGGCGATATACCCCATCATCAATATTCTGCTGACCGATCACTTCAGGTTTTGCGCCGTCGCCGATGCCTATGCTCTCACCCCAAAAAGTGTCATCACGGACGGTAAAGGTGATAGCTTGGTCGAGCATCTCACCATTATCTATCCGTGTGGCGTATATATTGACTCGACCTGGCTCGTTGGGTTTAGGAAAGGCGGGAAACACCATATAAGTGAAAAAATACTCGCCTATTTGTGTCTCAATCGCCATGCTGGGCGGCGTGTTAGAGTCCTCATTAAGGCTATATGAGGGACGACCCAGTACATGGTGTGCCTGGGTTAATGCGCTAAATAGTGTCAGAGCACACAGCAGCAATCCCGATAATATTGCTGTTGTTTTACTTGTTATTTTTATCATCTATTTACTACTCATTTATTTTAATCATTCGCTTGAGCGACCTTCACTAAGTTGATCCTCACTCGTTGATATTTTTTACTGGGATCGCTAGGTTATTGTCCATATTCTGCTGGCGATACTGCCGGCTTTGATGACCTGGACCTTGGTTGGGAGTGTCTGACATTGACAAGGTCAGGCTCATCGCGCTCTTGGGGCAAACTGAGATACAGGCGGTGCAGTTATTGCACTCGGCGCCAAAATTGTCCCGCATTGGATCTAAGCCAAACTCACATACCGCATTACATTTATTACAGTCATTACAGGGCTCGACTAAGCGCTTCACTCTGACCACTCGATAGCGTCCAAGTAGTGAATAGAGCGCGCCACCTGGACAGAAGTAACGACAGATCCCGCGGCGACTGACAAAGGTGTCAAACAGCAGAGTGAGGATGAAAAACAGGGTGCCACCACCGAAACCTGATAATGCGATAGAGAAATATAGCTCCCGCCCCAGTACGGCTGGTGGATAGATGCTGGCGAACGCTAACGTGCCTGTGTATGCAGAGATCCCTATGCCCAGAGCCAGTACTAGGTATTTTATGCTCTGGTGAAAGCGTCTATTGTTATTGATACCAAAACGGCTGAGGTAGATTGATAGGTTGGAGTTGAGCTCATAGATAAAGGTCGCTGGACAGATCCAGCCACAGAAAAAGCGTCCAAACAGCAGGGTGGCTAATAGGGGAATGAGTGCCGTGAGTAACAGGGGCCAATAGATCTTGAGGCTTGCAGCCATCTGCCCGACCACGGCTAAGGGATCGGTGAGCTTGACGCCAAATAGCTGCCCCGACCAAGTCGTGCCTTTGATGGCATCGAGATCATGTTCAGGCTCATCGACAAAGGGGGCGCTGATAAATTCCATGGTGTCATAAAGCAAGGTTTGCGATGACGACAGATGGTTATATCCCTGCGCCGCGACGTAATGCTGGTAGATGCTGAGCAGGGGGATCAAGATCAGCATTAAAAATACCACCGAGAGTGAAAACCAGCGCAATTTATTGAGGTGCTTCCACAGTGCGAATGGTTTGCTGTCTGTTATCGGTTTATCTTTGTTTAGACCCGCTTGGGTAAACTCCTTATCCATCATGAGCTCCTAAGTTGATCTAGGGTGTGGCTGGGGATGATCTTGATAGCTTGAGGGATCTGAATACAGCTACTCTCACAGAGTCCACAGCCTACGCAGGCATCGAGCACCTCTGGCTGCTCCATAAAGCCCACGATAATGGCCTTATCTTGTAGAGGGCAGGCGCGGTAACAGACGCCGCAAGATTTACCCTGCCAAGAGAGGCATAGCTGTTTATCGACACGGGCTATGCCCATGTTGACCTGTTCGATTATTGGGGTGAGTTCGCGTTTAACCGGCTTGATTGCTCCGCTTGGGCAGACATCACCACACTTCATACACAAGATGCAGGCTTTCTCTCTTGGGCTGATATAGGGGGTGCCATGGGACGCAATGCCATTTTCACTGCCGAAGAATTTGATGCAGTTATTGGGGCAGATCTCGGCGCACTGATTACAGCGTATACACTGACTGATAAAGTCATCTTCAGCCAGCGACCCTGGTGGGCGAACGTATCTTTGAGTGAACTGCTTAACCTTGAAAGCTGCGTTAGCCAAGGAGGCTTTAAGTGTGACTCCAACAGCTGCTAGTACACTCAGTTGTTTAATAAAATGACGTCTATTCAAATTACTACCAGATTATCAATGTAGATTAAAAGAGAGAGTTAGCACTCGATAAATAACTAAAATCTCGACTTTCGCTTTAGTCATGAGTGCTAACGCTTATGGTGGTTGTAGTTAGATTTTCTCTATCCTTGCGGCCAACTTCTTAAAGTCGACCTGCCCAGATACCGGATCCCAACAACGGTTTGAGATACCGTTGGCCAGCCACTTGTTCTTCTTTGGATCGGCGCTGTCAGCAACAGAGAGGTTCCATGGGCCAAACATATAGCCTCTTGGCACACTGTTACGAGCAGGTTTGACGATACTGTCGGTGCCGCCAACCTGAGCACGCGCCTCGAGTGAACCACGTCTAGTCACGACGCGCACCCACTCGCCATCTTTAATGCCGAGATCTTTGGCATCTTCGCTATGCATCTCCACATACATCTCAGGCACTAGACGTCGTGTGGTGGGGCTACGATGAGATTTAGCGGTATGGAAGTGCTCATAAACAACACCTAGACCCATCCAGTAGGGGTATTTATCGTTGGGAACCTCCTTCCAAGGAATTCCTCTGAACTCCTCATCGGGAAGATCGGGCGTTAATCCCATATCGCGCGCCTTGATGATCAGGTCTTGGTTATCGATGGTGTAGTGATCTTTCTTTCCTCCGACAGCACCGAACTCCATCAACTTCTTAGTGATCTCTTTACGTTGACTATAGTCCTGCTTACACAGCTTCATGTTGACCTTGCCATCTTTGGTACGGAAGTAGCCGTATGGACGATTCTCCCACTGGCCCTCCTGCATCATATAGCGGCGCTTAGTGCCGCCACTTTTAGCTGAGTCATAGTTAGGCGCTGGCCACTGAATACCGCGCAGGGTTTTCAGTTGCTCGTAGGGGCTGATACCATCAAGTTTTTCACGCTCTAGGATCCCGGTAAGATCGGCATCGGTGCCTACCGATGCACGACAGACATCTCTAAACACCTCTTCGGCGTCATACTCACCATCTTCACCCCGCTTGTAGGGAAAGATTGCGTCGCCATCCATACCCAGCAGATCGGCGATCTCCTTACCCTTGTCGATAACCATATCCATATCTGGACGACAGCCCTTAGGGCCTTGCACCGCCTTTTCGGTGATATTGATGCGACGCTCCGAACTGATGTAGACCCCGTTGACTTCACCCCAAGTACAGGCTGGGAATATCACATCGGCGTAGAGGTTATTGGGTGCATGGCGATAGATCTCCTGCACCACGTTGAAAGTTTTCAACAGTGCTGGACGGACCAAGTTGTATTGATCGGGGAGATCGATATGGGTGGCATAGACCAGGAACATCGCCTTAAGGTCATCCTTAAGTGCGCGCTCCATCATACCCACCGCAAAACCAGGATTAGGCGAGCTGGCGGCTGTATCGAGATTCTTCTCTGGAATACGCCACATCTTGGCCATATGTTTACGGTGCTTAAGATTGCTTAGCCCTTCATTAAATGGCAGACGACCCGTTAGGCCACCAGTGAAGCGCTCACCCATAGCATTGGGCTGACCCGTCATCGAGAATGGGCCACAACCGGGCTTAGCGAGGTTGCCGGTTAAAGTGAGTAGGTTGATGATTGAGATAACATTGTGCTGACCGTGGATATGTTGGTTATAGCCAATGCCCCACATGATGATAACCCCACCTGTGCCTTTACCATCTTGCTTACCCTTACCACGGGCCAAACGTTTGCGGGTTGCATCGGCAAACATCTGCGCCACTTGACGGATCTTCTCTGGGTTTACATCGTGATTAACGCCGCCCATTCTGTCTTGAACTTGCTCTGGGCTGTAGTCATTCTGCACCCCTTCGACATACTCCTCCCAGCCACTCACATGCGCCTTGAGAAAATCCCAATCGATGACATCTTGATGTTCTTTAAGCAGTACATGGGCAATCGAGTTTAGGAAGCTGATATCACCATTAAGAATGGGCACATGAACATGATTCTTGCTGTTGATATCCTCATAGCCCTTGCTGGTACCCGTTTCACGTGGGTCGACCACGACTGTTGGGATATCATTTTTCTTCTTATAGTCGGCGATACGCCAGAAGATAATAGGGTGTGACTCACGGGCATTATGACCAAAGTGCATCACCATATCGGACATCTCGATATCATCATATGCCAGCGGCGGTGTATCAGAACCTAAGGTGGCAAAGTAGCCCGTTACCGCCGAGGTCATACACATACGTGCATTGGCTTCGATGGTATTTGAGCCCAAAACCCCCTTCATAAACAGGTTCTCTAGGTACTGGCCCTCCATGGTGAGCTGGCCAGAACCATAAAGAGAGATAGAGTTACCGGTATACTTCTTAGCGAAGTGAACGACTTTACGCGCCACCATGTCAGAAGCGTCATGATAAGGCACGCGGACAAAGTGCTCTTCGTCGAATGAGCCTTTGGTGCTACTGATATATTCGATATTACCGTGGTTCGGTTTTTGCCACTCTGCCCAGACATCCTTACGGACATAGGGGTCGCCCTCCATGCGGTCAACATACATAGGCTCTGCAGCCGTTAAGCCTTTGATACACTGCAGTCCGTAGTTGGTCGGGTGATCTTTGTCGGGACGCATTGAGACAATTTTGCCATCCTCAGCCTGAATAATGGTGCCACAACCGACTCCGCAGTAGGGGCATTGGGCTAATGCTGTGGTTCTTTTCTTAGGTGCTGCAGTTGCTGGTGCGGCTTCAAGTTCTGGGTTACTGGCGACAAATAATCCGCCGCCTGCTGCAGTTGTTGCAATAAACCCACTACCCTTCAGGAAATTTCGGCGTGATACATTGTTTTCCTTACTTCGTTTCATCTCAAATTCCTTACTTATTTAGGGTGCGCAGATAGGTGATAATGTCTTCAATCTCTTGCTCATCGAGGTTGGCCAGTCCAGCAGAGCCGTAGAAGGGCAGCATGCGGGTATTGGAACGACCATACTTGATGGTTTCACGGATAAAACCGTCACTCGCCTTGTTAAGGAAGCCCACCTTACCGATGGCAGTGCCCGATGATCCCGCTAAGTAACCGTCCCCTTGAGGGCCGTGACAGGTAGAGCAGATATCGTGATACCAAAGCTCCCCTTTACGCGCATCGCCCTGTGCTGCGCGCTGCTTATCGACTTCGGCTGAGCGATGGGGCAGGGTTTCATGGCTTCTGAGGTAAGCCACTATCGCGACAATTTTCTCTTTTCCAAGGTGAGCATAAGGACCCATGGCGGTACCAATACGGCCGTCTCGGATGGTGGAGGCCAAGTATTTATCCGATGCAATTGCCAACAACTCAGGATTAGAGAGCGAGGGAGCAAAACCTGTTTTTCCTATGGCATCAGCTTGATGGCAAAAGACACAGTTTTGGTTGTAGAGCATCTCACCTTGAGTGATGAGCGCTTTGTCGTCTGCACTTGCATATGTACTAGATGCTAAATAGAACAATATGGTGACAAACAAAGAAGGTAGTTTTCTAACTCTTGTCATGAAACACTCCGTTTAAAGTTCCTTTGTGTTTTAACTTTATGGTTTTGTTGGTTATTAACAACATCGCGTCCACAAAAATGATTAAGTAGTTTTTCTGGAAAAAACGGCTTGATGCACTCGTTAATTAACTGTTAGTAAATTGTTGCTGAATTTGTAGGCTATACACGCACTGTTTGTGTGTCTATCGATTTTAAAGCAGTTGATGAGGAACTTTAGCTTGTGTTGACATAGATCAATAATCTGTAGCGCAGTGAGATGTATGTCACGTTAAGCCTATATAAATAGGAGTAGGAAAAACTCAATTACCTTAGAAGATATTAGTTTGCCAGCTTGTGATGTACTCATCTATCGCCTCGAAAATAATAGTCGCGTGATTGTTAGGCCATCGGGCACTGAGCCAAAGATAAAGTGTTATTACGAAGTGGTAGAAGCCATGAATGCAAACGACACACAGGCAAGCGCACAACTTTAGAGCGCAGGCCAACATGGATGCCTTTATTAATCTGCATCAGGCAGATTTGCCAAAGTAGGTCACCAACGAGTTTTGAAGCCACCGCCAAGGTGGCCTTTTATTGGAATAGTAACTCTGTGAGTAAGCGCATATGCATGGTTGACCACTTCAGAGCTAAGCTCGTTTTTGGACAGAAACGAGATAGCTTAGCAGAACAACTTGGGAATAATTGGGAGTCATCTCGGCAAGGCTTCAGGGCCGGGATCTAGTGCCATTACCTAAAACATCTACTTATGATGGAAAGCAGCTCATCCACTATGTTCCTTTGCAAGCCGCCGTGAATACCTCCATGTAGGCTCTGCTGAAAAATCCCTTTTTCAGAAGCTTGCACGTTCCACAGCAGATGATCTGCCAGCGAGTTCAGAGTAGCGTCTAGCTCATTTCTGGACATAAGTTTGTTAGAGTAAGTGCTCCACCACATTCAATTTAGATTAGGGAAAGTATGCCAATCAAATATGCGGTTACAACGTGATTTGCGGCGAGCGCCGCGAGCCATATAGCACCGGAACGAACAACATCACCTTGTTACATTCCCACCTCTGACAAATAACTCGATGCATATGTCTTTAGACCTTGAGTGAAGCCCAAACTCGTACTCGAATTCGTTACTTGTAGTGAGTGATTTGACGTAAAACTCATCTTGAACGGTTTCGAAGGATAACTTATCAAAATGTACTTGTGCCTTTGCAAATAAGTGATCCGTTAACAAAGCGAATAGCTGATCAGGCTGCTGCGCTATTTCTTTAAAGCATTTCATAGCATTGCTATCAATAGTATGAACATCTCCATTTATTGCACCGAAATCAAACTCCGGAGGTAAATTCATTACTGGTCGTTCAACCTGCCAGTATCTATCTTCGCCGTTATTGAAAAACTCAAACTCACCTGAACCATCGACAAGTTTTGTGATTGGCTTGGATTTAAGCTCTGTTAAGTAGTTAGGAAGATATAACCAATCCTTCAGTAAGCTAACATCTTTAAAACGTTGCTATACTCTCCTAATGTTTTGAAAGCAAAGCTGCATTTCTGTAGCGTCTAAAAAGCAACGGCTAGATAACAAGGATTGTCATGAATAGGGTTTTGATCTTTTGTCTGTTTTTTTTGCTTGCACCACGATTGCATGCAGGTGAAACGTTGAGCTTCGCAGTTTCAATAATGAGAACGTTGGTACTGTGACATTGTATGTGCCTCAAGATTGGAAGGCCGTAGAACGTCACCACATTCAATTCGGTACAACGTTTTACCGTTTAGTGCCACCTAATAAAGGTAAGTTTGATTTTGAGATTCTGGTAAATGATCTTGAGCATATGTATATGGAAGCTCTTGTAGATAAGGATCTAGAAATTTACATCGAGAGCAACATGGTAAGCTCAGTCTCGCAATCAACAGAAGGCGTAGTTAAAGCAAATCGATTTGGAACTCAGTTAGATGGTGTATATGCTCGTCTAACTGATAAATCTCCCAAGGAAGGAGAGTTTTTGTTCTTTACCCAAGGCGTGAAGCTTCTCGGAAATAAAGTTGTCTTGTTCACGTTACTTTCGAATGATTACGACGGTGAAGTTTTAAAGAAAACTCTAAGTATTGTTGACAGTGTCAGCTGTAAAGAATTATGAATCACTGAATCGACCAGCAGAAGTTGAATGTAGTTACTCTTAATAATGCATGCCAACAAAGTATCATTCGATGCAGTCTAACGCACATCGTAACTAACTTTGGGGCAAAGGTGAGTTAGCTTCAACCCGAAGTGGTTCCAATTGCCTGCGGCAGACGTATGTGCAGACGCAACTGAGGCTCGCCGCGAGCACGTCCTTGTGGGCTCAACGAAAACGTCCTGTTTCCGAAGGCCTCCGCCGCATCTACACTGGGTTTGAAAAGCGCAATCTCTCAGCATTAGAGTTACCAATAAAAGCTTTTAAATTAGATAAACCTCCACATCAGTGAGCATCAGAATTTAAATTTAAGTAGCCAAATTTGCAGACAGCAATCTCCCCCGTTGGAAATTTCGCTGTTTAAATTTCGCCGGGGCGCTGAGGGTTTGACTCTTATGAAATCAAGAGCAGGGGCAAGCGCTTTGCCCCTTGGCTCGACTCTTGATTACAAGAATGGGCGAAGCGTCACGACGTTGATTGTGATTTTGATTTTAAAAAAACAATAGCTGCTAGAGCGGGCAAATTGCTTTGGGCAAAAGAGAGTTAGATTCCCACCACAGAGCCAGAACCTAACTTACTCGTTAACGCTGGGCTACATAAAATTAGCGGTTGTTAAACAGCCAATTGCACGATAGTGTAGTTGATTAATTAATCTACAGCGGTATGAATAGCAAGCACTGGGTGCTAGGGGATGGGCTAATGGATAATAATCAAATATCGGTAAATACCTTTGATAAGCTGGCGCAAAGGTATCAAGATAAGTACATGGATCTTACTATGTATTCAGACACCTTTGATTCATTTATTAACCATCTCCCCCGTGATGATGCACGCGTATTAGAGCTTGCTTGCGGGCCAGGCAATATCACCAAAATGTTACTGTCTGAAAAACCCAACTTGTCGATATTAGCAACGGATCTCGCGCCAAATATGTTGCTGCTAGCGAAGAAAAATAATCCCAAAATAGAGGTTCTGCAACTCGACAGCCGCCATTTAAACCGTGTTGATGAGCAGTTCGATGCCATTATGTGTGGTTTCTGCCTACCCTATCTCGATAGACAAGAGGCAATAGCGCTGATTGATGCTGCGGCGCAGCGGCTTAAAACGGGAGGTATTTTGTATTTGAGCACCATGGAGGGGGAATGCCCTAAGGTGCGCGAAGATACCTCCAGTGACGGCGACAAAATGTTTACCTATTTTCATCATGCGGAGCAGTTGGTGCCAGCATTGAGTCGCCGAGGCTTTAAATTATTGGCGTTACAACGCAAGCAACAAGCCAGCCCTATGGGTGAAGTGACAGACTTGTTTATTACCGCTCGGCTAGACTCTGAATAAAAGAGACTCAATAAAAGACTCTAAATAGAGCGGCTTAATGCTGTTGAATAACAAGCACTGAATAAGTGTTATGCAATATATTGCTCAGCCAGTGCCAGCAGTTGCGGTAAAAACCGATGCTCTTGCGTGGCGATAACGGTTTGTTCGGCAAGTACCTGCTGTAAAATCTCATGGGTCGTGAGTGGATTGGCTAACACCACTCGAAATACAACCGCTTTGATCTTCATCAATTGTTGGTTTTCTGGGTTAATACGTGTGCGTGATACAAATGAGGTACCTTGTTCACGTTGACGTTTCTGCACAAATTTAGTGAGGCCATCGAGCAGGGCATTAAATTCAATGAGTTTTTGTACATCGTTGTTAGCCCGCGCTGTTGCCATTGCCGTTTGCACTATTTGCGGAACATAACGGTAGGTTAATAAGCAAAGCTCAGGCTTAGACACCAATTCAAAGTCGTTATGCTCTTCAATCAATTCAGCAAAGTAATGGGCTTTATCCAGACTATTGTTGATCAGTATTTCGTAGCCATCACGGCCAATCACTTGCAGGCAAGCATGGACTAACATCGCCATACCGGGGCGAGATCCCTCTAGCGTTTGACTGCCTAAATCCTTTGAGCCTTTTCTGAGAATGTATTCAGCGTGATGCTTAATCGCGTTGGCAAAAGTAGGATCTTTAAAAATAACCATTCCCGCACCCATAGGCACGTACATCTGCTTATGAGCATCGATAGTCACTGAATCAGCGCGTTCAATTCCAGCCAGTAGATGACGGTACTTTTTAGATAACAGACTGGCGCCGCCCCACGCAGCGTCAACATGGAAGTGACAGTTTAGCTCTTGAGCCAAATCTGCTAACGCATCGAGTGGGTCGACATTACCTGTCTCGGTGGTACCAGCAACCCCCACAATCGCTATCACTTTAATATTGTCGGCAGCAAGTTTTGCAGCGATTTGGCGCATCTTTACCACATCGACCTTGTTGTCGTTTGAGGTCGGAACTTGAACAATATTTTCGCGGCCGATACCAAGCAGGTCAGCCGTTTTTGCTAATGAATAATGACCTCGCTCGGACACCAGTATGGCTAAATCATCATAGCCATAATGACGTAGCCCTTTCATTACGCCCTGAGCGGCAACACCGCGATATTCGCCATCTGCTTTAAGTAATTGGTTACGTGCGGTCCACAGTGCGGTGATATTGGCAACGGTGCCACCGGAGCAGAATGCGCCTAATGAAACGTTAGCACTGTGCATCCAACTCTGATAAAAATCATCATTCTCTGCATAAATAAGGTGATGCATCATCCCCAGAACTTGGCGCTCTAATGGTGTAAACGCTTTTGATGTTTCAATTTTGACCAAGTTTTGGTTTAAGCCGACCATCATTTTAGACAGCGGTAACACAAAGTAGGGTAGTGCAGATGTCATGTGGCCGATGAAGCTCGGCGCTGAGGTGTGGACTGAATGAGCCACTAAGGTTTTCATCATGTCATCAGCATAATCTGAGACAAACTGCGGCGCAGCGGGAATTCGGTGTTGCTGAAAGTCCAGCTCGATCTCAGTTAAGGGCTTTTCAACGGCCACGACGCTGTCTTGTAAAAAGCCCATTAAGTTCTGTGAGATATTTTGTTCAATAACACTAAGGGTTGAATCAGGGGCTTCTGGAACTGTAAAAATTCTCAGTAGTGCTTCTTCTGAAGCGGTGGCTCGTCTTGGTGTCATTGGCTAACAATCTCTACTCAACACACCATTAATGTGTGCTGGATCAGTCTTTAAAATGGGATGCTCACTTTACGTTAAGCTTTATAGCGCATCAAGTAGAAAAGTAAATTGCCATTAAGGGCAGGTGTTCAAACAGCTTTGCGCATGAGGTTATAAAAAGGCGCTGCAGCGCCTTTAGCCAGACTCGAAATGAAATTACTTGGTCGGTATTGATAGGGAGTAGAGCGCCGCTACATTTTTGCTGGTGGCGTAAAGGTTTGTTTTGGCATTGGCTAACACATCGGCTAATGGCAATGCACGGGGGGTGATAGAAAATAGTGCTTTAAAACCATGATCTAATAACACGTTGGCATCGTCACTGACGCACCCTGCAATTGCGATAACAGGCACATTGAACTGATTAGCAACACCCGCAACTCCCATTGGGGTTTTGCCGTGCAATGTTTGACTATCAAGCTTGCCTTCGCCGGTGATCACTAAGCTTGCTCCTTTTATATGGCTTGCAAGGTCAACAGTGTTCATTACAATGTCGATGCCTGGCTTTAGCTCAGCATTGAGAAATGCCATTACGCCAAGCCCCATACCACCTGCAGCGCCAACACCCGCTAAGTCACGGTTGTCTTTAATACCTGTTTGCGCGATAACATCGGCATAATGGTTGAGCGCACTGTCGAGTTGCTGCACCATCTTTGTCGTTGCGCCTTTTTGAGGGCCAAATATTGCGGAGGCACCATATCCACCGCAAAGTGGATTATTAACATCGCAAGCGACTTCAAAGCGGCATTGTGAGACCAGTGGATGTAGGTCAGTTAGATCAATTTGCTGTAATTGGCTTAAGGCTGCGCCGCCTGGGGCAAGGGCATTAGAGCTCGCATCTAAAAACTGTACACCCAAGGCTTGCGCCATTCCGGCACCACCATCATTGGTGGCACTGCCGCCGAGGCCGATAATAATGTGTTTGATGCCTCTATTTAGCGCGTCAACAATCAGTTCACCGGTACCGTAGCTGGTGGTGAACAAGGGGTTACGCTGCTCTGTTGCCACTAAATGTAGGCCCGATGCGGCAGCCATTTCGATAACGGCTGTTTTTTCATTGCCATGATAGCTATCGCCCAAGATGCCATAAAATGCATTAACTTTGTCGCCCAACGGACCGGAAACCTGTGTCCAAACTAGGCTGCCATTAGTGGCATCAACCATCGACTGCACTGTACCTTCACCGCCATCGGCGACGGGTATTTTGAGATATTCAGCATGGGGTAATACCGTGCGAAATCCTCGCTCAATTTCGTTAGCCACTTCCATTGCTGTGAGGCTTTCTTTAAATGAATCGGGGGCTATCACAATTTTCATGCAGTTTTCCTATTTTCAGCCTAGGGCTGAAACTGTTTCAGCGAACGGTTAGCGTTATTGAAAGGTAAATGTCTTACTCGTCCCGTATTAGTAGTAACACGACTTTTTGAATGAGTGCAAAGGCGAGGGAGAATACTCGCCTTTTAATTGACATCTATAGATGGACTCTAGATAAGGAACAAGCTCAGTATATACACTACAGTCATGGCCGTGAGTCCTTGAATCAAGGTCGCCATTGTCTGCGCTTTATACGCTTGCTTAACACTCATGCGGCTAAATTGGGTAACCACCCAGAAGAAGCTGTCATTGGCATGAGATACCGTCATCGCACCTGCACCAATTGCCATTACCGTTAATACCCTGCCCATGTCGCTAGCAAGGCCAATATCGCCCAACATAGGCGCGACTAACGCCGAAGTGGCAACCAGTGCAACAGTAGATGAACCTTGAGCAGACTTTAATGCTGCAGCAACAATAAATGGCATAAAGATGCCGACGCCCAAGGCTGAAAGAGAACTTCCTAAGAAAGCGCCAATCTCGGTGGCTTTCAGTACCGCACCAAATGCACCGCCGGCACCCGTGATAAGTAGAATTGGCGCTGCAACCACTAGACCTTGGCTAATACGCTCACTGAACTCTTTTACTTTGTTGTTACCTTTAAGCAGTAACAATGATAGGAACAGACCAATCATTAACGCATTGACAGGTTGCCCCAAAAACGCCAACACATCAAATAACGCGCCATCACCTAACGGAGCCGATGGGAAGTTGGCAATTGAGCCAAAACAGATAAGCAAAATAGGCACGAAAATCGGTGCAAAAGCACGAGTTGGGCTAGGCAACTGACCATAGGTGTTTTTAAGTTGTTCGTAATCTTCAGTTTGATTAAGTAACTCTGCTGCGCCTTCGCCGTCAGGTTGTACATTGGCGAAACGATTGGCCCAAAGTGTTCCGGCTAAAGCCGCGATAGCTGCCACAAACACACCGACAAAAATGACCAAACCAAGATTTGATTCAAGGCCTAAGTTACCCGCAGCGGCGATTGGACCAGGAGTGGGCGGTACGAAGGTATGGGTTGCGTAAAGACCGGTGGCCAGTGCGACGCTCATCGACACGCTTGATACTTTCATGCGATTCGCCATTGACTGTTTAAGTGAGTTTAAGATCACAAAACCAGAGTCACAAAACACGGGAATAGAGACGATGTAACCGATGATAGACATGGTCAAAGTCGGAAAGCGTTGACCTAGCAATTTAATCACCACATCCGCCATGGTGATGGCGGCGCCGCTTTTTTCAAGTATGGTGCCGATGATAGTACCGAGCACAATAACAAGACCGATATAGCCCAATATGCCGCCAAAGCCAGAGGTAATGGTTTTGGCGATATCTGCACTGGGAAGACCATAGGCAAATGCGGCAATAAAAGAGGCTAAGATCAGCGTTAAAAATGGATGTAGCTTGAATTTTGCAGTAGCGATGACGATAAATACAATCACCGCCAGTAAGATCAGTACGAGGCTCATAGCGTTTCCCTGTAGGGGTATTTTTAATTTATGTAAGGTTTGTTGTTATTTAAGCCAAATATGGCGTTCACTCATATTGAGCGAGACCACGGATTTCAGGCTTAGCTATTATGCGGCTCGAAGAGGTGGATTTCTTTGGTTGGTTGCACAGATAACGAGTTAAAGTTAAATCATTATTTGTTCATTTGAACATATTGGTGTTGTGTGGCGTTTCACTGTTATAGGGTCACTTTTGTGGCACTGGGAATTAATTAGCACTCATCGGTTCTAAAAAATATTCATAGTTAGCCGTGCCTACTGGTTTTTGATAAAGGATATGACAATTAAAATTCATGCTTTTATCGGCTCGGTCTTCAGCAAAGAATATGTAGATTTGATTGTTGGCTGTAGGCTTATCGATAAAAAAAGGCGCTGCATCATTGTGCCGTTAACATCACTTGTCCTAGATAAAGCTGTAATAAACCGTCCAATTTTTGCATATTACTGCCGGTAATTTTCTCAATCTTCTCGAGTCGATAGCGCAAAGTATTGCGGTGAATAAACAGTGCATTGGCACATTGCTGTTGATCGCCAAAATGTTGCAGGTAACAGGTTAATGTTTTTGCCAGCTGACCATTCTTATCGGCACTGATTAATGCTTGATATGGGCTTACTAACTCTTGCCCGCGCCAATTACCTTTGAGTGACGATAACAGCACTAACAGGGAGAAGTCTTTATAAAGGTATTTACTTTGTTCTGGGCGCATTTGAGTGCCAATGGAGAGTGTCTCTAATGCCGTTTGATATGAGCGGTTAATCTCTTGCGGTTTTGCAAAGAAATGCCCAAGTGATATTTTTAATCGTTTTCTCATTTCAATCGGTAGACGGGCGATAAGCTGATCAATACGCTCACTCTCAAGTGTGGCATCCCAAGCTTTGCCATCAAGAAAAGCAGGTTTGAGGATCACCAATTCCGTCATTGAGGTCATGGCGACCAAGTTACCCCGTGAAGGGGTTTCCAGTAAGTGCAATATCTGTTTCAGCATTGAGTTGGCAGCGGTTTCTTCATCGTCAGCTTGCACTTGAATAATAGCCGCTACGCGGGGGGTATCTAAGTCGATGTTGAGCTGTGAAGCCCAGTTGCGTTGATGTGAGGTAAAAGGGCCGTCTGATTTTATCATCTCTATTATCAGCTCCTCTTTTTGACGATATTGCCATTGTGCTAATTCGATGGAGTTGGCTTGCTCAACAATGATCTCAGCGGTCATCTTTAGCAGCTCTCCGTAATGACCGAGCTCTTTAGGTTCGCCAGTGATACCTATGACGCCAATGATGTCGCCTTTATAGTGTAAAGGTAGATTAATTCCCGCCTTTACCCCTTGTAAAGTGTCTTCGCTGGCTCGGCTGATCTCAACCGTTCTTTGTTGGCTTATTGCCAGCAAAGCGCCTTCATGTATTTCGCCAATGCGATGGGGATCGCCCGAGCCCAATATAATGCCGTGATTGTTCATCACGTTAATATTATGACCGATGATTTTCATGGTGCGATTGACTATTTGTTTGGCCAGTAAGCCATCTAAAAAGTACACATTGAGTGTCTCTGAGGAGTTTGCCCTAGCTTAAGATATTTTGGCTGGGTTAACTATGAAGTATGGCTCCCTTTTATGACTTAGAATTTATTAGCCTCTTTTCTCATTATGATAATCGCCCGTTTAGACATCAAGCGACGCATAACTGTATGCACTTAACTGAAACAGTCGGTGATGAATGCTGTCTAGGAATGACTTTTTGCAAAAAAGTATAATGAGTGACTCAGCCAATGACATAGTTGCTGGTAACTCTTTTGGCATCGGCAACTTGTAATGTATACTCTAGTCATATAACGTACTGTTCTGCATACAAAACAATAAAAATGACGTATTAATGGCCAAATTTTCTCCTGCATTTAAGCTTGGTAACATTGAGGTTGATCCTAATACTGATCAACTAAAGTGTGGTGATAAGCTGATCGAAATACAATCGATGGCGATGAAAGTACTTTGTTACTTTTGCGAACACTTTGATCGGTTAATTACTCGGGATAATCTTAGAGATGAAGTATGGAAAAACACTGCCACGTCAAACCATACGATTAACAATCATATCTATAGTTTGCGCCGTAATATTGCCAAACTGGATCCCGATGTAAAATACATTCATACCGTCACGGGTGGCGGCTTGAGTGGTTACCGATTATCGGAGACACTCACCTATTATGATGCTGAAACCACAGCTTCAACCTCGCTGGAATCAGCGGCAAACCCTGCAGTAGAAACGCTTTCTAATGACAATATTGTCGTAATTCCAAAGCAAACTCGACCCGCTCGCCGCATATTATTGAGTACATTTCTCTGTGTTGTTTTAGCCTCTATCATTGGGTTATATCACTTTTATAAACCGGTGTTATATCAAGATGTTCATTTGTTGACTGAGCTAGCGGGTCGAGAGCAAGCTCCCAGTGTTGCCGCTGACGGCTCATTTATCGCTTTTTCAAATAAGAGCAGTGGAGACACATCATGGGAACTGTTTGCAGCAAAGTTGGCATCACCACTTAACACCGTGAAAGTATTTGATAGCGAGGGTAATTACGATAGCTTTGTTAGCATCTCTCCGAGCGGTAAAAAAATCGCTTTTCACCGACTCAAATATGGTGAAGAGGGGATCTATATCGCTGCTTTTGATAGCCTCAATTTACAAGCTTCTCAAGAGCGAAGAGTCATCCCTCTGAATAGTCATAACTTGTCACCTGCAATTAGTTGGTTAGATGAAAATCGGTTTTTTTATAGTATCAATGAAGCTTCTTGGGCCCCTGAAAAAATATTTTTGTTTGATACCGTAACAGGTAATCAAGAACAGATAAGTTCTCCCGCATTACGTTCGAATGGTGATTTTGCCAATATGGTATCGCCGAACAAGCAATGGTTAGCAATATTACGTTCTAATAGTCTCGGTGGCTCTGAGCTTATTTTGTACCATATAGCGACTAAGGAGTTTATCAACACGAGTGTACAGTTAACTAACCAGCGCTTAAATGTAAGCTTTAGTGACGACAGCGAGTCGGTATATTTCGTCGATGATATGGGGTACCTGTCTCAGTTTGACATCGAAAATGATGAGTCAACGCGGATCTCTGAAGATCAATTTGTCGGGTATTGGCCGCTAAAAATACCAGGAAAAAATCAGTTTATATTGCAACAAGACTGGGGGTTATCATCGCTTACTACTGAGATTGTCAGTTTTAAAAATCCTGTAATGGGTGGTGATGGCAGTAAAAATCTGGTTGTGAATAACGGTTTATCAATTCGTGCAATTGAAGGCGTGAATGACAATGGCTTCATCTTTGTTTCAGTAAAACCAAATCATCAAATTGAGTTATGGCGATATAAAGATAACAAGGCGTATAAGTTAGACCAGTTCGCAGAGAAAGATGCTTATCGTTATCCATTGAGTTTGAATTGGCAGCGGGGCTCTAACCAAGCATTATTAAGTGTCGAGGGTAGTTGCCGCAGTGTCAATATTGACTCAGGTAAAGATACTCCTCTGTGCCCTAAGGGCGAGTTTTTGTACGCTGGAACCTACTCTGCTGACGGTCAAGCGATATACTTCGCAGCATTCGACAAAAAGCAATCAAAAGCCATGAAAATGGGCAGCTCAGGCTACCCTATTGAATCACTTCCCCTTTTGGATAATGCCAATATGGTTCAGGATGGAGGAGATGGATATCTTTATTATCGAGTGCATCCTGATACTGATATTTATCAGTTTGATAATAGTGCGGGAACATCTAAAAAGTTGATCAACAGAACTTATATTACTAATGGTTATACAACGAACGATTTTGTTGTCGTTGACGACGGAATTTATTTTATGGATAAACCTAAAGGCCAGAGCAATGCTATCTACTATTACGATTTCAGTACTGATGTTGTGCGTTACTTATTTGATACCCCTAACTTGTACCCCAATATTGTATTGAGTGACGATTATCAATTTATCTACCTCATTCAATCAGCCCATAATGAAACCGGCTTATTGTTGGTTGAATAATTGTGTTGCTGCCTACTGGTAGCTTGTTACTTTAGCTTGAGTTGTCAGCTAGGATTTAAACAATTTGGGCTATTTACTGATGTTATTGGTCAGTTTAGCGGCTTTTTTGGGCTATTGAATCATCTGCATTGATAATCATTTATCATCTATATCAATATTTGTAATTTCACACCACTCGTCACAATCCTGTAATAATTATGTAACCACCTGTTTATGCGGTAGTTAAGTATTACCTTTTTTAACCTTTCATGTTTAACCCTCGTTTTCTCTCTGTTGTTGCCGATATGCAACCGTGCCTAGAATTGGACTGCTTATCATTCGCACAATCATGCCGCTGCTGTATGTGAAGTGTCATTGATGGGCATTACAACAATAACAAGCCCACTAATAATCAATAGGGCTCATGGACAATTTTATCTTTCAACATGGAAATCAAGTTATGTTACTAAACAATAGAGTTAAGAACTCGGCACGGCGCAAGAAGATGCTTAGGTACAAAATGTCTTCGTCCACTACCATATTAATGGCAGGGTTAGTCAGTAATCTGGCCTTGGCTACTTGTGATATTTCACCCGATAATCGTTACGAATATATCGACAGTATTAGTATTGATGGCATTGAGGTTACCGATGGTACTGAGATCAACAGCGGCGATGTCGTCCAGTTAACTCCTGGTTATGCCAGCTACCGTTATGGTGAATATTGGAGTGTTTGGCTCGACTTAAATGCCGACGGTGACTTCGATGATACAAATGAGTTGCTGATCCGAACAACTAGTAAATCAACAGAAGCTGTGCTGGCCACGATAATCTTTGCTGATGATGTGTCGATTGAAAACACGCAACTGCGTGTGTTGGTTCATCCAGATCCTGCAACTGATGACTCATGTGGTTACGACGGTTATGGTGATGTGAACGATTATAGTGTCAGTATCAATCGCGGCGAAGATGATGGTAATGGCAATAATGATTACGCATTGGTCACTCAGCCTGGTGGTGGCTCAAATGAACATATAGCGAATATCGAACTCGCAGGGGTGAGTTTTTCCTCAGGCGATGGCAGCGGTTATGAAGATTACTCCAGCACTAAGACGTTCGATATTGTTGATGGAGACTCAGTTCAGTTAACCCCAGTGACCAATTGGAATACTGACTGGGCTATCTGGATAGATGGTGACAGTAATGGTGCATTTGATAATGATGAACAGGTTTTCTCCGGTTCAGGTCAGCGCGATGCCATCGTTAGCGGCACTTTAGATCTTAGTGAAATAGCAACCGGTAAAAAGCGGATGCGAATAGCGATGAGTGGTGGCGGCTCCGCCACTGCAAATGGTTTTAGATTTGGTGAAATAGAAGACTACAGTGTCAATGTTCAACGTGATGAAGATGATGACAAGCTATACGGTTCTCATGTTCAATGGGAGCATGACTCGGTTACAGTAAAAATCTTTAGATTTGAATTTACCGATGTTGATCTTACTTGGTCGGTAAGTCGCCTAGAATCAGAAATGGAAGAGATTGTCGATTACTTCGATAAAGAGTCCTATGGACGTTTCGACGTTAATTACCAGATCTACAGTGACGTTATTCAAGTCGGCGAAAAAGTGTCTGTTTGGGATAATAAAAGTGCCAATGACTGGAAGGCTTATTATGCCGAAAAGCTGATTTCGTTAGGTGAAGCCGATTATTGGACAATTGACGATAATACCATCTACCTCATTTTAGCACCTGAAATTTCTGATTGGAATGAAGAGCGAGAAGAATGGGTTCCATATGGGATCAAAGCTGGCGTGAACCCTGGCGCAATACGCGTTTATGATACTGGCGATGAGCGCTCTCAAGCGGGCGGGATTGCCCATGAGATGGGTCATGCCATGGGGCTGCATCATGCTCAAGGCCTAGACGGTCAAGACACTGTCTTTGGTGTGGGTGACTATGAAAAGGAGATGATTGGTTATGGCAATGCCTTTAGTCTGATGGGCAATAATGCTTGGGACTTTGGCGGGCTAAATCTGTACTACAAAAACTTCTTCCAAAGTTGGAAAATAGAAGACGAAGTACCTCTAATCTCACACTCCGGCACCTATAGAATTTATGCATTCGATCAAGGCTCAGTTAAAGGGGACTTGGGGATCAGGCTGGCTGCTGGCAATAGTGATGTGACCTACTGGGTCGAATACCGGACCAAGGATGATGCTAATACTCAAGGGGTACTAATTAATACTGAAGGGTACTTCCCAGATGAAGATGCAAGGTCATACTACTATGGCACTTCATTTTTACTGGATATGACACCCAATACCAAACCTGACGATCTAAACGATGAGTTTGATGATTTTGAAGACTTTTTAGACGGTTCATTGCTTATAGGTAAGAGCTACACTGATAAGTGGGGCGCCTTTACTATCACACCCAAAGCAACTGGAGGCACCTTAGGTACGGCAGGAGCTTGGATTGAAGTCGAAGTAGAAATGCACTAAATCTTATCCATTCTATATGTTCTAGTTGTCACCTTATAGCAGGGTGATACTTCAAGAAAGCCAGTAGTGATTAGCTACTGGCTTTTTGCTTGCCAATCACATCTGCCGCGCAACTAATTTGTTACTTCTAATTGTGGGAACAGCCCATTTTGCTAATTCATCGCCACCATGGGCGAACACCACTCAGGGCCATGAGTAATTTCAGTTCAATAGGACTCACTACGGGTTTGCAGATAACCACTTGCCGAGTCCCTTCCTCGGCATTTTAAGTGGGAGTTAACATCGTCGGTAAAACAGCTATTTCCCCAATAGTAACCCCGTAGTGCCATTGCTACTGATGTTACTCCGCAGCTGCTCCATTGTTGTGTCATGCGCTGTTGAGGCTAGTGATGGCCAGCGAACTAGCAGGTATGTAGACGACAGCAGTAATCTTTAATCTTTATTTGTCATTTCTCTCAATCATCTCACTCAACATTCATCATATCCACCTTTATTCAATCGCTTGTAAATAACAAATTCCTTTTTGTATACAGTATCTTGGCAGGTTTTTTCTTGTGGCTTCACACGAGTGTCACCTATTTGTTATCGATTTGCTAAGGGGTTTTTATAATGTATAAAATTGATGTCTGCCAAGTGAGGGGAGCCATGACTCAGCGTGATAAGACTGAATGATTGCTCCGCCTGTACTTGCAGTAACTTGGTTCTAACAATAAGAAAAGAGTATTTTATTCTTGAAGGAAAGATTATGAAAACAGTGAAGTTAAAGCCATTATTTGTGGCAATTATGTCTGGTTTTTTGGCGCAAAATGCGGTTGCGGAAGAGATACGTGTAGATGATGGCGCTAATGATGGGGAATACGAAAGAATCGTTGTCACCGGCTCACGTTTAGCAAGAGCTGGCGCTGACACGACTGCACCCGTTACTGTGGTTACGGCTGAAGAACTCGCCATTACCGGCAGCATGAACTTAAATGAAATGCTAGCCACTTTGCCACAATTTCAAGGGATTGAAGCATCTACAAATGCCTATAATCCTGCGAACGCAGGCTTAAGTACAGTTGAGTTAAGAGACTTAGGTGCGATTCGTACTCTGGTATTGCTTGATGGTCACCGCCCAACCCAAACACTGAACTCTAGTAACTTACTTGTTACTGATCTAAACAACATTCCGGCGACGCTTGTTGACCGAGTTGAGATCTTAACCGGTGGCGCATCCGCGGTCTATGGCTCCGATGCGGTCGCAGGGGTAGTGAACATCATCCTTAAAAAGGATTATGAAGGTGTAGAGCTCAATGTTTATGGTTCAACGACCGAACAGGGAGATGGTGAACAAACCGGTGTAACATTAACTACAGGCCTGTCTTTTGATGATAGTAAAGGCAACGTTGTAGCCAGTTTCGATTATTCAAAAGAGAGTGAGATCCGTTATTCAGATCGCCCAGGCTCACGCTCTGAGACGGGGTATTACACCAATAAGCTCGATCCAAAAGCTAATAAGGAAGGCATCCCTAATCTCATCACCCTGAACAACATCGGCTGGGTCGATTACAACATTCCTGTAGACAGACCGACAATTTGGTTACCAGATAGTGACTATAGCTACTATCAGTTTGGTCGAGAGGATGATGGTAGCTTAGCACCGGGTTACTTGTCCGCAACAGATGAAGAGTTATACGGCTACTATCGACAATCGAAAGTGACCAACCCCTACATGTACTCGAGTGTCGGTCCGGTACAATTTGTGGTGCCTGATGAAAAATATAGCGCTTATGTAAGCGCTAGCTACGACTTTGACAACAGCTTACGCCTCTCTGGTAACGTGCAATATAGCAAGGTTACGGCTAAACAACGCATTGACCCAGAATTTATGTATTCTACTTGGGTAGATACAGCCAATGCACCTTTCACCGTGCCTCAAGAAGTATTGGATGTGGTCGCAGAGCATAATGATGGCAGTAGTTGGATTAAAGTCCCATACACATTCCAACAGATTGGTGACCGGATCAAAGAGAATGAGCGTGAGTACCTTTCAGCCTCATTAACCCTTGAAGGTGACATTTCTGACGACTGGTATTGGGATGCATACGTCTCTAGTGGGACAACGAATAAGGATTCAACTTCTTTCAATAACATTGATACCACACGTCTTTATAGATACGAGACCGTAGGCGTATGTGAAGAGACAAATAGTTGCCCAGAGTTTAACCCTTTCATGCCGCTATCGGACGAGCTGCAAGATTACGTGCGTCTAGACCCATTTACCGACACTACCAGCAGTTTCCAGCACACAGCCTCAGCCAATGTTAATGGTACGGTATTTGAGTTACCCGCTGGACCACTACAAGTTGGCTTTGGTGCAGAGTTTAGGCAAGAGGGCTTTAAAGTTGAACCTTCAGATGTAAAGCTATCAGGGCTAAATCGCGGCAACACCATCGCGCCGCAAGATGTCGACCGTGACATTATAGAAGGTTATGTTGAGGTTAACATCCCCGTTATTGCTGACGTTGCCTTTGCCGAGTCGGTTGACATTGAAGCGGCACTTCGCATGGCCAATTACTCGCACTCAGGCACTAACGATAGTTGGAAATTTGGCGTGAACTGGGCGATCAATGATGAAGTTCGTGTACGCAGTGTCTATGCCAAAGCGGTTAGAGCTCCACAATTGACTGAGCTATTTGCTCCAGAGTCGAAAGTTAAGTTCAAATTTGATGACCCATGTGATGTGGATCAGATCCAGCATGGCGATGATCCAGCACTTCGCGCTGCAAACTGCCAAGCGTTAGGTGTACCTGCTGACTTTGAATCTGAAATGCGGATCACTGGAGAGGTAGCTGGCTCTACAAAAGGCAACGAAGACTTAACCCCTGAAATTGCCCATACACTCACAGCGGGTGTGGTTTACACCTCTTCAATGCTTGATAACTTAGTCGTGTCGCTAGATTACTTTGATATTGAAATTGAAGATGTGATTACTAGGGTCGGTGCCAGTACAACGGTAAAGCGTTGTGTTGATTCAACGACGATCAATAATCCATTCTGTAGTCAAGTGACGCGCAAAGCCGATGGTAACATTAGCTACGTTAACGACACTTATGTAAACAACGCTAACATGAAACGTAAAGGTATCGACTTTCAAGTCAATTATGATTGGGATCTCGATGGTGGTGCCAATATCGACTTAACGCTATATGGTACTTACGCTATCCACAGTAGCTTCAAGGACGCTAACGATTCAGAGGCCCATAATTATGTCGGTGTGAGAGGTGTCCCTGAGTGGAAATCCTCATTCATTACCAGCTATGCAAATGAAGGTTTTAAGGCGACATGGCAAGTCAACTATGTTTCAAGTACAAAGTATAGCCGTACTGCAACACAGGAGACTCATGATAACCCTATTATGCCATCTTCAATCCTTCATAACACACGCCTAGCATACGACTTCACCGACTCTGTTCGGGCTTATGTGGGGGTCACTAACGTGTTTGATCAAGATTGGATAGGAACTGTAGGCGCCAGTACGGGTAGTACGACTTACCCGATCCGTGGTCGCGGTTATAACGCAGGAATTAATATTCAGTTTTAACTCGTTATAAACAATAGAGTGGCGTGTTTTTCGTCACTCTTTTTAATGGACTGATTGGTTTAATTTCCCTTGCCATTCTTTTCCTTACCCCCTCAAGCTGATACTCGGCTTGAGGTTTTTTTATACTGGGAGCTTCTACCAACGTTGCAATCAAAGTTAATTCCTTAGAGCTGCACGGCAGTGATTATCGCTGTTACGCGCTGTTGTAATTTGGGAATGATCTGCTGCTCAAATAGCGGGTTGCGCTTAAGCCAAATATTATTTCTCGGGCTCGGGTGAGGCATCACTAAGGTGTGTGGCCACAATGTTTGCCAATTTTCGATGGCCTGAGTCACGGTCAATTTCTGCTGTAAATGCCACTCTATCGCGTATTTACCGACGAGTAAGGTTAATTCTACTTGGTTTAATTGGTTAAGAATCTCCTGTCGCCATTTAGCCGCGCACTCGGGGCGAGGCGGCTTGTCGCCACTTTTCTTATCAGTTGCTGCGTAACTGCCTGGAAAGCAAAATCCCATCGGCAGAATCGCGAACAACTCTGGATCATAAAATTCATCATCAGTCACACCTAGCCACTCTCTCAACCTTTGACCGCTAGCATCATCGAAAGGACGGCCTTGATGATGAGTCTTTTGCCCAGGCGCTTGGCCTGCAATCAGAATTTTGGCATTACTGGCCAGTTGCACAATGGGCTTTGGCGCAAACGGTAAATGCTTGGCACAAAGCTGACATTGCTTAACTTGACCAAGCAAATTGTTAAGATTGGCGTTTATTCGCATAAGAGGAGCAACTCAATAACGCTCAGTTAACTGTGTAGCGTAATTTGATATGCCCAATATCCTAAGTAGCTATAACCTGTGATGAGTGTAGCGTAGCTAAGCAGTTTGACACCAAGCGAGCTGCGACCTGAGGCTGCCACATGGGCGATGGCAATGGCAAATATTGTCAGTGGTGCTGTGTAATAGCCAACGACCATAAACAGTAATGCGACTTGTGCGAGAATTAATGGCGTATTCTCGGTCGGAGCTTTAGCACTATGGCTCAACTGTATTGGCAGCAAGCTCAATGCAATACTGACGATAATGACGCCAATGTTGAGTGAAATAGCGCCGACGCCTTCGATGTAAATCATCGCCATTATAAACGTCAATAGCGCAGGTATAAGGGATATCAGCGTATGTATTTTAGCAAAACGTTTGCTTTGGTATTTACCGGTGAAATAGAACAGGCCAGTCAATAGCAGGTTAAAAAAGCAGAAGCCGCCAAGGGAGATTGCCAGCATCAATATATTGGTGGTGTCGGATTGAAACGCGAAAGCAGGCATTGGCGCGAGAACACTGGAAAATAACAGGCATAACGTTGCTTTGAAGCGATTTTGAGTACGATTCATTAAAGATCCATTGGCAGGATTAGTCATTGAGAATATAAGGGTACAATCGCCTAAAGTGAGCCTAACTGCAACATGAAAACGGACTAAATAGTAGGATTTAGATCTGAGTCTTAAAAATAAAGTGTCGCGTTATCGAGAATGACTGAAAACCTGAGGGTTTGGCTATTGAAATTAAAAAACCCGCAGTCGCGGGTTTTTAGTATTAAATGACGCTAAGCCTTGTTTTATCTAATTTTTAGCTCATTCTCTGCAATGTAAAGCCACCATGAGTAGGTTATAGATTTGCCTGCTTAAGCCATTCTATAACCTAGTCAAACCATGACTATAGACGGTAGCTCATGCTAAGCATGATGAGGTGCGCATTATAGTCGTGGCTGTTGCTGCCAAAACTTAATACGTTCCAGATCCCGTCTGGAGCAATATCATTGCCAGCGTCGTTATCTTTGTAGTTTTCCATCTTGTAGTCTATACGGACATCCATTTTGTCTGTTGCACGGTATAAAGCGTAAACATTAACGTTATGGACTTTGGCATAGTAATCGCCGTAATCACCCGTGACACCTTGGGTAACTTGGGTGGTACTACTCGAATCTGAATAAGTGTAATCAACACCTAAACGCAGTTTCTTTTCCATTAGATTGTTGTAGCTATAACCTGCGCCAACCACATCGACTTGATCTTCAACAACGCCAAACCAGTTAGGCGTTGAAAAGTTGGTGCTACCCGCTTGATCTGAATCGATGTTTTGACGGTTGTAAAACGCTGTCAATGTCATGTCTTCAGTCAGTAAATAGCTGACACTTGCATCGTAACTTAAATCTTTCGATTCAGTTAGACCAATCTGTGTGTCGCTGTAATCGTCAAGTGCGTAACGCGCACCAAAGTCGATGGTAAGCGCATCAGTTGGGCTATGTGTAACACGGGCTTCAACTTGAGTACGCTTTCTATCGGCTAGATTGTACTTACGTAGCAAGTCGTTTGACTCACTTGAAGTCCACTCTGATGCTTGATACTCAGAACCATCACGGTCGCCATAACTCCCTTTAACCCACATATCCCACTTATCAAATGCGCTGACTCGGTACTTAGCCCATACAGTGCTTTCTTCGGTGGTTTCGCGGTCTTGGTAGCTACGCTCGTCTTTACGGTAATCAAAGCCACCTTCAAGTCTATGGCCACGTGCCAGACGATAGTCTGCAGCTAACTTAGCTTTATTGGTGGTGATATCGTAAGGCGTGTTGTAAGCCGCTTGACCTGTTGTTGAGTCGATGCTGATCTGCGTCCACTCTTCAATGTTGGTTTTGTTGTCACGGTCGTTATAATCGTAGCTGGCTTTTAAACGCAGCTGACGATTAATACGTGACACAACTTTAAGAGTCACGCCTGTGGTTTCAACTTTGCCATCGAGCGACTCAGCTGGCATTTGATAGCCATAGCCTGAGGTGCTGTAGTCTTGGTCTTGTGTCATTTGACCATAATGAACACGGCCATTCATGATGGTTTTACCTGCCACATATTGGCCCATTAACGACACTGTGTGTGCTTCGTTATCTGGATCAAGCGACATATAACCCGTTGTTTGTGCGCCAAACGTTGGGCTAAAGGCATTATCATAAGACAGTTCGCTGTACTCATTCTTAAAGATTGAGCCGTTATAATTTAGCGCTGTAAACCAATTATCACCGCCAATACGAATACCAGCTTCAAGGGTATCGGTTGTGTAATCAACAGGTTCAGCAATCATCATCGACTGGTTAGAGAAGCTGCCGGAGGCTTGCTTAACACCAGTCTTATCTTCACGCATGTAATTGATGTAGGTGCTCCATAAAGACTCACCTTGCTGATTGTTAAACGAGTAATCAAGACCTAATCCAGCTCTTTTACGCTTTAGCGATAGCTCAAGCGGATTAAGGCTTGAGTTTAAGTTGGTCATGTCTGTCGTGCTACCAGCATGAACCCAGTCACTAGCGAGAGTCAGGTTATCACTGCCTACTCCCTGGTAAGGGCTCATGGCACTATCAGTTTTATAAGTCGCAATTTGGCGATAATTTAGGTTTAGATTGTATTGACCTGCTTTGCCGACATTGATATCAGCTCGGCTATTTTCCATGCCTAAATTGTCAGCTTCGATAGAGGCTTGATAACCGCTTTTACCTGAGTATTTAAGGTCGGCATCAATTTTAGCTGCAAACTCATCTTCAGCGGCAAACGCATTTGCTGAATGAATATCGTCGCTGTCGTTGTAACCAACACCCACGCCGATGCTGCCGCTGTAACCTGTTTCTACAGTACAGCGCTTACAAGCCCATTTTTCGAACTTAACTTTGTCGGTATTCGCATTTTGTACGCCGTAACCGTCAGCTAGCGCGGCGCCTGGTGCAATGGCACCGGCACTTGCAAGCAGGGCGAGCGTGACCAAATTTAATTTGAATTTCATCTTCTCGTCTCCGTTAGCGCTGGAACAGCTTGCCAGATGGATGGTTTGAACCATGGATCTGGTTATGACAGTTTAGACAGCTACGACCGCCGGTAAAGGCATTGTCGCCGACACTTGAACCTTGTCCGGTATTGCCCATGTAAGCATTGCTCGCATGGCCATCGCTTGCATGACATTGTTGACATAGTTGCGGAGCACGAGTTTTTAGCATGCTTTCATTTACGCTGCCGTGAGGGTTGTGACAAGAAACACAATTCTCAGTGACGGGTGCATGCTCCCACAATTTTGGGCCACGTTTCTCTGCGTGGCATGAGTAACAGGTATCGTTAACGCTAGGCTTAACAAGATCTGAATCGCTCATTGTTCCGTGTGGGTTATGGCAATCGCTACAGACCATTTGTGCCCATTTCATTGGGTGGCTTGAGCGTTTGTTCATGTCAGCTTTTTGCTTGGTATGACAGCTAGTACACACTTCCAACTCAGTATTTTTTGATAACACTGGATCTTTGGCGGCATGAATTGAGTGACAAGAGGCACAAGCAATATCTGCATTGTCATGGTGTCCACCATTCCAATCCATACGCTTGTCATCTTTGTGACAACTCATACAAACACTGTTTTGCTTTTCAGCAACTAAGGTAGAGTCTGGACCAAAAGCGATCATCGGCTCTTTGCCGCCACGGTTATGTTTACCCATAGGGCCATGACAGGCTTCGCATTGAAGGCCAGCCATTGGGCTCTTGCTTGAGTCGACAGAACCATGAACACCGTTAAAGATGGCCATTACTTTTTCAGATTTCTTGTGACACATAAGGCAAGAGTCGGCGCCTTTAGGCGAGTATTTACCTTCGGCAAATTTCTTGTCTAGTGTTGCTTCTACTTCATCAGGGCTCATCGATGCATCCCACTTTGACGCGATTGCTGTGTTAGCAAAGCCAAGTGAAAGTACTGCCGATGCTAATAGCGCTGGAAGTAAGGTTTTTAGTTTGTTGGTGATCTTCATAATCGATTTCCTAAATTTGCACAAATTTTGTGAAAGCGGGGGAGAGGACTCCCCCTTTTTTCAACACTCTTAATGACTTAAGTCATTGAAAAGAATTACGCAAATTACATCTTAACCGCAGTGTGATCCGCAGGTGTTGGCGCGTGGCAGTAGAAACACGTTTCTAGTTGCGCGGCGTCATTAGCAACATCTTTATCAACATTGAAGAGAGCACCTTGACCAGCTGCATGGGTCATTGTGCTTTCTGCGGTGTGACAAGACGTACACGTTGCTGCAATAGGTGTTGTGTATAAGCTCTTCTGACTTGGTGTGTAAGCGTCCACTACTTTAGTTGCAAACGCACTTTTCACTTTAAAGGCTTCAAGATTAAGACCAGTGTGGCACTGAGTACAGTCATTGATGACTTGTTGTGCTCCATGAACCACGTGGAGTTTCATCTCTAGTGCACCTTTGTTTGTGCCACCCGCATATGTGCCGTCTGGCGTATGACAAGCCACACAAGCATCTACACCAACAATGGGTTGGTCGTTAGCGTCAGTGCTATGGGATAGCTGCTCAGACATAACGAAACCTGGGTGATGTGTGCCTTTGTGCACTTGGAACTCGGCGCTATGACATGTAGTACATGCGCTGAAGTTAACTGAGTCAACATGACGCATGCTAGCGGCTTCACCAGACAATGTCGCGAAAGCAAGGTCTGCTTTCATACCTGTGTAGAAATCAGCTTTTAGACCAGTAATTTCACCGTCGTCATTTTTTTCGAAGTTCTCATCTACAGCAACAGTGTCACAGTTAACAAACTCACCACTTTCAGAACAAAGTGCTAAACCTGTAAAGGTGAACGCTGTATCAGCATCGGCACCCGCAGCAACATCAGCGGGGAAGGCTAGTACTTGAGTTGTGTAGCTAATATTACCTTCTTCGGTAATTGTCGCTGCTTCGTTAAGCTCACCGTTTAACACTAGGTTTAGGCTATCGTGACCGTAATAACCGCCTTGCACATTGTTTGGACCAACGGTAGTGGTCGCTTCAACGCGCTGGATTTGAGGTACTAAAGTAGATGCATTAACCGCTTCGCCATTTGCATCAACGATTGCTACCGTGACGGTTGCAGTCAGATCAGCATTAACGGCTAAAGTAGTATTCATGCCGTAAGTGTCAATCAATGCTTTGGTGGCACCGAAGCTGCCAGTGTGTAGCTCTTCAGTCCAGCTGGCATTATGACAAGCAACACAGTTTGAGTTGTCAGCCTGTTGAGAGTGACCTTGACCTGCGACAAAATCGATGTCTACGTGACAACTAGTACAGGTTTCCATGGTCGGAATACGTGACCAGTTGCCCCACTCTGTTAGCTCACCGCTGTCAGCTTCTGGCTCAACGTGGCAAGACTTACAGTTATTTTGAATTAGGTGCTCAGCAGCCTCGCCGGTATATTCTTTATCGTACTTATCTTCGAATGTCTTCGCAGTGTTATGAATATTGTGGATGAGGTGGTTCCACTGAGATTCACCATACTTAGAGGTGTGACAAGTGGCACAAGTCTCTAGAGTGTAATAATCACTGTGACGCGTAGTGAGGGGCTCACCTTCTGCATGACAATTTGTACAGGTTTCGTGAGACACGATGTTCTTGGTGTATTTAGCCTCAAAACCTTGGCCATCAAAGTCGGCAACGATTTCACGGCGAGGGACTGAGGTTGTGCCATCGGCAAGTGTCGAATCAGCACCGCCAGCGTGTACATTAAAACGCTGGGTCATATCAGCGTTGTATTCATCTAATTCGAAAGTGAAGGTATATGAACCATCTTTATTATCGGTATATTTATCAGCGCCTTTGAGCCTTGCGGTACGTGTCCACTGTGCGCTGTTACCTGCACCCGTAGCACCTTGAGGCGCTAACTGGGCAGCAGTTAGAGTGAGATCTTGTAGACCAATGATAGGTAGGTCTTCTTCGTTAGTGGCGAATACGTTAACGGTTGGTTGACCGTTGTCATATGTCACATCTGTTACTTTTAGGTTTAGCGTGTTGATGTAATCTGCAGCCGGTCCACCTGGGTTGCCAGGATTTCCGTCAGTACCATCGTCGCCACCACAGCCGGTTAGGGCCATTGATACGGCGCTTGCTGCCAAGAGCAGCGCAATTTTAGATTTTTTTACGTTCATCATTTTTTCCCTGCATAGGTTTGGCACTGTCTTAAACGTGTGGCCCGATTAAGTAGACCGACTGTAATTTTTTAATTGCCGCTTAAGTCAATGCTGGAAATAAGATTCCCCAACGAAAGGCTAACGTAATGCAGGGCGAAAATCAGCATAGCAGGTGCTAATGTGTGACGCGGATCTTTCTATTTCTAAAGAGGTATTAGCGAGGGCTGATAAACATGAATACAGATCAAAAAAAGAGGCCTAAATAGACGAAATATGTAACAAAGTTAGTCTTTATTAGTTGAGAATAACTCTCATTAAAAAAGGGAGGCTAAGCCTCCCTTTTTAGTTACATGATGACTGTATTAGTGACCGTGTAGTTCCATAATTTGCTCTGGAGAGTGGCAAGTAGCACAAGCTTCTTTTGCTCTACTAAGAACATCTGCGGAATCTGTACCATCCAAGATACCACCGTTTGTTTCGATATGAGAATTACCAGCTTCACTTAGATACTTCTGGTGACAGCTTAAGCACGTCCCTGCATCTGAAGAAACCCAAATACCGGCTTTATCTTTAGTATCCAGATTTGGGTAGTTCCATACACGCTCTGGAGAACGACCTAACGTGATACCATTTTCAATATCATTTTTGCTGTCTTCAGCAGTGTGGCAAGTCAAGCAGTCTGTCTTCATAACTGTTTGAGAACCAAGACCTGCATACTTAAGGTAGTGACCATCTGCATGGTGAGCTTTATAAGCAAAGCTGGTAGGTTTGTCATATTCACCAGAATTTCTTACTGACTCTTTAACAGATTTATCAGAGGTGTGACAAGTTTGGCAATTAACACCATTGTCATAATGGTAGATCTCTTGGTTGTGACAGCCCTGACACTTAGTTGCATCGATAATATCACGGCGCATTTCTACTGTTGTTTCAAGATCTGCTGATGAGTTTTTCCAAACAAAATGGAAAGGTGCATCTTTAACTTCAACCTTGCGAACACCTTCAGTTGTACAATCTGTCATCTCAACAACAGGACGGCCATAGCCACCGTTGTTGTAACAGATTTTAAGCGCAGACCAAAGTTCGAAAGTTTTACCGTTAGCGTCATTAGGTAGATTGAAACCTGTAAAGGTCATTACCCAAGTATTTGCTGCAGCATCATAAGTGCCTTCACTTAGTTTCATACGGCGTTTGCTATATGACGCATCAGTATATGATGGGAAGTCTTTATCACTATCCCACGCCATAACAATGCGAGAACCTGTATCTACAAATTCAGCGGATAATGCCTGACCATCAGTACCTAATACTTGAACCGTGGTTGTGAATTTACCATCAGTATCAACACCAATATCAGAGAACTTTACACTCATCTCTTGGGTTTCATTGTAGGCTTTCATGATATCGCCATGAGCTTCTTTAGCACTACGTGCATAGCCCTCTTCGATATGGCATGACATACAGTTTTCATTACTTGGGTCGTGATACGCTTTTGGCATTGTAGTATGACAAGCGATACAAGCAGTATTGCTTTGATTTGCCAGGAACAAGTCTGCATTAGCTGGTGCATTGTCGCCAGTCACATGACAAGAAGTACAGTCAGCAGCTGGTCCCTGAGGGAACATTACTTTGCCATAATCGTGAACGCCACCACCGTAACCAATCACTTTATATGGCGCAGGGATATTGCCATTATCATCGGCTTCTGGAGCGTCAGGAGCATAAGTTGTACGTGCGTTACCTTTATGAATAGCATGGATCATATAAGTAAAGTCGACACTGTTGCCGCTTTCAGGGTCACCTGAAGTTGCTGTATGGCAAGATGCACAGTTTTCTAAATCAATACGACGACCGCCATGAAGTTCTAAACTTTCAGGCTGATGGCAGGTGTAACAGGTTTCAATTGAAACAACATTACGAGTTTGAATCCCATCAGTCATGCCTGTTGATGGCTGCCAGTCGAAGTGGGCATTGGCTGCAAAGCCTGATAGCTTTAATTCTACCGTTGCACGTTGCGTGTTTTCAGCATTGTAAGCAACAGCGATTGGTGTGGTTACATCAGCAATATTTTGTTGGAAGCTATATGTGTAACTGCCATCGCCATTATCAACGAAGCAAGTTTCACAGCTAGATGCTGCTTCTACGTTTGCTTGGAATTGGTTTGAAGGGGTGATATCTGACTCACCTTCAGGAACCCAATCCGGGTTAGGTGTTTTTTCTGCATTTATATATGCTTGCCATTGAAAACCACGATCAAATTCAACAGCTTCATCACTTTCGCCAAAAATACGAGTTTCTTGAGCTAATTGAGCAATACCAAAACGTAGGTCGTGGTCTTTGGTTAAGTCAAGAACAGCGACACCGTTGTCATTTTGAAGTTTGAAGTCTACTGTTACGACACCAGCTTCTACAGTTGCATTAGTGAAGACAGCATTTACACTTTTTGCTGCGTCGATGCTAACACCAACAACACCAGGCTTACCATCTTCGCCATTTTTACCATCATCGCCACCACAACCAGAAACGGCTAGTGAAAGCACGCCTGCTGCTAGTAGCGCTTTTGAAGTCGCGCTTAAATTGAAAAATTTCATCATTTTTTGTCCCTGCAATAGTTTTTTAATCATCACTAAAAGAGATGTAAATTGAGAAGCAATCTCATTAACCCACAATTAGTGTGCGGAATTTTATTTCCACCTCTAAGGCTAACGAAGCGGGAGATTTTTAGCAGTTGTTTTAGCCGCTTTATGTGATTAAGGTCTGACTATTTCTTTAGGGGTATAGAGAAAAGGGTGCTTTTAGGACTATTTTAATTATCGATTAAGAATGAACCGACCAAAAACGCTCAAATGTTGATGTATTGTTGACTTGTTGCGGTATGCCGTAACAGACTTAAGTCATTGTCATAAAGTAGGTAATTTAGAATTGGCTTAAGTTAGTTTTCTGTATTTCCTCATTATTGGCTTGTTTAATATAAAAGGATGAGAAAGCGAGTTCCTCATCCTTTTATATTTACATTGCCTTCTACCACTTTTGGTTCGTTTTGCTCGGCTTTAGCTGGCTTGATTTAGTTAGGCATGTGCTTCTCTGCGATCTTTTCTGCGCTATGGCAAGTAAGACATGTCTCGTTGGCCATTTGAGCATTTTCAAATGTATCTGCTACGACGCCACCCATGTTTTCGATATGTGATTGAGCTGAATCTTTGCCGCCACCGATATCGTAGCTGTTAGACACATGACATGAAGCACATACACCCGCTTGCGGGCTAGAGAAAGTTTGGTCTTTACGGTTCCAACGCATTGGCGTTGAGCGCGCATTTTCTAAGCTGTAATTGCCATCATCATGACAAGCTGTACAGGTTTTAGTATCAACTAAAGACTGCACATCTTCACGACCATGTGCTTTACCAAAAGTGCCATGAACACGGACGATCATGGCGTTGTAATCACCGGCTTCATGACACTGTGCACAGGTATGCAGGTCAGCATTACGGTAGTGCGGAGCGCCTTTACGAACGACCATGTCATTGTTGTGGCAACTGGCACAATTTTCATAGTTGACCGCGCTAGCACGCTCTGCGCCAGCAGAACCATCAAGCTTCAAAAACGCTGTTTTAGCGGCATTTGCACTTAAGATACCAGAACAGCTACCTTCTGAATCAAGCTCAACCAGTGTTGACTCTTTGTTCTTGAAACAAGCGCTAAAACTCGCTGACAAGGCAAGATCTGCACCGTTCTCAATGGCATCTGCTAAGGCGGGTAGTGTATAGCTTGTTCCTGTTGCATCAACGACAACATTAAAGCTGCCATCAGCATTAGGTGTGACAGCAACACTTGGACGTGAAGCAAGGTAAGCATCTGCTGCTGAAGCATCGATTGCGTTGGCATAAATAGACACTCTAGGTACATGGGCACTTGTGACCTCTTGTTCACCCATTATCAAGTTTACAGTGAAGCTCAACTCTGCAGCATCAGAATTCCACACTATATTACTGTAACTCGTTTCAATGAGCTTACCCGCTTCAATTGCAGATTCACGGCTATCTTTGTCGTGGCCGGCAAAGTGACGGAAGGCACCGCCGCGAGTGTTACCATCGTTTGATGTATGACAATCAACACAACCTACATATGAAACACCCGTGTCGTCAGTTGTGGTACGGCCGCCATAGTGGTAGTCACCATGACAAGATTGACAACTATCAGCGTCCATATCTTTAAACCAATCCAGCGCGTGAACTGTCACACCTTCTGGCAATGTCTCTTCAGTTTCGGTGTATTGCACGTGACAGCTTTCACAACTGGCAGTAGCAGCTGGATAGTTAACAGGTTTTAGTGGATTACCTTCCTCATCAACTTGAGCTGCTCGGTCATATTTATAGCCAAAAACAGGGTTTTTAGCTGAATTTCCAATGACCGTTTCAAACTTAGCAACATCGCGGCGCTCTGCTTCAGTTGCGCCAGTATGAATGGCGTGAACAAGTCCTTTAATTGAACCATCGACGGTAAAGTTGACTTCATTACCCTCTTCATCACTGCCAGTCCCAGCATATTGGGTGTAGTCAGTGTGGCAAAAAAGACAACCATCGGCGGTGTTGCCATAATTGCCATGACGGATATGATCTTGACCAACATGACAGCTGGTACATGTTTGGCTCTCTAATACTGATTTAGGAGAGCTGACTGGGCGCTCAGTAGCAGGTTCCCAGTAATAAGCTTCAACATTTTTAACTTTGTTCGCGCCAGCGCCATAAGTCATCAAGTAAATGCCTTGGACTTGTGTGGCGTCATAACCGTAGTCTAGGCTTTTAGTATCAACAATATCTGGGGCGGTAATGCGGTACTTACCACCACCAAGATACTCAAGACATTGTTGTTCGTCTGGGCAATTACGGTTCGGGCGCCAGTTGTCGGTGCCAGTGACTAAATCATCTTTTGATTTATTGCGGTATGACAACCAAATTTCACGCTCACCATCGCCACGAGAATCTACAGTGACACTATTACCGTCTGAATCGGTAACATCGTAAGGTAAAAACGCTTCAGCTCGCGTCCCCATACGGCCAAAACTAACGCGCAGTGGATCGGTTAGATCTTCTAACCCTGTTACGGTAACGCCGTTCAAGTTAGTGAAATTGAATTCGATTGTTAGGGTCGCATTGGTTTCATCATAGCTGGCGAGCTCTACTTGGGTTTTAACTGCGGTTACATCGTTAATGTGTACTGCTATTTCGCCATTATTGCCATCTTCACCATCTTTACCGTCGCTGCCACAACCAACAAGCGCCAAAGATAGTGCTCCAATGCCGATTGCTGATTTAACAGCGGTTGCTAATTTATATCGATTTATCATCATTTTATTCCCTGCATAGGTTTTATCTGCTGTGAGGTTTTTTACCTCTTAAGCGTGAGGGGCTTCCTCAACAGGATCTTACCCAAAAGAGGTAGTTAGCAATAAAATACATATGGCAAATGTGACGCGAGTCTTCGTAATGACTTATGCAGCCCGTTAGTTGTTAAAACGTTTAAAAAACAGTAATTTAATGTGGTTTACATTTGGGGGTTAAGATTGAATTAAGTTAAGAGGGTCTATTCTTAAAGTAGGCTTAAAGTTGGCGGTATTATCATCATTTTAATTGATTTAGATCATAATTATTGTGCCAGCGTTGATAAACAGCAATACAATAACCTAACAAGTTTTTGGTGGTTTGTGATCTTTGTGTGCGCAAGGTGTTGCGTATGGGTTGCGTATTGCGGAGGGTGTGAGGACAAGCCCAAAATAGAGCTGATTTTATTTTTATTCTGACTGACTTCAAAGAGATAAAAAGCGGCGTATGTACGCCGCTTTATTAAGTGAAGTTCTTAGTTTTTACCACTCTACGGGGTGAACTGAGTCCACTCCATTCGTTTTACCTTCTGCGTGACAGGTTGCGCAAGATTCACTTCCCGGTACATAAGTGCCACGAGTATCGTTTGCTGCACCGCCATTGGCGCGTATATGCGCGACTAATGAGTCAGTCGCCCCATGACAACTTATGCAAGTTGACGCAATGGGAGAAAATTCAACCATGCCTAATACTGCATCCGTAGATGGTGTTGCTACCATGGCACCGAGTCCATCCATTTTTAGCTGGCCTTTATCATGGCAGACAGCGCAGTTACCATAATGCTCTGGGAAGGTGATTGGATCTTGAGTTGAACGCTTATTAGCATGATGCGCATGGATACGAATTTTAAAGTCAATATGGTCTTGAATCGATTTAGAGTCTGCCCCAGAACGAGTCGGGTTGTGACACATCTGACATTCACCTTCAAAATTACTGTAACTGCCTCCGTGTTTGAAATCGATGCCAAATTTACCGATGAACTTTTCGTCATGACAATTGGCACAGGTTTCGTTACTCACTACAAGCCTTCTCGCCATTACGCTGTCATCGCCATTTAGGTTGAATGGGACAAGCTCACCGGTGATCACCGCTGGATTGTTAGACTCATCGCTGCCGGTACCACAAGCAACTCCCATCAGGCTATCTCGGTCGACACACATTTTGGTTGAAATGACGCCAGTCGCCGCTTGGCTTGTATCGGCCATTATCGTGGTTGCGCTTGTGTATCGATAAATACCGTCACTCACCGCTGCTGGTGTTAGTGCAGTAAGAGTCACTTTTTGTGTTCCTGAGCCAAAATCAATATCATTACCAAAGCCAAAATAGATAGCGCTTAATGAGATACGTTCATCTGCGTCAGGACTCATCACAGGAGTACTTAATGAAGTGTCAGTAAATTGCACATCAAAAGTAATCATGTCTGTCGCAATTGAAACAGATCCGGGCACTAGGCTCGCTGAGTAGCTATCTTTAGCATTATCTTTCGCTACAGCATCAGTCATATGGTGCGCCGCTCCTTGCTCGCCTTTTTCTGCGTGACAGGTGCTGCAATCTGTGGTGTCGATATACTTGTCGTGCATATCTGTTTTAATTTGCGCCGCATCGGTTGAGTCTGAGTGACACGAACCACAAGCTAATGCACGATGATGTTTAAAGTTAAACGCGTCGGCGGGGCTCGTTTCGCCCTCTTGGTGACAAGCACGACAATCATACATATCGGCTGGGAAGGTCACTTCAGAATAATCGTGAATGCTGCCACCAAAGCCCACCATAAAGTATTCGCTTTTATGGATCTTATGCACCATATAGCCCATATCGATTGGCGAACCTGTTTCAGGATCGCCGGCATAGCTGGTGTGACACATTTGGCAATTGGCGATATCGAAACGTTTGCCACCGTGGAATAACAGTTTTGGCGCCCAAGGATGGTTATAATCGTCGCTATGACAGCGCAAACATGATTGCTCGAGGAACTCTACCGTGCGAGTCGCGTCTGCCGCGACCATTTCACCTGAAGAGGGCAAAAAGTCGAAATGTGCATTAACCAGTTTATCTGCACTGCCATCAGCTCTTAGTTCCATGGTGATGCGGTGCGTTAGGCTGTCATCAAATGTGAGATCGAGCCCTTCAAGTTCAGGTATTTCACTTAAGTTAAGCTCAAAGGTGTAGCGGTACATGCCGCTGCTCAGGTTCTCTATACACGCCTGTGCACAGCTAGATTCAAGCCCTGGTTGGAATTGTGTGCCTGCCTTGTCCTCATACCCAGGTGGAACGTTGGCTGCAACGGGGTCAACGGCACTATTAATGTAGTTGACCCATTGAGGTGTTTTATAACCTTTACCTTCGGTTGGTAATAATTTAGCCACACCCATACCGATCCAGTCTACAGCTTGATAAGTGTCTAAATCAGTTATTGCTACGCCATTGGCATTTTCTAGTGAGAACTCTACCGCAACCACACCTTCTGTCACGGAGGCCGATGAGATGGACGCTTTGAGATCATTGGCTTGAGCAATCGAAAAACCAACTTCACCGTCTTTTCCATCTTCACCATCATTACCGTCACTGCAGCCAAACAACAAGGTGGCGCTTGCGAGAGCAATCAAACTGAGTCTTGAGCTTCTAGTTTTGATATCCATAATTTTGTGTTCCATTATTTCTCATCACTAAAGGATTTAAGCCCAACGACTTTTATCGTAGGGCTTATGATTATTATTTTATTGGGTGAACCGCTAATACATCGACCGAGGCTCCTTGGCCATGGCAAGTAGCGCAGCTTTCTGTGCCTGATGTTGCATCCGCTTCGGTGCCATTGAAAACGCCACCTTGTTGGGTCATATGACTTTTAGACGTGTCACTGGTATGGCAAGCGCTACAAATGGCTGATGTTGGGCTGGTAAAACTTCCATCATCAAATGCTAACGGCTGCACTGCACTGTTGAGCGGTAATGCGGCCGTAAGCACGCCTGCTGCATCTTCTGTGTGGCATTGCGCGCAGTTGCCGATATTGCCTGGGTAGTTAATATCTGGGTAGCTTTCACGTGAGCCCGCATGCAGCGTATGGGCGAGGTGCTTGTAATCTGCCGTTGATGCTGCTGGATTGTCAGCACTTGCCTCTGCTTGCATATTGCGGTTGTGACAAACTTGGCACTGTCCCTCAAGGTCATTACGTGAACCGTGGTAGTTCAGCTGTTGATCGCCGTGGCAGCTGCCGCAGATTTCGTTAGTGACCACGACTCGGCGTCCAGTATCACTAAGCGCTGTTGCACTAAAGAACTGATGGCTGGATTTAAGATTGGTGGTGTTATCGGTGTCGGCACAATCAGCCAGCATGTCATCATTGCTGCACAGCTTGCCTTGAATCGCTAGCGTACCTTTATCTGCGGCTAGTTCACTTGGGACTGTCAGTCCGCTGATTTGGTAAGTAAATAGCCCGTCACTACCAGAGATTGGCGTTGTGTCTTGTAGCTTGATTGAACGGGCGCTTTGAGTCGTATAATCGACACTGACTCCCCAATTGGCATATATACGCAGGTCATTAACAAAGTTAAGTTCGTCAGCACTTTCGCTGTAAACCTCATTAGTCGCAGGATTAGAAAGTCTTACCGTCAATTCAACCGTAGTGCCGTTAAGCATAGCACTGACAATCTCTACATTAAACTGACCAAGAATGGTATCAGTATCACCTTGGCTATGGGCACTCAAGGTCCAATCTGAATTATGGCAGGCGACACAGTTACTATTGTCTTGCTGAGTTGGGTGGCCTTGACCCGCTGGGAAGTCAATATTGGTATGGCAACTACCACAGGCCTCCATTGTGGGGACGCGAGCCCAGTTCATGTTCTCGGTTAATGCTTCATCTGCAGCGTGACACGTTTGACAGTCTGCCAATGATCCCGGGAAACCGGTTAAATGCTTGCCGTGCACCATTGGCGCAAAAAAAATGTCTGGGTCACTGAATTTACCGGTATTGTGGCAAGTTACGCAGGTTTCAATTTCATTGTACTGCTCGAGATCAGCAGGACCATGAAAAGCCAAGTCATTGTGACAGCTGTTACAGGTGTCCATTTTGATGAGATTACGGCTATAAACCGGCTCGCTACCTTTATCTTGCCAGTCATGATGCTGGTTGGTAATAGGTAACACCGTACCATCAGGTAAAGCATCGCCGCCCACTTTGATGACGACACGTTGGGTCGCACCCGACATAAAGCCAATATCATTCATGCCATCAAAAGCGCCGCTAAAGGTGTAGCTATATTGGCCATTCTTATGGTCGACAAGCTCACCTTTACATACGTCAGAGCAAGATTCTGAGGTGAAATATTGCCATTGGCTAGCATTGCCCGCATTGGTATAGCCCATAGGTAACAACTGGGCGGCAATATAAGTGGCTGACGGAATGCCGACAACAGGCTCATCTTGCTCATTAGTAATGCGATAATTAATCGTCGCAACTCCAGCGTCAAAAGCAACCTCGTTGACTGCAATGTTCAGCTCAGTTATTGCTGTTGCTGGCGGCCCACCGGGTTCTCCGGGGTTGCCAAGGGATCCATCATCGCCGCCGCAACCCGCTAATATGGCCATGAGACCTAGAGGAATACTTTTATGAAGTCTTGATTGGGTGATCAGTTTCATTTTTCTTTCCTTGAAATCTTTTTAATGACAAAACTACATTTGATAGCTAAATGTCAGGCCAAAATAGTGAGCGTTATAATCGTGGCTTAGATCGCCAAAAGTCAGCACGTTAGGAATGGAGTCAACGGCTAATCCTTGGTTAAGCCAGTCGGAATCTTTGTAGTTTTCAAAGATCCAATCGAAGCGTAATGCCATTTTTTCTGCTAATTGATACTTAGCAAAGGCATTGACGTTGTGTTTTTCGGCAAAGTAATTGCCATAGGGCGAGGTGAGTCCTTGAATAACGTCGGTATCACTTTGGCCATCAGAGTAGGCGTAATCTAAACCTAAGTTGAGTTTGCTATCGAATAGATTTTGATAGTCTAAGCCTGCGCCAACCAGTGTTGATTGTTCATCGGTGTTTGCGTACCAATTGGGTAGGTCAAAGTTAGTACTGCCGGCTTGCTCGCTGTCACGCCAGTCTTGGTTGAGGTAGGCATTAACATTGAGGTTTTCATTGAACATATAGTTGGCGGAGATGTCATAACCTTGAATATCTACACTGGTTAAGCCAATTTGGGTATCATCGTAGTCATCGAAGCTGGCATGAACATTAGCGCTGGCAGAAAAAGCCGTTGAGCCGCTGTAGGCCACATTTAACTTATATTCTTGGCGCTCTCTATCGGCAAGGTAGGACTTTCTTAAGTAGGGATTACTGGGGCTCGATGTGGTGGTAACGGCATTATAATCGCTGCCAGTTCTATCACTTGCTGTCGCCTTTATCCAAGCTGACCACGCGGGTGAAATAGTATAATTGAGTTTTGCATAGAGGCTATTTTGCTGCAATGAATCTCTATCTAAGTCACTGTAGTCGTTATGATCGTAGCGATATCCACCGTCAATATAGACACTACGACTAAATCGGTATTTGGCAGCAATATCGGCTAATTGTTTGGTTCGGTCGTATTCAGCATTGACTGCGGTGCCAGCATAATAGCTATCGGTGATCACTTGTGGGTAAGGGTTTAACGCGGTTTTATTGTCTCTATCAGAATAGTCGTAACGCGCGCGAACACTCAGTCCACGTGCAAGTCGCCCTGAGTACTTTAACTTCATGTCGGTTGTATCAACTTGTCCATCGAGATTACTGGCGGGCAGTGCAGGCGAAGGGCCATTAATCGTCGCCGGTAGAAAAGCTTGGTCTTGAGTAAAGCTGGCAACGCTTAGGTTCATTAATATTTGATGACCATTACCGTTGAGCTGTGCGTTGGCGCCAACCCGATAGGCCTTATTGTCAGGAGAGGCTGCACTTTGTCCGTCATAGGCAGCACCAAAAGTGGGGGTGAATGCTGAGTTCCAGCTAACAGCTTGATGGTCATTTGTATATTGGCTAAAGGATGAATCAATGCCAACAAGCCAGCCTTTGCCATTAAAGTAGATTTTTGCTGCCAACTCATCGGTAGTGTCATCGATAGGCTGCGCCAACATGGCACTATTGGTTAATAAATTGCCGGAAAAGCTACGCTTACCCTGACGCTCTTCATGCTGATAAGTGATATCGGCTTTATAAAACCCACCTTTATAGTCGGCTTCTAATAGAAACCTATCGCGCTGAGTTTTGAGCTCGGTTTTAGTGACATCATCACTCAACGTCGGCATTTGTCCCGTGGTAGCCCCAGCTTGCCAACTATCGGGCACAATGAGTTGATCGCCACTATTGCGATAGGGACTTAACGCTGCATTGGTCTGGTAATTCGCCAGTCCCCGATAGCCAAGGGCAATGTTGTACTGTCCGGGGCGGCCGGTTTCAATTTTTGCGCTACCGGTGTCATAACCCAATTTGTCAGCTTCTATATGGGTTTGATAACCCGTTTTTGATTGGTAGTTAACATCAGCCTCAACATGACCGACTGCACCGTCGGTGTCAGTCCCCGAGGTGTTGCCAAAATGAATATCACTTGCATCATTATAAGCTGCGCCGACACCAACACTGCCACTAAAGCCTGACGATGTAACGCAACGTTTGCATTGCCACTTGTCGGTTTTTGCATTATCACGATTTGCGCTTTGTACTCCGTACCCATCCGCCATCGCCGGAGTGATAGAGACGCCAATCGCTAATGCAATGAGAGAAAGTTGCAAAGGCTTGTTAATCTTGAACTGTAAACTTTTCATGGTTGCCACTCCTTGTTAGCGCTGCAGCAGCTTGCCAGATGGGTGATTAGAACCATGCACTTGTGAATGGCAGTTCATACAACTTTGACCAGCATTAAATGCATTGGGGTTACCACCAAATACTGCATTGGAAGTATGACCCACAGAGGCGTGGCATTGCTGGCATAACATAGGTGGCTTACTGATAAGCATCGCTTCATTGACACTGCCATGTGGATTATGACAACTGGCGCAATTATCAGTGACCGGGGCGTGCTCCCATAACTTCGGCCCGCGTTTTTCGGCATGACACGAATAGCAGTTCTCATTAACGCTCATCTGTTTGAGGCTGGCATCTGCGAGTGTGCCGTGTGGATTATGACAATCGCTACAGACCATCTGTTGCCATTTAAGCGGGTGAGAAGACCGTTTGTTCATATCGGCTTTCTGTTGGGTGTGGCAACTGGTGCAAACGGCAACCTCGGTAGCTCTATCTGCAATAGGGTCGTGTCCGGTATGAACTTGATGGCAGTTGGCACAACTGACGTCGGCATTGTCGTGGTGGTTACCACTCCATGCCATACGCTCATCATCGTTATGGCAGCTCATACAAACACTGTTCTGTTTTTCGGCAGGGACTGGAGAGTTGGAACCGAAGGTGATCATTGGTTCTTTGCCACCGCGATTATGTTTGCCTAACGGGCCATGGCAAGCTTCGCATTGAAGATCGGCCATCGGGGAGCCTTTGACATTGGCATTACCGTGAACGCCATCGAATAGCGCCATCACTTTTGGGCTTTTTCTATGGCACATTAGGCAGGTGTCGGCACCTTTAGATGAGTACTTCCCCTCGGCAAATTTTTTGTCGAGTAACGCTTCTACTTCTTCTGGCGGTTGGTCATCCCATGGGGCGGAGATGACATTAACACTCAATGCCATTGCCGTGAGCAAAAGTAGGTTCACTACCTTACTTGAGAACCATCCACTGTTCTTGTTCATCATGTCATTCCCATTCCATTCGCTTTTAATGCGTTATTTTTGGATTGTTAAATTAGTAAAAGTGTAAATTACTAATTTAAAATAATAGGTCAAAACCGTGACAAACCCATAACATATGTAGGGCGATTTAGTATTAGGAGTGCTGCTATTTAAAGGTTAACACCAAAAGTGTGACCTGCATCACGCTAAGGTTTGCTGGTTAATGACTTGATAGAAGGGTGAATAATAACCATTATTATTCAGTGTGACTTAGATGCAGACGATTTATCTTTTGAGAGTCGTATATTAGTTGAGAGTTTTGTCACATAATACAGAACACAATTGAAAATTATTATCGTTTACAGTCTGAAATGTTGATCTAGGTAAAGTTATTTAATCCCATGGTCATTTAAAATCGATAACAATTCAAAGAGAGTCGAGACCTGTCATTAGGTGGAATGCACAATGAAGTTAAGTGAATTAAGTCCGGGCGATTTCGCCAGAATTTCTCAGGTAGGGCAAATTGATCTACCCGCTGTTGTAAAACGTAAACTCCTTTCGATGGGGATCACTCCAAATACTCGATTTTCTTTGATCCGCAGGGCGCCGATGGGCTCTGGCGTAGAATTAGATATCCGAGGCAGTAAATTATGCATGCGTCGCGATTTAGCAGATATTATCGAGGTCGAAAAAGCGAATGGATAAGCAATTTAACTGCGTCACCGTCGGTAACCCAAATGCGGGTAAATCGACACTTTTTAATGCCCTTACTGGCTCCAACCAGCAAGTTGGTAATTGGTCTGGTGTTACGGTTGAGAAGAAAACAGGTCAATTTGCACTGCAAGGTACCGATGTATTTCTAACCGATCTCCCGGGTATTTATGATCTGCTACCCGCGGGCAACAGTTGTGACTGTTCGCTGGATGAGCAAATTGCGCAGCAATATTTGGCAGACCAAGCTATAGACGGCATTATTAACCTGGTTGATGCGACCAATATTGAACGTCATCTATACCTTACCGTCCAATTGCGAGAACTAGGCATCCCTTTAGTTGTAGTGTTAAACAAAATCGATGCTGCCGTGAGTCGCGGTATTCATATTGATGTCGCACAGATGAGTAAAGAGTTAGGCTGTCCCGTAGTTGCTGTTTGCTCTCGTGATGAACAAGATATTGATAAAGTGAAGCAGCAGTTTGTTGCTTTGCTCGATGGCAAGGTATCTGAAGCACCTTTGATACTAGATTACGATAAAGAGATTGAATCTGGGGTTACTAATTTACTTGCACAAGATGAACAGTTGAGTCGAGGTCGCGCGTTGGCGATGCTCGCCAACGGTTTAGGCTGTGGTAAGTGTAAAAATAGCCAGATGAGCAATGAAGTAGAACAATACTCTCAAGCATTATCTAATCAAGGTAAAGATATTGAGATAATGGTGGCGACAACCCGTTTTAATTTTGTTGAACAGGTCTTTAGTGGTTCAGTAAAAAGCGATAACGCAGAAACATTAACCGACAAGCTGGATAAAGTTGTCTTGCATCCAATCGCAGGGATCCCTGTATTCCTGTTTGTGATGTATTTAATGTTTATGTTTAGTATCAACGTGGGTAGCTCGTTTATCGACTTTTTCGATATTACCGCAGGAGCCATTTTTGTTGACCACTTCGGCGCACTGATGAGCAGCTTGGGCTCACCAACTTGGCTGGTGACTATTGTTGCTGGCGGTGTTGGCTCGGGTATTCAAACGGTAGCGACATTCATTCCGGTTATCGCAGCTCTTTTCTTAGCGCTTTCAGTGTTAGAGGGCTCGGGCTATATGGCTCGCGCCGCCTTTGTGGTTGATGGTTTAATGCGTCGTATTGGGCTACCTGGCCGTGCTTTCGTACCTATGATTGTTGGCTTTGGTTGTTCAGTACCGGCCATTATGGCAACGCGCACACTGGGTAGCGAACGTGAGCGTATCGTAACGGGCATGATGGCGCCGTTTATGTCTTGCGGTGCACGTCTTCCTGTATATGCATTGTTTGCAGCAGCCTTCTTCCCGGAATCTGGGCAGAACTTAGTATTCTTGCTTTATCTGATTGGTGTTTTTGCGGCCATAGGTACAGGTTTACTGCTACGATCGACGTTATTACCAGGCACCAGCAGTGCGGTAGTGATGGAGTTACCGAGTTATGAAAAACCTAAGTTTAAGACGGTAATGACTCGAACCGGTAAGCGTACCAAGAGCTTTATCATGGGGGCAGGTAAGACGATTGTCATCGTGGTAACCTTGCTAAACTTCGCCAATTCCATTGGTACAGATGGCACCTTTGGCCACGAAGATAGCTCTGAATCAATACTGAGTGTGGCAAGCCAAAAGGTGACACCGTTCTTTGGCCCAATGGGTGTAGAGCAAAATAACTGGCCGGCAACTGTGGGTATTATCACGGGTATTTTTGCTAAGGAAGCCGTTGTCGGTACGTTAAACAGCCTCTATTCAGATGGTAGTACGGGCGATGAAGAGTTAGCGCCTTTATCTGAAACATTCAGCGAAGCGTTCGCGACGATCCCAGAGAACTTATTTGGTATTGCACTCGAAGATCCGCTGTCTATATCAGTGGGTGATGTATCTTCTATAGAAGCTGCATCTGCAGAGCTCGAAGTTGATACTTCTACCTTTAGTGCACTACAAGCTGGCTTTTCTGGTGTCACCGCGGCGTTTGCCTACTTACTATTTATTCTGCTGTATACACCTTGTGTTGCCGCTATGGGCGCATTGGTTCACGAGTTTGGCGGACGCTGGGCTGCATTTGCTGGGCTTTGGACCTTCGGTTTGGCATACGGTACCGCCACTGTGTTTTATCAAGGGGCGACGTTTGCAGAGCATCCGATGCAATCGAGCCTGTGGATTGGTTTCTTCATTAGCGCACTGGCCGTGTTTTATGTGTGGCTTAAGAAGAAAGGCAGAAAAACACAAACGATTATTCCTGGTATTAAAGTGATTACCGAATAGCGCGATTAGCGTATACTTAATGTGTATAAACAAAAGCAGCGATGAATCGCTGCTTTTTAGTCTTTAAATGGCTATGCTGTAACCATTCGCCCGTGTTTTTAAGCGTGAACCGTTGACCCAATTATGGATCTGTAGGATTATGCTTTTTCGCCATTAATCATCGTTCGCAAAGAGGAATTCCATGAGTCATGTGGACACTGAAGTACGTCCTAGTAACTTCATACGTAATATCATAGATGAAGATCTTGCCAGCGGTAAGCACAGCAGTGTGCATACTCGCTTTCCACCAGAGCCTAATGGTTTTCTTCATATCGGCCACGCAAAGTCTATCTGCCTAAACTTTGGTATTGCACAAGACTATAAAGGTCAATGTAACTTACGTTTTGACGATACCAACCCTGAAAAAGAGGACATTGATTATGTTCACTCTATTCAGGCTGATGTGCAGTGGCTTGGGTTCCAGTGGAGCGGCGACATTCGCTATTCTTCAAATTACTTTGATCAGCTGCATCAATACGCGGTTGAGTTGATCACTAAAGGCTTGGCATACGTTTGTTTTTTAAATGCAGAACAGACGCGTGAATACCGTGGCACATTGAAAGAGCCAGGTAAAAATAGCCCATACCGCGATACAACACCTGCAGAGAACCTCGCGTTATTTGAGAAAATGCGTAACGGCGAGTTCAAAGAGGGTGAGTGTGCATTAAGAGCCAAGATCGATATGGCATCGCCGTTTATGTGTATGCGCGATCCGATTATCTATCGTATTCGTTTTGCTCATCATCACCAGACTGGCGACAAGTGGTGCATATACCCTATGTATGACTTTACCCATTGTATCTCTGATGCGATTGAAAATATTACTCACTCGCTTTGTACGCTGGAGTTCCAAGACAATCGCCGATTGTATGATTGGGTACTGGATCATCTCGATGATTTCCAAGCACCTGACCGTACACGTCAGTATGAGTTCTCAAGATTAAACCTTGAATACACATTGATGTCTAAGCGTAAGCTAAATGACCTTGTGGTGCGTAATCTTGTCTCTGGTTGGGACGATGCACGTATGCCGACCATTGCAGGCTTTAGACGCCGAGGCTACACCGCCGCTTCAATTCGTGAGTTTTGTCAGCGCATCGGTGTGACCAAGCAAGAAAACATGATTGAAGTTGCCATGTTGGATGCTTGTATTCGTGAAGAGCTCAATGAGCATGCTCCACGGGCAATGGCAGTGATCAATCCGATTAAATTGGTGATTGAAAACTACCCAGAGAATCAAGTAGAGATTGTTCAAGCGCCGATACACCCGAGCAATGAAGAGATGGGTAAGCGCCCACTGTCATTTTCTCGTGAGCTATACATCGACGCAGATGATTTCCGTGAAGAAGCTAACAAGAAGTTCAAGCGCTTAGTACAAGGTAAGGAAGTGCGTTTACGTAATGCTTATGTCATTAAAGCTGAGCGTTGTGATAAAGACGTTGACGGCAATGTAACCACTATTTACTGTACTTATGACGATGAAACATTGGGCAAAAATCCAAGTGACGGTCGTAAAGTGAAAGGTGTTATACATTGGGTTGAGGGATCTACTGCTAAGCCTGCCGAGTTCCGCTTATATGAGCGTTTATTTAGCGCCGCTAATCCTGCTGCAGCAGAATCTGTTGATGAGGTGCTCAATGCACAGTCATTAACCGTTAAGCACGGTTTCGTTGAAGCTGGTTTAGTCGATGCCGCCGCTGAAAAAGCTTACCAGTTTGAGCGTGAAGGCTATTTCTGTGCGGATAGTAAAGATTCTACTAAAGAAAACCTTGTGTTTAACTTGACCGTTCCGCTACGCGAGACTTTCGCTTAAGTTAACCCATATTGAGCAATTTTGCTTATTGATCTAAAAAGCCGACATCACGTCGGCTTTTTTGTGTCTTCTACAAAGAGCGGGGCTAACTGGTATAGCTAACACGCAATGTAAGTACTATTGATACATGGGGCCGAAACCGACACTCCATAAGATCACGCTTGTTCCCATCAAGCCAACTAAAAGTACTAATCCAGCAGTGACGACTGAGCTGGCATAGATAAAGCCTTTCTCTTCGGGAATATTCATAATGATGGGCACGCCAGTGTAGAGCAGGTAAACCGAGTAGGCTAAGCCTGCTAGGCCAACAATCATAATGAACCATAGTGTTGGATATAAAGTGGCTAAACCGACCATAAATAGCGGGGTGGCAGTATAGGCAGCAAGTTCTAATGCCTGGGAGTAACTAGGGTCTGCATCAAAGGTTTTCGCCATCCAAAAAGCAAGATATGCCAGTGCGAATACGCCAGCTATAAGGCCAAAGTACATACCTGTAGACATGATGAGTGCACTATCAGTTGTTAAAAACTGACGCTCTCCGACGCCAAGATCCCAGCCTATTTGTGAGGTTGCAAAAAAGGTACAAATAGCGGGAATGAGTGCAACGATTAATATGTGACTTAAGCTACTTCGAAGTGCTTCGTGATTTTTTTCAATGGTGTGCCACTCTTCTTTTGGATGAGTGTAAAGCCCCATTAAGTGATTCAATATCATTATAGTTATCCTTGTTTAGCATTTAACTTTTAGATTAAATTGGCTCGCCAAACTGCAGACGAACTTTTTACAGCTCTGAGGCTATTTATTGAACAAAACCAACCAAGAGTCAAGCCAATCATTTTAAGCATAGGTGTTAAGCTAGGATTGTGCAGAGAATAACTGATAAAATAGTCAGCTTAATGAACAGAGCAAAGAGCCCCAGCATGCAGCAGTTACTTGCCCCTATTTATTCATTTTTAAAGTGTGAAACACCAGACAGTTGGATTGAAGAGGCCAAAAAGCCAGAGCAACTGAAAGGATTGCTCATTGATCATTGTAACTGTGAGCTTTATGCTAATGTGTGCAGATAAAGGGTTTAGTGAAGGCGTATTCATGAGTATTTTAACTAAAGTATATTTATATCAGCGATTTAGTAGTAAGGGGCAGGAAGGTGGGAGTTCATTATATCGGCAGGGTGAAGCCCAGAAAAGTTGGTTGTTAAAAAATCAAGATTGGGCTGTTGAGGCTGGACTTTATGAAGATAAAGCTATGTCTGGGCGTACAGGGGAGCACTTAAAAGGATCGCTCGGTCTTCTTGTTGATGACATTGAAACAGGTCTAGTTGAGCGTGGATCTATTGTGCTTGTCGAGCGCTTCTCACGGCTCTCTCGTATGAAAGTATCCGAAACTCAAGAGTTACTGCGGAGGATCTGGAAAGCAGGTGTTACCATCGTAACCGCAAAAGATGATGCTCGATATGGCCCTAAAGGGGAAGATGACCTAGGAATACAAGTTAAATTATTAGTAGAGATTCATGGTGCTTTTGCTGAATCTCAAAACCGTTCAGAACGAGTACTGGGTAGTTACAATAAGCGCAGAGATGAAGCTCGAAAAGGCGTTACCCCAAATCTTAGAAAGCCGTTCTGGCTTAATAAAAATGGTAAGTTAAACACAAACTCCCAAGTAATTAAGGATATGTTTGAACTGTATGTTTCTGGCAATGGGCAAAGAAACATATTGCGGATATTGAAAGAGAGGTATCCAGAGATTAAAAGAGTGCGGGAAATGAACCCTGCGACCGTCATGAAGTGGTTAACCTCTGATGTAGTGTTGGGTTATTGGTGGATTAATAAAGTAGAGAGGTACAAGGTTTACGATGCTGCTGTTGATGAGGCGTTGTTTTATAAGGTTCAATCTATCCATAAAAATAAACTGCACAAAAATGTAAACCCAAAACGTGAATGGCACATCAGCGGCTTGGTTCAGTGTGGTCATTGTGGAAAAGGCTGTTCGATACAAAAGTCGAAGCATTCATGGCCAGTGTTACGGTGTAGCCATAAACAACGTATGGGAGGGGATGCATGTCAGTCAAAAGGTACATATCCTTATTTGATACCTTACTACTTCTTTCGCTCACATTTAGAGCACTTCTATCTAGGTCATCTTCTTCAGAATACCCAAAGTAAAGAGGCGAAAGGCACAATTTCAATGCTTGATTTTGAAATAACTAAAATGAATGAAAAGATAGATCTGTTACAAAGCAAATTGGTCGAATCTGAAAACTCCCTTATGGACTCGATTTTTAAAATGCTCAGTAAGGCAAGTCAGACCTTGGATGGACTAAAAAAAGAGCGTGATGAAGCTTTGCTCTTAGTTAGTGGTAAAAATATATTTGATCTACAGAAAATTGAAGAAATAACCAAAGATGCTAAGAAATTTAACCTTATGTGTCAGCAGTTAGGTTACAAGATGGTTCTAAAAGAAGATGAAGTTTATGTTGATCATGAGGATGTTAGAAAATCAATAAAGTACCTTAGGTTTTCTAGAAAAGAAGAAGCATATATTATTGAAAAAAATTTCGCAGATATGGGAGATCTCTACAATGATAATGTCCAGATTTATGTAGGCGATAAACTTTTGAATGACCAAGAAGCAGATGAGCTATTTATGGACAAAGGAGAAATTACCCAATTGGATGCCAAAGTAAAGGCTATTGTTTACCTTTACCCTAAACAAGTGGTGATTAACTAAACATAAAGCAAGCTTGATAGGGGAAATACCTGCTCTAAGCTAGGCATTCAAATTTGTGGTTATTTTGTTAATAATCAGGATTGTTAAGAATAACTGACTAAGTCAAACAAAATATTATTCAAAATGCGATATCGTCTCTGCATTAGTTTGCTATGCAGTTGCATAGTAATTGTAGTGGTACGGTGAATTTGACCACTCATTTGTAGTTGAACTCACTCAGCATAGAAATTTTAATCCGAAACTCACTAATTAGATTTAAAGATCTAACTCGGAAATGCCCCAAAGTGAGTTGGCTCGTGATTTCGTCAACTCTGGAACCATAGTCTTTTGGCGTACAAAAAATCAAATTATGGATGACAGGCTTGAGCCAAAGGTTGGAGCATGTGTTATTCCTGTTTTCGAAAATGACACCGCTAAATTTTACTCTGACCCAATTAATTTAGATACGAAAGAAAGGCCACACAGCAGCAATATGTGCAGCCAATAGCTGTTAATGAACTAAGTTTGGTATTAATTCATCAAGTTCATGCACATCAAGCGCATGGAGCTTAGGGGCTATACTTTTTCTATCATTTAGAAAATCGATTCCCTGACTGAGTAACTTATCACCACCACAAACAACAAGATATTGTTGATGGGGTGTACGGTTTGCATCCAGCGCTGTATAGCCCAACTTCTCAATCGCAGTACCATTAACCTCTTGGTATTTAACGACTAACTGTATACTCCCATCTCTAGTATGGAGGAGGAAGTGCGCAGTATCCCTTTTACCATCAATAATACTTGGGTATCTCACATTCCGTTGATATGTAAAAGGCAATCCATCGCTGCTTTCTTCAAAGCCATTACCTTCAATCACACATGCCACATCATCTAACAGTTGTTGTCTAGACATTTGAGTTACCTCGCTTTATTTGATTGTGATAGAACAGAAGCAGCAAGCTGCTTAGTGTTACCGCTGTACTTGTTACTTCTCATCACAGTTGATGCTAAGGTTTCAACCTTTGCACTGGTTTGTTTAGAGTTAGATTTCTGCGCAAGGGCAGATGCAGCAAGTGTTTTGGCAGCTTTAGATGATGATGGATTGTTAAGCACCTTCGATGCTTTTGATGCTAACGATTTAGATGTAGACTTACGATTTATAGCCATGTTATTACTGTCCTATACCTAGGCAAAATAGTCTTGCCATTAACTTCTGGAAGGTATAAGCTCTGTTTTGAATGTGTTAACAGGCTCACGCTTCCATGAGGATCTCGACAATCCTTGTTAATAGCGCTGTTTGACGTCTATCACCCCTGACGTCTTAGTTGGGGGGTTCCACTCTCTTTTCTTTAATTGACCTCTATTTCCCATAATTTTAAAAACACAACATATAGTGCTTTTCTCTTAACACAAACACAATATATCACAGCTAAATCATTCCGCAAATAGATCTACACCCCTTAGTCTGTGGATAAGTTGTGAGTAAGTGGTTTAAAATGGGGTAAGAGAATAAGGTGTGGTTCTTAGTTGTTGTTTTTAATGGCTTTTACTACCTATCGCAAGTTGGTGAATATTTATACGGAAACTTAGCTTTATCTGTTTAAATCGGCGGTTGTTTTTTTTGAGGTCGTGCAAAGTGATTTTTTACGCTCTCTGTGGTGTTTTTTTATTTTACTGTAGGTTGCACTAATTAGTTATTAAAATTCGTTATGAGGCCTTACATGAATTTGAAGTCCAATTTTTGACGCTTTGAGGCGAGTTATTCACAACTGTATAAATAGACACTACTATACTACTTATGAAGAAGCCTTAACTTAGCGATAAAGGGGTAGTAGCGAATTGGGGCTTTTGAATAAACTAAGATACTTTTTCTAATCAATGTCAGACTAACTAGAGTGGTTGCACTAACCCACTTCTGTCCATCTACGTGTCGGTACGGGCTATCTAGGCTAACACGAATCAGTTCCTGAACTTGTTTGCTTTTGAGTGAAGCATGTGCGGATACTTCAGTGAGGGGCGCATGCACAATCCTTCCCCCAGTTCAGCATTCACAAAAACTGCGATGCAAGCCTCTGATACTAATTTTTTTAAACGGTCACCTGACGGTCGCTTAGAGGTTTCCTTGCTTTCTTTGTGTTTAAAAATTAAATCATGTAAATTTCGTTAGAACTATAAGTTGTAGCTTAATAGGATTAAAAGGAATGGTAGAGGCAGCACAAGAATGGAGTAAGAGCGACCTTATAGCTTTGGGGGCATTTGCGTTAGCCTTTGTAGGTTTCGGTGCAAATATCTGTATGTTCGTATGGTCTAGGCGTGTCAATACTAAGCAAGGTTTAATAAACGCAGAGTACGCCGAAAACCAAAATAAGTTGAATGTCCTACTCCTAAAAGAAAAGAAAGCTGAACTTGAGGATACAAGGTGCTTAAAAACGCTTGCGAAGGAGGAAAGTCTCAAAGCTAAGTTTGAGGTTGATATTAGTGTTACAGAAGACACTCAATTTCAAGTCATATTGAAGAACACTGGTAGTCATGATGCTATGGATATGGGGTTTTTCTTCATAGACCATCCAGCAGAAATCATACGTAATGGAGTAGAATATCTGCCCAACCATAAGTTAACTAATTTAGGTGAGGAAGCCGCTGTAGCAGTTAGATATACTCCTGATATGAATCGCCTTAAGTTCACTGTTACATGGTCAGATGGGCGTGCTGGAACACAGAGCAATACATACTCTACTGACGTTTCAGCATGCAAACCAAAAGTAATACTTAACCGATAAGGGTTTAAGTATCGTGACATGCTGTGAATATAGGAGGTAATATAGTGGGTGAAGAACCAAAACCTTACCTGGCTCCAAGTAAAGAAGGCTCTAGCGCTGCACCGAAAGATCCTAAGACTGAATTGATCAATGAAATTATCGATCGCATGAATGACCTATTTATTGAAGATGGTTTATCTGAAAACGATATGCTCAATTATGGCAATACGATTGCTGGGAAGATCTCTGAAAATGAAACGGTAATGGATCAGTTACGCAGCAACACCAAAGAACAAGCAATGCTGGGTGAGTTCCCTACATCAATCAACGATGCCGTTATCGAAAGTATGGATGTTCATAACGAAATGGCGATGAAACTACTTTCTAATGAAGCAGTAGCGAAAGGCTTTGCTGGACTGATGTTTGATGTGTTGATGAAGGGACTGGGGAAAAGTGATAATTCGATAAAGGCTAATTTATAGTCATGGAGTTTTATCAAGTTGATCCCTCATTAGAAAACTATTGGCGTTCAATTATCTTATTTGGGCGCAATGTGGCTGCATATAAGTTTGCTTTGGCAAAATCATTGTATGAGCTAAACAGGTCATCAAATGACCTTGTCACGCTAGAGGAATTGGCTGAACCGTTTAGTCATCACCTTTGCGAACACCTCAAGCATACCCCTAAGCAAATCACATCCAAATCAAGTAAGTTTATTGATAGTTGCGTGTCTTATAATGACGGACACATAAGTAAAGATGCTCTAATCAACTCAACAGTAAAACTCGGTTTTAATAATGTTATAGACGCATTCCACAATGTTAATAATTCAGAAATAGCACAACGGTTTTTTCTAGATGAACGGAAATCCCATAAAGGCATTCGCCTGACTGATAACTTTTTCACTTTATCGGAAAGTCAGCAGTTTGAGAGTTTTTCGAATGAAACCGAAGCCCGTTGGAGATTAGTTGAGCAAGGTTGGAAGATGGGCGTATCACGAAGCCTAATTTCGGTTGAGTACGATAAAGAGCTTAAAACATTATTCACCAGTGACAAAGAAAGGCGAGTTGATATCACCAGTTGCCGTGATAGTTTAAACGGCTATCAAAAGGGACATTGCTTCTATTGCTATGACCATATTAGTATTGATAGTGACTCACCAGCTCTTGCTGATGTAGATCACTTCTTCCCTTGGATGCTCAAAGACACTATTCAAAACGTGAATGGTGTTTGGAACCTCGTGTTAGCTTGTAAAATGTGTAATAGAGGAGAAAATGGTAAGTTTGCCAAGGTACCTAATATTGCTCTCCTAAGAAAGCTACACAAGCGAAATGAGTATTTCATTAACAGCCACCTCCCTCTTCGTGAAACTTTAATTCAGCAAACAGGTAAAAATGAGAGGCAAAGAGCTAACTTCTTACAAAGTCAGTATGCTGAAGCTAAACAAACAGCTATTCACGAATGGCATCCTGAAATTAAAGGAATAATTACTTTCTAATGAGTATTCAATATTACCAAGACAACGCTGATGACTTCTTTGAAAACACTATTGGTGTTGATATGGAAGAGCTATATCTTCCATTTGTGGATTTGTTACCCAATAATGCATTAATTCTTGATGCAGGTTGTGGTTCAGGACGAGACAGTAAGGCATTCTTAGATAAGGGGTTTCGAGTGGATGCGATAGACGCATCCAGCGAGATGGTTAAACGAGCAAGAATAGTGACGGGTTTAGATGTACAGCTAAAACGTTTTGACCAAGTTGATGATGTTGAGCGATACGATGCCATTTGGAGCTGTGCTTCACTGCTTCATGTTCCTGAAGGTCAGTTACTTGAAACTATAAAGGTGTTATCTCGCTCTCTTAAGCCTAATGGTGTTTGGTATGCGTCTTTTAAGTACGGAATCAAACAGCGAGAAAAAGGTGGAAGACTGTTTACTGACATGGATGAATGTCGCTTTAATTATCTTACTAAAAACTTAGTGGATTTGAAATTAAAGAGTCTATGGAAAACAACAGATAAGCGACCTGATAGGGATGAAATTTGGTTGAACATTATCATTAAAAAGTCACATTGATATATTGAAGTTTGTCAGAGTTCATTAGTAAAAAGGTGTGTTGAAAGTGGGTATAAAATCAGTAAGAATAAAAAATTTATTATCCTTTGAGGATTTTTCCATAGATGATTTCAAAGATATAAATTGTATTGTAGGTAGGAATAACTCAGGGAAAACAAACTTACTAAAAATAATTGATTACTTCTATTCGAAACTAAATGATGAGCAGAATGTTCCGCCACAGTTACTTTCAAATTATTCAGCAACTGGTAGCATAACATTAGTCTTTGACACTACTAAAATAAAGCATGTTGTAAGTTCAAAAAAAGACAAAAGTGATTACCAAAGAAATATATATAAATCACTTTTTAAAAGTGAGCAAGCTAACCAACTGGGCTACATAGTTAAAAAAAGTAATTTTTGGCGTAATACTTATACATACTCACTGACTCTAACTATTAATAAGAGTGGAGCAGTATACTGGTCTGACAAAGATCCAGCAGTTAGAGGAATTATAAAACGGATCTTCCCTTTTTATAGTGTAGATACACGCCGATTAGATTTGTATGACTGGAGTAAACTCTGGGGTATTGTTAGTGAACTTAAGTTTTTAAGTGCTAATAAACTTAATAAAGATGAACATATATCCTACATTGACTCAAAAATATCTCCTAAAAGTAATTCATATAAAGATTATGTACAAAAAATATCTTCGATAACTAAAACAACTCCTTATGAATATCAAGAGTTAATTCATAACTATATTAAGGTTGGGTTAGATGGGCATACATTTAATATAAATGGGAATAAATTAGATTCACAGTCCGATGGTACAAATTCGCATAAATATCTAGAAATGTTTCTTGACTTATTAATTGCCTTGACTCGCCGAGAGTATATACAACCTACAATTTTCGTAGATGAACCAGAAATAGGGTTGCATCCAAAAAGAAACGAGGAGTTAATTCAGCATTTATTTAATACTTACGATAGTTATAAAAGCAGAACTAATGATATAGAACTTGGTAAATACAAGACACCAAATCCAACAATAATATTCTCAACTCACTCTCCTAATATTGTAAAAATGGTAATTAAACTATTTAGTAGTGGTGGAGAACATAAAATAATACAACTTGTAAAAAACAATCATTCAACGGTTGCTAAGGAAATCAGCTCTCACTACAGGGATAAGCGGTTTTTAAATGTTTTTAGTGATAACGAAGCAAGATTGTTTTTTAGTGAGTACATTCTATTTGTAGAGGGAGAGACTGAGCTTGAAATATTTGGTAATCTAGCCCTTAATAATAAATTCAAATGTCTAAGGAATATAGACGTCTACCGTACAAATGAGGTTATGCTTAAGGCAATAAATCCTACTAACTCTAAACTTTCTATTCCATACCTTATTTTATACGATGCCGATAAAATGATCTCTATAAATAGTAATAATGGCGCAATCACTTTCTTAACGAAAGAAGTAAATTTACTGGAAGAAAGAGATAAATTTAAATTTTCCATATGGGGTACTGAAGATTACAAGTTAAAAAGATCATTGCTTGGCATGTTAGGGCAGGATGGTAAAGAAAAGGATTTAGTGGAAAGTAAAGCATCATTTAAACACTTTAGATACTATAACTTCATCAAAAGAATTAATAAGGTAACTGTCGCAAAATCAAAGAAATATATAACCAGCACAACTATAGAAGGAAGCTTTATTAATGATAAAAGTATCGGTATTTTCTTTTTATGGATAATTTCTGAATTTAAGAATAATACTTATGTTGGAGGGAAAGGTGATGCTGCTCAAAGGCTAGACGGATTATCAAGAGCCTTCAAAAAGAGCGGCAATGTTAAAACAGCTTATTTAGGGATATTTGCGCAACCTGTATACGAAGGAACGTTGTCAGCCTCGCAAACTCTATTTTCAAAAAAAATAAAAATAAAATATATAAGAACAATTATTAAAGAAATAAGAGATAAAGAATACAGTATAGAATACTTGATAACTATTTTCAGGCTTTTATTTGAAGGTAAAACAGACACTTTAGTTAGCTGCTCAAATTCAGCTTACCCAAAATTATCAAAAGAACTTAGAGGTGATGTTGAACTTTTTAAAGATGTTTATATGAAAAACTTTCCTTGTAAATTGTCGAAGACTGGAGGTTGGGTAACTAGTTTCCTCAATTTCAGTTTAGAGTATATGGAAAAAGGCGAAAAAAATGATAGTAGCTATAAATTTATTTCCCAATTCAGATACTATTTCCCTGAAATTAATGGTATTATCGATCACGTTTCTAAATCGATAGAATAAAGGGACTTGATTATTCAAGTGAGCGCTTGACGCTCCTAGCTCTGCTGAGTACTAGTTGTGATTACTTGGTCACACTGGTCACTTTTGAAGCACGAACGTGAAAAGATGTTCAATGTATCGAGATAGAACAATGATTAATGTAGATAAAGAATTTTTTACTGAACGAGTTATCTCTGGATATAGCAAGTTCAGCCCCCAGTCAGGCATACCAGTTATAGACCCTGCAATGGTTGTAGAGTTTAAATTAGGAAATAAGTTTGTTTACAAGTTAAATAATCATCATCCTGATACAAAGGTTCTTCTGAAAGTGCAGGAGAGACTAGTTGCAAACTTTTTATCTAATATACCTCTCAACGGCGCAGCTAAAGCTTATGTTGTAAATAAATCCTATTTAGACTTTCTTGAGCCTCATAGAAACAATTATTACTTCATGAGAGTTGATCTAAAAAATTTTTTCCATTCTATATCGAAGAAATTGATAAGAGATTCGTTTGGAAGTTATTTTTCTGATGAGTTTTTAGATGAAAAAATGAAGCAGAGAGTTTTAAATGGATTTGTTAATCTTGTGACATACCAAGTTCCTAAAGAATCAAAAAATAAAGTGTTTTCAGGGAAGAGCATTCTTCCGATGGGATTTAAAACATCACCTGTAATCTCTAATATCATTTTCAGGAAAATAGATATTATCATTGAAGACTACTGCTCTCAAAATGATATAATCTATACTCGATATGCAGATGACATGTTGTTTTCATCAAAGTCTAATTCTGAAAGCATTGATTTATCGCTTGATTTTATTTTATTTGGTAAATCCAAAAATAAAAAGTTTAGTTTTCTACATACAGACAGATTTATCCAAGAAATATCACTTATAGTTAATGTTATCGGGTTTAAATTAAACAAAAAAAAGACCGTGAAGGCAACCAATACTTTATCTCTAAACGGTTACACAATCGAAGGCACGAACTATTCAGATGGACAAGGTAGTATTAGAATCTCAAACAAAAAAACATATCTAATTGGAAAATTGATTCACGAATTAGAGCAGCACAAAACTGCAGAAGTAATTATGACAAAGCTGTTTGATTTTAAAGTCTCTGACAAGTACTTTAATTATAAACCAATAAAAAAAGAGCATGTAGAAAGGTATTGCAAAGATCAGATTTTAAATAAATTAGTTGGCTACCGCTCATATTTGATTTCAATCTTAAAATATGATGAGAAATATTATTGCATTGATAAAAAATCAACAGATAAATATAACAAATTGATTTCTGATATTGAGAGGTTAGTTTTAAGCATCCAAAATAATGTAATACTTCAAAATAATTAAAGTACTTTGCTCTCACTAGCCACACAATTATAATTAATCGGTATCACAAATACAAATATAGGAGGGCTATGTTTATCATTACCTCCCTTTATTTCTATCTATTTGATCGTTTCATCAGTATATGAAGGACAGGCAACTCAAAGACCCAACCACTAAAAAGCCTGAGCCGTTACTGACCTTTAAGTGTATTTGCCAAGCATTTACACCCTCTATTGCGCTTCGATGCTATTGAAGATTATATTGTTCGTAGTGATGTGGCAATGACTCACTATCGTTTGCACGAGAAAAGAGAAGCTGATTTACAGTTAGGTAATAAAGTGGGTGAAGAACCAAAGCCTTACTTGGTTCCAAGTAAAGAAGGCTCTGGCTCTGCACCGAAAGACCCTAAGACTGAATTGCTCAATGAAATTATTGATCACATGAATGACCTATTTATTGAAGATGGTTTATCTGAAAACGATATGCTCAATTATGCCAATACAATTGCTGGAAAGATCTCTGAAAATGAAACGGTAATGGATCAGCTACGTAGCAACACCAAAGAACAAGCAATGCTCGGTAAGTTCCCGACTTCAATCAACGATGCAGTTATTGAAAGTACGGATGTTCATAACGATATGGCGATGAAGCTACTTTCTAATGAAGCAGAAGCAAAAGGCTTTGCTGGGCTGATGTTTGATGTGCTGATGAAGCGGTTGGGTAAGTCTGCTAATAATATAGTGGAATGAACCTATTGAAATTGCCTGCTAGCTGATTTTTGAGTTCTTATACTAGCAGGCACTTTTTTAGGCAATTTAATTAGCGTATTCTACACACTTTGCAAAATTATCATTTAAATCAACGAGTATATCTTCCAAAAAGCATGAGCATTCGTTGTTGATTTCTGAGGTGGCTGAGAAAAGTGTTAAAACTAATTCATCTAACTCTGTCTCGATAGCGGTTTTTTTCATTAACTTAATGGCTTCATGTGCTCGATATCGAGATATTTCTTTATATAGGGATGCATTAGAGTAATCTACTTTATTATTTTCAGCTAATAGTAAATACTCAGTGATATCGTTGTGATTAAGCCACTTCCCAAAAGCTTGACTTACACCAAAAGCATTATGATTTTTCGCTAGTTTTGAATAGTATTTAAGGAAAGCTACTTCATTGTTTTTTATTGATTCGAGCCATGTGTTGAATAGTTGTTGTAGGTTGTTCATGTTAATTCTCCATTTTTGGGTAAAAGGAGG
>NZ_JAKIKR010000016.1 GCF_023284025.1 Shewanella abyssi | reverse complement strand
GCTCCCAGGGCTTAACAGCAACTGGACAGACCTGTTATAATTTAGCCGATTCGTTCACCTTTAGCTCATTTTATTGAGAGCATTCTAGGTGAACAGGCTAAATTAATGAGAGTAGAAAATGTACACGATTGAAATAGAAGCAGTTACTGAGTTCACAGCTGAAGCTTTAGCATTACTGAGCAGCGCTTATGATGCCATCCCGGAATTTGACCAGCCGTATTCTAGCCAAGAAATCAGTAACCGCTTGCTAGCAACACCGTCTCTTTTGCTTATCGCAAAGATAGAAGGTGAAGTCGCTGGTTTTAAATTGGGCTATCAAACTGCAGAGAATGTATTTTACAGCTGGCTTGGTGGAGTAGCACCGGATTACCGAGGTTTAGGTCTAGCCAAGAGCTTACTTGAGTATCAAGAGCGCTGGGCTCGCGAGCAAGGCTATAGCCGTATCGAAGTTAAGACCCGTAATTGCTTTCCTGCTATGTTGAAAATGTTAATCAACAATCAATATCAGATCACTGCGATGACCGCTGATAATCAGCACTTAAGCCAAAACAAACTCCACCTGCAAAAACAGGTCTAATACCTAATGCACTTGGTCTAGATGCAACTGACATTAAATTGATAATAAAACTTGCAAATACAAATGAGAATGATTACTATTACCACGCGTTCCAGAACTCAGGTCACTCTATAAAGTTCTCATCATCTTTATACTGCAAAGAGTTTTTTTATACCCATGGTATATGCACGACATTGCTCACACACACTTTTTGGCCAGGATTTTTATCCTGGCTTTTTTTTGTCTGAAATTCCTAGCGATAAATTAATTAGCCCTAAAGTGGAAATAAAACTTGCACAACCAAATGATAATGATTATTATTTACATGCGTTCCAGAACTCCACACTTTTAGGGATCTCATCTCCTTATGGTTCGAGTTTATATACCAATAATACTCAATATTTGTACGTTCAGCGGGAATTCAATGCGCTGAAGGCAAGGCGAATGATTGAAGTTAATAGTTGTTCTATAGCGAAATCGCTCAACGCAGCATACAGCGCATTGAAAACCGCCCAAAGGGAGGCTCTCAAACGTTCCATTTCTGCTTTGCATTGATTTACAAGGGAATAGCCATTATCTCATCGATGCGCCTTGAACTGAAAAGTTTGAGAGCCTCTGAATTGGCAATATATTAAATATTATTGGTATCAGCACGACATTGCTCACACACACTTTGTGGCCAGGATCTTTATCCTGGCTTTTTTTTGTCTAAAATTCCTAGATGATAGCCTCTTGCATACGCTTGCAACCAGCAATGGCAACACCACATTGCTCACACGCTTTTTAATAGCCAGGATTTTTATCCCGGCTTTTTTTTGCCTGAAATTCCTTGATGATAGCCTCTTGCATACGCTTGCACCAGCAATGGCTACACCACATTGCTCACACGCTTTTTAATAGCCAGGATTTTTATCCCGGCTTTTTTTTGCCTGAAATTCCTTGATGATAGCCTCTTGCATACGCTTGCAACCAGCAATGGCTACACCACATTGCTCACACGCTTTTTGATAGCCGGGATTATCATCCCCGCGTTAAATAAAAATATTAGTCATGGCCCAGCGTTGATAGGAATTAGGAGGGGGCGGCGCGGTTACCGTGAAACTGTAGGCCTTCATAAGGGGCATTTGTCTGCTCTTCTACCGCAGTATGGTACAGACCAATGGTGAACAAACTGCCTTTACCCACAGTAGAGCTCACTTCAATAGTGCCACCAATACGTTTTATAATACCGTAGCTTAACGATAGTCCCAGACCAGTACCATCTTTACGGGTAGTGTAGAAAGGGTCGAAAATACGATTAAGTTCCTCTTCAGGAATGCCTTTACCCTCATCTTCAATCTCAATTTTGACCCCAACAGGCTCACCACGTTGTACCCAGTCGTATGTACGGATCCATATCTGACCCTTATCATCGATTGCATGTGCGGCGTTGACTACAATATTAATCAATACCTGCAGTAATTGCGGACGGTTAACTTGCACTGGATAACTTGCATTAAGCTCTTGGCTAAGCACCACTTCTTGCGTTTGTATTGAGTGACGTACTAGCACTAACATCTCTTCAATAATCGGCGTGATTTGATGCATCTCCAGTGGGGCATTAAACTCCCCAGGACGGCTGTACTGCAGCAAACTGCGGATAATGGTACTGATACGTCCAACCTGCTGAATAACTAGCTCTATCTCCTCTTCAACGACATCAGCCTTATCGCCTAGCTCGTACTTTAACAACTCCATGTTGCCCAAGATCACCGCCGTCGGGTTATTAATTTCGTGGGCGATCCCTGCGGTTAACTCACCTAACGCGGTTAACTTTTCATTGATGACTAGCTGTTGACGAGTTTCATTCAGTAATGCTACGTTCGCTTGCAGTTCTTCAGTTTTTTCCTGCAGGCTGCGAGTACGCTCTTCTACTTTAACCTCCAACTGCTCTGCAGCTGCTTGGATCTGCGTATTACGTCGCTGCAACAGATCCAGCATACGATCAAACTGTTCAGCAAGATTAGACAGTTCATTGCCACTATCAAGACCCAAGGAACCAATACGTAGATTACGCCCCGATTGCACCGCTTTTACCACATGGTGGATACGCTCAATCGGTTGCAATAAGCTGTAGGCGCCACGATAAACCAGCCAACCAGAAACCAATAGCACCAACATTAAAATAGTGCCAAGTTCGATAATATTGAGTAAATAGTTGTGAATAAAGGGTGACTCAGAAAATCCGGTATAGATCATACCGATACGTTTTCCCTGTACGTCCATTAATGGCGCATACGCCGAGATAAACCAATCATTAAATACAAAGGCACGATCGACCCATAGCAAGCCCTGATTTAACACCTTTTCACGCACTTCTGACGACACCAAGCTGCCAAGCGCTCTACCTCGTTCATTGTCACCTTGAGGGAAAAAATGCAGTGGCACGTTGGTACTAATACGAATATTATCGAGGAAAATGGTCACGGTACCGATGGAACGTTCCGGCAGTGTCCCCTTGTCATACACCAGATCGCGAATATGGTCGACGATTCTAGCATCTCGATTGAGCAAAATACCACCATCTAAATACCAAGCAACATTCCCTGATGCATCAGGGATGGGCAGTAATGAACGGCTTAATAAACCACGTTTCTCTTCCGTCTTGCTCGGTTCCTGCGCTCTTTGTGTTTTCATTACCGTGACTTTGGCTCGCTCAGCCAGAACAGGGTCAATACGAGAAAGACGACTGGGTGACAACACCATCAGTCCAGAAAATGGTTGGTCAGCTTCAATATGAGGTAACATCTGCCGCAGATCGGGGTCAGCCGCCGCTTCAGCAACGCTGATTAAACGTAAGAAATCTAAATCGATATCAACTTTAGTCTGTGATAGATGCTGCGTCAGTGCTTCTCTAGATAATTTGCCATTGAAATTTATTTTTCTAAAATCATTTTGAAATGCCCAAGACTCCATCACCAGTTCAAGGCGTTTTTCTTGAGTGGTTTGCACCGATACCAGGGTACTATTGGCCACGGTTAAATCAGCTTTTACTTTCATAAAGAGCTGCTGACCTGTGTAGCTTATATTCCAATAGATGGTAATAAACACTAGGCTAACCAGTGTTAACAAAATCGGTAGTAGGGTCAGAATAAGGATGCGATAGCGCACCTTAGCTTGCATCTGCTGCCAACTAACACCAAAGATATTGGAAAAAAATGACACCTAAACTCTCCTGACTAACTCGTTGTTATGCTTCTATGTTCTTTTCGCCGCCAAACCACTCTTTGTATTTTCGGTCTAGGGTCTTACGTGACACGCCAAGATCTCTTGCTGCAGCTGACTTATTACCACCATGTATATCAACGACTCGAGTCACGTGATCGCGCTCAACGTCTTTCAGCGCCCATTGCAATGGGTAGCCAGATTCGGCAACCATCTCAGCCTTAGGTTGGGTTTTCCAGTACTCGGCAGGCGGCTTACCGAGCAATATACAGCGTTCAATCATATTACGCAGCTCGCGGATATTACCCGGCCATTCGTGTTGCTGTAACTTGAGTAAGTCTTCATGGCTCCAGACCACCTCTTTTACCCCCAATTCTGCTGCTAATTGGCAGGTGAAGTGATGCGTTAGTTCTACAATATCCTCTGGCCTATCACGCAGTGGTGGGACAACAATCTCGAGTACGTTTAAGCGGTAATAGAGATCTCGTCTAAAGTTACCCTCTGCGACTTCTTCAGATAACTTACGGTTTGTTGCCGCAAGCACCCGGACATCAATATTAATCTCTTTCTCACTGCCCACTGGCCTGATGGTTCGTTGCTCTAACACGCGTAGTAAAGCGGTTTGCATTTTTAACGGCATTTCACCAATTTCATCGAGGAAAATGGTGCCAGTCGATGCAAAGCTAAATAGCCCTTCGCGGTTACCTTTTGCGCCAGTAAAAGCACCAGCTGAGTGGCCAAATAGCTCACTTTCAAGCAGTTCTGGCGCAATAGCACCACAGTTCACCGCCACAAATGGCCCTTGGCGTCCACTTAAGGTATGCAGCTGCCTAGCGACGAGCTCTTTACCGGTGCCCGACTCACCTTCGATGAGCACCACCGCATTAGTTGGCGCTACACGGGCAATGATATCTTTCACTTCGCTCATAGCATCGCTTTGGCCGATGATGGTGGACGATTGATTGAACGATACTTCGCGGCGCAACATCAAGTTTTCGCGCTTCAATAAGCGTCGCTCAATGCAGCGGTCAACGGATTTCATCATCTGTTCGAGATGGAAGGGTTTCATAATAAAGTCAGATGCGCCTGCACGAAGCGCTTTGATGGCCACGTCCATATCGGCATAACCCGTCATAAAGATGATGTCAGAGCGTCGCTCTTGATCATTGAGCGCTTCATGCCACTCTATTCCTGAACGGCCAGGCAGACGAATATCGACGATCAGTAGATCAAAATGACAACGCGAACGCAGTTGTTCTGCATCTTCAACGCTGGAAGCCGTCTCCACCAGTGCAAATTTCTTAGCGAGTGCCTTTTTTAAAAAGCTGCGCATACCAGGTTCATCGTCAACAATTAGTACCGATACCGCGGAAGGAAGTGGCTTCATGTCATTTACTCTCTGGCTCATCTTGTCTTAAACAGGACATTTTGACTCATAATGAACAAAGTCTATCACCTAACGGGGGGGAATAGGTCACTATGAACCACGCTTTAACGACGTTGGGACATATTGTCTGAATGGTTTTTAATAACCATGGGATCAAGCTCACACTTAAGCGACTGATGTGATACAAAATCCTCGAATACATAAATGGCATCAAACTTGCTCTTCAAATAGAGAAGTGATTTCACTTTCCAGTGGTGACTCAGGTATGGAGTGACCCTTTTATATTTGCCAAGGAGTAAAAATGTTAAACCTTAAACGCGTTATTGGTCTTGCTGTGACTGCTGCATTGTTTGTTGGAATGCCAGCTCAAGCCAATGAAGTTATTAAGCTAGCAACCACGACCAGTACTGAAAATTCAGGTTTATTAAAAAACCTGTTACCGACTTTCGAAGCCCAAAGCGGTTATAAAGTACAGGTGATTGCTACAGGAACAGGCAAAGCGCTTAAGCTGGCTCGCCAAGGTGATGTGGATGTTGTAATGACACACGCACCCGCTGCAGAAGCCAAATTTGTTTCTGAAGGTTATGGCAGACTTCCACGTGGGATCATGGAAAACGATTTTGTTATCTTAGGTCCAAAGAATGATCCTGCTAACATCCGCTCTAGTGACTCTGCCGAAGCGGCATTTGCCAAGATAGCGAAATCCGCTACGCCATTCATTTCACGCGGTGATAACTCAGGCACCAACATGAAAGAGCTTATCCTTTGGGGTAAAGCCAATGTTAAGCCTGAATTTGACGGCTATACTTCTGTAGGCCAAGGCATGGGCAAAACGCTACTAATGGCAAACGAATTACAAGGTTATACCTTATCTGACCGTGGTACTTTCGTGGCATATTCAGGTAAAATCGGCCTTGCAGTAGATTTTGATGGCGGGCAAGCACTGGCGAATCCATATCAAATCATGCTGATTAATGCAGACAAGTACCCTGACTTAAACCATAAAGGGGCTAAAGCATTAAGCGACTGGCTGATCGGCGCGCAGGCGCAAGGGATGATCAACAACTATAAGGTTCAGGGTGAACAATTGTTCAAGGCAACATATAGCGAATGAATGAAGGCTGGTTAGCCCTAACACAGCAGGCGTTAAGCCTGCTGTTTTCATTGGATCCAGAAGTCTGGTCCATTATATCGGTATCTTTTTCAGTATCATTTGCAGCACTGGTGATTACCTTGCTGCCCTCAATGGTGCTCGGCTTCATATTGGCTTTTTCTCGCTTCCGTGGCCGCTGGCTGGTCACCAATTTGATTCAAACTCTGCAATCCATTCCCACCGTTGTTATCGGATTATTAGTCTACCTGCTGTTAACTCGCATGGGGCCACTTGGCGATCTAAAATGGCTTTTTACTCAAAAAGGCATGATCTTAGGCCAGATGATGATCTGTGCGCCAGTGCTTGTCGCCATGAGCCAAGCGGCGTTCACCAGTGTTGACCGCCGCGCTTGGGAAACCTCCCGAACATTAGGCGCGCCTTGGTACAGCGCAATTTGGGCCGTCTGCAGAGAGCTCAAAGTTCCACTATTATTAGCTATTATCGCCGCGTTTAGCCGTATTCTGACCGAGGTAGGTTGCTCAATGATGGTCGGCGGCAACATTGCAGGTGTCACTCGAAATATTCCCACCGCTATCGCGTTAGAAACCAGTAAGGGTGACTTTGCCCAAGCGATAGCACTTGGGCTTGTCCTGTTAGTATTAGCACTAGTGCTAAACTTTGCCTTAGGTACGCTAAGAGGCAAGGCCGAGCCGAGGAGTCATTAATTAGCATGGCAAAAATTATTGCACAAGATCTTGAGATGCGTTTCGATGATAAGCATCTGTTCAGCGCTCAAGAGCTTATTTTTCCGCAAAACCAAGTGATTCATCTACAGGGTGATAACGGCTGCGGCAAAACCACGTTAATGAAATTATTGGCTGGACTGATTAAACCCAGTCAAGGCCAAGTACAGGCCATCGGTTATTCAATTGCGCCATGGTGGCGCAGCAATGCCATTGTGGGTAAAGCGTTTTATCTGCATCAGCACCCTTATCTTTTTGATGGCAGCGTGCTTTATAACCTCACCTATCCTTTGGCTTTCTCAAACTGCGACAAAGCAAAGCTGAATGCACGTACAGAACAAGCGATTGAGATGGCACAGTTAACTCATTTACTGTCGCAATCGGCATCCAGTTTATCTGGTGGTGAACGACAACGATTGGCCATAGCACGAGCTTGGATTGTAGAGCCCAAACTGTTGATGCTTGATGAACCAACCTCAAATATGGATAAGCATTCACAACGCCTGGTCTTGCAGATGATCTCCGATCTAAAACAGCAAGGTACGGGGATGATAATTAGTAGCCATCAGTCATGTATGCTGACGCAAATCTGCGACCATGCATGGCTAATCGATAATAATAGAATTAGCACCAGTGATAAGGTGCCTGAAGCAGCACCAACTTTAGCAGTCCATATTAATCCCAACATGCTAAACAGTATGGCCAAGTAACTAGACCCAAATTGCTATTCCGCCAACATTAAGTTATTAAGCGACGGAATATGATTGCTATTGTTAAGTAAGCTGCAACTAATAACGGGAAGACGTGATGACGACAACGATCGATGCTGTGATCCTCGCTGGCGGAATGGCCAGGCGTATGGGTGGCGACGATAAAGGCTTAGTTGAATTAGATAGCCAAGCGATGATCAAACATACAATTGATAGGATACAACCTCAAGTTAAGGGGATCCTGATCAACGCGAACCGCAACCAAAAGGTGTATTCTGAATTCGGCTTTAAGGTGATAAGTGACCAAGATAGCGGTTATTTAGGTCCATTGGCAGGCATGATCACTGCAATGAGTCATACCAATGCGGACTACTTGATGGTCGTACCTTGCGATTGTCCATTGTTACCGCTGGATTTAGTGGCACGCATGCTAACTCAGTTAGAGAGTGCCGATGCAGAGCTTGCGGTGGCGAGTGATGGTAAGCGTGAGCAACCCGTTGTCATGTTATTAAAACCCAGTTTACGCACGTCAATGAAAGCCTTTTTAGATGGCGGAGAGCGTAAAATCTATTTTTGGTACGCCAAACACCATTATGTGGTGACCGAGTTCAGCGACCAGCCAAATGCCTTTATTAACGTCAATACGCCAGAACAAAAACAGCAGCTTAGTGAAGCCATCACCAACGAAAAAAACAACCAGAGGTGTAAATGAGCATACCCTTTACCAATCCGTTACCTATTCCCGTTCTCGGATTTTGTGCCTACAGTGGCACTGGCAAAACCACATTATTGAAACAATTAATCCCAGAGCTTAATCGCCGTGGCATTCGCCTTGCCGTCATCAAGCATGCTCATCATAATTTTGATGTCGATATTCCCGGCAAAGACAGTTATGAGATGCGTAAAGCAGGCGCCAAACAGATGCTAGTGGCATCACACGTGCGCTGGGCCTTAATGACTGAAGATGCCAGAGACACAGATCCTGAGCTACCGCATCTATTACAGCAGATTGAAGCGGACAAGGTCGACATCGTATTGGTAGAGGGCTTTAAAAAGCTCGAGCTACCAAAAATTGAGCTGCATCGAGCCGCTCATGGCAAACCTTTCATTCACACCTTTGATGATAATATTCTTGCGATTGCCTGCTGCGACGACACCGAGATACCACAAGAGTTGCGCCGCTTAGACATCAATAACGTTGAGCAAATTGCCGATTACGTTAGCGAGTACATCGCAACGTGGAAGCCATGCCCAATCGACCTGCCGATGGCACCCAGCTGTGGTTGCGAACTCGATAACAGCACTACGTTGTCAGTACGCCAAGGCATCGACAAAATTCTTTCCTATGTCACACCAGTGACAGCAACTGAAAACGTTGAGCTAGATGCACTTGAAAATAGAGTGCTGGCTGCAGATGCCATCTCTCCGGTTAATGTGCCACAACACACCAATTCAGCAATGGACGGTTACGCCTTTAAGTTAGGCGAAGACAACCAAGCCTATACCGTAATGGGCGAAGTGATGGCGGGTCACGCTTATGCTGGCACTATTCAAGCCGGTGAAGCGGTACGCATCATGACAGGCGCTCCCATGCCCGCGGGTGCAGACACCATTCAGCTGCGTGAACTGGCAAATGAGCAAGACGGCAAAGTCGAGTTTGAAGGTGAAATGGCTTTAGGCCAACACGTAAGACAAGCTGGCGAAGATATAGCCCAAGGCGAGACCGCACTAGCCGCAAACACGCGTCTACATGCTGCAGAACAAGGTTTACTTGCCTCATTAGGCTTTGGCGAACTAGCCGTTTTCAAGCGTCCAACCATTGCGGTATTTTCTACCGGTGATGAAGTTTGCCAGCCAGGCGAACCGTTAAAGCCTAACTGCATCTTTGACTCCAACCGCTACACTATCAAGTCGATGGCGCAGCAGCTCGGTTGTGAAGTGATAGACTTAGGCATTATTCAAGACTGCGAAACCGCACTAGCTGCGGCGTTGACCGATGCAGCTAAGCAAGCTGATATCGTGATCAGCTCAGGTGGCGTATCTGTCGGCGATGCTGACTACATCAAAACCGTATTGGAAGAAGTAGGCCAGATAAACTTTTGGCGCATCAACATGCGCCCAGGCCGCCCATTGGCCTTCGGTCAGATCGACAACAGCCTGTTCTTCGGCTTACCAGGCAACCCAGTTGCGGTCATGGTGTCGTTCCTACAATTTGTACAACCCGCTATCCGCAAACTTGCCGGAGAGCAAAACTGGACACCGACTATGGTGCCAGCGATTACAGATAAACCACTGCGCAGCCGAGTCGGTCGTACCGAATTTATGCGCGGGATCTACCATCTGTCAGCAGATGGCAAGTTACATGTAACCACAACAGGTGCTCAAGGCTCAGGGATGCTTAGCTCTATGGTAAAAGGAAACTGTCTCATCGTGATAGGCGAGAAAGATGACCAGTTGAATCCAGGTGACACAGTGTATATTCAACCTTTTTCCGACCTTCTTTAAGGGTCATATAGGTAAGTAGTATGAGTTTGATCGTTGACAACTTTGGCCGTACGGTCGAATACCTACGGCTGTCTGTAACTGACCGCTGTGATTTTCGCTGTGTCTATTGCATGAGTGAAGATCCCTGTTTTTTAAGCAAAGAACATGTGCTAAGCCTTGAAGAATTGGCCTGGATTGGACAGGCTTTTACCGAGTTAGGCGTTAAGAAAATACGCCTAACAGGTGGCGAACCTTTAGTGAGAACCGACTGCAACAAATTGGTTAAGCTACTCGGCAAGCTCCCCGGTCTCGAAGAGCTTTCGATGACCACCAATGGTTCTCGATTGACCCGTTTTGCCCAAGAGATGCATGATTCCGGGCTTAACCGCCTCAATATCAGCCTCGATACGTTAAAACCGGATCTCTTCACTGAGCTGACACGTAACGGCAAGGTAAACCGCGTCATTGCAGGTATTGATGCCGCACGAGCAGCTGGCTTTAAAAAGATTAAAGTTAATGCGGTGATCCTACGCGGTCAAAATGACGATGAAGTGCTGGATCTGATTGAGTTCTGCCGTGATCGTGATCTCGATATCGCCTTTATCGAAGAGATGCCTTTAGGGGTGATCGACGAGCGCAAACGCAGCCGCCATTGCAGCAGCGATGAGATCAAAAGGCTCATTAGAGAGCGTTATGAAATAACGGTATCTAATCGCCGAACCGGCGGGCCTGCGCGTTATTACACCCTGCCCGGCAGCGATATTCACGTAGGCTTTATTTCACCCCACAGCAATAACTTTTGCCACGAGTGTAATCGAGTCCGAGTCACGGTAGAAGGTCGTTTACTGCTGTGTTTAGGCAATGAAAACTCCGTCGACTTAAAAGCCATAGTGCGTGAGTTCCCCGGTGACATAGAAAAGCTAAAAACTGCCATTCTAGATGGCATCAAGCACAAGCCAAAAGAGCATCGCTTTGACCCCAACGGTGAAACCCAGATCCTACGGTTTATGAATGCCACCGGTGGATAGCTGTTACTTGAACAGTCAATTTCGCTGATGGTGTTTGTTTTTAGCATTTGTATTAGCCGTTAGTGTTTGACTGTTTTTAATGAGTTATCAAACCGAAAACCCGACGCCTAAAACGTCGGGTTTTGTTTATCTGGCTGCTAGAAACTCAAAACCTATTTGTTGATTTAACCCCTGTTTGAAGGTTAGGTGAAACTCACTTTAGGACAGAAATGCGTTAGAACGAAGATTCTAACCGTGCTTATTTCAGCTTGAGGAGATATGCCTGCTTTAAACTGTTAGCAGTCCCGCTTTAAATTATTATTATGATCCAGTTTTGCATTCGCAAGGAATATACTCTAAAGCAGATTCAATCTGCCCTTTAGTCTTTTGGGATGTATGACTTTCAGTAAGCATATTTGAAATACTATCTTCAAATACCTTTATGTACATTTGTAATACCTTTTTATCATTTGAACTTGTTGCCATCATTGAGCAATTTATATCTTTAAGGTAACGATAAAACCTTACTTCATTTTGATTGTCAGCCGCTTGGGCGCTATGAAACAATTGATAAAGCACTTCTTTTTTATTTTGCTCTTCATTCAAGATAACACCAAACATTACAAGCAATATAGCCAATGGCGCTATTCTGAAAATATAGTTTTTTGCATTAGAGTTAAACTTGAACACGAATAGTCCTTAAAACATAACAGCTTATTATCCAGCGTCTCGGATATATCCCTGCCGTTAATTAATTGACATTAAACATATCAATGTAACCTATTGATGTAAACTGACTAAACCCTCAGCGCGGTATAATTTTATGGTTAGTACTCCGCATAATTGAACCAAAAGATCGGACAGGCATACCTTTATTGGCTGTAAATCAGTTTGTCGCAACGTCGAGTATATGTGGTTCCAATTGCCTGCGGCAGGCGTATGTGCAGACGCTGCAGAGGCTCGCCGCAAGCACGTCCTTGTGGGCTCAACGAAAACATCCCTGTTTTCGACGGCCTCGGCCGCATCTACACAGGTTTCGAAAAGCGCAAACTCTCGGCATTAAAGTTATCAATAAAAGCATTTGAGATTATGCGCTTCTTATTTCAGTGAACATCATGATTTTAACCCAGCGATTCAAACTTACAGACACCAATCTCCCCCGTTGGAAATTTTGCTGTTTAAATTTCGCCGGGGTGCTGAGGGATTGCCAAGGGGCGCAAGCGCTTTGCCCCTTGGTTCTGGTGTGGGCGAAGCGCCACGACCTTTTAGGCCGTAAGGCCTAATCTTTATAATTAATAAAGTAACTCAGAGGGCTACCCAACCAGCAGTGGTACCAATTGCCTGCGGCAGGTGCATGTGCATGTGCAGACGCTGCTGAGGCTCGCCGTGAACACGTCCTTGTGGGCTCAGCAAAAACTTCAAACCTGGGTGGTATCTTTGGTTGTTAATTCCATTAATCCAACCAGTGCTGCGAACAGGACGGCACCGACAGGCCAAACAATCCAAGTCACTCCCCAGTTCATAGTCCACAAGCTCCAACCAAGGTAGATGGCGGTTAAAAAAAATCGGACAGGCATATCTTTATTGCAAGTAAATCAGTTTGTTGCAACTTAAAACATTTGTGGTTCCAATGACCTGCGGTCGGCGTATGTGCAGACGCTGCAGAGGCTCGCCGCAACTCTTTATAAAAGAAAGGGTCCTTGTGGGCTCAACGAAAACGTCTGACCTCCATGGACGGAGGAAATGCCAAATTCTGTCTGGAACAGAATTGGCCCTAATTTCGACGGCCTCAGCCGCATCTGCACCGGGTTATAAAAGCGTAATCATTTGGCATTCAAGTTACCAATAAAGGCTTTTTAAATTAGATACCCCCCCACACATCAGTGAACATCACATTTGCATTTAAGTAGCCTAACTTACAGACACTAATCTTCCCCGTTGGAAATTTTGCTGTTTAAATTTCGCCGGGGCGCTGAGGGATTGCCAAGGGGCGCAAGCGCTTTGCCCCTTGGCTCTGGTGTGGGCGAAGCGCAACGACTTTGACCTTTCTTAAAGGTCAGGCACTGCTTGATAAACCGAATAGCCGACCAACAAACTTTGGGGCAGAAATGCGCTAGCTGCTAACAAAAATGGTTCCAATGACCTGCGGTCAACGTAAGTGCAGACACTACTGAGACTCGCCGCAACTCTTTATAAAAGAAAGGGTCCCCGTAAGCTCAACGAAAACATCTGACCTCCAAGGATGGAGGAAATACCAAACTATGTATGGAACAGAATTTGCCATGGAAACTCCGCGATAGCATTCATAGCATCAACATCAACATCAACACTAGCTTATTAAAGCACGACCTTACACCTCGCATCAGCCATTAAAAATGATTAATTAAAGGCATACAAAACAACATCTTAAATAACTAAGCAACTTCAGTGATAGATTAAATTACAGATTATTCATATGGTTTCCTGTACGAATGAAACTCACTAATAAAAAATTATTTTTATTTCAACTACTGTATTACGCCAATATTGCACTTTGCATGCAAAATACAACATACTACTACTGGTGCGTTATGCTTATCTCGCCAGAGTTTGGCCTTTACAGTGCAACAGCCAACTAAATGCAAGATTATATTTTATTAAAAGGACGTTTTTAGAACTGCATTAAAAAAGATCTAAAAATTAAAGAAATGAAAATTGAAGACCTTAGACTGATCACCGGAGGGTTCGCGTCTGCAGCCGCACTAGATGGACTCCGTGGTACCCAAGGAGCTCAGACCAATGGTGAATGGTACTCTAATGGCTTGCAATGCGTCATGCGACCAGGAACGCAAGGACGCAATTAGACTAACTGTATTCTTAACGAGGTTAAAAACAGATGCCTACCTTAAGCATCTGTTTTTTTTATAACAATGAAAACAATCCAAGATCATCCCAAATGGGTATTATTAATACCTATTTTTCTTATTGTAATTTTAGATGCTACTTTGACACTCTATGGCCAATCCATTCAATACTGGCTGACTGAATACAGTGAAGTGAATGAAGCTTCAAAGAACTTTAAAGCTCTGTTATCCATAAGCCCTTATGCATTTGTTTTTGGTGTTGCTAGTTGGATCGTAACACTTGCTGTAATACTGAAGCTTTCAACTAGAAATCTGGCATTATTTATCACAGTAGTTGTATGCTTATGCCATTCATCTGCAGCTTCAACCTGGATCATGGGAAGTGGATTTCCGTTTAACTATCAGCTGATGATTATTGTAAACATCCTCCAAGGAAGCATCCTCTCTCTTGCTCTGATTTCTTATACGAATAACGTGAAAAAAACAGATAACAATATGTCTATTTCGCCTATTGTAAAAGCCGCAATTTTTGCTCTACTCATACTTTCATTGTACATCTTTCTTGCTCCTGAATAGTTTATCAATATGACTATTAATTTGTGCAAACAGCGGTAAGCACATTGTAAGCTCAACGTAAACCATCTAACTGACGTGCCTAATTCTGTATGAAACAGAATTAGCCATGGAAGCTCGACCATGACATGGATGGCTGACTCTTCTACACAAATATTGAGAAAATTGAACTTTATAGGATTTCCACGATCTGATCATAAAATTCAATAGCTTAAAGTGTTAACCATGTCGATTTTCAATGCAGATGAATGGGCCGCCTCTCATTTTCAACAAGCCAAATTAGGTGATATGCGCCGTGCTCATAGGTTAGTGAGTACCGCTGCAAACATGGCACGTAGCAGCGGTAAGTCTATCGCGTTATCATGTCGTGGTAATGAAGCTGAACTAGAAGGGGCTTACCGATTGATCCGCAATGATAATGTTTCTCCAGATATGATCCGAGTCGCAGGATTTCAACATACCGCAAATGAAGCCGCCTCGTTTGCTGAAATCCTCGCGTTAGAAGATACCACCTCACTTAGCTATAAGCATCAGGTCGCTGCTGATTTAGGTAAGCTCGGGAAAAAGACCGATAAATCACGTGGTTGGTGGGTTCACTCAGTCATGCTGTTGGACAGTCACAGCACCAGAACCATTGGTTTAATCCATCAAGATTGGTGGTGTCGCCCCAATAATCCCGAAGATGCTGATGAAAAAGAAAGTGGCAAGTGGCCGGATGCGTCGCATTTTTGCCGAGAGCGTTTAGGTGAAACCATGTCGCGGGTGATTTCAGTCTGCGATAGAGAGGCCGATATATTAAGTTATATCCAAGATAAACAAAAACATAACGAACGGTTTGGATAAGAGCAAAGCATTCAATGATCATCGAAAACTCAGATAAAAAACTGTTTGAGCACCTTGAGGCACAGTCCATCTTAGGCACGTATAGCATCGATATTGCTCAAAAGGGAATGAAAACAAATAAAGGAAAAGCCACTAATCGAGCGGCAAGAAAAGCCAAGTTAACAGTCAAAGTCGCTACCGTCACACTTAATGCTAAAGATGGTGCGAAACCCGTTAATGTCATTTATGCCCAAGAGAAAACATCATCCACAGTGACCGAGCCATTACGTTGGGTGCTATTAACCACTGAACCCATCGATACCTTAAAGCAAGCCCTGCATATCATTGACATTTATACAGCCCGATGGCGAGTAGAAGATTTCCATAAAGCCTGGAAAACAGGCGCAGGGGCTGAACGGCTGCGAATGACAGAGCCGCAAAATTTAGAGCGCGCCGCTTCCATTTTGGCGTTTATTGGCGTGCGACTACTGCTGCTTAGAGAAACGATCACCCTTCCTTATTATTTAAGAAAAAAAGGATTGATTGATGAAGCCCTTAGGCTGGAAACAAAAGATCGGACAGGCATACCTTTATTGGCTGTAAATCAGTTTGTCGCAACGTCGAGTATATGTGGTTCCAATTGCCTGCGGCAGGCGTATGTGCAGACGCAACTGAGGCTCGCTGCTAGTACGTCCTTGTAAGCTCAACGAAAACATCTGACCTCCATGGACGGAGGAAATGCCAAATTCTGTATGGAACAGAATTGGCCCTGTTTTCGACGGCCGCATCTGCACCGGGTTGGAAAAGCACAATAACAAGGCTCCAGCTCTCGTGTTCTCAATTAGGGGCACCAAAGTCACCACCCCACCTAACGAATAGAAAACGCCAATTCCCCATCGAAGTTGCCGAAGTGCGCAAATAAAAATACCTTAGAACCATCATGGATGATGGTTCAGGCTCGGGGGTACATGGATGTACCATCTGAGCCGTTAGGCGATTTTTGTTGGAGTATGAGGCCTGTACTTAATGCATGTAACTTCGTCAGGGGCGGCACGGGACTGTTTATCAAGAATTAGGCAAGAGGGGATTGCTGTTGATCCCCTTTTGCCTAGGTGTGGGATGGAATCCCACGACTTTGGTCAAGCGTAGCTTGATAACACTAATAGATAGCTCAAACGTTTTGGGGCTGAAGCCAGCTAGCTTCAGCCAAAAGAGCGCCCCTTCGACTCCAACAACGAAAACGTCAAACCTGGGTGGTATCTTTAGTTGTTAATTCCATTAATCCAACCAGTGCTGCGAACAGAACCGCACCGACAGGCCAAACAATCCAAGTCACTCCCCAGTTCATAGTCCACAAGCTCCAGCCAAGATAGATGGCGGTTAACAAGGGCCAGTAGAACGCGGCAAGCTTCTCAGCACGCTTTGTACGCCGACTTCCTTCAGTATCCAAACAACGATCGATCAAAATATTGTTATAGGCATCGTATCTGGCTGTAACAGGGGCCAAAATGTATATCCCTACTGAAATCATCAATAACAGCACAATTAGCATCATGTGAGTAATATCAGCCCCATCAAAAACTATGCTGGTAAACATCAGAGGGACAAAGCTGAAAATAAACATGAATATACTGACTGATAGCCAGCGATTATAAGTCCCCCTGAATTGCTGTAACTTTTCGGTAAATACGCTGTGCACTCCATAAGCCAATTCAAATTTCTCTTTTTCTATTTGTGCAATGTCATTCTCATATTGATTGGTGCGGATAAAAAAACTGACTCCTACAGAAACCATTATCAATATACAGACAACACCTATCGCTGGCGCCAGATCATCAGTCAAATTCAATCGGTTTGTTTCAGCCATTGCCAAAAAGAAAAACAGCGGCACTACCGAGCATACGCAAAGCACCACCCCTTTAGTGGTTAGGGCCGAGGCCTCTATCTTACTCTCAACATACTTTGATGCCTGCTCTAGGGTGATTTGAATGCTACCAAGCTCTGTTCCTTCATGGAGTGGATCAGGTACTTCAATATCATCCTTCAGTAAAAAGTCAGTGGTCACGTCAAAAATTTTGGCTAGCATAATGATTTTGTTTAAATCAGGTATGCTACTTGCGCTTTCCCATTTCGAGACTGACTGTCTGGAAATATCCATCTTTGCAGCCAATTCTTCCTGCGACCAGCCACACTGTTTTCGTAATCTGATAATCTTATCGGCTAAAATCATAAAGCTCATCCATGCGTCTATTATTGAACGGTAATCTTAGAAAATCAGGCAGTTGCAGACTACCAAGCAGACTTGTTAATTTGTCAACCAGCGGTTGCGATTTTGATTATTCAGGTAAACTTAACGATTTATTGCCGAGCTAGCAAGGTAGTTGTTCCATATGGCTGATTAACGCTGAAACCCAGACCACTTTGTTAACCAATACAGAATTCCCCCTTTACCGCAAATAAAATAGAAAAAGTCTTTGACCCTCCCCCGACGGGAGACAATATTATTCTTATCAACGGACAAGCAGTCCACTTAAAACCTACTTAAACTCAATAAGAGTACTTGGAGTCAAATATGAAATTACTCACTAAAGCAGTCTTAGCCGCCATAATAGCCACCTCTTCAGCATCGGTTTTTGCAGCAAGTGTATTTATACCTAGCGGTTTACAAGTATCAGAAATTAATGGTGTACAAGTGAATAACTCTCAAGAGTTTGAGTTGGCAGAGGGGCAAAACTTAATAAAGCTAACATACCTAGAAAGCTTTGCTGTTAACGCTGATGATTCAGGATCTCTAGTAAAGTCAAAGCCACTATTCTGGCATGTATCGGCACAAGAAGGAGTTGATTATACCGTGTCACTTCCAGTGTTGATGACACAAGATGAAGCACGAGATTATATACAACACCCGGTAATTCAGATAAGCGATAGCAAGGGGCTAACTCGTACAGATAGCCTACCCAGCCAATCTCAGCTGATGGCTGCATTATTCACACAAAAAGTAGATTTTTAGTACTTTTTAACCCGAAAGCATAAGTATAAAAATTGGCGGAAAGTTGTCAGCGACCCGTCTTACAAAAGAAAGGGTCCCTGTAAGCTCAACGAAAATGTCTGACCCCCATGGACGGAGGAAATGCCAATCTACCCCGTTGGAAATTTTGCTGTTTAAATTTCGCCGGGGCGCTGAGGATTCGACTCTTATGAAATCAACAGCAGGGACAAGCGCTTTCCCCTTGGCTCGACTCTTGATTACAAGAATGGCGAAGCGCCACGACGTTAATAGGCCGCAAGGCCTTAGTTTTAAGGGAACAATCAATACTGAGTGAACTTTCAACATCTATGGTTCCAATGACCTGCGGTCGGCGTATGTGCAGACGCAACTGAGGCACGCTTTACGCCATCCATATTTCATCCTTGAAATCGAAGGCCTCAGCTGCATCTACACTGGGTTATAAAAGCGCAAACTCTCAGCATTAGGCTTATCAATAAAAGCTTTTAAATTTGATAAACCTCCACACCAGTGAACATCAGAACTTGCATTTAAGTAGCCAAATTTGCAGACACCAATCTCCCCCGTTGGAAATTTCGCTGTTTAAATTTCGCCGGGGCGCTGAGGGATTGACTCTTATGAAATCAACAGCGGGTACAAGCGCTTTGCCCCTTGGCTCGACTCTTGATTACAAGAATTGGCGAAGTACCACGATCTTCATCAAACGAAGTTTGATCAAAAAAGTGTCCAACGGTCAGCCACCGTGCGCCAAGTTTGTGGTTATCCCCACTTGCAGATACACTTAATAGTCAGATACCCAATTGAATTCTATCCCCATGGCATTATCCCGCAGAAAGTGGAATACCATTATCATTCTCGCTTCTATTTTTATGATCTCAGTGCTCACTGTGATTGAGGACAATAGCCATATAAAACCGCTGCAAACTCAGGCGCTGTTCGACCAATCGGCGCCACTGTCGCAGTTACAGCTGGGCGAGTATTGGCTGCAGAAACGGCAATCTGGTTGGCAATGTAGTGAAGAGATCCTCAATTGCCTCGAATGGGCCAATGCGTGGGAACTAGTGCATATTTCGGCCCTCGTCGATAAGCCTGAAACAGCAGGTGAGCCCATTGAGCTAGTGATTCAAATTACTGATAATGACACGGCACAAGTCTGGGTACTATTTAGCAGCCAAGGCTTACTAAAGTCTCCCGCGGGTAACTGGTATCAGATTCCTGCCAGTTTACGAGAGCAACTCAGCCCCATCATTCGTGCCCGAGCTCATTAATACATCGATATCCATACCTATCGAAACTCCACAGCGTTAAAGAAGAGATCCTAAATGCCAGAACTGCCAGAAGTAGAAGTCACTAAACAAGGGATCTCCCCTTACTTGGTTGATAACATTGTGACCGATCTAATCGTACGTAACGCGTCACTGCGATGGCCAGTCCCTGAGATCGCTAAACAGATAATTGGTCAGACGATTACCGCGGTGCGCCGCCGTGCAAAATACCTACTGATTGATACCGCCGCTGGCACCACCATAGTCCACTTGGGCATGTCGGGCAGTTTACGAATATTGCCCGTCAACAGTCCGGTCGAAAAACATGATCACATCGACTTGGTACTCGCCAGCGGTAAGATACTGCGCTATAACGACCCAAGGCGTTTCGGTGCCTGGTTATGGAGCGAACTGCCAGAACAAGCTCATCCACTGCTATCGAAACTAGGGCCTGAGCCACTAGAAGCCGGCTTTCACCCACAGTATTTAGTCGACGCGTTAAAGCATAAGAAGAAAGCCATTAAGTTGTGCTTGATGGACAACCATATCGTGGTGGGTGTGGGTAATATTTATGCCAATGAGGCGCTATTTGCGGCGGGAGTGCACCCGCAAACTGAAGCGGGTAAAGTGGATGCCGAACGTATCACCATTCTCGTTGCTGAAGTGAAACAGATCCTAGCGCGAGCGATTGAACAGGGAGGTACCACGTTAAAGGACTTTACCAATGCCGATGGCAAGCCGGGCTATTTTGCTCAAAAGCTACATGTCTATGGTCGAGGGGGGGAAACTTGCACTCATTGTGGCCAACTGCTGAGTGAAGTACGTGTGGGTCAACGTGCTACGGTGTTTTGTAGTATTTGCCAACAGCGCTAATTCAAGCTATCAAGTGTCCGCTTTTACCGCCTGATTAAGCTCTTTGCCTAGTCGTGTGCGGTAAAGGTATATGCCGATTAACAACGCCAGCGCAAATAATCCACCACTCAACTGCAGGTGATGTGCATCGCTAAGGCTAACCCCGGCACCGGCAAAGCTGAAAATGAACATCTGCGGCAGAAAACCAATGCCACTGCCCACAAAAAACTGCCACGGACTGACGCAAGTCGTGCCCGCTAAAAGGTTGGTAATGTAGTTACTACCCAGCGGCAACAAGCGGAACATCAATGCCTTAAGCCAGGTTTTGTGGATGATCAAGGCTTCAAGCTTGGCTAACTTGTGCTCGAAGCGACGCTTAATCTGCTCGCGAAAAACAAAGCGAGAAAAATAGAATAGAATGATACAGCCCAATAAGGCTGAAATGGTGGCAAAGATAGCACCGTTGACACCGCCTAGCGCATAACCAAAAGCAAATGCCAGTACCTGTCTAGGCCCGCCGATACAAGAGAATAGCGCGCCCATCAATACCAGTTCAGCAATCGCCCGTGAGCCATTTTGTGCGACATAATCGCTAACCCATTGGCTATCACTTAGGCGCTGAAAGAAACCTTGTTGGAATGCCACAGCGACTAAAATGGCGATGAATAACAGCCCAAGCAGCTTAACTGCTAATTTAATATTCATGGTTTATCGCAAAGCCACAGCAGATAGAAGATCAAAAACGATATTCATAGGTACCGAAGACTGTTGCATCGGTTTCATTGTCTTGCTCTTCAAATTCGGACTGCGATATCGTGCCACCCACGCTCATCATCCCCTGCCAGAAAGGCATACGATAACTTAGCTCTAGCATCAGCAGGTCTTCTTTCGGTGGCTGAGGAGCCCAATCTGCATTCGCATTAGCGCCATCTTTGTTCAGTTGCGCATAGCGCAGCAGCGAGGTAAAACCTTTACTGTTGGCGTACTGGCCTATTAAACCCAAGACATACACGTTGGCATCGCTGTCATAAGTACTACCTAAAGCGCGGCCATAATAACGTGAACCACTCTTGTAGGTTGAGTGCTCGTAAAAACAGTTAAAGGCGTTTTCATCTTCACCACAAAAAACCATGGTGTCGGTGTATTCAAAGAACAACTTATACTGCTGACCATCAAAATTAAAACGGGTGTCGGCGCCAAACATCGAACCACAGTCGACGATATCCCAAGGCATTGAACCCTTAGAATCTTCGCAAGTTCTTTCATAATAGAGGCCGAACGGTACGTTATACCAAGTATCGCTAAAGCGGATATCATAACCCGCTATTTGGTTACCATAATTGGTACAACCATCAGCCCCTTCATTGCGGCAATCTTTTTGGCCAGTGATTGATTTAAAAGCACTTTCAAAAGAACACTCTTGCCCCTCACCACAGAACTGTGTTGTCCAAGAGACACCAATCTCTAATTGACGCAATGGACGTATAGAGCCGCGTAAATTCCACAGCAGCGGATTAGGCACCGCACGCTCCTCCTCCATCCGGCTCACGCCCGCAGTAAAGTTCCATGGTCCAATCCAAGACAACCACGGCGTTGCAAACGCTTGGGCATTATTACGCGCTAACATTAACGACGGCATCGGTCTGGCGTTATTAGATTTATGCAATGCAGAGTCAAATCCAGGTCCCCACCATTGCTCAACGGCGCCAAGAGTCACCATCCAGTTACCCATGACCATCGCAAGGTAGGAGTCATCAAGGCGTAGTGATTTATCATCAGCTGGGTCGTAGTTGGCTGAGGTGGAGATCTTATAGGCAAACCTATCGCCAAGGTATTCGTATGACGCCGTCGCCTCACCTTGCTCTCTATAATCTGAGCCAAAGTGTTGCAACCGCGCCGCATCGCTAGCGGCTGCTAATTTAATACGGGTATTGCCACGATTACCGACAGCGTTACGATAACTGAAGTTAACCCGCGCGTACGCATCGACTAAGCCTGGAGAAAAGGTTGATGGCTCAGCGTTAGCCAGATCTGCACCGATACCTGACCACATCAACGGATACGTGTTGACCGGAACGGTGATCACCCCTGCATCGGCCAATGCCTGAATATCTGCCCGTAAATAGATGTCAGAGGTATCTACCCAAGGCGCGGCGCTAATGATTGTCGAATAACAAACAGCGCACAATGTCAGCAGCTTAATACTGATTGATACAACAAGCTTTCTCATGGTTTGTGGCTTAACCTTTTTCTTTTTCAATGAGTGCATTAGCAACTTCAACGTGGACAAACTGGCTCACATCACCACCGTGATGAGCAACCTCTTTAACCAAGGTAGAAGAGATAAAAGAGTTCTCCTCAGCAGGAGTTAAAAATACGCTTTCAAGATCGGGGCTAAGGCGGCGATTCATGTTCGCCAATTGGAATTCATACTCAAAATCAGAAACAGCCCGCAAGCCTCGAACTAGCACACTGGCCCGCTGCTCTTTGGCAAAATCCACCAGCAGGCCCGAAAAACCGACCACTTCGACGTTATCTAAGTGTGCGGTCACCGTTTTTAATAGCTGCACTCGCTCATCAAGTGTGAAACGCGGCTTTTTAGAGGGGTTAGCAGCGATGCCAATAACCACATGCTTAAATAATTTTGCAGCACGCTCAATAAGATCAGCGTGACCATTGGTTACGGGATCAAATGTTCCTGGGTATATGGCTCGTTTATGCACAATTATCTACTCATGATTTAGTGTTAATTATTCGTCTGTTATGTCTGTATTTTACGGCCACTATCGTACTCGTTATCGGCTAAATTGTGAATGCTAAAGCTTAGATATTCCTTAAGCGCCCCCATGATTCGATATTCACCGCTAAAACACCATAACGTTACTTCGCTTTAGGCCAATTCAAACTATCAGGCTGCTGCCAAATTTCTAGCTGTTTCGCAATCTCATCATGATCAAAGGCCGCCCCTGATTGAGGAGACACACTAAACTGATAGGCTTGATTTTTGTAGTTGAAATTCAGGCAATAAGCATGCAAATAGCCTCTATCTGACGCAGTGCCACCATAGAGAGCATCCCCTAAAATGGGGACGCCAATACTGGCTAATGCCACTCTAAGCTGGTGAGTTTTGCCGCTTAAGGGTTTGAGTAAGTAGAGGCGTAAACCATCTGCTATCGAATGCGAAAAGAATTGAGTAACGGCGGGATTAACTGTGGTGCGCAGTAACTTGTGCATACTGCGGCGTGATTTTGCCATATCCCCAATCACCCAGCCTTGCTTCTTTTTGGGTTTACCTTGGGCCAGTGCCAAGTAGTATTTCTGAATTTTGTGCTCACCAAATTGACGGGTAAATTCTGCTGCTGCGGCCGATGACTTGGCTAGAATGAGCAAACCTGAGGTTAATGTGTCTAAACGATGGACAGAGTAAAGCTTTATGCCCAGATCTAACTCCGCCTGAGCAACTACGCCTGCAGACCCATCTTGACTGTGGAAATGGACGTTGGCCGATTTATTGATAATGATAAAATCGGCTTCGTCAGCAATAACTTGATACATAGGAGAGTATTCCACAAACAAACATAATCGGTTTAACAACCAAGATGTACGGGGTTCAAAAAGTAATCTGTACTTTAAGCCCGGGTTGGTTATCCATTAAGGCGATTTTAGCATTATGGCGCGACAGAATCGCCTTAACCATCGATAAACCTAAACCGGTGCCTTTGTGGTGTCTACTTGGATCTAAACGAACTAAACGCTCAAACACTTTATCCCGCGAGCCCGCGGGGATCCCTGGGCCATTATCTTGTATAGAAATGACATTGCGGTTTTGCGAGATAATGATATTTGCACCTTCACCTGAGTACTTAATCGCGTTGTCGACCAAATTAAACAGTGCTTGGAAAAGCAGATACTTATCACCGCTAACGTTAAACTCTTCACCGGTCATTAATCTAAGCGACTGGCCATTATATTCAGCCATAGCCTCTGCCATCTCGAATAGATCTCGGCTGATGGTTTGTAAGCTTAGCGACTGTAACTCTAATGTTTGCTGACCCTCTTCAATACGCGTTAGCGACAGCATGGCGTCGAACGTGGCCAAACAGTGATCGAGTTCTTCAGTGAGAATGGCGCAACTTTCGGCCAACTCCTCTGCAGGTTTTTCCGGCAACTGCTCTAAACCGATACGTAAATGAGACAATGGCGTACGCAGATCATGGGCAATGTTGTCAGTCGCGCCACGAACCGCGGCAAGATTCTTCTCTAAGGTGTCTAACACCCGATTAAATTGTTGTGCCAGCATATCGAACTCATCTTGCCGCCAACTGACGGGTAATCGAGTCGAATATTGCCCCAATTCAATCTGCTCACTCAGCCGATTATATTGCACAAGGCGGCGTAAAATAGCCTTAGAAAACAGGTAACCCAGCGCTAGCGTTAATACTACCGTTAACATCAAAGCGGTAATCGCCGCGTTGGTAAATTTGTCGATGAGCGTGCCTAATTGATCCACTCGAGTGGCAATCAATACCGGGCCATAACGCGTCATTACCATGCCGCCGGTAATAATGTGCAACTTATCGGGTCCACCGGTAAAGACCGGAAATTCACGCTTATCGGGCAACATTGGCATATCTTTGGGGATCATGCTCAATGAACCGATAAGATCGATAGAGTTACGCCATACAATAAGGGCGGCTTTGGGATCGGCGCTGCGGACTTGGGTGGCAAAACTGCGCCTATCAAGGGTGAGTGCCATCTGTTGGTAACGGGTTTTCTCGGCATTAAGGTGTTGGTCGAGTTGATACTCTTGCTCATTAATCAACTGGCGGTACATACCAAGTAATAAGGTGCCAATAATCACCGTCACCAATGCCGAGAAAATAATGGTAATGCGCCAGGCACTACTCTGGTAGGGCTTAATGCCCTTGGCGTAGGCGATAACCAGCCCCTCGGACGGTCTCAATCAACTCACCATGGCCTAACTCTTCAAATTTACGTCTCAGCTTGGCAATATGCACGTCAATAACATTGGTGCGTGGGTCGAAGTGATAATCCCATACTGCTTCAAATAACAGTGTGCGACTGATCACTTGATTCTCATGCTCCATAAGATACTTCAGCAACTGGAACTCTTTAGGCTGCAGCAAGATCTCTTGCCCATCCAAGGTGACTTTTCGGGTCAACAGTTCAATGGCTAATGGGCCAACTTTTAAGTCGGTCACCAACGGCTGTGACTCTCCACGTTGCATCAGCTTTTCTGCGCGAACCAATAGCTCAGAAAACGCAAACGGCTTAGTCATATAATCGTCACCACCCGCGCGTAAGCCTTTAACGCGTTCATCAACATGGCTTAATGCAGATAATATAAGTACCGGCGTTTGGCTGCCGGTGGCACGTAATGCCGCTAATAATTTAAGCCCATCGAGCTGGGGCAGCATGCGGTCCAAAATAATCAGGTCATACTTCATGCTAGTCGCTAGCAGTAATCCTTGGTGACCGTCGGTGGCCGTTTCAATATTGTGCCCCTGCTCAATAAATCCTTTTACAACGTATTCGATGGTAGTCGCATCATCTTCAACCATGAGTATTTTCATGCTTTAATCCCATTTGAGCAGTGGTAGTAATTGCTTATTTTCCATGTTGAAGGCTAACTTTTTCTTGCCATCAACATCTAAAAGTTCTAACTCGATATAGCTTATTCCGAGGTCATTATCGACCTCTGCCTTGACTAAGTGCCCCGCGCTGTCTTTACAAACAATAGTTAACATTTCAGAAAAGGTTAATCCACTTTGCTGCAGCATCATAATGCCTGCTAGCTCGTCTTTATCGTCATTTTTCAAGCGCTCGATCTCACGCTGTTTCAGCGCACCATCAATCGCACGGTATTCATATTCAATGATTGTTTTTGCTTGCGGATCGATCATTTTAAACTCATAAATGAGCTCACCAGCATCTAAATTCGCCTCAAATTCAGAGATCACGCCTGGGTGCTGTTGCTCTAGCTTTTGCATCATCTCAATCGGCGACGGGTAATCTCCCGTCGACATCAGCGGATACAAACCTTGGCTTGCAAATGCACTACCTGATACTAATAACAAACCTACTAACCAGCGAGCCATGACTCCTCCGAATATAAAAAGCTAACTCAATGCTATCGCTACATTATTCAGCAACTAAGCGAATACTATCAATCTCTATCTCAACACCTTGCCATTCATCGTCGACCTGCCCAATGAGTGTGACTTTATTATCACTTGTTACTTCATCACTTTCATCACGAAACAGGTAAACTCCTCATTTAGATTAGAAGTTCATATTATGCCAAGCCACATAACCCTAAGGTGACGGAAAGATTAAACTTTGATCATACCTTGGAACTTATGCTTGAGTCGCTGGTTCCGCATGTTCCTCCAAGATGTGGATTAACTCAGATTTAAGTGCCACCGTGGTTTCCAGCCCCTCAACCAGTCCTAGCTTTTGGGCTAAATGCAATGGCACTTCAGCATTAATTTTATGCTTCACTCCCACGACGCTCGCTAGCACTCGAACCGTCTCGCCCATCACTAACATCGAATCGATAGTGATATCGAGCTTATTAAAGCTGCGGCACAAACGGCCTTGTTTAATCGAGTTAAATCTAACACCTTGATTGGGGATCACCCAGCGGACTTTTGTACCTATCTCTAGGCTGTCAAAATAAGTACTGGCGATAAGATGCTCACCAAACTTAAGCCAAGTGATCTGGCGATCATCTTCTTGCGCAATCACATAGGCATCGAAGATATTACGTAGTCCCATCTGTTTGGCGACAGCTTCATTCCGTGGTCGAGTCAACACCTCTCGAGGCCGGCCTTGCTGCAACATTTGTCCTTGGCTGATCAAAATCATGCTATCAGCCAATAACAATGCTTCATTGAGATCGTGCGTCACCATAATCACCGGGATGGCTAACTGTTCTTTCAAACGCGCTAGCTCTAGATATAAGCGCTCACGGGTTTCCCGGTCTACTGCTGAAAATGGTTCATCAAGCAGCAATACTGACGGCTCACGCGCTAACGCTCGTGCCAATGCAACACGTTGCCGTTGACCACCAGAAAGGTGCGCAGGTAAGCGGTCAGGTAATCCATGCAGATTAACCCGCTCTAGCCAGTCTTTAGCCCGCGCTACACGCTCTGACTTTGGGATATGGTCTAATGCCGCTATCACATTTTCCAACGCGGTAAGATTAGGAAATAGGCCAAAGTGCTGTGGCACATAACCTAAATGCCGTTGCTGCGGGCTTAATTGAATTGATTGTTCACTGCTATACCAACGGGTATCGCCATAGCTAATTTCACCCGATTGTGGCCTATTGAGTCCGGCTATCATCCGCAGCAGTGTAGACTTGCCACCACCCGACGGCCCGACTACCGCCAGCACTTCACCTGCCTTGCAGGTAAATTCCGCATCAATATGAATATGGTCAGTTTGTTTAATTCGACAATATAGATCAGCGACGACTTGAGACATGTTGACCTCCCACTCGTCGTGACAAACTGGTCGTCAACGCTAATACCGTAATCGCAAATAACAGCAGCACTAATGACATATTACCGGCACTCGCAAAGTCGAATGCCTGTACGCTGTCATAAATAGAGATAGCAATGGTTTTGGTTTCACCGGCGATATTGCCGCCCATCATTAACACGACGCCAAACTCGCCCAGCACATGGGAAAAGACCAGCACCATTGCCGTTAACACACCCGGCCACACCATAGGTAACTCAATTTTGAATAGTGCTTTAGTGCGGCTCATGCCGCAACAAGCAGCGGCATCACGCACATCTTCAGGTACTGCTTCAAAAGCGCGCTGAATGGGCTGGATAGCAAATGGAATGTTGACCAAGATAGACGCGACCACCAGCCCTGAGAAATGAAACACTAGTTGATGTCCCAGCAACTGCTCTAGCATCTGTCCTAGCCAAGACTCACTGCCCAAACCCACTAATAAGTAATAACCAATCACGGTCGGTGGCAGTACTAAAGGCACCATGACCAGCGCCTCGACCCAAGACTTACCGCGAAATTGACGATAAGCCAAGAAGCGGCCCGCTAAAATGGCCATGGGCACTAAAATAACGACCGTCACCGTGCTCAGTTTAATTGATAGCCAAAGTGCTTGCCAATCCATTAGTTAACCGCTTTGCCGAAACCATACTCAGCAAAGATATGCTGCGCTTTGTCGGTTTGAATGTAGTGGTAAAAGTCATTGGCAGTTTGCTTGGCTTTTAGGGTCAACACCATGCGTTGCTTCAATGGGGTATAAAGCGATTGTGGGATAACCACATAATTTGCGCGGCGCTTAAAACGCTCTGCCGATGCGAGCGATAAAGCGATTAACCCGCCTTGGGTTGAGCCGCTCAGTGCAAATTGCGCCGCTTGCGATACATTCTCGCCAAAAATAAGTTGCGGTTGGATCGTTTGCCACAAGCCTAAGTTTTGCAATGCCTCTTTCGCACGCTCTCCGTAGGGAGCATGGTCTGGATTGGCAATGGCAAAACGCTTAAGTTTTTGGGCGTCGATAAGCAGCTTTAGCCCAGCGAGGTTTTTATCTAAGACTAGCGGGGAAGTTTTAGGGGCGGCAAGCGCTAGCTTTCCGACTGCGTAAACAGTCCCTTTACCCTGAGTTTTGCCTGCACTAGTCAGTTGATTGGTGTAGCGCTCGTCAGCTGAGAGAAAAAGTTCAAACGGCGCACCATGCTTTATTTGGGCAACAAAATTGCCTGACGAACCATAGGTTATCCGCACCTTACGGCCAGTATCTTGTTGAAACTGTTCAGCCACATCATCTAATGCAAACTTAATACTCGATGCCGCCGCAATCACTGGCACATCCTCAGCAGCTACAGCCGCTTTGCTTAGTAGCAACAACGGCATTAACGCCGACAGCAAGACCACGCTCAGCTTCATTAAGCCACTCCCAAGATGAATTAGGTTAAGTTAAGTTAGGTTAGATCAAGTACGATTACTTTTTATGCCACACATTAGCCGCTTGTTCATCAGAATCACGCGCTTCAACCCAGCTAGCACCCTCTTTACCCGCTTCAAGCTTCCAAAAGGGCGCCTTGGTCTTTAAAAAGTCGATTAAAAACTCACAGGCAGCAAAGGCCGCTTTTCGATGGGCGCTAGTCACACCAATAAAAACAATCTGCTCACCCAAAGCCATGCGACCAACACGATGAATAATGGTTACCTGGTTAAGTGGCCAGCGCTCACGCGCCTCGGCTTCGATTTGATGCAATACCGCTTCGGTCATACCTGGATAATGCTCAAGGGTCAGATCTGTAACCGCGCTGCCATCATTGAAGTCACGTACCTTACCAACAAAAGTGACCACTGCGCCATCACCATTATCTTGGCTAATGAGCTGATACTCTTCTGGAACACTAAAATCTGCAGTTTGTACACGGATCATCTTAGCCTCCGGTTACTGGCGGGAAAAAGGCGACTTCATCGCCATCTTCGATAGCGGTATCCCACTGGCTAATGGTTTGATTAACCGCCACCAATAGTTTGTCTGAGGCCATAATCTTGGCCCATTTATCATCTGTGGCGGCTAAGGTTGCTCGCAACCCTTCAGCTGTTTGGGTATTTTCGTCCGCTGCAACTTTAATACTTGCGGTACCGAGTAACTCTCTAACTTGTGCAAAAAACAGTACGTTTATCATCTCTTTCTATACCTTAAAGTGACCCGATTTACCGCCACGCTTCTCAAGTAAACGCACTTGAGAAATCACCATATCTTTTTGTACTGCTTTACACATATCGTAAATAGTCAGTGCAGCTGTTGATGCCGCTGTTAAGGCTTCCATTTCAACCCCTGTTTTGCCCGAAAGCTTACACAAGCTGCGGATCCAAACACGGTTATGCTCAGGCTGCGCTTCAAGCTCAACCTCGACTTTAGTCAGCATTAGTGGGTGACATAAGGGGATCAAATCTGAGGTTTTCTTTGCTGCTTGAATGCCAGCAATACGTGCAGTGGCAAATACATCACCTTTATGGTGGCTGCCGCTGATGATCATCTCCAGCGTTTCACTCGCCATCTCGATATAAGCTTCCGCTCTTGCTTCACGTTCAGTTACTGATTTATCAGTAACATCAACCATGTGCGCGTTACCATCTGCATTGATATGGGTAAAAGCATTTGTCATTAGGGTTAAACCTTCTTAATCAACATGTTTATCAAATCACCGTATAGATAGCCTGCTAACCTTGCAATAGTTGCAGTTAGCACAAGGGGTTATCTACAAGTTAGTCTGTTATTTTCTTAATGTGCATCACAAAATTACATGGACGATGGCTGGCATCGAGCTGCTCTTTGAGCAACTTATTCCAACCTGTTTTACAGGCACCAGTGGAGCCAGGAAGACAAAATATAGCGGTTTTATTGGCGATGCCGCCCAGTGCCCGAGATTGCACAGTTGAAGTACCAAGCTCGGTATAGGTGATATGACGAAATAGCTCACCAAAACCTTCAATGTCGCGGTCAAACAGTGGCTTAACAGCCTCTGGTGTATTGTCTCTTTCAGTAAAACCGGTGCCGCCGGTGGTGATAATCACTTGCACGTTATTTGAGGCAACCCATTGAGAGATCACTGCACGGATCTGGTATTTGTCATCTGTAATTATCTGACGATCGGCCAAGTTGTGTCCGGCTTCAACTAGTGCAGTCTCTAAAAACTGACCTGAGGTATCGTTGTCGATACTCCGAGTGTCAGATAGAGTTAATACAGCAATATTAAGTGGCAAAAATTGGCTCTGAGTACAATGTCCCATAACGGTCTCTTTATATAACTAATTTAGTCAATGCGGCGATTATAGCGCTGTTCTGACGCAATAGATTTGCGTCAGAACAGAATTTAGCCACCGATAGAAGCAAGATGCTGGGTCACGCCTGTGATACCGTCATGCAGAAAATGTGTCTCTTTCTTCTGCGCTAACTGCCCATGCAAACGCTCAATAAGCTCAGCTTGTTGATCAGGTGTTTGCAGTAAGTCTCGTAAGTCGACGCCATTTTCGGTGAACAAACACAGGTGCAACTTACCTTTAGCTGATACTCGCAAGCGATTACAGCTGGCACAAAAGTTTTTAGCATAAGGCATGATCAGCCCTATTCGACCTTGATAGTCTTGATGGCTAAAGTTTTGTGCAGGGCCATCGTCGGCAGCTGGAGTATCAAACTGCCAGCCCTCTTGTTGCAATTGGGTTTTAATATCGGCGCCGGCTAAATGGTGAGCTTTAAAGTAATCTTGGCCCATGCCCGTTTCCATCAGCTCAATAAACCGCAAATCAATAGGCGTACTTTTGATCCAATGCAGGAAGCGTGGCAAGTCTTTGTCATTTAGGCCTTTAAGCAATACGGCGTTGATTTTTACCCGCTCAAAGCCCGCCTCTAGTGCCGCATCGACACCCCGCATTACCTCGTCAAACTTGTTTTCACCGGTAATTTGATAAAACATTTTCGGATCGAGACTGTCGACAGAGATATTGATGCGTCTTAGCCCTGCGTCATACCACTCTTGGGCATGCGCCGCTAAGCGGTATCCATTAGTGGTGGCGGCGATAGTGTTGATTTTTTCGTTATCTTTAACGATACGAATAATATCGGTGAAATCTTTGCGCAAAGAAGGCTCACCACCGGTGATGCGAATTTTTTGCGTGCCGACTTCAGAGAAAGCAGACACTAAATGCTCTATCTCATTGAGATCTAAAAACTTAGGTTTACCGTCAGGACGGTAACCATCGGGGAGGCAATAAGTGCATTTAAAGTTACATACGTCAGTCACTGACATACGCAAATAATGAAACCGTCGACCAAAATTGTCTTGTAGTTGGGACATGATCACCTTTCCAAGTAAGGGGAGGTGAGATCATTTCTTTTCTCACCCCGGTGGCGTTATTGCCACGGCTAAAAACCCGTATCTGTGTCGACGTAGGATCAGAAGCTCGGAGAACCGTCAGCCTTGATTATAGGCGTATTTTGGTGACAAACCATAGCGTCATCGCGGCAGTTAGTGTTAAAAAGCAGCAAGTGTGGAATATATGTGACAGCCGTCACCTAAATAATTGCTTAAAATAGCTGCACTAGATCTGTTTAAACTCTGTGCCATAGCCCTATTTTCAGGTAAGGTGAAGCTAAACATTAAAACACCCGTTTATAGTGGTTGAGCTTTTACCACTGTAGGTCATCGGGGGAAAATGAAGGAAGGTAACTGATGGAACGCGAATCGATGGAATTCGATGTTGTAATCGTGGGTGCGGGCCCCTCAGGATTAGCAGCAGCTTGTCGTTTAATGCAAATATCCAAAGACAGTGGCCAAGAACTCACGGTCTGTGTGGTAGAGAAAGGTTCTGAAGTTGGAGCCCACATTCTCTCTGGAGCGGTTTTTGAACCTAAAGTATTAAGCGAGCTTTTTGATAACTGGAAAGAGTCCGGCGCACCGCTACACACCGCGGTCAGCAGTGATGAGATCCACATGTTGAGCTCAGCAACGGCTGCCCGTGTAATGCCTAATGCCTTGGTGCCAAAAACCATGCACAACCAAGGCAATTACATTATCAGTGTCGGCAATCTATGCCGCTGGCTAGCCGAACGCGCTGAAGAGCTTGGAGTTGAAGTGTTCCCTGGTTTCCCTGCAAGCGAACTGCTTTTTAATATCGATGGCAGCGTGAAAGGGATCCAGATTGGTGACATGGGCGTTGGCGAAGATGGCCAACCGAAAGATAGCTATGAACCCGGCATGGAACTTCACGCCAAATACACGGTATTTGGCGAAGGCTGCCGCGGCCATTTAGGCAAGCAACTGATTGAGAAATACCAACTCGACAATGGTAAAACCCCACAACATTATGGTCTAGGCTTTAAAGAGATCTGGACTGTGCCAAGCGAGCAACATGAGCTTGGCAAGGTGGTACATACCGGTGGCTGGCCTTTGACTGAAGGCGCATCGGGTGGTGGTTTTATGTATCACTTCGAGAACAACCAAGTCGCCGTTGGTTTGATTATCGATCTTAATTACAAGAATCCGCATCTAAGCCCATTTGATGAATTCCAGCGCTACAAGACTCATCCAGTAATCGCTAAAACCCTGACTGGCGGAGAACGGATATCTTACGGTGCTCGTGCTATCACTAAAGGTGGCCTAAACTCTTTACCCAAACTCACCTTCCCTGGTGGAATGATTATTGGCTGTGATGCGGGTACCTTGAACTTTGCCAAAATTAAGGGCACACATACCGCGATGAAGAGTGGAATGTTGGCGGCTGAAACCCTTGCACAAGCGATGCTAGCAGGCGTAGAGGCAGGTAAAGATCTCAATTGCCTGCAAGAGCGATTTGATGAGAGCTGGCTAAAAGAGGAACTTTATTGCTCACGCAATTTTGGTCCCGCTATGCACAAGTTTGGTACTTATCTTGGCGGTGCATTTAACTTTGTTGACCAAAATTGGTTTGGCGGTAAGTTCCCGATCACACTTAGAGATGAAAAGCCTGATTATGCCCAAATGGCTGAATCGAGTGCATACAATAAAATCGATTATCCTAAACCAGATGGAAAACTCAGCTTCGATAAGTTGTCGTCGGTTTATTTGTCGAATACTTTTCATGAAGAAGATCAGCTGTGCCACCTTCGTTTAAAGGATGCTCGCATTCCAATCGATTTCAACTTGGTTAAATTTGATGAACCGGCACAACGCTACTGTCCAGCGGGTGTTTATGAAATCATCGAAGAAGCGGGTGAGAAGAAGTTTGTGATTAATGGTCAAAACTGTATTCACTGCAAGACTTGCGATATCAAGGATCCGAGCCAGAATATCACTTGGGTAACACCTGAGGGCGGTGGCGGTCCTAACTATCCCAATATGTAAATTAGCTGAGGTTGCAGTTCATAAAATGCTACTTTTTAATGAATCGATATCCATATAATTTGTGATGTTTTAAGCAAATGCACACCAAAAGGTGTGCATTTTTAGTTGCGCCAATAACAAAAAGTAGACATAATCCGCCGCGCTAATATAAGAGTACAAATTTCAGACTGAAATTCAGATACCTGCCTTTATTCCTACACGTTACAAAACAGATCCCTCTTCACAAAGCTAAACCTCTAAACCGGTTTTACTTCAGCGGTGACGAGTCTGCTTTCAATCAACTACTTTCAGCCTTAGATAATGGCTGTATTAGGCCATCTAATTTTTATGAAATTGAATATGCTCACCATCAAACAGAAAATACTACTTACCGTTACGCTAACCGTTTTACTCTCCACCGCCCTGGTTGGCATACTTAGCCAACAAAGTGCTAAACAGGTGGTAGAACAACGAATGTTGACCTCGGAAATGCCCAATATGTTAGCGCAAATTCGTAACAAGGTTGAACTCAACATATCAACATTAATGAATGCAGCGCAGCAGCTCGCCAACAATAAATTGTTGCTGCAATGGCTTGCAGAGGATCGTCCTGCAGCACGTGAAGCTTTGCTGATAAGCCAGCTTAATGCTATCTCTCAGCAATACGATTTAGCGCAAGCCTCTTTTGCGGACAGAGAAAGCGCCGCTTACTACACTCAAGATGGTTTTTTGCGGGTGCTCAATCCAGCTCAAGACGCTTGGTTCTTCGATTACAAGAACAGTGGCCAAGAGACGATGCTCAATGTTTTCACTGAAGACAATGGCGATGTGAAGCTCTTTATCAATTATCAACAACCTAACGGTCGAGGCTTAGTCGGTTTAGGAAAATCTCTCGATGACATGGTGCAGTTACTGCGGTCATTTAAAATTGAGCAATCAGGCTTTGTCTATTTGGTCGACAGCAAGGGCCAAGTCAAATTACACCAAGATACGACCCAAATAGGCAAAGCTGATCTAAACAACCTATATCGTGGCACCGACACTTCGAGCCTAATGCGCCACACTGATTTCAACCTACTGAAAACAGATATCGATGGTCAATCAATGCTTATTGCAAGCAGCTACATTCCCTCAATGGATTGGTACTTAGTTGCCCAAGTACCTGAAAGTGAAATTTTTTCGCTACTCGAAGAGTCAGCCTATAAGATCCTTATTTGGACAGCCGTTATTGCTGCTATTTTTATTGCACTATCAAGCTTGGTCGCCAGTTCAATTAGCCGCCCCATCGCTAAAGTGGCTACAATGCTGGCCGACATCGGTGAAGGTGAAGGCGATCTACGGCAACGACTCCCGGTTGACGGCAATGATGAATTAGCACAGTTAGCAAAGGGGTTTAATAGCTTTATCAGTAAAATTCAAGCCTCGGTGATTGAAGTCGCTGAAACCAGCAAGCAACTAGGTTGCTCTGCCATCGATGTATCTCGCCAAGCGCAGCGCACGTTAGAAGACAGTCAGCTGCAAAAAGATCAAACCCTTATGGTGGTCGCCGCCATTAACGAAATGGGCGCAACGGTAAATGAAATTGCCAGTAATGCCGCACAAGCCGCTGATACCGCCAGAGCTGCTGATACCGACTCGAGTACCGGACAAGTTGTTGTCACTCGAGCACGGGAAACCATTAGTCAGCTTTCTAATGATGTAGAGCAAGTCGGCGAAGTCATTGATTCATTAGCGACGCACACTAAATCTATCGAAAGTATTCTCGATGTTATTCGCGCAGTATCAGAGCAGACAAACTTGCTAGCACTCAATGCTGCAATAGAAGCTGCTCGAGCGGGTGAAGCGGGGCGTGGTTTTGCGGTTGTTGCCGATGAAGTACGTAGCCTTGCATCACGCACAGCGACCTCAACCAATGAGGTGCAAGTGATGATTGATAAGCTGCAAGCCGAAGCCAGCCGCGCGGTAGAAGCGATGGAGAAAAGCCGCTCTCGCTCTATTGAAGGAGTGAATGCTGTTGATGAAGCGAGTCGGTCACTCACAGGCATTAGTGAGCGTATCGGCTCAATCAGTGACATGAACATACAAGTGGCAGCTGCCACTGAAGAGCAATCAACGGTGGTAGAAGATATTAATCGTAACGTCAGTGATATTAACGATATCACTCAACGTACTGCCGATACGGCTAAAGATGCGGCTAAGGCAAGTCAATCATTAACTCAACTTGCCCATCGACTCGATTCATTAGTGGCTAACTTTAAAATTTAACTCATAGCGTTAATAGTGATGATGTTGTCTATCGAGATCACTCGATAGGCAATTTGGCTTAGGTGCGTGGCTTGATAAAATTAATCGATAATGGATATTTATAGCTCTCGCCTTCGCTGGCTTTCATCGCCGCTATAATCGTCAGCACAATATCGACAATGGCAATAATACCCAGCAGAATGAATCCTACACCAATCAACATCAATACCGCACTGATCATGGCGTAGATCGCCATGCTGATCTTAAAGTTCAAGCAGTTACGCCCACAGCTATCCACAAATGGCAGCTCATCTCGCTGCATCAGCCATACGATCAATGGTCCTAAAATACTCCCAAAAGGGATTAAGTAGCCAGAAAAGCTGGTCAAATGCACTACTATGCCCATGTTTTTTTCATCTTGGGTCATGCTTCACTCCTTGAATTTTAATCTTATTTATCAGTTTATTAAATGACTGTTTCCAGCACTAACTATACTTGTTGTACCCCATATAAACGCATTTGCCAATCTTCAATGGCATTATTAGCGATGCGACGTTGTAAACTCCCCACCCAGGAAGCTGCAAGTCCCGGACAATCAGCTAGGCGCTGATACTGAACGGCATCAAAATCGGGTAAAAAATAGATATGCATCGCTTCTGCAATACTCATATCTGAGCACCTTTCAACAAGCGTAATGGTGTCAGTTTCAGTAATAGTGCCGGTCTTCAGTACACGATAGAACCAACCACAGCGACCACTCTGTTGCATCGCTAACGCAAACTCATTGTGGCCGAACTGCAGGTTAAGCTTAAAGCAGGGCGACCTAGGCTGAGTCACCTGCAACCGCACCTCACCTATTTGAATTATATCGCCAATATTCACTTGGGTTTCGTCTAGCCCTACAGTACTAATGTTCTCGCCCATCGTGGGAGCATCTTTAAAACCAGAGATCATATCCCAGCGGCGATACTGACCATAATGCTCGCGAGGAAAATGGTGTAATACCCGATCCAAACCACCATGATGCTTAGGATCTGCCTGACTATCACCTTCGACCATTTCTTGGGTAACAAGCAGCTGCTTATAACCTCGCTTTTGGTTAATGCCACTTTGCACTGAGCCAAGTGTTGTAAGATCATTACCGCGATATAAACCTGAAATTTGCTTAATGAGGATTTGCACTGCCATCAAAAATTTCTCTTAATTATGCTGTTTTTATCCTATCACTGGTCATTGTGATAGCGATAGCCTAGCGATTATCTGTTGAATATCGATGGGAGGATTAATAGGATAGTGCCACTCTATTACGTCCCTGCTCTTTTGCTTGGTATAACGCAATGTCGACACGATTAATCAACTCTTCAGGCTTTTCTGAGGCTCGATACTCCGCAACCCCGGCGCTCACAGTGACCTGTATTTCATTGCCATTAACACGAATAACACGCGCTTCTATTGATTCTCGAATCCGCTCTGCAATGTCATGGCTACGGCTAAGATCGATATTGGGCAGTAGAATTAAAAACTCTTCTCCGCCCCAGCGGCACAGTAAGTCCTCATCACGAAGTTGAGACTTAACCATGTTACTTACTGTCTGAATCACCAGATCACCGATGTTATGACCATATTGATCATTAACGTGTTTGAAATAGTCGATATCGAAAATCAATACCGACATTGGCGTACCATCGAGTACTGAACGAGCCAGTGATTTGGCAAAGTACTCTTCAAATGCTTGGCGATTGGCTGCGCCGGTAAGCTTATCGGTCGATGCCATCAACTCAAGTTTTCGTTGGTATTTGCCCAAGGTCATATTGGCGATAAGTAAAATGGCCAAGGTAACAAAGATGCTCAGTCCTAGGTTAGCCCAGAAGGTGGTAAGCAACTTCTGTTTGCCTAAGCTTTCATCTTGTTCAACCACTAAATACCACTTAAAGTCTGAGACTAAACGGCTATTTAGATAAATGGTTTTCCCGTCTCTCTTATAGGAAAAAGACGTACTAGGGCTCGTTAAAATACGCGTGGCAAGCATCTCAAGCCCAGGAGTGGCCTGTAGAGTATCAGCGCCCAAGAAACCTTCGCTATGCAAGGTGACGTTTCCTTGCCTATCAGTAAAATAGACACTGCGGTTATATCGCGTTTGATAAAGCTCTATCATCTTCTTAACGCTTTCTACCGCTAAGCCTACGCCAGTAACACCGATGAAGTTACCGTCAAAATCAAACACCTTATAATTAACGTAAATGACGGTGCGATTACGGTTTGCAGTGTCTTGATCTATGTTCACCTCATAAATTTCTGACTTGGGTAGCGAGCGCACTCTGAAATACCAAGCATCATTTGCATCTATATCGTCAATCTTTTTTAGTACACCGCTGGAGTGGTAGTAGTTCCGGGTCGCTTCTGACACAAAAAAACTGGTGACTGTGCCATACTTATCTTGGATCTCTTTAAGGTAACGTACTAGCTTATCGGGGTTTTTTTCCTGATCCAGAGTCCAATCTCGCACAAAGGTATCTTGCGCCATCAAGGATGAAATAAAGATAGGCTTGAGCAGATCATGTTGTATTTCTGAATAAATATTATCGCTGGTTAACGGTAAGGTATTTTCCTCTATCTGCTCACTTAATGAATCATGTGCAACTTGGTAACTAATCCCACTGGTGACAACAAAAGCCGCTAGTAGCAAAACCGCTAGGATCCAAATAAACCGCTTTTTATCGTTCCACACTTTATGACCCATATACTACGCCCACTTCACAGCATTTAATCGAAACTGCTCGAACAAGCAGCACTTGTTAATCCAATGTGAATATTAACCGAAAAGCGATCTGCTCGCATTGATTATTAGTACTGACGGAATGTAGTTTTACTTAAAAAAAACAGCCCTGTAGGAGAACAGGGCAAAAAGAGGTTTGAAAATAGTTCAATTAACCAAGGAAAATGCCAATCTGTGGGTAAAACGACTTGATATTAATGCCATTAAGATGACGATTTAGATTGCTGTTCTTCAATTAAATACTCCCTCAAGCCTTTTCCTGGTATTGAACTCTCACAGGCAACTGCGTAGCTTGACCAAATCGCAGCCTCTTGCATCGACTGTATCATGGTTAATTTGTTGACTAGACCATTAATAAGCCCAGCAGCATAGGCATCACCAGCACCGGTCGTATCAACTACAATACAAGGGACAGCCGCGACATTAACTTGCTCTGACTCACTGTATAGCGTGGCACCATTCTCACCATCAGTCACAATAAAGTATTGCAAACTGTCGCCAGCAATTGATCGAGCAAATTGCCATGGCTGCTGATCACAACGTCCATGCATATCACTTAACGACGCCAATAAAATATGACAAGGTCGAGCTCGCTCATCCTTAGCCAGTTGGGCTACAACCCAACACTGCTCAATCGCAGTCTTTGCCCAGCTAGCGGCCCCCTCCGATGACGAATTAATATAAAAAGCGTCAATCGTGTCCCATTTAGGCGGAATGGGTAGCTCAAACGTTGGCCGCTCAGGACGTATAATGGTGCGCTCGCCATCAGGGGTCATCATCAACAACATTTCGTTGGTAGGCCCTGACCGACGTTGCACTAAGCTGCAATTGATACCTTGGGTACTGGCTTCCGCTAACAGCCAGTCGCCAACATCATCACGGCCAACTTCTGTCACTAATGTGACTTGATGCCCAGCCAAAACTAAGCCGATGCCAGTATTAGCTCCACCGCCACCAAGCCGTTGGCCGCCGTCTTGATAGTGAAATCGACCACCTGTTTTCAGCGGCTTATTAAGATTAAAAATACGATCACAGTTTAAATTAGCGACGAGTAAAATACTGGCCATAACAACCCGGTAAATAGAGTGCGATGCGTTGATAGTAGGAGATTTGTATTAGTGCGCCAAGCCCTAATGCGTCAATCATTAGCGATTATGGCTAAATCGATCGGTTTTTCGCTTTACTCTGGGGGTATAGGCTGCTTAACGGTAACTTGCTGTAAGCAATATCTTAAGGCTCTGTGAGAGATAGCAACACTTTAAAACAAAATAATATAAGTCATCGGCATTAGGCCTCTGAAAAAACTAACAATAATGACCGGTAATTCTTTAATTGCTTTGTCGACATTTTGGCTATACTTAAAACAGTTGCACAGTCACTGTTTGACTGCGTATATCATGGCCACATCCCAACGAAATAGGATAGTTGAATGGACTCAATTATTAGTATGGATGAACTCACGGAGTTCCAAGAGTCGCTCGAGACTCGCCTCGAACGTTATAAAGCCTGTCTTTATGAGTTTGAAAAGATGCAGTATACCGATACGTATATCGTACAGATTAGAGAGGATATTGTTCGCTTAGAACAGATGGTCTCTCGCCAAGCGGTGAGCTGAATCCCAGACTCATTTAATTCCGCAGTGATTACAAAAAACGGCAAACTAGGTTGCCGTTAATTGTTATTTTGAACTAACACTTACTATGGCTTAATTCAGCTTCGTAGCAGAGTTAAATCAGACCTTTAAGAGTTTGATTTACATTTTCGCAGCTTTGCTAAAATTACATATCACTTTCTTTTAAGGGTTTACGTAACTGAGCTCGGACATTATCCATCCCAGAGTAAAACTCTTTCATCATCAACAACCCCATCATTTTACCGTTATCAGTAACAATCAGATTGTCGCGGTCGGTTGGGTCATTTTTGATGGCACCAATGGCTTTCATTGAGGTCATCTCTTTAAATAAGGCAGTATCTAAGTTGACGCCAAATGTCTCACGGAAGTACTTACGTGATAAACGCCCAGAGAACATACCCAGCAGGAAGCGATACTGCATCACCTCTTTACGACCGTAGTTCTTTTGCTGCTCGACCCCCATATGGCCACTTCCGATTCGCTGTTGATACTTCTTCAACGAGAAGGTGTTCACGTAAAGCGTGTCATCTAAGAAACTGAATGAGCCAGATCCTACGCCTAAATACTCGTCGTAGTCGATAACGTATTCATCAAAACCTTCATCATTTGTTTTGCCAAATGCCCAAGCAGACAGCTGATTGTATTGGCCGTTCAGACTGTTCAAAATCTGCCGATATTGGCGCACCATATCACCTTGAGGTGCGGCCAACTTACCTTTAACACTCTTACGAGTTTGATGGGTGATCATCAGCGGGTAAGTGGTGATTTGACGTGGATCTAACTTCGCCGCCATATCTAAGTCATGTTGAATCACTTCATCCGTTTGACCACGAAAACCAAAAATAAGATCAACGTTGATGATTGGAAATAGTTCTTTTGCCGCCATGATTTTGTCGAATGTCTGCTGACCCGTGCCAAACTTTTCAATACGGTCGGTCATCGTCAGAATGTCGTCATTAAAACTCTGTACTCCAATCGACATTCTATCGACCAAGCCTTTTAGCTGCTTGAAACCTGGACGGTCTAAGTGTTGTGGATCAGACTCGCATGACACTTCTTTAATACTTGGGAACAGTTTTTTCGCATGCTCGATGGTTCGGGCAAGCTCATCTTCTAAAACGGTAGTCGTACCACCACCGATATACATCGACTCAAAGTCATAGCCGAGGTTTTTCACCATATCCATCTCTTTACGCAAAGAAATGAAGTAGCTGCGCGCCTTATCTTCATTGAACAAGAAACGATGAAAAGTACAGTAAGAGCACAAGGTATGACAGAAAGGCACATGGGCATAAAGCATGTATTTCTTACCTTCAATCGGATTCGGCATCATCTCGGCAGAAACCGTATCGAGCCTTAGATTGCGATCGACATAGAACTGCATCACCTTTTCCATGCTACTAATCATCCAGTCAGGCGTGGTGATATTGGCATTATAAGGTTGGGCACTATCGGGCAAAATAATTGAAGACATAGAAGTTCCTATCAAAGGTGGCAGTTCAGAAAATGAAATGGGTTGACTGAAGTGAACTGTTGGAGAATGAAATTAACACTTTAAATCAGCGTAAAACGTGATTTGGTTATAACTTAACGTTTCCTAACAAGGAAATGTAGAGCGTTTTGTTAAGTAAGTCATACTTTAGCAAGAGCGCATTAATTAACCAACTTACCCTTTATCTATGTCAAACAAAAACACCCCAGTGAATAAATCCACTGGGGTGTTTGCAGTTCAAGCCTTAGATACTAAAGAGTTTACTCTTTGTATTTAAGAGTACCATTTTCTTTGATTTCATCGAACCAAAGGTTGTGGTGTTGGGTTGCCCAAGTCTCATCACAGTAACCAGACACCATACATTCCATACCACCTTCAGACATAACCGTAGCCATAAAAATATGTACGATTGAGAAAGCAGTAATAATGATAGCGCTGACCGAGTGAAGTACTAGTGCAATCAAGCTCAATGTGCGGCTAGGCTCGAACAAGTTCGGGAATAGTAGCAACATGCCTGATGCTGAGATCACTAGACCAAATACAGCAAAGGCCCAGAACCACAACTTCTCACCGGCGTTAGCAAAGCCAGCATCTGGATGCTTGCCTTTAAATGGACCGAAGTTGATGTAACCACCAACGACCATCATCCATTTTACATCATACATCTTTGGTAGCTGATTTTTAGCCCAAAGCGCTGTCATTAATGCCCAACCAAGCATGAACGGGATCGCCATGAAGTCGTGCACTTGCTTTGCAGCATAGACAAGGTTTGACCATAAGCCTTCACCGATATATGGCTGGAAGAAGAATCGTCCTGCTAATAGTGTAAGACCCGTCAAAATCAGTAGTAGGCATGGAATAGCACCTAACCAATGAATAGACACGTCAAACTTAGACCAGCGATAGACTAACTTACCTGAGAAACCACCATGCAGCTTCGAGATACCATTCACTTTAATAAACACTATAAAGATAATGATCATGCCGAATAGAGCAGCCATTAACGCAGGTGCTAATAGGTCACTACGCAGCTCAAGTACACGTAGGTCATACGTATTGATTGGCTGAGCATGGAACTCACTTGTTGACGTTGTATAACCCTCTGCACCCGCTTTAAGCTGTGACCAAATTTGGCCATTGTTAGCTTGCGCGTCGTGCTCGTGTTCTGCACCGTCATGAGCAAAAGCGGTCACACTGAATAACAGCGCAATAGCAATACCTATGTGTTTAAACCATTTGTTCATAATACGTCCTCTGTTACTCCCTGTCGGCCCAACTAAATGAGCCGACAAGCAGTAGGTTTGGCAGTAATCAACCTAAGTTGACTAGCCCCAAATTGCGTTTTTAGAACCACGGTATGCAACACGCTCACGGAAGATGGCAGAAACAATCTCAGCATCACCCGCTAGTAGCGATTTAGTTGCACACAGCTCAGCACACATAGGTAGCTTGCCTTCAGCAACACGGTTTGCACCGTACTTCTGACGCTCTGCATCTGAATGGTTCTCTTCAGGACCGCCAGCACAGAAAGTACACTTGTCCATCTTACCGCGAGCACCAAAAGCGCCGCCTTGAGGGAACTGAGGTGCACCAAATGGGCAAGCGTATAAGCAGTAACCACAACCGATACAAGTATCTTTGTCGTGCAGTACGATGCCATCTTCAGTCTTGTAGAAACAGTTTGCTGGGCAAACCGCCATACAAGGAGCATCACTACAGTGCATACAAGCGATAGAGATTGAGGCTTCGCCCTTCTCACCATCATTGATAGTCACTACGCGACGACGTTGGATTCCCCACTCAAGAGCAGAGTCGTTTTCGTTCTTACATGCTGTGACACAACCGTTACACTCGATGCAGCGCTTGGTATCACATAAAAATTTCATTGTAGCCATTTTGGCAATTCTCCTAGCTAATTCTGCTATTACGCTTTAACAATCTGACAAAGCGATGCCTTGGTTTCTTGCATCTGAGTCACAGGGTCATAGCCATAAGTCAATGCAGTGTTAGCTGATTCACCGATAACGTAAGGAACAGTGCCTTCAGGGTAGTTAGCTGCAAGACTTTCGCCATGCATCTCACCCGCAAAGTGGTAAGGCATCCAAGTGACACCAGGCTTAACGCGTGGAGTGACCATGGCCTTGATCTTAATACGACCACCTTCAGCACCTTCTAGCCATACTGTGTCTCCGTCGCGGATAGCGCGATCAGCCGCATCAGCAGGGTTAATTTCAACAAACATCTCTTGTTGAAGTTCAGCCAACCAAGGGTTAGAACGAGACTCTTCACCACCACCTTCATACTCTACTAGACGACCAGAAGTCAGACCTAGCGGATACTTAGCCGCAGTGTCTTTCTCTTGAATTGACTTGTACAGCGTAGGTAGACGATGAACTTGCATGTCATCATATGTAGGGTACTTAGACACAAGATCACGACGTGGCGTATAAAGCGGCTCACGGTGAACAGGGACTGCATCAGGGAAAGTCCAAACAATACAACGGGCTTTAGCGTTACCGTATGGGATACAACCGTGCTTCATCGCCACACGTTGGATACCACCAGATAAATCTGTCTTCCAGTTACGACCTTCAGCTTCTGCTTTCTCGGTCGCTGTTAGTTCATCCCACCAGCCTAATTGCTTAAGCATGGCTGCAGTGAATTCTGGGTAACCGTCTTGGATTTCAGAGCCAACTGAGTAGCTGCCTTCAGCCAATAGGTTTTCACCTTTATACTCAACACCAAAACGAGCACGGAAGTTACCGCCACCCTCAAGCACATGCTTGTGTGTGTTATAAAGAATTTGTGTACCAGGATGCTTCTGCTCTGGAGTACCCCAACATGGCCAAGGTAGACCGTAAGTATCGCCTTTAGCAGGTCCGCCAACAGCTTCAAGAGTCTTGTTACTGAACGTGCCCCAGTTTTGAGTATGTAGCTTCAAACGCTCTGGGCTTTGACCTGACATACCAATTGTCCACATACCGCGGTTAATTTCGCGAGTAATGTCTTCAATAACAAGAACATCATTTGCATCTTTACCGATACGCTTAGTGAACTCATCAGCAAAACCAAGCTTTTGAGATAAACGGTACATGATTTCAAGATCGGTCTTAGATTCGAATAACGGCTCTATAACCTTCTCACGCCACTGCTGACTACGGCCAGAGTTAGACACAGAACCTTCAGTTTCGAACTGCGTACATGCTGGTAGCAAGTAAACGCCATTCTGACGACGGTGCATAACACCTGCCATCGTTGGGAATGGATCCACAACAACAACGGTGTCCATCTTATCAAGTGCATCACGAACATCACGCTGACGTGTTTCAGTGTTAACTGATTGACCCCAGAAGAATGCCATGCGAATGCGATCTTTCTGCGCTAATTTTTCAGGTGTTTCTAATACACCGTCATGCCAGCGAGAACAAGGAATACCAGGGGTATTCATTGGGATGCGACCAAGATATGAGGTTTGATCAAAGCGATTCTTAACCCAATCAAAATCAAGATCCCAAACGTGGCTCCAATGTTTCCAAGAACCCGTCTTCAGACCATAGTAACCAGGTAGCGTATCGAACAGTAGACCTAAGTCAGTCGCGCCCTGTACGTTATCGTGGCCACGGAAGATGTTTGTTCCGCCACCTTTAACGCCCATGTTACCTAGAGCAAGCTGAAGGATACAGTAAGCACGAGTGTTAGCATTACCGACGTGATGCTGAGTACCACCCATACACCAAACAACAGTACCTGGACGGTTATCGGCCATTAACTTAGCTGCTTGATAAACTTCTTCTTCGCTACATCCAGTGATGTGTGCGACTTCTTTTGGTGGGAACTTCTTCGCTTCTACGCGAATTGATTCCATCTCGAAAACACGCTCTTGGATGAACGTCTTATCTTCCCAACCATTTTCAAAAATATGCCAAAGCATACCGTAGATGAATGGAATATCAGTACCAGGACGTAGACCACAATGTAGGTCAGCGTGCGCTGCAGTACGAGTGAAGCGAGGATCAACAACGATTAATTTAGCGTTGTTTCTCTCTTTTGCAATCATGATATGTTGCATTGCAACTGGATGCGCTTCAGCAGGGTTAGCCCCTATGAAGAAGATTGCATTTGCATTCTGAATATCATTGAAAGAGTTAGTTTGCGCACCGTAGCCCCAAGTGTTAGCAACACCGGCTACTGTGGTAGAGTGACAAATACGTGCAGAGTGGTCGACGTTGTTCGTGCCCCACATTGCCGCAAATTTACGATACATGTAGCAGCCTTCGTTCGAGAACTTAGCACTACCCATAAAGTAAAGTGAATCAGGACCAGATTCCTTACGGATATCTAGCATCTGGTCGCCAACTTCGTTTAAAGCTTGCTCCCAAGATAGTTTCTTCCACTTGCCATCAACCAATTTCATTGGGTACTTAAGACGCTTCTCACCGTGACCATGTTCACGTAGTGCAGCACCTTTAGCGCAATGTCCACCCGCATTGAATGGGTGATCGAAAGCAGGCTCTTGACCTGTCCATACGCCGTTTTGTACTTCTGCGTATAAACCACAACCGACAGCACAAGCACTACATACAGTACGCTTGATCTCAGTGGGTGCATTATGTGGCACATCTTTGGCTTCTGCTCTACGCATCATGCCTGTACCCAACAAAGAAACTGCTGCAATACCACCAGAAGTGATACCTGCTTGCTTCATAAATTGACGACGGCTAATACCTAGAGTTTTTTTCTCTACAGTAGTTGCCGTGTTGGATTTGCGAGTTAATTGCATCGCTTAAATTCTCCTAAACTAGCCGCGTAAGCTATTGTAATAACTACGAACGTGCGCAGTCTCTTGATAGCCATTAGCACTCTTAGTGCTGACATTATTTTCACTTGCTTGAGCTACACTTACGCCTGTTGCGGCGATTGCGACACCTGCGGTGCCACCAATGGTGAGCGCTTTCAGCAAAGATCTGCGGTTCAGATCAGGCTGTTGCTTCTTCATGTTTACTCCTGGTAGAACGGAATACTCTGGTTATATAAAACAAGGGGTTTTTATCTTTGCCACGCCAACCGTGTTAACGGTATGTAAAGAGCGGTGTGAAAAATGTGGACTACATTCATCGATAGAAAACACCCAACAAATTGCCTCAACAATATAAAGAAAATTGTGTTCATAAAGATTGATCTAAACGGGGTAAAAACCGCGCCTAAGTGCAGATTTTATTAGAAGTGTTAAGCAGAACATGTTTGTCAAAATAGCGATGATATCTACAGTTAAAAAACTCACTATTACCAGCTCGGTAATGTTAAATAAAATGTAACAACTACAGCATGTTATTACAAAAATGCAGATGATAATGATTCTTAATTTGAGTGGCTAAAATCATTGTTTCGACCGATAAATAACCACGTTAAAATGTCGGGAATAAGGATGTTAAAAAACTTTCCAAAAATAACTTACAAGTCAGTGACGCTAAAAGCTGCTAGATACAAAAACGCCCCGATAAATATCGAGGCGTTTGTAGAAAATAAAACGACTAGTCTTTATAGACGATAGTATCGTTTTCTTTTATTTCATCATACCAAACGTTGTGGTGCTGAGAAGCCCAATTTTCATCACAATAACCAGACACCATGCACTCCATACCACCTTCACTTAATACTGTCGCCATCCAAATATGCACGATAGTAAACGCGATGATGATAATGGCACTAATAGCATGAATTAACAGCGCAGCCATAGAAGCTTCCCGTGGTAAGTCCAAACCTGGCAATACCAGCATTAAACCTGAAGCGGCAATAAACAGACCGAATATAGTTAAGGTCCAGAACCACATTTTTTCACCAGCGTTAGCGAAACCACTGTCTGGATGCTTACCTTTAAATGGGCCAAAGTTGATGTAACCACCGACCACAAGGAACCATTTTAAGTCATACATCTTGAAGGTTTGCATCGGCATCCACTTAACAATACACAGAACCCAAGACACAATAAATATCGGTCCAGCCCAGTCGTGAATTGTTTTACTACCGTAGATCAATGCGGCCCAAATCCCCTCACCAACATAGGGTTGCAATACGTGTTTACCGAGCATGACATTCAAACCAGTAAATATCAGTACCATGCAAGATGATGCCAATACCCAGTGGATCCATAAATCAGCCTTTGTCCAGCGAAGTAGCATTTTTCCAGAAAAGCCCTTACTCAATTTAGAGGGACCATTCACTAGGTAGAAAAATAGGAAAGCGGCAAAAACACCAACAACAGCAATCCCCATCACAGGAGTTAAATACTGGTTTCTTATATCTTTACCTTGGTTACCGGCAACGTTAATCAATACACCAGGCTCAATACCTTGAGCTGTTGTAAAACCTGAGTCGCCTGCTTTAACCGCGCGCCAAAGATCAGCGTCACTGGTTTTACCCGCTTGCTGCTTACTCGATTGATCATCCGCTGCTATTGCTGATGTGCTAAATCCCAATCCCATGGACAAAACCAAAGGGATAACCAGCATTGCGAACAAGCTGCGCAGTGATTTCATATACATATTCACTCCTTAATTGGGTTATGCACCAAGGTGCATAACCCTATTCAGCCCTAGCCAGTCGTCGGGGTATAGCCCCATATTGCGCCAGGATTTCCTCTAGCGGCAATACGATCACGGTAGATATTAGATACCACTCCAGCATCACCTGCTAGCAGCGCCTTAGTCGCACAAAGCTCTGCACACATAGGTAGCTTGCCTTCGGCGATACGGTTAGCACCATACTTCTGGCGCTCAGCATCTGAATGAGTCTCTTCTGGGCCACCGGCACAGAAAGTACACTTATCCATTTTGCCGCGACTACCAAATGCTGTCTTTTGCGGGAACTGAGGCGCTCCGAAAGGACAAGCATAGAAGCAGTAACCACAACCGATACAGGTATCTTTATTGTGTAATACAATGCCGTCTTCAGTGCGGTAGAAACAATCTGCTGGGCAGACTGCCATACAAGGTGCGTCAGTACAGTGCATACAGGCCACTGAGATTGACGCTTCACCCGGCTCACCATCATTGATAGTGACTACGCGACGACGTTGAATGCCCCACTCTAGCGCGGCATCGTTTTCGTTTTTACATGCTGTGACGCAACCGTTACACTCGATGCAGCGTTTGGTGTCACATAAGAATTTCATGACTGCCATAATGGCTTATCTCCTCATCAAGTTAATTAGGCTTTGCTGATCTGACACAAGCTAGACTTAGTCTCTTGCATCTGAGTTACCACGTCATACCCATAGGTCATTACAGTATTGGCAGATTCACCAACAACGTAAGGGACTGTTCCTTCGGGGTAGTTCTTCGCAAGGCTCTTACCTTCGAATACACCCGCAAAGTGGTATGGCATGAAACATTCGCCAGCGATAACTCGTGGAGTTACCATCGCCTTAACTGTGATTTTTGCCCCTTCAGGACTGTGAACGAACACATCATCACCATCTCGTAAACCGCGATCAGCTGCATCAGCAGGGTTGATCTCGATAAACATCTCTTGCTGAAGTTCGGCAAGCCATGGGTTTGAACGTGTCTCTTCACCACCACCTTCGTACTCCACCAAACGACCCGTTGTTACGGCTAATGGGAAGTCTTTGGCAAAATCCTTATCCTGAATTGATTTGTACAGGGTAGGGAGACGAGCAACCATACGATCTTCATAAGTTGGGTATTTAGCAACCAAATCACGACGTGGCGTATAAAGTGGCTCACGGTGTAGTGGAATATCATCAGGGAAGTTCCACACTACGCAACGCGCTTTAGCGTTACCGTATGGCATACAACCGTGCTTGATAGCGACACGCTGAATACCGCCGGAAATATCGGTTTTCCAGTTTTTGCCTTCAGCAGCGGCTTTCTCTTCCGCCGTTAGATCATCCCACCAGCCAAGCTGCTTAAGCATCTTGTCGGTAAACTCTGGATAACCATCTTGGATCTCACTACCTTTCGAGTAAGAACCTTCAGCCAAGATATTTACGCCATTATGTTCTACCCCAAAACGGGCACGGAAGTTACCACCACCGTTCTTAACTTCACGGCCAGTGCGGTACAAAATTTGCGAGCCAGGATGTTTCATTTCTGGTGTGCCCCAACAAGGCCAAGGTAACCCGTAGGTTTCGCCTTTTGCTGGGCCACCTGGTGCTTCAAGCGATTTAATATCGAATGTGCCCCAGTTTTCTTGGTGCATCTTCAAGCGCTCTGGGCTTTGACCTGTGTAACCAATGGTCCACATGCCGCGGTTGAATTCACGGGTCATATCTTCAATCAACGGCTCATCACCATTCACTTTAATATGCTTACAGAACTCACCTTCAATGCCCCACTTCTTCGCTAGCTTGTACATGATCACATGGTCAGGCTTAGACTCGAACAGTGGTTCAATAACTTGTGTGCGCCACTGCAATGAGCGGTTAGACGCTGATACAGAACCGTAAGTCTCAAACTGAGTGGCTGCAGGTAACAAATAAACGCCATCGGTACGCTCATGCATGACACCCGCCATTGTAGGATATGGATCCACAACAACCACGGTATCCATTTTGTTCAGCGCTTCACGCACTTCACGGCCACGGGTTTCAGTGTTGACCGATTGGCCCCAGAAGAATGCCATGCGAATGTTATCTTTTTGGGCAATCTTTGACTTATCTTCAAGTACACCATCATGCCAGCGTGAGCATGGGATACCCGTTGAGGTCATTGGATCTTGGCCTAAACGCTGCTCTTGATCGAAGCGGTTCTTAACCCACTCATAATCCAGATCCCAAACGTTACACCAGTGCTTCCAAGAACCCGTCTTTAAGCCGTAATAACCCGGCAGAGTATCGAACAATAGACCAAAGTCAGTTGCACCCTGTACGTTATCGTGGCCACGGAAAATGTTAGTACCACCACCCGGAACACCCATATTACCAAGGGCTAACTGTAGGATGCAGTATGAACGCGTATTGGCGTTACCCACGTGATGCTGAGTCCCCCCCATACACCAAACAATAGTACCTGGTTTAGTTTCAGCTAACAGCTTAGCCACTCGGTACATCTGCTCTTTAGGCACACCAACAACGTGTTCGACTTCAGCTGGGTTATATTTTTTCACCTCTTCACGGATACGTTCCATTCCGTAAACACGTTGAGAGATAAAGCTCTCATCTTGCCAGCCATTTTCAAAAATATGCCACAGCAGACCATAAATGAAAGGAATATCCGTACCAGGACGAATATGCACGAACTCATCAGACTTAGCTGCCGTTCGGGTGAATCGAGGGTCGACAACGATGATTTTCGCGCCGCGCTCTTTGCCTTCCAAAATATGCTGCATCGCAACAGGGTGAGCTTCACAAGGGTTAGAGCCGATAAACATCATCGCCTTAGCGTTGCGAATATCGTTGAAAGAGTTAGTTTGCGCACCATAGCCCCAAGTGTTTGCAACACCGGCTACAGTGGTAGAGTGACAAATACGCGCTGAGTGGTCGACATTGTTAGTGCCCCACATTGCTGCAAATTTGCGATACATATAAGCTTGTTCATTGGAGAACTTTGCACTACCCATGAAGAATATTGAATCTGGACCAGATTCCTTACGGATATCAAGGGCTTTTTGACCCACTTCTTCGATGGCTTGATCCCATGAAAGACGCTTCCACTTTCCGCCTTCAAGCTTCATTGGATATTTAAGACGCTTTCCACCGTGACCGTGTTCACGCAGAGCAGCACCTTTTGCACAGTGGCCACCAGCATTAAACGGATGGTCGAATGCAGGCTCTTGCCCGGTCCAAACTCCATTTTGCACTTCAGCGTACACACCACAACCCACTGAACAGTGAGAACAAATAGTACGTTTAATTTCAGTTGGGGCGCTATGGGGTACATCTTTAGCTTCTGCTTTACGCATCATTCCTGCGCCAAGCATTGATGCCGCGGCAATACCACCCGTCGCGAGACTCGCGGACTTGAGGAATTGACGGCGGTTTAAACCTAAGACAGCCTTAGAACCGCTGGCTGCTTGGTCTGTTTTGCGGGTTAATCGCATCACACACTCTCCTTTAATTATTGACTACGAAACGCTTATTTAGTGCGTAACGACGCGTAATAACTACGAACATGATCGGACTCTTGATAGCCATCGCCTTTCGCAGCAGGTGCAACTTCTGGCGTCGCCGCTATCGCTTGACCGCTGGCGGTTGCCACAACGCCTGCAGCGCTGCCGATCGCCAATGCTTTAAGCAGTTGACGACGACCCATGTCGGAAGCTTGCTTCTTCATAGTGTCTCCTTTGGTTTTACAGATATTGAGATGATAGGTTTAAATAAAGCTAAACGTCTCACTCGATTAATGTAGGGAATGCTCCCTGTTTTTTATATACCTGCTAAGTGGATTTCTCAGCAGGCATAAATTCAGCCTTACACTGACGATGACTTACACTGACGATGACTTACGAAGCCAGTTCGTTAGTGCTTGGTTCAATTTTTTCCTCTTCGCTGCCAGGGCAGTTAACCGGAATGTTTAAACTTAACTGTTCAAATTCGTTTGCTTCAATAACAAAAAATGCTTTCGCTAATTCCGCTACCGTGGCATAAAACGCCGCACTTGGTGTTTTGGCTAGCGTCTCGCAAAAACGTGCTATCCAGCTGCCCATATGGCGCTGATAGAAAGCAAGCTGACGGTAACCAGGAGCCTCAAGGATCAAAGTGCCCATCACCTCACACAAAGCGGCTACGTGATCTTCAGGCTCTTTCACTTCCTCTTCGCGCTCAAAACCAAGCTGCATTAGGTCAGTACGTAACAAGGCTAATGGCTTATCCATCAGTGAACCTGTCATAAACCAGCTGCCATAAGGTAATATTTCACCACTACCTACACCGAGGAAGATATTAAAATACTCATCCTCAAGCTGCTCAGAAGTAAATTGCTCGGCCGCTAACTTGAGTCCAACCCAAGCCTTGGTCATATCGCTACCGTCATTGGCATCAATCTCTAAGCCTGCTAAGAACTGCAATAATTCGCTGCTAGGCTGGCGACGTAATAGTGCAGCTAATAGCTGATAAATATCGGCTCTTAACTGATCGTTTTCTGAAACTTCTCTTACTAATTCGGTCATGGCTAAACTCTTATCGCAGTTGCTGTTCAGGATCTTGAAGAATGTCTTCAAACATGTCTTTTACTCGACAGTCGCCACACATCTTTAAACGCTGTGTGTTGGCACTGAAGGCACTGTGGGTTCCTACCACTTCTAACATCCGTTTGACCATGGATTGCGTTGCGAACGGTGTGCCGCAAGTAATACATTCAAACGGGGGTTCCTCATGCAGGGTTTGACGCGCCTGACGCGCAGCTTTATCTAAATTAACCTGAGGCGTTAAGCTGATGACTCTCTCAGGGCAGGCCGCTTCACACAAACCACATTGCACACAATCTTGCTCAACAAAGTGTAGTGCTGGCTGGTCGCCGCCGTCGGTTAACGCAGCGGTTGGGCAGGTTGCCACACAAGACATACACAGGGTGCAGCTCTCGGTGTTAACGCTAACGCGGCCATAAGGGATGTTGCTCTGAGACAAACAAGTATCGACAGATGCTGCTTGCTCATTGAGGTGATCGATTGCCTCATATAGCGTTTCACGCTTAGTGGTCGCCGCAAATTCCGCTGGCACAATCACTGGCCAGCTGGCGCTGGTAGTTAGTAGCTCAGATAACTCATCTGCACCCGCTTCCGTTAAGTGATGCTCGCTGATCAAGCTTATACGACGCGGTTGCCCCATCTCATCAAGAATATCGTTGGCTAATGCCAGTTCGCCATTGAGCATTTGAGTTAACGTAGGTGCCGTTGCATCGGTATTGAGGATCAAGATTTGACGAGCGCCCCATGCAAGAGACGATAGCCAATGATCAACACTGGCGACGGTGATCTCTTCCATTTCAACAGGAATAATATCGCCAGCGAGTTGCTCAGTGACCAGCTCTGCACCTTTACCAATATCGTGAAATAACACCACTGGTGCGACTTGCGCCTGTGAACGAAAACGTGTCACCAGCTTATTGAGGTAGGTATGCATAGATTGCGGCGTCGGTAAGTCGTAGCTAATGGCGCCGGTTGGGCACGCATTGGTACAACTACCCGCACCATGACAAAGGTATGGATCGATTTCGATTTTTTTCTCAACACTGGCAATCGCATCCGCGGGGCAGAAATTCAAGCAGCGGGTACAACCTTCATTACCGTTACGGTTATGGGCACAGATGTCACTATTGACCTTGACATAACGCGGCTTGTCGAACTCACCGATAAGATCGGGTAATTGCTCAACTGCTTCAGCCAGTTTGACCTGATCTTGGCCAACATAAAAATAGCCAGGCGGTAGCATTTCAAGGTTAATACAAGGACTCATGCTTAAATCAAGGATCAGATCGAAATGCGGTTTACGAATAGCAACGACACTTAAATCCGCACTGCCCTCTTCATGTTCAACCTTAACTTGGAACTGGCCCAAGAAACCTTTTACCTCGATGAGTTTATTGTAATAACTCTCAACACCTTCGGCTGCAGTCATGACGAGCTCTAGATGTGCCTCGTCTTGGCTAGTGATGGCTTCGTTAGCCAAAATGGCGCACTTGCCCATGTGGGACAATTTGTCGGCTGCTAAACGTGCCAAATCTTCTGGCCCGATAACGAGCACATTGCCCTCGGTGGTATAACTAACAGTCGGTGGGATTAGGTTTTGAATAACCTGTGTCCCAGCAAGGACCTGCTGTCGAACCTCTTTGAGTCCAACTTGTGTTTCACGATTGCTCACATTGCGTTCCTGAACAGTTCTTTGGCTGCTTCTATACTTAGTATTCGCTGTTTATTTAGTGCGTTTATCGTTAACGCCAGCTTTGCACTAGGTACAGCAATTCACATACCAAAATTGTGGAATTAAAAACACTCTATACTGACGTTAAACAACTTTGTTTATTATAACGTCTGGGTGCTCTGGTTCATTTTGGGACAACTCTTCATCATTATCGTCCAAAATGTCCGATACCTGTTTTGTATCGCTAACAACTTCAGTTTCAACAGTATTTTCAGCGGCAGTCATCTCATCTGACTCAAGCTCTGAAACTGCTTCGATTTCGTTTTCCTCCTCATCATCTTTATCTTCAACGACATAACGGAATACTTTTTTGGCCAATTCAGCAGAGACTTTTGCGGACAACTTGGGTTGATTACTGTAGTCCAGTGCGTAATCAAGCAGCCCATCAATTTCACTATAATGAGGCTGTTTCCAAAGGGCTTTTAACGCTGCTGATTTTGCGGCGGGATCGACATTGGCTCCCATAAAACTGGCAAAACTACCACCAACTTCAATCTTTTCGGGATCAGGAAGATCTTCGGCTGTGAGCAGTTTCGGTTCATCAGGCTCAATAACCTCAGCACTGGAACTCTCTGCTGAAGCAGTGGTTGCCGATGGTGTAGTTTCAGCCACTACCTGTTGCTCTGCGGCTTCGAGTGCTTCTAGATCAGCTTCAGCTTCCTGCTCTACTTTTTGTCGACGCAAGTTCCAGCGCGACAGCAAGCCACTCATGAGTCACCTGCTAAATGATTAGTACTTGGACCTTCATTTTTGCGGCGGTTAACGTGCTTTTGGCGACGATGCGCTCTGATTTCGACTTCACCATGACGGGTAATAAACGCTTCAATCCAACAGGCAATGGCTTGTGGCATCGGGATATTAAGTACTGGGGTATCACCTTCTAAGCAGCCGGCGGCAACATTTTGATCAGCAGATAAGGCGGCAGGGATCCAGTCGCCTTCAAGGTTTTCATCACAAACGATGTACAACATGGCGTTATCCATGTCGATATTGATACGGTAGCTACCGCGTTCGTCTTTATGCAGCTCTAGCAAGACGAGTGTTGCACCTTCTGGTGCTGCGTGGGTGGCAGGGAGAATTTGGTCTACTTCCCACTGTACTGAGGTCCATCTTCCGACTTGTTTCTCAATCTTTTTAAGAGAAACGTACATTGGCCATTGGCTTTCGGTATGTTGCATTCAGTCTCCGTCTTGCCTGAGATGGCTGCCTAAATGACAGTCCAACTAAATAAATACTCCTTTAGTAAAGCAATATGTGTGCCATATGCCTGTGTGAAAATAGTTTGAACTAGATCAACTAATCACACCAAAGACTAGGACATTTTGTCCAAATAGCAATCTGCTATGGGACATAAAAGGGCGACTCACTGTCGATTAATGTGATCTGCCACTAACTTTATATCCCTATGAAGTTAGGTACAGATATTGCTTAGTAATAACTGCAATTTAATTTTCATAACTGATGACGGGTCTTATGACAGCAAACAAGAGCAACCCAACTTTAATCAAAACCAACACTGAAGTTCCTCTTACCATTGCCGTAACCGCAATAAATGAAAAGGGCGAGAAAGTAGATAAGTTTATTGCTTGCGAACGCCCACTCACTGTTTATTTAAACTGGCGCCCTATTGTGACCTTAATGACATTAGGCGCCAGACCTGAAGCACTTGCGTTAGGTTATCTTAAAAATCAGGGATTTATTTCTGACCTGAGCAAGCTCGAGTCTGTCATTGTCGATTGGGATGTCAACTCAGCCGCTATTATTACCAGTGAAAAAACCGAAGACTTAGATGAAAAACTATCTGAAAAAACAGTCACCTCAGGTTGCGGCCAAGGGACGGTATACGGTGGTTTTATGGCTGGCCTCGATGAAATTAACCTTCAGGCACCAAAAATTAAGCAGAGCACCATTTATAGCTTACTTAAGAACATTAATGCCTATAACGAAACCTATAAGAATGCTGGCGCCGTACACGGTTGCGGTTTATGCCAAGGCGACCAGATTAAAGGTTTTGTAGAAGATGTCGGTCGCCACAACGCGGTGGATACACTTGCAGGCGAGATGTGGCTTAATCAAGACGTCGGTCACAACAAACTGTTCTATACCACTGGGCGTTTAACCTCTGAGATGGTAATTAAGGTCGCCAAGATGGGGATCCCTGTTTTGCTTTCTCGCAGTGGCGCCACTCAAATGGGGCTAGAGTTAGCACAACAACTGGGGATCACTATGATCGCTCGCGCGAAAGGCCGCCATTTTTTAGTTTACAACGGTGCTGAAAACATTGAATTTGATGCCATTTAACCCGTTAAATAATGACCAAACGATTTTGCGCCACAAGGATAAAAAATGACTGAGCCAACAGAACTGATCTACATGAGTGCTAGACAGGTCTCCGAGTATCTTGATCTCAATGAGAAGAAAGTCTATTCCATGGCGAATGACCGTATTCTCCCCGCGACTAAAATTACCGGCAAGTGGCTCTTCCCAAAAATTTTAATCGACCGCTGGGTCATGGACTCTTGTCACAGCGGTATGCTATCTGATCGTATGCATATCACCGGCAGCGATGATCCTTTGCTGTCGATGTTGGTCGCTCGCATGATGTCGCAAGTCGGTAAAAGTGAACTCATCAGCTATAGTTCGACTGGCTCCCGTTTGGGGCTGGATCTGCTGTCACGTGGTTATGCTGATGTATGTACTCTACATTGGGGCAGTATTGAAGAGCGTGCGGTTCGTCACCCTGCTTTACTGCAAGGCTACGCCAATCACCAGCAGTGGGTGATGGTGCATGGCTATACCCGTAAGCAAGGATTAATGATGCGGTCCGATATGCATCATCGCTGTCAAGAACTGGACAAAATACCGCAACAGTCTTGGCGCTGGGTTGCACGTCAAGCCGGTGCTGGCAGCCAACAACACTTGGAGCAGTGGCTAATGAAGCAGGGGGCTACATTTGAGCAGTTAAACTCGAGTTTAGTGGCGCAAAGCGAGCGAGAGCTGGCGGGGTATATTGCTCGAAGTGATGCAGACATAGGTTTCGGCTGTCAATCAGTCGCACTTGAAAGCGGTTTAAGCTTTGTGCCATTGGTAACAGAGTCTTTTGATTTTGTTATGCCCCAAGGAATTTACTTCAGACGTCAGCTGCAACGTTTATTCAATCTACTTGCCGAGCCACAAACACAGCAATTGGCTGCAACTTTAGGTGGCTATGACTTGACCGATTGCGGTAAATTACTCTGGAATGGACAGTAAGTTAAATCTTAAAATGGCTTACAAGGTGTGCCTTGGTGAAATACCATTTGCCATACTTCTTGATGGCCACGCCAAAGTGAACTTCGGATAGAAAAGCTGATGATGTTGTCATTGGCTTTTTTAAATTTAGCACGGTAGAGGACCTGGCAAAGTCCATCAGTTAACTCGCGAACCTCAAAATGACTAGTTTCAATGTACGGCGCACGTTCATCCGGTAATCGAGCGAGCACTTCAGCTTTTCCAAAACAACAACCTGTGGCGGCAAACTCCATAAAGTCATCACTAATTAAGCGCTCGAGCTCCCCCCGAGATGCTCTTACCTCAGGTTTCTGCAGAAATATACCCATCCTACTAGCAGATGCTTTAACTTAAAATTCACAACTAAGTCCAATCAACTCAATAACATTGCTATGAGTCTAGGCCAAGTTGTGAAGAAATTGAAATGGCTCAGCCAGTTATTTAAGACTTTAATTTCAGATTAACTATAAGGCAGCTTACTCAGCTAGAGTTGATCACGATATTGCTGCCATAGCTGTTGCTGTTCGGGCGTTAAAAATGTCCAAGCTAAAATACGGCTGATTTTATTACCCTGGTGCATATCAATCACTTTAACATCGCGGGCTTTGACCTTTTGCAGTAACGCTTGCGCAGGCTTCAGGTTCTCTTTCTTAGAGACCAAGGTCGTGAACCACAAACATTGTTCAGCAAAGATTTGGCTTTCGGTAATCATGTTATTCAAAAACTGCTTCTCACCACCGTCACACCAAAGTTCCGCTTTCTGGCCACCAAAATTAAGCACCCCAGAATCATTTGTTGCCACTGCAGCAGTCTTTTGCGGCCCAGATTTAGCCGCGCGGTTAGCAGCAAGGTTAGTCAGTTTGCGCGCTGTACCGGCGTTAGCTTCGGCAAGAGATGCATGAAATGGGGGGTTACACAGGGTGAGATCAAAACGGTCACCTTTGCCAATAATCCCCTGAAACACCTGTTGTGCATTGCGCTGTAAACGAGCAGAAAATTTGTTACTCAAGTCAGGATTATTAGCAAAAATCTGTTGGCCATTGCTGATTGAAATGGGATCAACATCGCTACCCACAAACTGCCAGCCATAAGATTGGATCCCAAGCAGCGGATAAATAACATTCGCCCCGGTGCCAATATCCAGCGCCCGAATTTTGTGACCTTTAGGTACACGCTTCTTGTTCGATTTTTTGACCGCGAGTAGATCGGCCACATGATGGATATAATCAGCCCGTCCAGGGATAGGAGGGCATAAAAAGCCTGACGGTATATCCCAGGCATTGACAGCATAATGGTGCTTAAGCAAAGCAGCATTGAGCGCCTTAACCGCTTCGGGCAAAGCGAAGTCTATCGATAAGTTACCAAATGCATTGGTACTCACAAACGGCTTAAGCTCGCCATAGCTGCTAATCAATGCTGGAAAGTCATAGCCGCCATTGTGAAGGTTACGCGGATGCATGCCTTTATCTAGCGTTGGGGCAGATTTATTCGCCGTCACAGATGCTGGCGTAGTGGAATTATTCTTTGGTTTATTCATGTTCACTCAGCAGCATCTGTTGGTTATGCCAGCGTAAAAGTTAAATATGGGTTTTAATCGTACAGGTATTTAGTAAAGAGTAGATTAACCACCAAATCCTTCCCTGTTTCTTGCTCTAGTAGGCGATTGACCACCTCATAACACTCACGCCTAATTTCCTCTTTTCCCGTTAAGGACTTCACCTTGTCTTCTGTTTGGTTACCCAAGATCTCAACGATTGCGGCTCGTAGCAAGGGATCGTGCCTTTCTAAACTAACGAGATCTTCTGGATCTTTAACCATCAACTCAACACTGAGTCTGACATAACCCAACTTATTTCGATTCGAAATGTAGTTAGTGACGATCTCTGGCTCAAAACCGTAATAAGCGTATTCCTCAAGCGGTTTTTCATCCGCAGCCAACAGACTAAAACTGCAACTTAGGCCTAAGAGTAATATCGCAATAATTTTTTTCATGGTGAAAATGATCCCCTGGTCGATATGTGATGAGACAAAATCTCATGCTATTTTATATCACGCCAACCTAGCCGTTCAAAGCCGACAACGGCTATCTGGGACGACACCGGCATGCTAGACTGCTTCGGTTGCTAACATTGTACCGAGAATTAGATGAGTGTGACTAGGTTAAGCTTTCCCTATGGTGAATCAATTAAGTGGATTTCACCAGACAAAATAACTAATTTTCCGCCGCCGCCTTTTAAAGATTGGCTGCTAAGCACCAGCAGTTTGACTGAAAAGCTCAAAGCACAATGCCAACATTTTGAAGTGAAAGTGCTCGGTGAAGATACCCTGTCGCCGCTGACAAATGAGTATCCAGACTATCAACAAGTGTGGATTAGAGAGGTGTTGTTGGTACTCGATGGTGTGCCTTGGGTTTTTGCTCGCACATTAATTCCGGGACGTTTACTCGAAAAAAAACAGCAGGACTTTCTTGGTTTGGGTGTTAGACCGCTCGGTGAATTACTCTATTCAAAAGATGAATTCACGCCAGGAAAAATTGAAGTCGCTCACTTTGAACCTTGCAGCAAAATAGCCATGCTGGCCGAATCGCTAAACCAAGATACCAGCAGCGCACTATGGGGGCGTCGCCGTTATTTCCAACATGAACAGGAGCAGCTCATTGTCAGCGAAATATTTCTGCCTGCCGCTCAAAAAGCCATTGCGGCACTGCCTAAATAGTACTATTTGCATTCGTTTTGTTCAGGGCAATCATAGGATTGCCCAAACTACCCAGTTTTAAATTCTACTGAGTAGCATCTTTTTGCGTCGATAACCCACCAGCAAACACAATAGCCCTATTGATAACATCCCTAAACCACCGCCGCTAGAGCCTGAACTACTCTTCTGAGGCGTTGTCGTCACGGGTGTACCAACGTTGATAACCCCTGTCATAACACCCATTTTTCCGACACTATCAGTGACTGTTAGAGTCGCGGTATAATTACCAGCTGCCCCATAGCTATGTGTTGGTGATGTTTCGGTACTTGTATCACCATCACCAAATTGCCATGCGTAGCTCAGCTCACCACTACCGCCTACCGATTTATTATTAAATGTCACCACTAAATCATTCACGGTCAATGTAAATCCAACATCAAGTGCTGCGCTAACATTGACCGTGGTGTTATTGGTAAACTCAACGCCATTACCATCAGTAATAGTCAGCGTGACTAAATAACTGCCGGCATCGTTATAGGTATAGCTAGGTGCAGCCTCATTACTCGTTGCATTATCAACACCAAAGTCCCATGCATACTGGTAATTGCCATCACCACCACTGACGTCGGCCACAAAAGTAACTTGACCACCTTGCTGACTGTGGGAAATAACGGCGCTCAACTCTGTCGACGGTTCTACCGCTCCGCGATAGGTAAACTGTACGGTAGCACTACTGCTATTCTCAGCTTGTGTCATCACCTCAATCGACAAACCGAGCTCAGGTAACACCATACCCGATTCAGGCTGCAGTGGTGCCCCATAGTCGTTAGCGTCATCAAACAGTTTATTCGCTGATAAATGTTCATCATCCACGCCGTTATAACTGAAAAAAGACTGATTATATAAGCTAAACGCTGCATCACGGATCTGAAACTCACTATCTAAGCTACCCATTAAATTTTGATCGGCATCGACGACACCAATCAAGCTGTAGCCAGCATGCTTGCTGACTTCATTAGCGCTATAATCGTTGTTCTCAAACCAAAGTACCATCCCAGGATCATAACGCTGACTTAGCAAGCCTTTGTCAACGCCCTCTTGGCTGCGCAGTTGGACAATGTAGCGGCGATCCTTACCTGGACGTTTGTCTGTTAGTCGTAAAAAGCCCGCGTAAGCAATGTCAGATGAAGTTTCCGCACCGTTAAACAACACCTGAATGTCGGCTTGCTTAATGGTGATATCATCAATCACCACACCGTAATCGCCAACAGCCTGATCGGTAGCGTAATTGATAGATAAGCGCACATTGCGCCCGGCATAGGGGCTTAAGTCATACTCAAGCTCGACCCAGCCATTTGTGCCTTCAGCAGCAGCCAAATCAGTCGATTTTCCCGTTAGAATATTGCGAGCTGAGTTGATGTTATTGCTGGCTTTAGTGTAATTACCTTCCAACGCCGTACCATCAACCATAATTTGGGCATAGTCATAATCGACCTCAATACTCCAATGCGCCTTCATCGATAGCGTTAACGGTGTCGCAATGGGCAGTTCGACATCAAACGACATGGCATGATTGATCATGTCACCTTGATCGGAATAAAACTGATATTCACCAGTGTATGGGGTCTTAAAGCTGATATCTTCCGCCGGAATAGCCAGCGAAATCTGGTTGACTTGATCATGATTCACCGCCGCGACAATAGCGACGTCCAGTCCAGATGAATCCAAGCTGCTTAGTTGTAATTTTTGCTCAGAAAGCCAATTCCCTTGGTATTTATCTTGCAAATACGAACGGGCATAAGGGCTAAATCCAGTCGGCTCTGTACCTCGAATTGCACCAGCCCAACTACCTGAAGCCATCACAGACCAAAAACCGACAGGCGAACCTTTGCCTTCATTGCTGATATCGTATTCATCAGGTAAACCAAGATCATGGCCGAACTCATGTACGCATACGCCCAGTGCTGCATCAATCGGTTGAACCGTATAACTCGCCAGTTTCATGCTAGTGCCAGGAATAGTGTAGGGAGTAGTTGATGAGCGATGCGACCAAATTGCATCAGCCCCTAACATCCCTCCCCCTGTCTCTTCACCTATGCTGGAATGAAAGATCATCACATGATCTATCTCACCATCGGGCTCATTTAAGTTACCATTTTGGTTAATATCGAACGGGTCTTCGATATCATAGCTCGCTAATTCAGCACTACTCATTGTCGCTAAGGCGGCACTAACAGCTTCTTTTACCAGATCGATTGCACCAATATCATTATCTGAACTATCGTTAGCACCATAAATAGCTGCACTGTTTAGCGCCCGATACCAACCTTTAATGTCTCCGGTAAAAAAGAAACTGCCACCAGATTCGGCCTGATAGTATTCATAGCCGGTCATCAATGTTTGCCCATTGGGACCCGCATAGCCATTGGCCGAAAACAGTAAGTTGTTATAATGCTCAGCGGCGTATGAGCTGTAATACATGTCGGTATCGCTGCTGCTTAGACCATTACTGTCGTGAGGAAGATCGGGGAAATCGATCAGTATCGCCAACACCTTTACGGTTTTATTGGTAATACTTTGTGCTTGTGGCGCAGCAAAACTGACCAAGTTACCTTTTTGCTTACTCTGTTGCAGTCGAGCTGCCTCATAGCGCGCTTCACGTAAGGATATTTTTTGCGGCCTTTTTGCATGGCCGATAAACGCTTCCACAGCCTGGTTTTTTTCCGCATCAGATGCACTACTAGCGACTTCACCTCGCTTAATCAACCAATAAAGCACACGCTCTTTATCGACAATATTGGCATCTGAAGTGGTGCCATTAATAGGCAGCGCCAATGCGGCATTCATGGTTAGAAAAACACTAATTAGAAAGCTAATAATGGCACTCTTTCGGAAAAAAACTTTCATGTTAGTCGCTCCTTTATTAGCATCTTGATGCTACTTATCCCGCTTAGAACTCTTTCACTCTGTTAACAATCAGACTGCGTTGTTGCCAATTAGTTGTCAATTTTATATCTTTTTTATAACAGAGATCATGCCGTAATTGAAATAACCTACGGCAGATCTGTATACCCATCCTAGTGACTGAGCACAGGTTTTAATTCTGATTTACTTAACCAAGTATCATAGATAAGCAATAATACCGAGGCAGACCAACTAAAATTGGTGCAATGCAAACCTTCTCCAGTTATTGGGTTGTAGTTCTCACGAATAGGGCTTTGCCCAATAATACCTTCGCCTTGAGTCACCAGTTGCTGCGCAAGTAATCGTGCTTGATCATCATAGCCGTAACGAGCAATACCTTGTAAACCGAACAAAGCTTGATCGAGCCAAACGGGACCACGCCAGTACTGCTCCGCAGCAAAGTTAGGGCTGTCTGCGCTAACGGTAGGAAATGGAATTTTGGTACCAAACTGCTCTTTATTTAAGTGACGCTCGACGATGATTTTTGCTTGTGCATTCGATGCTGCACCCGCCCATAATGGCAACCAACCTTCTACTCCCTTACCTTTATTTATCATCAACTCGCTCCCAGTGGCGGTATAGCGAATATCGTAGAAGAACCCCGACTCTGGATCATACATCTGCATCTGGATCTGTTTGGCTAATCGCTCTGCTTCAACATCCCACTTTTGAATATCTGCATCTATCTCAAGCATCTTCGCCATCTCTTGCAAGAAACGCTTTTCAGCATAGAGATAGGCATTAAGATCGACAGACTCTTGCGCCACGGAATAACCCACCACTTCGCCACCTTGACTGTTTTGCCATACTTGCAAACTCGCATCGGCATCAAATCTTGGGGCATTATCCATACCGGACTCCCATGCAGCAGCCTCAATAATGGCCTCAACATTGAGCTCGCCATCATCATTAATATGCGCAGGGTGAAGATTGGCACCATACTCCGCCAGACCATTATCGTTATTATCACGGTTGCGATACCACCATTGATGATAGGCCACAAGTTTGGGGTACATGGTTTTCACGAACTCACTGTCACCATCTTGCTGATAGATCTGCCATACCGCCCATGCTGCTAGCGGCGGTTTACCATTGCGTTCATTCCAGTTGCCGCCCTCACCACCACGCTCCGAGCCTTGGTTATAGAAAATGGCATCGGGTAAGTTACCCGCGTCTTGTGGGCGTACCTTGTCTTGCTCCGTGTATTGATAGTCAAACATCGCCAGTACATTTGATTTAGCCAGCTCGGGTTCAAAGCGTGCAACCGCTACCGCTTGCTTCCAGGTATCCCAAGCCCACACGCCATTAAACCACTTATAGGTGATTGAGGGGGTAATGCCGTCATGTAGCAGTGCTCCTGCCGGACTACGCCAGTTATGTATGATGGTTTGCATACTCTTGACGGCAAGCTGGCGCGCCGTTTTATCACCACCGACGAGTAGCCGGTCCATTCTACTTTGCCAGCGTACTCGGTTGCTTGCTAGCTGCTGCTCTATCAGTTCCCAATCTGGATCACCATGCGCTTGCGCCTCTTTTTGGGTATGGAAGTAACGCTGTGCACTTTGAAAAAGGTACGATTGCTTGGCAGCAATGGTGACCGGTTCAGCGATGGCCAAATAGCCTGATTGGGCATTAATTCTAATCGCCATGTCACGGTCAAACCAAAGCTGATATTGAGCATCAGCGAGTTGCATGCGCCATGTTTGCATTACAGGCTTTAAGTACCAACTAATGTGTTTTGTGCTCGATTCGGTCTCGGCAATTAGCGAGTGTTGCGGCTGTTCTGGATGACTGGCAAAGGGTTGCCCGCGCCATACCAATTGCCATTGCTGCTCACGGTTTGAAAGATTCGTCAGTTCAGTCATCACAGTTGCTGTGCGGTTGTCGCTATAACTCAGTTTCATACTGACTTTAATATCCGACCAGGTATAGGTTTGCACGAGTCCATCAGGCTGACTATGAATATCAATTTTCGCCGCACTATCGAAAGATAAAAATTCGTCGGTGGTGACGTTGATTAACTGTAACCGCTGCAAACTATCACTAAGGTGCAGGCTATACTCTTGCGCAATAAATAGAGGGCCGGTAAAGCTGCCATAGTACTCGGCAGAGTTAGGCAGATGAAAACCATGCCACGCCCCTTGATCGACATAGACGGAGCCGATAGTTAAATTCCGTTTGCTATCTCGCTGCTCCATTGACGTTGGCACACCTTGATAAGGCAGCAAATTTTGATAATCGACAGAATCTATTGAGGTAAGACTTACAGCACAGAGCAGTAGACAGGTAATCATGATTATTATTGTTTTTGAATATTGTATTCAGAGTATTACAGGCTAGTATTTGTTCTGCAACACTTGTGTTACAACCTAACCTCTTTAAATTTTGTTGGCGTAACCAGCCGTTACACCAATCAAGGCAATATTTTATGACTAGAGGGACTTCATGTAGCTCGCAATACCATCGAGAAACATCTGCACCGAGATCATCACCAATACCATTCCCATAAGTCGCTCTACCGCCGTTAAGCCCTTCTCTCCAAGCACTTTGGTAAAGACTTTATAAAATAACAGAATGATGGCACTGACTCCCCAGGCGGCAAGTAATGCGACGGTCCAGTCCATCATTCTGCTGCCATCGGTATGGGCGAGCAGAATAAGCGCCGCTAACACGGAAGGGCCCGCCATCAGTGGGATCGCCATTGGCACAATGAAGGGCTCTTCACCTGCCGCAAGTCCGACGACTCCGCCCGGCTGTGGGAAGATCATTCTAATCGCAATCAAAAACAGAATGATACCGCCCGCAATACTCACTGATTCAGAACGTAGATTAAGGAAATTAAGGATCGCTTCGCCCGCAAATAGAAATAACAGCATAATGGCTAAGGCGAATAACAACTCACGGATCAACACACGACGACGCTTTTTAGGCTCAATATGACGCAATATAGAGGCAAATATGGGTAAATTGCCTAACGGATCCATGATTAAAAAAAGCATGACTGCCGCAGAGAAGGTATCCATTGTATCCATTACTTGTTCACGCCTAATTGCTTGAATAGATGATTATTCTATAATGTTTTACAGTAAAGCTAACAAAAAGTTATAAAATATTTGCACTCGGTATTAATACATTCACAATTAACTTGAATTCTGTTGTGGTAATCGTGCAATGTAAATTCAGTTTATCGCACTGCTAATTACCCTTAACACTGGTATACTATGGCGTTTTTTCGCACTCGCGGTTTTAAATGGGATCCCCATGCTATATCTCTTATCTAGCTGTATCGCACTATTATTAGGGCCCTTGTTTTACCGATTTTTTTCATCGGGGACAGGGTTACAAAAAGGCCTAGACGGATTTATATTCGTTTCTTTAGGCGGCTTGGTGCTGATCCACATCTTACCCGAACTGTTAGAGCACGGCGGCTTCCTAGCAATCGTGTTTGTCATTATTGGCATTTGGGGCCCCACCCTAAGCGAGCGCTTATTCCATCGGTATTCTGAAGTCACCCATAATCTAACTCTTATTTTAGGCATTGGTGGGCTATTACTGCATACCATTACCGATGGCGGTGCGATGATTTTGGCCCAGCAAGACGGGAACTCTCCACTGCTGGCTCTGGGAATCATCTTGCACAGATTGCCTGTCGGTGTCGCCATATGGTGGCTGTTAAAGCCCCAAGTGGGTAGCCGTTGGGCTATGTTAGTTTTGGCTGGCATGATGCTATTAACTGGCATTGGCTACTTTGCTGGCGAACAACTGTTGTCGCACCTAAGTCTTGAAAATACAGTTTATTTACAGGCGTTTGTCACTGGTTCAATATTGCATGTGGTGCTGCATCAACCTCACGGACAGCCAAATACAGACAAGCAAGGTCGGTTTGAGTATCAAGCAGGGATCGGCAGCTTGTTTGGTATAGGACTACTCTTCTTGTTATTAATGATGGACTCTGGTGGCCAAGACCACCAGCATAGTCACAGCCATTCAACTGAATATCTATTAGATTGGATGCTCACCATCGCGCCGATCTTGTTACTTAGTTATGCCGTTGCCAGTATTCGTTTTCACTTTGGCCTATCGCCACAAAACCCCGGGCTCGGTCGACGTTGGTTACAACGATTACTGGGCCCTGAAGCGATCATCATTTCCGGCTTTTTACTTGGACCAATGTTTGCCCTCATCCAGGCCGTTGCCGTACTCATAATTGGTACTCTGTTAACTTATTACAAGATTGAACCAACCGACCCCCACGATTCACTACCCACTTCCGCTGTGCGTTTTGGCTTTGCTCACTTAATTGACCGCAGTGCACCATGGATTGTACTTAGCCTTATTTTAGCCAACTTGATCGGTCATCCAGCCGTCCCTTTATCCAATCCATTGGTGCAAGTTGCGGTATTACTACTGGTGTTTTTACCAATGCGCTTTTGCAACCTCGGCGCAGCAGTGCTATCGCTTTCATTGGCTTATAGTGGCTGGACGACAACAGCGGTGATGTTGCCATTAATTGCCGCTCCGATCATTAACTTCGTGCAACTTAAGCTGATGGGGTGGCCGCAGAGGCTAGCATTGTTTGCCATGCTCTTTACGTTGCTCGTCGTTATCGAATGGATCCAACCGCAATGGCAGGCATTGGGACATTTGCCCACCCTTGTCAACAGTATTAGCCTTTGGATAGTGGCGGCCTTGTTTGCTGCTAGCCTACTGCGTTTAGGTCCACGTAAGTTTATGAGCCGACTGATGTTGCATAAAGCTAAGAACCACTCTCATGAGCATTCTCATGACAAGGGTCATCATCACCACTAGGTTGATAACCGCTTTATGGCTTTTCTTGGAGATGAGTATTAGTCTGTACTCATCACTCCATTTTATGTTGGCTTATGTGCATTCTATTTGTCGCCCTCGAGGCACACCCAGAATACCCGCTGATCATTTGCGCCAATCGAGATGAATTTCACCATCGCCCAACGGAAGCCGCTCACTTTTGGCCTAAGCAAAACCGACTACTTGCAGGCAAAGATCTAGAGGCTGGCGGTACTTGGCTAGGTGTTAATCAAAATGGACTTATCGCTGGATTAACCAACATTCGCGATCCTGAGTTAATTCAGTCAGATATGAAAAGCCGCGGAGAGTTAGTCCTAAAAGCACTCATTAACGATGGTATAGATGAGTCATGGTTAGCACGTTATAGCCCATTCTATAATCCATTCAATCTACTATATGGCGATGAAAAGGCGTTATATTGTTTTGACAGTCGCGCTAAACGGCTCAACCAACTAACCGCTGGGTTTCACTCTATTAGTAACGGCGCACTCGATGATATTTGGCCCAAAATGTCACGCGGCACCCAAGCTATTCAGGCGCATATAACCAATAACAGCAATCCCTGTATCGATTCATTACTGGCAATTATGAAGGATGGGACACAGGCTCCAGACGCTGATTTGCCGCAAACGGGGGTGAGTTTAGAGTGGGAGCGCCACCTTTCATCGATCTATATCCAACACCAAGAATACGGTACCCGTTCGACCAGTATTATTTTGAAAGATAAGCGAGGCAAGGTGCAGTTTTCTGAAGTACGTTATGATGGAAAAGGCAGAAATCTAGGTCGGAATGATTTTAGCTTTTAGAAAAAAGCTGCTTAGGTGATGACCTATACCCATCCCACCTGAAGATGCAGGATTCAGTGGGAATTCAATGGGCTTTAATCAAGGTCAGTTATTGCTCCTGCATAACTGACATTCACACCATCCTTGGTGCTTGCATTGATTGCCACTAATGGTAGCTCCCTTGGTGATGCTAATCGGAGGTATGATCATGGGTTATCACCCAGCGATCATCTATCTTCTCCACTAGCAGTGTAAATACACCACTTGGGTTATCCTTAGCCCGTTCAAGCGCCCAACGACCAACAACAACCGCCGCATAATTGCTCAGCATTTTGGTTTCTTTGATAGTGAAAGTCAGCTTACCCAAAGTCGCCTTATCGGGGTAATGCTTTTTATATGCAGCAAGAGTTTCTTCCCAGCCATAGCGAAACTTGCCATTAGAAACGAAACGCATGTTATCGTTACGCCAATAGCCTTGCATGTATTCATCTAAGTCACCGCGATTCCAAGCCGCTTGTTGCCCAGCCAAAACAATAGCAATGTCATCCGTCGGTACTGCATTAGCATTAAATGCCATACATAGTAGTAAGACGCTAAATCCTTTTTTAAACATGACTCTCTCCACACGGTAAACATAGCCAAGAAGTGCGACCCTTCAGTTGCATTTCAATGATCAATAGTTGAAAAAACTAAGCTCGAAAGATCAACAGCTCCTAAGATAATTAAGTGTACTATACCCAAATACGCATCTGACGTCTCGTTACCCATTATGGCTGTTCATTGGTAATAAGTCACAGAGAGCAATAATACCCACAATAAGGCTAGGGCGGTTTTCATTATATGTTTCAATCATTTTGCAAAGTATTTCTCAAAATCATCGGCTGGAAAATATCAGGCGAACTACCCACTTCCCATCAATATATCGCTATCGTTGGTCCACACACCAGTAACTGGGATTTTATCATTGGCCTCCTCGCACGTGGCGCTATGGGAGCCAAAGTTAACTTTCTTGGCAAGCATCAGCTTTTTATGCCGCCTTGGGGTTGGTTCTTCCGCGCTATGGGCGGCACCCCAGTGGACAGAAGAAAGAACAATAACTTAGTCGATGCCGTCGTTGAACTCTTTAATACTAATGCTAACTTTAGCTTAGCACTCGCTCCAGAAGGCACGCGTAGCTCAGTAACACGGTGGAAAACAGGGTTTTATCATATCGCCAGTAAAGCTCAGGTGCCAATAGTCACTGTCGGGTTAGATTTCGGCAGTAAGACCGTCATCATACCTATAGGCAAAGACACGACCGATGACATTCAACAAGATATGGATAACATCATTGCGTTCTATCGTTCTATTAAGGGCCGCCATCCAAAAGTGATCCCTGATTTTGAGCGCTAAGCACCATTGCCTAAAGATAGTTAGCCCGCTATAGTGCAGCCTGATCCTAGACATTGTATAAAATATTATGAGTCTCGATACTTGGCTGCTGTACCTGTTCGCTATTGTGCTTATTGCCATCTCCCCCGGCATGATGGCCGTTTTATCTATGGGACACGGTATCCATTATGGTAAAAGCCGCAGCTTAGCGACCGCTTTTGGTAGTGTAACTTCCGCACTTATATTGATGATGGCATCAGCCGCTGGTTTGGGGGCACTATTAAATACAACGGAATATGGTTTCACGGTATTGAAATGGTGTGGCGGGGCTTACTTACTCTTTTTAGGCATAAAACTGCTGCTCACCAAAGCAGACGGCCGAGGCCTTGAGCTAGCGCAAGCAAAAGGAAGTGGTAAACCACTGCAGCTATTTAAACAAGCCTTTTTAGTCGGCATTAGCAATCCAAAAGATCTACTGTTTTTTGCCGCTTTATTCCCACAATTTATTGATATCACAGCGCCGCAAGGTCCGCAGTTAGCCATTTTAGCGCTAAGCTGGGCCGTCGTCGATTTTAGCTTCGTTATGCTTTATGCTTGCATGGCAAATGTACTGGCACCAACACTGAAATCCAGCAATAAACTGCATTGGTTTGATCGCACTAGCGGCGGAGTATTCATTACTCTTGCCGCCATTTTGTTGATCCGTTAACAAGCATAGGTTGACAGCTAAAGAATAAAGCTAATGTAGCCTTGCAGCACAATAAGATTTACGATATCGATGAAGAATGCACCTACGATTGGTACCACCATAAATGCTTGTGGAGAGGGACCATTTCGAGAGACTAACGCGCCCATATTCATCACCGCTGTTGGGGTCGCTCCCATGCCAAAGCCGCAATGCCCTCCCGCAATAACAGCAGCATCGTAATTCGACCCCATCAATCTAAATGTCACGAAATATGCGAAAAAGCCAAGTACTATCGTCTGCACAAGCAAGATAACCAGCAGTGGGACCGCTAAGTCGAAAATTTCCCACAACTTTAAACTCATCAATGCCATCGCTAAGAACAATGACAAAGAGACGGTGCCCAATATATCCACACATTCACTATTCGTCTTATAGCCTCTCGTCAGCTCAGTAAGGTTGGTAATGACAACCCCAAGAAACAACGCATAGACAAAATCAGGCATTTTTAACCAGCTTATCTCAAACACCGATACCAGGTGCTCGACCCACCGTGCACCCGCAACACAAAGCAGCAAAATAAATAGCGTTTCCATGACGCTTTTAGCGGTAACCCTATCCTCTTCTAACTGATCATAAGTGACCAGATCGGGGTGATCTTTATGGTGGTTTCCCCCAATACCATAGGAAGACACTAGCTTGTTTTTATTAATCAATCTTTGCGCTACTGGGCCGCCTATAATTCCGCCCATCACGAGCCCAAATGTGGCTGCTGCCATGGCAAACTCGAGCGTGCTCATGCCGTAATTTTCGGAAAAAGTCTGCGCCCAAGCAGCACCGGTACCATGACCGCCAGACAAGGTAATAGAGCCTGCAACCAAGCCCATTAGCGGCTCTAAACCTAATGCGGTTGCTAAGCTCACACCCACCGCATTCTGAATCACAATATAGACAGAGGCGATACCAAGAAAGATAAACACTTTCTTGCCCCCTTTTACTAGCAGCTTATAGCTTGCTGCCAAGCCCACTGTACTAAAAAACATTAGCATTAAGATGTTCTGCATCGGCAAAGAAAACTTAAGGGTAATATGCTGAAAATGCAAAAAAGTGGTAATCGCAGCAACCACCAAGCCACCAATAATGGGCTCGGGAATATTGTATCTTTTGAAGAAACCGACATGGCGATTAACTGTATGGCCGATAAATAGCACTAGTATCGCAACCAAGAATGATTCTAGCTCTCCGATTGAATATACGGTATCCATAAAACTCCTATCCGTTACATCGGCTTTGCAGTTAGCACCGCTAAAGCAAAAATTAGCCGGCTATTCTGGCATATTCATTAGGGTAAATAATATTAGCTATGTCCGAATTATGAATATTGATGTAATAAAACAACATATTTGAGCGATATTTAAACTATTCTGGTTCTTGAGCAACGTTATCGCTTGCAGCTAATGCCTCCAAGCGCTCTCTTTCGGCTTTAGATATGTACTTTGGCTTGTTACTTGTGCTCATTTTGGCATTGGCTTTTTTAGCCTTGCCCATGAATTTTTTGGTGATTTTTTTAGTGCGGTTCATTGCTTCATACTTTTGAATTTATTCGCTAGGTAAAACATTATAGTGTAATCACAGCTAACATCACATTTGCAGCAACCAATTAACTGCTCACTATTCCCCCTCAGAGGTGAATAGTTAAACAAGGTTCACACCTTACGCTATCGTTTAAGTGTAGGCTTAGAGAATTATGCCAATTCATATGCGATACTATGGCACTTAATACTCGGTAAATAGCTTGCAACAAGCTTAATAAGAGCCCCAAATGTTTGCAAGCTCGGTATTACCACCCAATCAACCCTAGGCTTTATAGCATTTTTATTTATTGGTGAACTATGTATATTCTTGATTGTACTTTGAGAGATGGTGGCTACTACAACAATTGGGATTTTTCTCCCGAGGTTGTAACCGCTTATTTAGCCGCTATGGCGGCAGCCAAAATAGATTACGTGGAGCTAGGGCTGCGTAACTTTCCTAAGCCAGGTTTTGATGGTCCATTTGCGTATACTACAGAGGCCTTTATCAAGAGCCTAAATCTCCCAGCAGGCCCAACTTATGGGGTGATGGTCGACGCTAAAACCATTCTTGATGCACCGATGTCGATTGAACAAGCTGTAGACGCATTGTTCGCTGATGCAGTTCAAAGCCCTATCGATCTTGTGCGTGTTGCAGCTCATTTCCATGAAGTCGAAAAATCTGAAGCCATCGTTCACGCCCTCAAAGCCAAAGGCTATATCGTGGGTTATAATTTAATGCAAGCCGGTGGTAAACCGGATGCTATTATTGCAGAAAAAGCAGCAATAGCGGCTAAGTGGAATGGTCTAGATTCGCTTTATTTTGCCGATTCTCTGGGTAATATGGATGCAGAAGAGGTCACTCGCATCGTCAAAGCGCTTCGCACTCAATGGCAAGGTGATATCGGCATCCATACCCATAATAATATGGGTAAAGCCCTCGACAATACGATCACGGCAAAAAGCCTAGGCGTGACTTGGTTAGACGTCACCGTCACTGGTATGGGCCGTGGTGCTGGTAATGCGCAAACTGAAAGCTTATTGGCTGTCATCGATAACGACACTACGCCATATCAACCTTCTGCCGTTTATGAACTGGTTATTCGCCATTTCGAACAGATGCAGAAAGACTATGGTTGGGGTAGTAGCTTACTGTACTTCCTTGGTGCACAAAATGATGTACACCCGACGTATATTCAAAACCTCATCTCGAATAAGCATTACGGCACCGAAGAGATCGTTGGCGCAATAAACTACTTAAGCCAACTTGAAGGCACTACATCATACAATGGTGATGTGATGGAATCGGCTATTTCATTCGACACCTCCACCAAAGCGATATCTGGTACCGATAAGTTACTGGGCAAATTCAAAGATAAAGAAGTGCTTATCGTCAGTAATGGCCCAAGCCTGAAGCGTTACCTACCCGCTATAGAAGCTTATATTCAAGATCGCCAACCAATTGTTATTGCAATCAATGCGGTAAGCACCTTGGCATCAAGGTTTGTTAACTATTACTGTGTTTCTCATAACAGTAAGTTCCTATCAGAACATGATGTATATAAGAATCTAAAACAGCCGCTGATTATGCCTGCACACCGATTTACTGATGAAGAGCTAAGCAATGTCTCTAACGAGTTCTTTGATTATGGTTTGAACATTGAAGCTGATGATTTTATTGTCAAAGATAACTATTGTAGCGTACCTTATGATCTCACCGCAGCTTATGCACTGGCGATAGCCGTGCACGCGCAAGCTACGCATGTTTCAGTTGTGGGTGTTGATGGTTATGAGCGCGGTGATATTCGTCAAACAGAGATGATCGACTTATTGGCAAAATTCAAAAGTTTTGCACCAACGCTGCAAATTACTGCATTAACGCCAACGAGCTATCCGATTTTACAGGGCTCTATTTATGCACCAAATTTATAATTACGATCTATATATTTTTGATTGTGACGGGGTCATTTTAGATTCAAACGCACTTAAAGTGCAGGCAATGAAGGAAGCGCTTGAAGCGCTTTCTTTAACCCCTGAACTCGTGACTGAGTGCGTGACCTACTTTGCCAATAACTTTGGTAAGTCGAGGTTTCATCACATAGCTCATTTTGTTAATGACATACTTGAGCTCAAAGATGATCAAAAAACGCTAGTTGAAGCAAAAATACTCAGTGATTTTTCTGCACAATGCAAGGCGCTATATTTAACAGCAAAGCTCACTCCCGGCTTCTTAAGCTTAATCCAAGCGCTGCCGGGACAAAAGTTTGTAGCCAGCGGTTCAGAACAAAGCGAACTTCGTTCTGTATTCAAAAGCCGTGGCCTCGATAAGTATTTTGTTAATGTTTTTGGCTCACCGATACCAAAAGCCCAACTGCTGAGCGATATCTTACAGAGCCAAACACACAACAAAGCGCTGATGATTGGCGATGCCGTGTCTGACTTTGATGCCAGCCAAGCAAACAACATCGATTTCATCTGCTATGTGCCATTTTCGAATGTTCCGCAGCGAATGAAATCGCTGGCTAACGAACATCAGTTTGAAGTTATTGAGCGCTGGCCTCAACAAGTACAAGTCAATAATTAGCAATTGGATCCTTACAATATGAAATATGCAGTCGTCATTCCCGCTCGTTACCAATCGAGTCGCTTTCCGGGCAAGCCATTAATCGATATTCTAGGAAAGTCGATGATACAGCGTGTTTGGGAGCGCTGCTGCGCAGCCGTTGGCCAAGATAAAGTCTATGTTGCCACTGACAGCGATAAAATCCAGTCTGCAGCCGAACAGTTTGGTGCCCAAGTTATTATGACTTCATCAAACTGCCTTACCGGCACAGATAGACTCGCTGAAGCGAATCAGCAGCTAGATTGTGACTTCGTTATCAACGTGCAAGGTGATGAACCGTTAATTGAACCTAACGATATCATCAGCGTGATCAATGAGTACCAGAAACAACCAGAAACGGTAGTCAATGCGATGTGCCCGATCACTGCTGAAGCGGAGTTTCGCTCTTTTACCGTTCCTAAGGTCGTTGCCAGTAAAACAGGAAACCTGCTCTATATGAGCCGTTCGCCGATACCAGTCAGTAAGACTAATGGATTTTCCTTTGGCTTTAAGCAGGTCTGTATTTATGCCTTTTCTAAAGCTCATTTGGAATTTTTTGCATCACATCAGCAAAAAACGGCAATCGAAGAGGTTGAAGATATTGAAATTTTACGCTTCCTCGAAAATGACATCCCAGTCAAAATGATTGAGGTTGCCAGTTCGAGTATTGCTGTAGATGTGCCGCTGGATGTCGACAAGGTGATTAACGCGCTTAACGAACGTTAATGCGGTTTGCAGAGGTTAGTAAAAATGCCTCGTGCAATACTGACACAATAGGCTTAGTGTCAGTATTGCACGCAAAACTATAAATCAAACTTATTAATACTATCCTGCAATTTTTGCGGCATATCAAAATATGTAGGTGCTTTGGCATAAATAATTTCATTACAAAAGCCGAGAAAACAGCTACCAGCAGTCGAGCTCAAAGATATAACCTTATCGACCCTCACATTTAATAAAGGCATTAGCTCACAGGGAAAACTAGCTTTTAAAATAATAGCCCCTGGAAAGTGAAGTTTATAGTCAGTGACCTCTCTAGGATGAGGCTTGATGACTAAATCTGACTCTTCAATTAAAAGCTCTTGAACAAGTTTCTTATAACCATTGATTTTTTTTACCTCTGCATAATCGTTAATCTCACTCAAAGGTTGAGTAAATAATACACTACAGCCCTGATTTATTAAATTAAACTGACTAGCATCAACATCAAAAACATCAAGTATTTCATTTTTTTGCTCTGGGCTCTTATGCTTCCAAAGCTGAAAAAAATCAATCGTTACAACTTTCCCTTCAAACTGCTCCAACGGCTTAAGATCTTTCGCCACAATAAACTTGTCAATTCGGTCAACTTTCTGAGGTTCTTTCAAACTGATAATATCAAAAAGCCCTCGCTTCTTGTCCCCATGTGTAAGCTCATAGTGAGTCGCTGTACCATCTTCAATCTGAATCCGTTTAGTCTCAACTAACCAATTATTAATCTGCCTTGCATGACCAATACAATACTCGTACATGGCGAATAGCTTTTTCTGCGCAATCTTTCTAGCTACATAATTGAAAGGATTTTTCAGCATCGTAGGCATTGGTCTTGGCATATAAAGATAGCTTTCGTCCAAAACATTCGCGTATTTCTTTAACCTTTCTAACGACTCAATTGATATACGGTCACCAAAGATAAGAAAGTCTCTCCCTCTCCATGCGTCATCACATAATAAGTACAAGAACAGGCTGTAATAAGTACTTTCAAACACCAATATATTGTCTGTTCTAACACCAACACTTTCTAGTACATTCATATTCTATAGCTTCCAGTAACCCAGCTTCTTGCGCATCTTAAAAAGACGCAGCAAATTAGCGGGTTTAAGTTTAAGATCGTCGGTGCCTTGTGCAATCAATTCATCTACTGCCGTTAAGACTCGCTCACTAGATAAACCATCACGGTATGGGTGAATATCGTCACAATACTGTTCTATTTCTTCCATCAACTCAGCAGGTTTAGTTAAAACACACTCTAATGCAGGTTGAATGTCTTCTATGCAGTCGACATTCAGCAGATGCGAACGTTTAGTTCGATTATTAAAAGTCACCACAGGCTTGCCTTGCAGTAAAAACATAATCAATATTGACGAAGTATCACACAACATCACATCAGCTGCTTTCAGCAGTGGTAATACATCATCTGTTTCCACAAAGGTTAAGTTCTCATTCTCAAGCGCTTTATATTTTTCAACAATCTGTGGACTCATTTTGGGGTGAAACTGTACCAACCAGCGCCAGTTACCCTGCGTCGACATCGCTTTAACTTGCTCATAAACGACTGGCGCACAAGATAAGCTGCGAGAAAACGTTGAGCAAAAGAGCACAACAGGCCGATCATCACCTTCGACAGCGTAAGGCTGCGGCATATCACCTTTAAACATTGGGTCTAATGTTGGCCAGCCAGTTTCGGCAATTTTAAACGTGGCAAACTTTTCAGCCAAGCGGATAAATGGCAAAGTAGTTGCGGGACCTTGAGTGCAGTACAGATCAAAACAGTCACGTATTTCAAAATGATCTTCACGGCCTTTGTGGTTCATTTTTCCAGCATTAAACCCATGAAAAACCCCCACTTTGACGCCAGGAATAAAGTTTGGAACCACATTACCAGGAACCAAAACCGCATCAGGCAGCCAAGCTTGCACCTCTGCAATAGTGGATAAACGCTTTTCGGTCGGCTTCAGAAATGAGGGGTTTACATCATCGCCTTCAAAAAACCAGCACACCTCATCTCCTCTTGCCCGTATTGCCGTCTGCAACGGCCTTAAGATGGCATAAGAATAATTCTGTGCAATATATAATAGATAACGCTTGTTGCTTGAACTCACAACAATCTCCCCCGAAAACATATTTAACAATACCTACCGACTTAACCTCTGCTTCAATATCGACAGTCATTAATGAGGTGTCGCCAATAGCGAATCTAGCCTAACTGCAAACATTAGCTTTACCGGTTTGACGCTAATGGAAACCTCTTACCTATTGCAACTCTCATTGCTGAGCTCCAAATTTGTAATCAAATAAATCACTTATTATTTTCATGCCAATATCTAATCCATTTTCACAGTCACATTTAGCCAGTGCTGACTGCAATGCTAGCTGGTTATCTGTTGTGATTAATTTTATTAAGTTGTCAGTTATTAATTGAGCATCTAGCTCAGAACTTATCGTTAACCCACTCTCTTTGCACACTTTAACGCGATGATTCTGGTCTTTGGCTACAGCAACCGACAGGGTCATTTTTTTCAGTGCAATAGCCTGTAGTAGTGTGTCACCACCACTTAATATTGCCACTTTTGCAGCATCAAGCAGGTCAATTAACGCTTCATGATTGAGCATCTTTATTGTGGTAACACCTTCAACTAACGGAATATCACCAGGGTAACTCGGTCCGTACACCATCACGCAAGGGATCTGCGTAGCTTGGTAAATATTGACGGCGGCTCTGGCAAACTCCTCTACCACATAACCATTACCATTTTGATGTCCACCAGAGCCCGCATTGAGCAAAATAAAGCCCCCTCTGGTTAAACCATAATGAGCCAACTGCTCTGCTTGTCGATTTACACTCGGGTTAACGAAAATAGGGCCTATGACTGTCGGTTCTGACTTGGTAATAAATTTTAGTTTTAGCTTATCGAACCAACTAATATCACCAATAACAAATTCAGGTTGTACCACCCAATGGCTATCAGTCACCCGCGCACGAAGCACTTTCATCCCCCGGCTACGCTTACGCTTATGCTGGCTGATAAATATAACTTTAGCGCCAAGCTTATTGGCATGAACCAATTGAGAGCGGCGACCGGAGGCATCAAAAATGACAAACTCAGGTTGATAGAAAGAGATGAAATCATTCACCGCTTTAATATTTTTGGTGGGGGTATCGTCTAACAGTGCCACAGGATAGGGGCAAGTCGAGGAATAAGGCGCCTGACGGCTCAAAATGAATTGAATATCGGCCTCTGGCCAACGTCGCTTCACCTCATTAGCGACAATCAAGGATCGCATATACTCACCAACGCCTTCAGCTGAAGAAACTGGAATGAATAAAAATTTAGGAACCAAAGACATCCAATTTTCCTAGAAAGAACGACGAATAATTGTAGAGCAAATGCATGAAAACACCTTAATATTACCACGTTCATCAAGCATCTAGTGATACTAACTACAGAATATAGCTTTTAAAGGTTTGAATGGTGCAATTAACACAGCTTATAATGATAAAACTGACGATAAACCCAATGATTATATGCTGAAATCAACGATTAGTGATTCAATTTTCACATTAGAAATCTATATTGATCGGGCTACACTACCGACGATTCAACAGATGGCAATGATAGCCGAATCGATGAGTAAACACCCTAAGCTAATCTGCTGGTTGCGGCATCCGATTACTGATGAAAAACTCCTCTCACAGCTAAACGCTACGTCCTTTGCATCATTAGAGTCACTCTACCAGTCTGCTTGCTCAATACTTCGCACAAAATCTAAAGCTCAAGTAATCATTTTTGGTAATACCTACTGGAGCAAAGACCTTTCTAGGTTGATAAGAAGAGTAACGCAAATATCAGGCGTTATGATCAAACAGCTCGAATTGATTGATGATGGAGCTTCTGAATATCAAAAAATGTATCAATGGGAGATATTATCTGCAGCAGAGCAAAGCCATGATTTATGTGCCGGTCTAAACAACCTCAAAAGCTACTTAAAAGGCGGCGAAAACAGAGTCATTAGAGCACTCAGCCAGCGCTCCAATAAACTCCCCCGCTGCATATCAAGTATCTTTAACTGGCATAGGTTATTTCCAACCACTTATCACATGTTGCGCATGGATTATTTGGAGAAGCCTGAAATTAGTTTGCTAAAGGTACACTTGGCAGGTAGGACAAAACAAATAAGATGGGATTATCTTAGCAACGCTTCATTTAGTGCAGAGCAAACATCACTTTTCTATCAGATGGTAGGCTTGTCAGATCCACGTAATATGGCAAAATCCGCCACTGAGGATCAACGTTCTAAGTTTATGTTCATAGGTGTTGGCTCGACTATTGCCAGTAGTGCTTTGCAGATCAGAGTGATCGCAGACTCACTTTCTGAGACTGGCGTTATTCCCCAATTAAAGGCCGATAGATTACAGTTCAAAGGCCACCCTTTTGCAGATTTTAATCAAGAAATAATTCAAGCTCATAAGATGGAAGAGATGAGGTCAACGATCCCTTTTGAAACATTAATCATGACAGATAATCTACCCGAAAAAATGGGGGGGATGGAAAGTTCACTGTACTTTTCGCTACCCCATAATTACCAAATTGAATACATTGTATTCTCTGGTTCAAAACAAGATCTAATACAAAATGCACTGATTCAAATCATGCTGTATTTAAACGTTATAAGCCAAGAACGTATATTTTTTGCAGACCAGTTTAATTAGTACGTCTGTAATATTACTATTCTTCGGTGTGAATCGCCGCGACTAATTCCACGCTTTAGCGAGCAGATCGAACTGTCCAATAACGGGGTCAACATCGATCTTAGCCATCAAGTTATCCCCTTTAGCACGTACCCCCCATGGAATATCGCCTTGCTTTTGCTTGGTAATCACCTGCTGATATACACTGACGACGGAGCCTAAACATGTGTAAGGCCCCGTACGACCGGGATTCGAATGCGCATACAAACCTATAACAGGAGTGCCTTGGGTAACGGCCATATGAGCTGGGCCAGTATCAGGTGCGAGTACAATCGTCGCTTGTTTTAATACCGCTAAAAGTTGCAGCAATGTGGTTTTACCCACTTGGTTTTCAAGTTCAGACTGAGCGGCGCGTTGAATGTTATCGGCAAGCACCTGCTCAAGCGTCGTTGGTCCACCACATAAAATGACACGATAGCCCTTTTCGACTGCATGATCTGCCACCGCAGCATAGCGCTCTGGTAACCAATTACGCTCCGCTTTACTCGCGGCCGCACAAATGACCAGCACAGGGCTGCCGCTCGGAATAAGCGCCTTGGCAAACTCAGTGTCCGCTGCTAATACTGGAATATTCCAGCGAGGGATTAGATCTGTAACGCCTACTGCTTGCGCAAATCCCATAAAACCGTCAAGTACATGGGGGGTGACTTGTGGCTCTATGCGGTGATTAGTCACCAGCCACTGACCCTCTTTTGCTCGAAAGCGATCGAAGCCGATACGCAACTTTGCCGATATAGCCAGAGAGGCAATCGTCGCCCTCAGCGCTATTTGCATGTGTAATAGTACATCAAACTTTTGCCCCTTAAGCACATGCTTAAGATTAAGGTAACTGCGCCAGCCTTGGGATTTATCAAAAATGACAAACTCTACCCCTGGAAGATGCTTTAGCAACTGGTATTCAATTTTCCCCAAAATCCAAGTGATTTTAAGATCGGGATAACGTCGCTGAATCGCCTGCACCATAGCCACCGCGTGGCAAACATCACCAATCGCCGACAGCCTAAGCAAGCACAAGGACTTAGCATGCGTTAAATCTAACGCGTCTGCTTGTGGTGTAACGCAATTATCAGGGGTCGTTAAGCTCATAATGCTCGAAGGTTGTTTGGCGTAATCTACCGATCTTAATGTAGAATGGCGGCAGGTTCCACGCTTTAGCGTACAATTCTATCTATGAAGTTTAAAAAAACAGCCATCGGCTGCATTGCCTATAGTGAACAAACACCGCAAGAGATTGAAGTTTCTTGGTTTGGGGTGGATTTTTGGCGTGCCCATTCCGCGGTAACAGGGTCATCGAAAGGCCGCTATACCACCTGGTTTGTAGATGCGAGTCAATTAGCGGCAACACAGCAACAGTGGGTACTACGTCATTATTATCGTGGTGGCTTGATCGAGAAAATTAGCCGTGACCAATATTTGTTTACTGGCTTAGCACGTACTCGCGCCGTAGCTGAATTAGCATTACTGGAAAACTTGTATCAACAAGGCTTTCCAGTGCCAAAGCCCATTGCTGCCAACGTAGAACGTAAAGGTATTTGCTATCGCGCAGATTTAATTATTGAACGAGTCGAGGGCGCTGAAGATTTAGTCGCTCGGCTAAGCAAAAGCGCGATGACTGCAGAGCAATGGCAATCCCTCGGCCAATGTATTGCTCGTTTCCATAATCACGGTGTATATCACGCCGATCTGAATGCCAAGAACATACTCATTACTGCAGAGCAATTCTATTTAATCGATTTTGACCGTGGTGAAATACGCGCGCCGAGGGCTGATTGGCAACAATCCAATATAGACCGTTTACTGCGCTCATTTAGAAAGGAGTTAGCCAAACTGCCGCAACTTGCCTTTACTGAGGCAGACTGGCAGCACCTGCATCACGCTTACCACGGCGCATTAGCCAACAAATAAGCCGTGCTTTAAACGGCTTAGCTTGATTTCTTATTAGATTAAACTTTACCACTAAGCAGTGATTCCACCAGCGAAAACTGCTTTTGTAGCGCGCCTCGGTTTTCTGCAACAACTTGCTTAGCGGCATCGCTAGCCGTGGTATAAACCTGCTTGTTGGCGAACAGTTCAATGAGGAACACAGCTAACTGCTCACTTGAATCAACGATCTGCAATGCGCCTTTGACTTCTAGCAGCTGAGCAATCTCTTTGAAGTCCCAATGATGCGGTCCCACGCAAACGGGTAAGCCGACCGCGGCGGGCTCTAGAGGATTGTGCCCACCACTCTCAATGAGCGTACCACCAACAAAAGCTTGATCCGCTGCAGCATATAACGTCAGTAACTCTCCCATCGTATCGCCGACAACAACCTGAGTTTGTGCGGTCACATCTTGACTCAGGCTACGTCGAGCCACCAGCATATTTGCCTGTTTAACGGCTGTTACCGCGGCGTCAAACTGCTCTGGGTGCCTTGGCACCATAACCATCAAAGCTGTAGGATATTGCTGCATGACTCTTTGATGAGCTTGCAGCACCAACTCAAACTCTCCGGGGTGTACCGAACCCGCCACCCAAACAGGTCGATGCCGCGCTTGCCAGCTTTCACGCAGAGCCTTGGCTGCCTCAATACGTGCATGTTCAATGGTTAAATCAAACTTTAGGCTACCGCAAACTGTCACCTTATCCTGGTTGACTCCAAGCTTAATAAAACGGGTTGCAGCTTGATCTGATTGGGCCGCTATCGCATCTAAGCTTTGTAGCATAGGTAAGTTCAACTTCGGACGCTTTTGATAGGCATCAGCAGACTTTTGCGATAAGCGAGCATTAGCCAGTAACACCTTGGTATCATTGCTCTTTAGGTAATGAATCAAATTGGGCCAAAGCTCTGTTTCCATAATGATGCAGGTCTTCGGTGCCACCTGCTTTACAAAACGCCTACTACACCACGCTAAATCAAAGGGTAAGTAACAATGTTGTACCGTGCCAGCAAATGCCCGCACCACTTCAGCAGAGCCTGTAGGGCTAGTCGTGGTAACCGTAATAGTTAAGTCTGGATAGGTCGCTTGGATCTGTTTTATAAGAGGGATCGCGGCAATGGTTTCTCCCATTGAAACACAATGCAGTAACAGGTCGGTTTGTTGTAAGCCTTTTAGGCTAAATCGTTCGCCCCAGCGGCCACGGTAATCGGGGCTTTTAAAGGCACGTACTGCTAAATAGACCAATAACAGCGGTAAAAGGAGGTAAAGCAAAGCAGAATAAAGGCTACGATTCATTAATTTTTTTACTTTAGTGAGTTTTACTTGAAGAATTGCATTAATGCTAACATGATAGTCACAACTTAACGTAGATGCCAAACTGCGAATATGTCGAGTTGCTCGCGCATTTTCAGATAGCCAAGCCAAACACTGTCGACACCAAGGTTGGTGATTTCGTGGATATAAATCATTTAGGATGAATATGAAGACCCGAGACAAAATTGTCCAAGCCAGCTTAGAGTTGTTCAATCAGCATGGCGAAAGAGCAATCACGACTAATCATATTGCAGCACATCTAAATATTAGTCCGGGGAACCTCTACTATCACTTCCGCAATAAAGAAGACATTATTCGCTCGATTTTCAGCCTCTACGAACAACATTTAGAGTCAGGCTTTCAGCCCTATGTAGACAAAGAGGTCGATGTCGAACTATTGGTTGGCTACTTTGATGCCATGTTCTACACCTTATGGCAGTTCCGCTTTATGTATGCCAACCTTGCCGATATTCTGAGTCGTGATGATGCGTTAAAGAATCGATATTTACAGGCACAGCAAGATGTTTTAGCACGCTCTAGCAGTGTACTGATAAAACTGACTCAAGATGGCTTCCTAGCAATTAGTGAAGAAGACATCGCACCACTGGCTGATACCATTAAAATGCTAGTGAGTTTCTGGATAAGCTATAAGTTAACTCAAACACAATCTTGTATCGGCTCAATCACTAAAGAGTCATTATATGAAGGTCTATTGCGAGTCATCATGATATTTAGAGCCTATTCCACTCCAAACTCCTCCGCCACCTTTGAAAGGCTTGAAGACTACTACCGCTCAATGGCGCTCAGTTCTAGCACCCCGTCTTAGTTTATTGATGACAACAATAAGGTGTGGATCCAGCACCTTATCAATACCACTTTGGAGTCGATATCGTTATCATTCAGCAATCAACGTATCAACGCCACCATTAGAAATAGTGGTAATAGTAAGTTTCGCCAGCTGCACAGCCAAGCTTTCAAGGCCGCGACTAAAACAGCATAAACAGGCAATGAAGCGGACGCGTTAACGCGGCGACCTCCAGATTTCAAACACTAAAATACAATATATACCGTTAGTTTAACTAATCTGAAACATGCGGTAGCCCTAATCTAACTTATCTCGCAGCTGCGCTAAAAAAAAGGCTGTAGCACTGGGCTGATTAAGGTTAAAATGCCGCCACTCCAATAAACAAAACAATACTAAATCAAGGAGAATTCGGGTGGCAAATACCTCATTCTACGATCAAATAAATCAACAGATTGCCGATGTAAAAGCGGAAGGCCTTTATAAGAGCGAGCGCGTAATCGTTTCTCCTCAACAAACTGCAATTAAAGTTAATGGCAACCAAGTTATCAATTTTTGCGCTAATAACTACTTAGGTTTAGCCAATCACCCTGAACTTGTTAAAGCTGCCAAAGGCGGACTCGACGCCCACGGTTTTGGCATGGCCTCTGTGCGGTTTATCTGTGGCACACAAGATATTCATAAGCAATTGGAAGCAAGTCTAAGCAACTTCCTTGGCATGGAAGATACCATTCTCTACTCTTCATGCTTTGATGCTAATGCTGGTTTGTTCGAAACACTATTAAGCGCAGAAGATGCCATTGTCTCTGACGCACTTAACCATGCATCAATTATTGATGGCGTGCGTTTATGTAAGGCAAAACGCTTCCGTTACGCAAACAATGATATGGCCGATCTTGAGACGCAGCTAAAAGCCGCTAAAGAAGCAGGTGCACGTAATATCCTGATTGCAACAGACGGCGTATTCTCAATGGACGGCGTCATCGCCAACCTCAAGGGCGTTTGCGACCTTGCTGACAAGTACGACGCACTGGTTATGGTTGATGATTCACACGCTGTCGGCTTTGTTGGCCAAGAAGGTCGCGGTACCCACGAATTCTGTGATGTGATGGACCGAGTTGACATCATTACCGGTACGTTAGGTAAAGCGCTTGGTGGCGCCTCAGGTGGATTCACTTCTGCTAAGAAAGAGGTTGTTGAGTGGTTACGTCAGCGTTCACGCCCATACCTTTTCTCTAACTCGCTAGCGCCTTCGATCGTTACCGCATCGATTCACGTGCTTGAGATGCTTAAAACAGGTCAAGAACTGCGTGAAGCCGTTTGGGAAAATAGTCGTTACTTCCGTGAGAAGATGTCGGCAGCAGGCTTTACCCTTGGTGGTGCCGATCATGCAATCATCCCAGTGATGATTGGCGACGCCAAAATTGCAGGTGACTTCGCTAATCGTCTACTGGCAGAAAACATCTACGTTATTGGCTTCTCATTCCCAGTGGTACCAAAAGGCCAGGCTCGTATTCGTACTCAAATGTCAGCCGCGCACACCAAAGCGCAAATCGACAAAGCGATTGAAGCCTTCACCCGTATCGCAAAAGAGATGGCTATTATCAGCTAGAATTAAACCAATAGGGCGACACCATGTTGTAGCCCTAATTGAATCAATTTTGCAGACTGCGACTCAGTGGTCTGTCATAGGTCAAAAAATGAAAGCGCTGAGCAAATTAAAGCCTGAAGAAGGCATCTGGATGGTTGACGCCCCTAAGCCGGAAATGGGTCACAACGATCTACTGATTAAGATCCGCAAAACGGCTATTTGTGGTACCGACGTTCATATCTACAACTGGGACGAATGGTCGCAAAACACCATTCCTGTGCCTATGGTTGTTGGTCATGAATATGTGGGTGAAGTTGTCGATATTGGCCAAGAAGTGCGTGGCTTTACCATTGGTGACCGCGTCTCAGGTGAAGGTCATATTACCTGTGGTCACTGCCGTAACTGTCGTGGCGGCCGTACTCACTTATGCCGTAACACTTCAGGTGTAGGTGTCAATCGCGAAGGGGCTTTTGCTGAGTATTTAGTGATCCCAGCCTTTAACGCTTTTAAGATCCCTGATGATATTTCTGACGATTTAGCCTCTATCTTTGACCCGTTTGGTAATGCCGTTCATACCGCATTGTCATTCGACTTGGTCGGTGAAGACGTATTAATTACCGGTGCCGGCCCGATTGGTATTATGGCTGCTGCGGTATGTCGTCATGTTGGTGCACGCCACGTGGTGATCACCGACGTTAACGACTATCGTCTGGAACTTGCCGAGAAAATGGGCGCGACTCGTGCCGTCAACGTTACTAAAGAAAGCTTAGATGACGTTATGAGTGAGCTTGGCATGACCGAAGGCTTCGATGTCGGTCTTGAAATGTCTGGCGTTCCCGCGGCATTCCACTCAATGCTCGACACCATGAACCATGGCGGTAAAGTTGCCATGCTGGGTATTCCTGGCGGTGAAATGGCCATTGATTGGAGCAAGGTGATCTTTAAGGGGCTGATCATCAAGGGTATTTATGGCCGTGAGATGTTTGAAACTTGGTACAAAATGGCGAGCTTGATCCAATCAGGTTTAGATATTTCCCCGATTATCACTCATCACTTCAAGATTGATGATTTCCAACAGGGCTTTGACGCTATGCGCTCAGGCCAGTCAGGAAAAGTCATCTTAAACTGGGACTAATTGGTCCATGGGCTGGCAACAATGCCAGCCTCTTATTTACTCCACTATGACGACAGGTTTCCTATGCCAGCTTTTCAACACTTGAGTGTAAACCAACTTATTCAACTGCGGGGAGCCACGGCTGATCTGCAAATTGTGGATATAAGAGATGCTGCTAGTTTCGAAGCCGGCCACATTGATGCTTCTTTTAATCTCAATAACGAAAACCTCGCTCACTATATTGCCGACGCTGACATGGATCGGCCTATTATCGTTGTCTGTTATCATGGAATGAGTAGCCAAAGTGCGGCCAGCTATTTAAATGAGCAGGGATTTGATAATGTTTATAGCTTAGATGGCGGCTATAGCGCTTGGCATCAGGCTAACGCTTAAATATTAGGAGAAGTCGATGATAGAGATAGGCAGCTTACCCAACGGCAGAGCAGCGCAAGCACTCATCGACTACCTAAAAGGGCAAAACATTAACTGTGCGGTGATGCCTGCCGAGCAGGGGGTTATGCTGGTATTACACGACGAGTCTCATCTGAATCGAGTACAGCAAGAGTATCAAGCCTTTCTGAGCAACCCTTATGATGAAAAATACTTAGCCGCATCATGGGACTATGGCGATACCCATACAAAATTAGATTACGGCAACCCTAAATTACTACTACTTACCCAATTTTTAGCGGGAGCTGGACCGCTCACCTTAGGGTTTTTTTTCACCTGTATTTTGATTTATGCCGTAATGAACCTCGGTTTTGCTAACCCCATCTTTGAAGCCTTGTCCTTTTTTGGCGCAACCTCGCCCGCATCGTTCAGTGAGTTTTGGCGGCTATTTACTCCAAGTCTTATCCATTTTTCTGCAATGCACATCATCTTCAATTTACTATGGTGGTGGTACTTAGGCGGAAAGATTGAAAACAAAATAGGCTTTAAGCCGTTATTTATGCTGTTATTGGTTGGTGGTACCCTACCCAACATATTGCAGTACTTTATGGCGGGTCCAAATTTTGGTGGTTTATCTGGCGTTGTTTATGCAGTGTTCGGTTACACCTGGATTATGGGCGTTAAACGTCCCTCATCTGGAATAGGGCTTCCGCCCGCGTACATCGGCTTCATGTTGTTGTGGTTAGTTTTTGGCTTTACCGATATGTTCGGCTTATCTATTGCAAATGGCGCCCACCTTGGTGGTTTGCTTGTCGGTGTATTACAAGGTTTTATCGATAGCCGTAAACAACAGCTATAGACTAATCTGACCTTGCTGAACAATGCTTATACCCAAACCTCTTGGGTATAAGCCTAATATACCAATTAAGTCATGCTTAGCACTCCGCCACCAGCTTAGTAATGCCG
>NZ_JAKIKR010000015.1 GCF_023284025.1 Shewanella abyssi | reverse complement strand
CAAACTTACCTTGCGCAGGAGCGGGTGTTACTGCAACAGCAGAAACAGTTCTCATTGAGTCTGCCTCGGTTAACTGAGCGTTACCAAGATTGGAGTGAGTTAGTACTCACTCCAATCTTGGTAACGCTCAGTTAACCGAGGCAGACTCAATGAGAACTGTTTCTGCTGTTGCAGTAACACCCGCTCCTGCGCAAGGTAAGTTTGCTCAGCGATGGTGATACCTTCATTGGCGACAGCAATCACTTCGCTGTAGTTATTTCTGAACTGCAACGGTATTGAAATTCCGACGCCAACTTTATTCTCATTACCTTCTCGCTCAGCGCTCAAGCTAATCGTCGGATCGGCCGCGTTTTCAGCCTTGGCTTGTTTCGCTGCCACCTTGGCGACTAGCACTTGCTGATAAGCACTTTTCAGTGCTGGCAGCTCCGGAGAAACATCAAACTTGCTGGCTTGAACGGTTAAGGTATTGAGGAAGTCAAAAAAGGGTAGGCTAACGTCACCGAACAAACCTAAAACGGCACCATCTGCAGCAATTGATGCCTGCTCCGCTAAGGCATAATCGGCAGCATTACTGGCGACTTCAAGCTGCATCAGTTGCAACTCAATACTAGACAAGTCACCCACTTCAGTACGTTGGCGAGCTATTTCTAGCTGAGCTTTAGCGCGTTTGAACTGTTGTTGTTGAAATTGAAGCGCCTTTTGAGCTTGGCCTTGATTGGCCAACGCTTGTAGGCGTTCTGCCAACATTTGACTACGCTCAAGCGTAATATCAGACAGCAATATTTCACTCTCGAGCTGGGCCATACGAGTCGCTACGCCACGCTTGTCTCCCCAATCGATAGTTTGACTGATATCGAGCGTATAAGTGTCGTCGGTCGCATTTTGGTAGTTGATAGCCAATTGAGGGTTATAAACAGCTTTGTCGGCGGCTTGAATACTCAATTTTGCCTGTTGACGTCGCGCGGTTTGCGCTTGGATTTCTGGCAGTGCGTTAAAGCTCGACATCACTTGTGGCAGCCAGTCGTTAAACTGCCCAGCCTTGCTATTAGATGTGCTTAACTGTGATGCTGGCATTGCTGCCATTAAGTCTGCTTCTGCTGCTATGACCTGTGAGGTTGCGGCACTTGCCCAACACCCTAGCAACAGACTGGCGATTATGGTTTTTTTCATCGCGATTCCTATCTATCCGACGCTGAAAATGACTCTCTAATATAGACAGGCTTTGAAATCCCCAAGTTGGCGAATATTCAAAGACTCTTTATTTAAGAGAATATCGGTGTCGAATGTCATACCGACAGCCCATAACTAAACCGTTATTGGCTCATCAGTATCAATCTTTATAAGAGCAGTATGGATACACCTTTATGCTGCATTGCCAGTGGTGATGTGACTCGCCAACAGCATACAATTAGGTTCTATTCACACTAAATAAAAGGTAGAGATCCAGCAAAGATTAAATACGACAGTGGTTTAGATGAGAACAAAGCTCAATCATCTTAACTCAGGATGTCAGTACTTCGATGCTGATAGGGATCAAACGATTGGAGGGCGGTAATCTTGCAGTTGAACTGGTGGTAAGTATTGCTTGTCATTGCTTTTAAGCATGTCACCGACGGGAATAGCGGGGACTATCGACTGAATCGACATTGCGGTGACATGACCACCATGACAAGGGCAATCTAGACATAAGTCAAAACTCTTCGACTCTGTCTTAGAAATAGTATGTTCATGCACTACTGAGCCTGACTCATTCGCTGCTTCTAGCTCGAGCGGACAGGTACAATCACCAATACATTGGGCTAATGTGGTGACATCAGCATTAAACTGGATATGTGGGTGAGATTCGCCCTCTTGCTCATGATCGCCTAAATGTAACTGGTGCGCGCCGAGGTTGCCGCCTGCAAACTGCAGGAGAACAATAGCGATAAGCACTGTTGCCATCTTTAGGATATTTTGAGGAGCAAATAAACGCAAATTTCACCTATAAATTGAATTAAAAATAGTTCGGTCTTGCAGATATGACCGACATAATATCTTAAAGTTCACATAGAACAACTTATTATATTGCCCTAAGTGAACTTCGTCGTACTTAATACCTGGCATTATATGCTTTATTTAAACACACAATGCTTGGCGTAATCGGTCGCTTCATTGGTAGACCAATCACCTGATGGTTTATCACTCATCTGTTTGCACCAAGCTTCACTACCCACTTCAGGTGAACAGGCTGTCACTCCTAGCGCCAACGCTAAAGCCAAACATACCGTTGATAATTTTCGCAGAGACATATTTAAATCCTTTTTAGACGGGAGTGATTACTCACCAATATTTACTTTTTAGCTAGTATACCAAGAGTTGACGCTTTAGGTACGTGCAACAACCCAACCTATCGCTTCTTGCTTCTGCTCCAATGGGAACCAAGCGACCTCACCTTGCATAAAAGGCCCTAGCAACCTGACTGCATTACCGAACCAATCAGGCCCACCGACCAGTACTAAAGCATCAAAATTTGGCAGCTGTACTTCGCCACTGCCGGCTAACGATTGATGTTCCCACCCCTCTAGCAAGACATCGGCCTCAACGTATAGACACACTTTGCCATTGTTGTCTTGGCATTTTTCGATCATCGGCTGCAATATTTGGCCGTAATCTTCAGTGGATAATCGACCACTGGCAAATAAGCTAATCACGCCATTGGCGATATTGGGGATCTTACACAGCATATTTAGGCTCCGTAACGCTACACTTAAGTTTAGAAAGTCGTATCAATAATGGCTTGATGATAGCAAATCAAAATTGAAGGAAAAGCGGCTTAAGCCCTTATTTTAACTTAAAGTCTGTTAACATTGACCTTCATCAAGCTTAGCAGCGTCAACTTAGGCTTGAGATGACCCTTTTAAAGTAGGCATTATTCCTTGGCATTAATTAAAATATCCAACGCGGTTTCTATTCAAGATAGTGAAATTGAATGGCAATTTATACGCTCCAGTGGTGCTGGTGGTCAACACCTCAATAAAGTATCGACTGCAGCGCAGCTAATTTTTGATATTAAAAACTCATCTTTGCCAGAGTTTTACCAAGCTCGCCTGCTTGCCAAGGCTGACCATCGCATCACCAAAAGCGGCAAGATCATTATCAAGTGCCAACAAAGTCGTAGTCAGGACTTTAACCGTCAAACAGCACTAGAGCAGTTTGTCACCTTAGTCGCAAGCGTCACGATCGTGCAAAAAAAACGCATCGCCACCAAGCCGACCAAAGGCAGCCAACGTCGCCGAATTGACAGCAAAAAACAGAAAGGGGCAACCAAGGCCCTAAGACAAAATAAAAGCGGATATTGAGCATCAATACCTATCTGAGTTCGACAAGCGGATGATTATTTGTTGAAATCAATGACTCGCGCATTTAATACGGTTTATCCAAGGGGATTTTTCATGAGCAGCCAAGTCAAAGTATTACTCGTTAATGGTCCTAACCTGAACTTACTCGGACGCCGAGAGCCAGGACATTATGGACACCATACCCTTGAACAAATCGTAAATGGCCTAAAGCAACAGGCAGCCGATGCTGACGTGGCGCTCGATCACATTCAGTCTAACGCCGAACATCTGTTAATTGAGGCGATACACAATACCGATGCCGATTTTGTGATTATCAACCCAGCGGCTTTCACCCATACCAGTGTTGCACTGCGCGATGCCCTGTTAGGCGTTGCTATTCCGTTCATCGAAGTGCATCTGTCCAATGTCCATAGCCGTGAACCTTTTCGCCACCACTCCTATTTCTCCGATAAAGCCATTGGGGTTATCTGCGGTTTAGGCGCTCAGAGTTATCAATTTGCGTTGCAATCAGCGATCGCTCAGTTGCACACATCAAAAAACAAATAAGGTCACTGGCCCGTTATGGATATTCGTAAAATAAAGAAACTGATTGAGTTAGTTCAAGAGTCAGATATAGCTGAGTTAGAGATCAAAGAGGGTGAAGAGTCTGTGCGTATTTGTCGTCACAGTCCAGTACCTATGCCAGCTGGCGCACACACATATTTAGCCCCTGCAAGCAGTGTCGCCGCAGCCATTGCGGAGCCAAACAGCCATACTCGCACTAGCAAGCAATATGATGATTTAGACAGCCATAAGCTACTATCACCTATGGTCGGTACTCTCTACCTAACAGAAAAACACACCGATAAACCCTTATGCTTTGTTGGTCAGCAAGTGAAACAAGGTGATATTGTTTGCGCCATTGAAGCCATGACCATGATGAATAGTATTGCAGCAGACAAGAGTGGCACCATCACTGCCATATTAGTCGAAGATGGTGAGCAAATAGACTTTGCGCAACCGATATTAGTCATTGAGTAGAGTGAGCTTAGGCTCTCCCGAAAGAACACAACCAAGAGGCATAAACAGCAATGATACTGATAACCGGCGCGAGTTCAGGTTTAGGTGCCGCTTTGGCAGAGCTATACAGCCAAGAAACTACAGTTTGCATCAGCGGCCGTAATGCTGAGCGCTTAAGCACTATCGCAACCACGTTAGGGGCCAATGTTGACGCTCACGCCTGCGATCTCAGTGACGAACAATCTGTTACTGGGCTATTTGATTCATTGCCGCAAACACCCTCTGTCATTATCCACAGTGCCGGCAGTGGCTACTTTGGTCGTTTAGAAGATCAATCTGCAGCCGCGATAAACTCCTTGATCACTAATAATATAACCTCAGCAATAATGCTACTGCGTGAGGCCGTCAAACGCTATAAAGATAAGCCTGTCACCGTCGTTATGGTCATGTCGACAGCGGCGCAAATTGCCAAGGCTGAAGAGTCCACTTACTGTGCTGCGAAATGGGCTGTACGGGGCTTAGTTGAGTCAGTGCGACTCGAGTTAAAAAAACATCCAATGAAACTGATTGCGGTATACCCCGGTGGTATGGCAACACCGTTTTGGGCTAGCAGTGGTAAAACCCTCAATACCAGTCAATTTATGAGCGCAGAAGAAGCCGCTTTGATGTTAAAGCAAGCACTGACAGCAACAGAACATGGTTATATATCAGATATCACCATTAACCGCGGATAGTTCTAATACGCTAGATAAAACGATAAAGTGAAATAATGGAATCGTTTTCTATACTTACTGAAATTGATCTACATTATACCAATGGTATTACTCAACGTTCACTTAGGAGTATTGATGCGAAGCTGCCTTATATTCAGCCTATTTACCGCCCTGTGTTTATTTATTGGCTACCACGCTTATTTTTTCATCATGCCTAGCGTTGAGATCAACAACCAATCAGGGCAGCTGCTTACCCGCGTGGAGGTCAGCCTTCCCAATAATAACCTGGTATTCGATAATATCGACCCGTCTAAAAGCATGCGCATTCACCACAGCACCGAACAAGTGGATGGCGAATACATCTATCGCATTCGCTTATCTTCCGGTGAACAGATTAATGGCCGCTGCGGTTACGTTACCCGCGATCAATATATGAAAGTACTCGCCTTAACCGTTAACAATGAACACCAGGTCAACTGCATAGAGTAGATCTGTTCGCTACACTATGACTTCCTTCATGAGCTGTGCTATTTGATTAAAGCTGGTTTGGGCGTTTTTATAATCCACTTCAATTGATATTAGGTCACCATTTAACGCCATCACCAAAGAGGGAAAGCCTTGAATGGGTAATCGTCGAGCCTGAGCTATCTCTTGCTGTAGTCGACTTTGAGTTGCGTCACTATTGAGAGCTAACGAAAAGGCCTCTGCATCCATGCCCAACGACTTTGCGATCCCAATAAGCGTTGTATCATCAGAAGGGTTCTTCGCCTCAAGATAATATGCATGTTGCACCGCAACATAGAACTCTTTTTCCAGCCCTGCATCTCGCGCTAATAACACGCCCCTACAGGCTGGGTAAGTGGCTCTTCTAGGCTGACATTCTGCCCAAAAATCGAAGTTGAATTTGCTGCCCAGTTCCACCGAGATCCGTTGCCATGTTTGCTGTAAATAATCCTGCATCTCTGGCGGCATCCGCTCATTGGTATCTGCTGCGAGCCCGCCTAAACGATACTCGATAGTGAGCTCTGGGAATTGTTGTTTCAGCTGTTCTTCTAAGAATGACCATGTTGGTTTATAGCCCCAACACCAGCTGCACATAGGGTCGTAAACGTAAAATAGAGTGGCTAGATTCATAAGTTCGACGTCATCCTGATTGAATTGAGAATTAAACGAGGGGCTGGTGCAGTTTCAATCAATAACATAAACACCCCCCTGCTTATCGCTACTTATCGGTATAAAATGCTATTTTGCTGCATACAAGCCCACATCAGGTTACCGCTATCGCTAAAAATGTCCACTCAAAGAGCATTTTATACGCCATATATATATTCACGTTGCAGACTATTGCCTACACGGCATTCCCGATGATAACGGCGATATTAGTCCACCATTTGATGCTGAAGTCTACGTAATACCATTTAGGCACCGGAACACAATAAAGTCGGTAAATGGCGTATGACACTTGAGCTAAAAGGCAAAGTCATTGCCGAGAAAACCTTTAAAGTGCACACGAATGAGGAGGATGATAAAATTGGTGCATTCTGGAAACGGCGCGGATTTTAAGCTCTCCCTTTACAGATAACAGCAATTTCGGTCAGGTAACCCTTGAGGCTCACTGCAATAATAGCGTCACACTTGAGAAGGAATTGAAATGAGCCAGCAGGCAAGCCAACACTATTCAGCCAAAATTGTCGCTATTTGCGATTATATTGCACTGCATTTAGACGACAACTTAAATGTGGAGCGGTTGAGCCAAGTTGCGCATTTTTCAAAATACCACTTTCATCGACAGTTTCAGATTTTTACTGGGGTAAACGTCGCCAGATACGTCTTGATGATGCGTCTTAAAAGAGCCTCATATCGATTAGTATTTCATCCTGATGAGCGGATAACGGATATCGCACTTGATGCTAGCTTTGAGAACTCAGAATCTTTCTCTCGTGCATTTAAAAAAGCATTTATACAAACTCCCTCTCAATTTCGCCTCACACCGAATTGGCAGCTGTGGAGTCGTGAGTATGAGAAAGTAAACCTAACGAGGAATGATACTGTGAACGTAGAATTAACCACCCGAGCAGTGACTATGGTTGCGGTGCTAGAACACCATGGCGCCCCCTACACACTGAATAACTCAATCCAACAATTCATCACTTGGCGTAAAGCAAGCCAAGAGTCTCCTGTCGCCACCAGCCAATCTATTGGTGTGCCATATAATGACCCGAATATCGTCCCCGCTGAACAGTTTCACTTTGATATTTGTGGCGAAGTAGCGCAAAAGGTGCAACCCAATGACCATGGCGTTATCACTAAAGTTATTCCTGGTGGTCGCTTTGCCAAGATCCGTCACCTAGGGTCACATCAGCAGATGGATGAGAAGATCTATCTGTTCTATCGAGACTGGCTTCCTAACAGCGGTGAAACCTTAAATGATTTTCCGCTATTTTTTCAATACATCAACCTGTTTCCAGAAGTGCCTGAAAGTGAGTTGATTACTGATATCTATTTTGCATTGAAATAGACACTAACCTCTTCAAACAGCCCTTAGTGAACAGCTATCATTGAGGGCTTAGTTTGTTAATACCAATACCGTTCTGCCAAACGCCCCCTATAGTTTGCTAAAGTTAATCAAGAGACAGCCTTTTCAAAGGCTAAATTTCGCAAAAATGACCGCTCGCGACTGTTAACTAATTGTTGATAATATTGTGCGTTTGTGTTTATTAGTCTGTAGGCTTTTTAAATAGCATTTGTCGATTGAACATTGTTTAATGGGACTTTTTTCGTTAGTAAGTACTTTATCGGGTATTGCCTATGTCAAACTTTTTACTTGCCTTATCTCAAGGGACGATGGGGAAAGCAGTCAAGCGTTTGCTGTTTCTATTCATGCTCATCGTTATCTTTCCGGCCACTGCAAATACCGATGTCATAGCAGATACGTCGCCCTCAAAAATAACCACTCTAGATGCGCCACAATTAACCCAATCTCAAGTCAGGAATATCGTAATTGAGCTTAAATATCTCGATGAGGTCCTAACCTCTTCGGTGCAAAGTTATGCGTTTTCAGCTGATGCTAAATGGCTAGATCGCTACAGGGATTTTGAACCCAAACTCAACGCCTTAATTGAGACTCTGATATCGAGTCAGTCTATAGAAGACAAAGAGATAATCGCCGAACTACAGTTATCAAACGCATCTTTAATTAAGCTTGAAGAGCATGTGATCGAGCTTGTTGCTGATGGCGATAACGCTGAAGGCATTAGCATCATCAACAGTGATGAATATCAGTACTATAAAAGCCGCTATATGGCGCTATTGTTAGCGCTTGCGAGCAAAATTGAAGAACGCGCAACCATCGAACCTGGCCAGCATGTACAGAGCAACACACTCATATTGAGCGATGAAGAAAAGTTATGGATTGACAATAATAGCGTTCGTATTGGTATCGAACACTGGCCGCCGATGTTATTTGTCAATGATGACGATTCAATTGGCGGCTTAGCGGGAGAGATCGTGAGTCAAATTGTCAATAAAACGGGCCTGAAAGTTGAACTGGTTAAAGACAGTTGGGCCAACCTATTGTCGCAGTTCAAAAAGGGCGAGATTGATCTACTTCCCCATGCCTATGTGACTGAAGAGCGCAAAGAGTTTGGACATTACTCCACCCCCTATTTCTTAGTTCGGAATCTATTTTTTGTACGACTAGACAGGACAGAGTTTAACAGCGGCGCAGACCTAAGTAACAGCAAAGTCGCAGTTGCTAAAAGCTATACCACTATCAAGAAGATTAAATCTCTGTACCCCAATATTCAGGTGATTGAAACCAATGGCATTGATGAAGCCGTGCAAATGGTCTTGGACGGAGAAGTCGATGCGCTAATAGATGCATCGACGGCCGTCGATGATTGGATGTCTCGTCATAACATGCATCAACTGAGACCAATCAATGAGGACGTTATTGCCCCATCAACACTGCATCTATTTTCACACATAGATCATCCTTTATTAGCCAGTATTCTGCAAAAAGGCTTAGATTCACTGAGGTTAAGAGATTTAATCCTCACCAGAGATGATTGGCTAAAACCCATAAAAAATAAAATGATCGATGATGGATCAACGGACTTTATGAGTTCTATGTGGCTTATCATTGCTATTGTTGCTGTACTTTTAATCTTAGCAACGATCATAACGTCGACAGTATTGAGAGCAAACGATAAAAGCTTAGCCAAAATGTTCGCTTCGGATAAGCTTAAAGGTTCGATATTTATTGGTTTAATTATACTAACGGTATTTTTGGTTATTGCGGCAAATGTGGTGACGCGTTACGCCGAAAAGCAGAGTACAAGCGCCTTAGAGTACAACCTCAATACGCTACTAACATCGACTCACGAAAGAATGTTGACATGGGTTGAGTCCGAGTTAACCGTGCTAGAAAGGGTGGGGGGAAACCATAAGTTTATCAATTTAGTCGAGCAGCTATTACAGGTTCCTAGGGATCATGATTCCTTACTGAATTCACCGCTACAATCCCAAGTCAGAGAGTTCTTTGAAGAGAGCCAAGGCAAAGAACCGACATACGGTTTTTTCGTTATCTCAGCAGACAACATTAGCATCTCTTCAGGCAGAGATTCCAATATTGGTGCTATCAATCTGATCCATCAGCAACGACCTGATCTATTAGAAAGAGTATTAGCTGGCAATAGCGTTTTTGTGCCGCCGATCCGCTCGGATGTCTATTTTGATGGCTTAGAGCATGGCAACAAACAGAACAAGCCAACCACCATGTTTTTTGCTGCACCTATCATCAACAAATACAATCAGGTCATTGCCATTTTAACCAAACGCGTCAGATTTGAGGGGACATTTTCAACAATATTGTCGGCGGGATTTATTGGCCGTAGTGGTGAAACTTATGCGCTTGATAGCGCAGGATTGCTACTGTCAAATGTACGCTTTGAGGATGATCTAAGACAGATAGGTTTAATTGAGGATAAGCAAAGATCTTCCCTTAATTTGCGCATTGCCGATCCCGGACAGAACTTACTCGACAATCCTCAACCTGCAGACCCTGCATGGCCATTAACCTATATGGCAAGACAAATTGCCGATAAAAGGTCGGGCGCTAACCTATCGGGTTATCGCGATTATCGAGGTGTCGAGGTCGCCGGCAGCTGGGTATGGGATGACTTACTGGGTGTAGGCCTGGTGGCAGAAGTCGATATTGACGAATCATTTGCTTTACTCAACACATTTAAGTATTCCATCTGGTCACTATTGAGCCTATCGCTAATTCTGTTACTCGGCAGCACCCTCTTTACCCTTCGTATTGGAACCCGGGCCACCCGTGCGCTAGTGAGATCACGCTCAGAACTTGAAGTGTTAGTCAAAGAGCGAACCCAAGAGCTGCAAGTCAGTATGCAGCGCACTAGAGCAATCATAGATAACGCCTCAGATGGTATTATTGTTGTTAATGATCATGGCTTGATCCAAGAGTTTAGCCCCTCAGCAGAATCTATTTTTGGCTATGAAAAACATGAACTGCTGCAAACAAGCATTAAAGCGTTAATGGATATCCCCTTTCATGAACAATACTGTAAGGCAATGGAAAACAGCCATGCCGAAAATCTATTACTAGAGCTGCAAGGCCATTGCAAAGACGGCAATGAAATCGACATTGAAGTGGCTGTGAATGAAAGTCGATTAGAGCAAGAGGTGATGTACACCGCTATCGTCCGCGACGCAACATTACGCAAAGAAGCCGAACGTGAGCTAAATGCAGCAAAACAAAAAGCGGAAGAAGCGACCAAGGCTAAAAGTGATTTCCTCGCCAATATGAGCCATGAGATCCGCACACCAATGAATGCCATCATTGGCATGAGTTACTTAGCGATGCAAACCGAGCTCAACCGCAAACAAGCGGGTTATGTCAGTAAAATTCAAACTTCTGCAGAATTATTACTGGGCATCATCAACGACATCTTGGATTTCTCCAAGATTGAAGCGGGAAAATTGGATCTCGAACACATCGATTTCAACCTTAACGACTCCATCGATAGTCTAGTGCATATCATTGCACAAAAGAGTCAGCAAAAAGAGATTGAACTGTTGATCGATATTGCACCTGAACTGCCGGTTAATTTAGTGGGAGATCCGCTCCGTTTAGGGCAAATACTGATTAACTTGGCCAATAATGCGATTAAGTTTACTGAGAGTGGTGAGATCATCATTAAGGCAGAGTTGCTGGAAACGGTGGCTAAAGAAGTTGTAGTCCAATTCTCTGTAAAAGATAGCGGCATTGGTATGACGGAAGCACAATTGGGTCGCTTATTTAAGTCATTTAGCCAAGCTGACGCATCAACCACGCGTAAATATGGCGGTACCGGTCTTGGTCTAACCATCAGTAAGACCTTAACAGAGATGATGAATGGCCATATTTGGGTTGAAAGTGACTACGGCAAAGGCAGCATTTTTTACTTTACGGCGCGGTTCGGCGTATCCACGACATCTAATGGAAAAGTAAATTATCATACAAAAAACCTTAAAGGGCTGCCGATACTTATCGTCGACGATAGCCTAGCTGCACGAGAGATCCTGTTTACCCTGACTGAGAGCTTAGATTTCTCACCCGATCTAGCCGCTTCAGGCAAAGAAGCCTTAGAGAAACTGATTCAGGCCGAGCTAGCAGGTAATCCATACAAGTTAGTGATCAGCGACTGGAAAATGCCTAACATGAATGGATTAGAGTTAGGACAAGCCATCGCCGATAGCAAGCAACTCAAAGCCCCACCTAAGTTTGTCATCATGACGGCATACGATCGTGATGACATGCTGCAGCAATCTAAAAATATCAAACTAGATAGCAGCTTAACTAAACCGGTAAGCATATCGACGTTACTCGATACCGTCTTAAAAGTGATGAATAACGAAAGAGTTCCCCAGAGCCAGGTTCATGACGGAAAGCTAGATTTTTCAACTACGGAGCACATCTCAGGGGCACACATTTTATTAGTGGAAGATAACGTGATAAATCAAGAGGTCGCTATTGAACTGCTTACGCTAGCAGGGCTAAAAGTCTCTTCCGCTTGGAATGGTGCCGAAGCAGTAGCAAGAGTTGCGAGTGAAAAATTTGACGCCGTGTTGATGGATATGCAGATGCCTATTATGGATGGATACGAGGCAACACGAGCCATTAGAAAAGACGCCAAAAATACCGACTTACCCATCATTGCCATGACTGCAAATGCCATGAGCGGCGATAGAGAAAAGTGTATTGCAGCAGGAATGAATGACCACTTGAGAAAGCCTATCGATCCGCAACAAGTATTTCGAACCCTCGCCCACTGGGTAAGCATTAATGAAGAAGCCATCGCCCTAAACACTAAAAATGGTGCTGTCAATAAAGCTTTTAATATTGAAGGGTTTGATACCGAGGCGGCGATAGCAAGGATGGCTGGCAACCTGAAAATCTATAAAAAAACGCTCACTCGTGTTGTTAACGATGAGGCCGACTCAATAGTACGGGTGCGCGAAGCACTGCAGCAAAATGATCTACAGACAGCCATTTTAGTCTCTCATACCCTAAAAGGTATTGCTGGCAGCATAGGCGCCAACTATTTGGTGCCGCCCACCGAAGCATTAGAGTTGTTGCTGGGCAAGCAGTTAAAATCAGCTCAAGCTGGTGAGCATAATGAAGAGGTAGCGTCTCTGCTAATTGAATCAGAGCAACTACTGCAACAGATGATTGCAGCGATTAGTCATGCTCTGGCTACAGATGAGCTTGACCATGTGCAACAGAGCAAGCCTGAAACCCCAATTGATCCGGCCCAGTTTGAGCGGCTTATTGAGACCCTAAAAGAGCAACTTGGAAACTATGATACTGCCGTGGCGGAGACATTCGACAGCATCATTGAGTTAGCCCAATTGGACCCCAGCGAGGCTGGTGTGAGTAAGATCCTCAATGCGCTAGAGAGTTATGATTTTGATACTGCCGAAACGCTATTACCGCTATTTATTGATACCGTACAACAAAAAATACAGGCCGTATCTAATGGCAAGCCGACATAACTTTGAGAACGGCGAGGCTCAAGTGGCCTTAATTAAATCGACACTATTGGAGTCAAAATAGTATTTTCTGTAACGCTAAGGGATAGAGCTATGTCAGAAGAAAATAGATCCATCATTCTTACAGTGGATGACACTGTGACCAACATCGAAGTCGTTAAAGGCGTTTTATTTGATGACTACCTAGTGCAAGCAGCACTGAGTGGTGAAGTGGCATTAAAGATCATCAATAAGCGCAAACCAGACCTGATATTACTTGATGTTATGATGCCAGGCATGGATGGCTATGAAGTATGTGAGCGCCTCAAAGCCGATGAAGCGACCCGTGATATTCCTATTATTTTCTTAACCGCAAAGTCCCAAGAGGAGGATGAAGCCAAAGGGTTAGCGCTTGGCGCGGTTGACTATATAACCAAACCCATTAGCCCATCTATTTTGAAAGTACGGGTAAAAAATCACTTACTGCTTAAAGCGTCAAGAGAGTTATTGGAAAAGCAGAATGAGGTGTTAGAAGAGCGAGTGTTGCAACGCACTATTCAGCTCAATGAGCTACAAGATGTCGCGATGGTTGCGATGGGGGCGCTGGCCGAATCAAGGGACGCTGACACGGGCAACCATATTAGGCGGACTCAACGTTATGTAAAAATCCTCGCCGAAGAGTTAGCCACCACTGATAAATATAAAGCATATTTACAGCCTGATATTATCACTGCACTGTTTAAATCCGCGCCGTTACACGATATCGGTAAGGTTGGCGTTGCAGACCGTATTTTGCTAAAGCCAGGTAAACTGACTGCTGTAGAGTTTGAAGAGATGAAACGTCACACCACTTATGGTCGTGATGCAATAGCAGCGGCTGAAGGGTCGATAAATATTGCTGATAACTTTCTTATTTTTGCCAAGGAGATCGCCTATTATCACCATGAAAAATGGGATGGTAGTGGTTACCCCGAAGGCCTAGTGGGTGAACAGACACCAGTATCCGCTCGTTTAATGGCCATAGCCGATGTTTATGATGCCTTGATCAGTAAGCGGATCTATAAAGATGCATTCAGCCATCAAAATGCCGTTGATATCATAGTTGCAGGCAGAGGCACTCATTTCGATCCACTGATGGTGGACAGCTTTGTTAAGATTGTCGATAAGTTCTACCAAATTGCTGAAACCTATAAAGACAAAAACTAATACTGATAAAATCAGCTGAAGCCTTAACACTATCGCCTTACCGTTCATATACGAAAAAGCCCCAGCATTTCTGCTAAGGGCTTCGTCTTAATGTGGCGGAGAGATAGCTGAGTTTAAACATTAGGAACCCTTAGGGTTCGACTCTGCCATTTAAAAAGCAAAAAGCCCGCTATAAAATAGCGGGCTTTTCTAATGTGGCGGAGAGATAGGGATTTGAACCCTAGACGGGCTATAAACCCGTGCCGGTTTTCAAGACCGGTGCATTCGACCACTCTGCCATCTCTCCGAACGCCGTGAATAATAGGGATATCGAGTTAGAATGTAAAGCCTATATTGGTTCAACTGGGCAACAAATAGACCATTTAATGCATTTTCTGTAATAAAGCCGTTTCCTTGCTGGATTATCCAGCAAACCAGCGCATAAAAATCACCATTATCCGCATCAACTTACTCGCTAATCATATTTGCTTACCTTTATCTCTAGCTAATATATGAATTATTGCACAGCCAACATGTCTCAAATTGAAGTAGAAACACCAATATCAATAAAGGAACTATTGTATGACAAGATTATTAACCCTGCTGAAACAGAATCGCTCACTCATTTTATTTGTGTCACTCATGCTGGTTTTTAGAAGCGCCGTTGCCGATTGGAATAGCGTGCCCACCGGTTCGATGAAACCTACTATCGTTGAAGGTGATCGTTTATTGGTCAATAAGATGGCTTATGATCTGCGCATTCCGTTTACCCATATATCCATTGTTAAGCTTGCGGATCCGCAACGGGGCGATATCGTGATTTTTGATTCAAAGGCCAGTGGCAAAAAGTTGGTCAAACGAGTGATAGGTCTTCCTAGTGACACCATCTCAATGCGCGACAATGTGTTATCGATTAATGGCAAAGCTTTGCAGTACAGCGATGCATCTTCGCAACAGGATGACGCTTCAGAGATCCGAGTTGAAAATCTTTTGGGCTTGAGCCATCAAGTAAAATTAGCAGGCATTTCCGGGCAAGGCGTTATCACGGATCAATCTAGTTTTGGCCCTATAACTGTGCCAGCAGACCATTATTTGGTACTTGGGGATAATCGCGATCACAGCGCGGATTCGAGAATGATAGGCTTTGTGCCACGAGCCGAAATTGTTGGCCGTTCAAAAACCGTGGTGTTTTCGGCTAATTACGATAACTACTACCTACCTAGACAAGATCGTTTCCTGCATTCGTTATAAGCAGCTACTCCTAAGAAGGCTTATACAATTGCCCTAGGCTTTGCTACTTTATAGCAATTGTATAGACCACTTGCAGACGAATGGACGCCCTATGAGAGCCGTAACACTTATTTTAACCAGCTTGTTTATATTGACCACCACAGGCTGTGCAAACAATACCGAACACAGTACTGCTGAGCAAAAAGAGACAACATACTTAACCTATGTAAAAACGGGCGATAAAGTGCCGGTTACCCAGTTTGTTGATATCCAAGGAAACAGCATTGATCTCAGCAAGTCGCGTAACAACAAGCTACTCATACTGTTTGCCACTTGGTGTCATGACTCACAGCGCACCATCAAACACCTAACGGCATCCGACATTTATTTGAGCCCTAATGTCGATATTATTGGCATTGGGCGGGAGGAAAGCAAAGAAGCGCTAGATAAGTTTGCTGCAGAGTATCAGCTCAATTTTACTTTAGTCGCTGATACCGATAGAAGTATCTACAACCAATTTGCCAACACAGGTATACCGAGGCTGATATTGCTAGATGCTGACAATAATGTGGTCAAGACCCTTATTGGTGAAACAGAGAATGCCATTACCGAAGTAGTTTGGTGATTTACTGTTGCACATTAAAGTGAGGCTGCGGACTTATTCACGGTCTCACTTTAACCAATGAAGCAGCATCAAATTAATCTACTGCTGTATAAGTTTTACTGTTCCAGTCAAATTTGTACTCGACCCCTTGCCATTCATAAACTGTGTAGCCATCTTTTTGCACCACCCGTGCGTTCTCAGGTAAATGTGTTAACCCCGTGGCATAGCGAACACTGGTGGTGACTCTTTCTGGCGCGGCAATGACTTTAGGTTCGACTTGGCGATAGCTTGGACGCTGATATCGGTATGGATACACATGTCGATTACCTGAGTAGCCCCAACGCGAGCCATAATAGCCCCAACCGGGACGGTAATAGCGGCCACGATAGGGGTACGAGTACCAACCGTTTGATACACCAACATTCCAACGCCATGGGTCGTTAAAATTTGAGTTCCAGCCACTGCCCCAACCGACACCAACACTGACATTACTCACGGCCCATAACGGCGGTGCAACAATGGGTACATGCTGCTGTGCAGCAGTATTCCCTAGTGCTGCCGAACTCGACAACAGCATGAGTGATAGTGTAATCCCGCTAGCAATAAGTTGTTTCATAGCCTACTCCTGCACTAATTCAACATTAGCAAAACATAAAGCGCTAAACCATATTACGCCCAAATACACTTAACGCCAATGCCATTTAAAGCAGCACTTAACGCAAAAGCGGCCCCATAACTAACAACTGACTCAGCAGCGTACTAAGCTTTGATGAACAAGCGTTTAACGCCTAGGTGAAAAATGCTATAGTGCGCGCCATATCACAGTTTATAGCGATGAGAATTCCCCTATGAGTTTTAAGGATTTACGCAGTTTTATAGAGCACCTAGAGAGTAATGGTGAGCTTAAGCGTATTAGTTATCCGGTCGACCCTCATCTGGAAATGACAGAGATTGCCGATCGTGTTTTGCGTACAAAAGGCCCTGCTCTGTTATTCGAAAACCCGATCGGCAATGACATGCCTGTGCTGGTGAACCTGTTCGGTACGCCGAAACGAGTCGCAATGGCGCTAGGTAAAGAAGATCCTCTCGCCCTTAGAGAAGTAGGTGAGTTACTCGCGTTTCTAAAAGAACCTGAGCCACCCCGTGGCTTTAAAGACGCTATTTCTAAAATTCCTATGTTTAAGCAAGCCTTAAACATGCCGCCTAAGACTGTACGTAACCCACCTTGCCAGCAAGTCGTAAAAACCGGTGATGAGGTCGATCTAACTAAGCTGCCGATCCAACACTGCTGGCCTGGAGATGTTGCCCCCTTGGTCACTTGGGGACTGACCATTACTAAAGGGCCACGTCAAAAACGGCAGAATTTGGGGATCTACCGCCAGCAACTGCTCGGTAAAGATAAACTGATTATGCGCTGGCTTGACCATCGTGGCGGCGCATTAGATTTTAAAGATTTCAAAGAGAAAAACCCCGGCGAGCGCTACCCTGTTGTAGTGGCATTGGGTGCCGATCCGGTTACCATTTTAGGTGCAGTGACTCCTGTGCCTGATTCAATGAGTGAGTATGCCTTTGCCGGTCTGTTACGCGGTGAGCGTACTGAAGTGTGTAAAGCGCTCAGCTGTGATTTAGAAGTCCCTGCCACCAGCGAAATCATTCTTGAAGGTTATATCGATCCTGATGAGACTGCTGAAGAGGGCCCCTATGGTGACCATACTGGTTATTATAATGAGACCGACTCTTTCCCAGTCTTTACTGTGACCCATATGACCCATCGAAAAGATGCAATCTATCACAGTACTTATACCGGCCGTCCACCTGACGAACCCGCGATGCTCGGTGTTGCGCTTAACGAGATTTTTGTCCCTATTTTACGTAAACAGTACCCAGAGATCATCGACTTCTATCTGCCGCCAGAAGGTTGCTCCTACCGTATGGCAGTGATCTCCATTCGTAAAGAGTATCCAGGTCATGCCAAGCGGGTGATGATGGGCGCGTGGTCGTTTTTACGTCAGTTTATGTACACCAAATTTATTGTTGTCGTCGACGAAGACGTTAACTGTCGAGATTGGAACGATGTGATCTGGGCGATTACCACCCGAATGGATCCCAAACGTGACACGGTAATGATAGAAAACACCCCGATCGATTATCTCGATTTTGCCTCTCCTGTGACTGGACTTGGTTCAAAAATGGGCATGGATGCAACCAATAAATGGCCAGGCGAAACCGATCGCGAATGGGGCACTCCTATCGTGATGGATGAAGCCGTCAAACAAAAAATAGATGAAATATGGAGCGATCTAGGAATAGACGACGCACCGACCCTATAACGTAGCTTTGCCCTAGGTAATGCACCAAAACATATGTTGAATAGGCTTCCAAAGAGAGGCTCATCAAGGAATAAAGATGAACACCATTAGTTGTACAATTGAAAAAATCGCACCGTTTAATGATGCGGTATTTCAGGTTATTTTAAAGCCTGTGGTTGCCTTTGATTTCAAAGCTGGCCAATACCTTTGCGTAGTGATGGGAGAGAAAGACAAACGTCCGTTCTCTATCGCCTCAGCGCCTGATTGTCAGCACCTAGAGCTACATATTGGTGCCGCTGTTAGCGAGAGCTACCCAATGCAAGTGGTTGAGCGTCTTCAAGACTGCTTAGCAAATAACAGTACAATTGATATTGAAATACCTGGCGGTGATGCACATTTACGCCATAACAGCATGCGTCCACGCTTACTGATTGCTGGCGGTACTGGATTCTCTTACATCAAGAGCATCGTTGAGCACCAGATAGCCCTTGGACAAGAGATTGAGACCACGCTTTATTGGGGTTGCCGTACCACTGACGCGATGTACTACGAAACCATCGCCCGAGAGTGGCATGATGCGCACCCTTGGTTGCATTTTGTGCCTGTAGTAGAACAAGCACCAAGCGACTGGAATGGTAAACAAGCTAACTTGTTAGAGCAGATAAAAGCCGATTTTGTTAGCCTTAATGGCTACGACATCTATATTGCAGGTCGTTTTGATATGGTCGGTGCGGCGCGAGAAGAGTTCCGTAGCATGGGGGTTGAAGAGGACCATTTATACGGTGATGCATTCGCCTTTATAAAATAAGCTCTCATTAAGCTGATTGCAGCTTAATCATGCTGCACTAAAAAGGGCGCCGATATTCATTATCTGCGCCCTTTATTATTTTTGTCGTCTTTAGAATCGTTTAAAAGCGGCTAAATCCTAACCTGATCGTATTTATACCAAGCCACGATACTGCCTAATATCGGCGTGATCCAAACGGCACTCTTGTTATCGGTATATATTCGATAAAAGTACAGCTCTTCATCGGTAATGTCGTGCTTTCTAATCGCTCGATAAAAATACATCGCTGACGGGCTTACCGTTTCAGGTTTAATAAACTCTTTTTGACTCACTTTGACTTGAAACACATCAACGGTCATATCATCAATTTTCTGCTGATATTGCTTAAAGGTACCGCGTAACTTGTACTTAATCGGTGTGGTTAAACAGTCTTCATCGGTAATACAAGCCGCAGCATAAAACTGTCCGGTGTTATCCCCATCATAGATCAATGACAGACTGAGATCTGAGCGCACCAGTAGTTCATCAGCCACAGGAAAATAGACATCAGCATGATAATGGTGCTCGATAATATCTCCCTGGGAATGCTCAAGCTCATTTATACCGTGGGGAATAATAATCTTATTGTAACGGATCCGCTTTTCAAGCCGCTCTGTTAGCTCTGCAAACTGGCTGACGTTAAGCCCCGCTGGATTAATATCGATAGCAGTAATGTTCATCAAACCATGGCAGTTACATTCACCACCTGCGTAGCTTGGGCAAACGGCCATGGAATAATTAGCACCGTCAGTGGCAGAGAAACCTTTAAAGCTATCTAAGCTGCTTAGCTGATTGCTTTCCGGAGCCAGATGTTTTTGCCACATAGACTTATGTAGATGCTCGACATTACTTTGATAAAATATCGGTACAATCTCTTTGGTGCCACCGATATTCAATGCCATTTTTTTATCGGCATTCCACAAACCGGAATTTTTCACCATATTATGATAATCGCTGTTATACCAACATGTTAATAACAGTGCAACCAGCACTAAAACCCCACCAACCTTGACCACCATCGAGACGTCAATGAGTGCTGTCTTAATCGATGCTGCGTCATTCACCGCTAACATTTTGATGTGGGAACGCTCAGATACGTGTAGTTCATAACCACGTCTGGCAACAGTTTTAAGCTGTACTTCTGGATAGGCTTCTAATTTTTTTCGCAGTGTACTGACGCATTGCGTTAAAGAGGTCGCGGCAACGACGCGATCGGGCCAGCCCACAGTCAGCAATTCATCTTTATCGCATACGCTATCTGCAGTGAGCAGTAGATATAAAACTGCTGACTCTGAAAACGTCAGGCTGATAGTCGTACTATTGGCACGATCCAGCAGCTGTTTGGCCTGCTCATCGAGTTCCAGATAGGGAGTCACTTTTAGCAAGATTAACCTCTTAGAAATGATACCAATTGCATTAAGTATTTAGTCAATTCAGAAGCGCTCACGCTTTTCAATTCAAGGCGCATTGACGAGAGAATGGTTATTCCCTTGTAAGTCAATGCAAAGCAGAAGTGGAATGCATGAGCGCTTCCCGCAGGGTGGGTTTCAAAGCCCTGTATGCTGCGCCGAAAACTCTCGATATAGAATAACTATTAGCTTCATGTTTCCGACTTGCCTTCAGCGCTTTGAATTCCCACTGAATGAACAGATACTTAATGCAATTGGTATTAGTCAATTGAGTGGGTTAATTAAACCTGCGCATTACAACAAATTATAGTGATAGATATAGATTGCTATTGTGACAATAACCGCAATTCAGAGATCACAGTTAATAGAGGTATATCACTGCTCACAAAATGAAAAACAATTATCAACAATCAGCTTTGGCACGCTCTATTTTTCAGCCGTCATGCCACAATTAAGTTAGAAAAAGGAAGCGTTTTATAACGGTTTATGACTAAAGATCCTTTGAGAGATAACCAGCAGACCACTGATCCAGCCCAACATTAACAAGTACATCACCGACAGCCCTAAATCGATATCGCCAATCATTGAGAGTGCACTCCCAGAACGATGTGCATCAATGGAGATTAAGTTAATCGCGCGGTAAAGATCGGTTGGGTTCAGTGCAATCAAGATATTCAATAACTGCTTATCCATAAACCCCACATCCGATACTAATACCGTAAGCAACAATAGGTCATAAATTAACACCAGCATGAACCATATAAACAATAGACCAGCGACCGCTTTGGCCTTCTCCGTCGCCCGTAAACTAACGATATATCCCAGTAAAACAAAGGTCAGCGCTAACAGGTTACTGCTGATAACAAACTGCATAAAAGCGCTCAGCACTTCAGCCACTGAGTATTGGTTGCCAACAACAAGCAATAGCGCTGCCGTCGAGCCAAAAGCACAACTGGTGGTGATAAACATCACCACACCATGACCCAATAACTTGCCCATCAGTATTTGCGTGCGGCTGATGGGATATGACAGTAACAACAGCAGTGTGCCCGCCTCCTGCTCACCAACGAAACTGTCATAACTAAGTAAAATCGCTGCCAAGGGGATAATAAATACCGCCGTGGTCGACAAGCTCGACATTAAGTTAACCAGTGGCGGTAGCGCTAGTTCCCCGGTCACGGCACTGCCTGCAAACGTGATAGAGAGTGACAACAGCATAAATATACTGCCCATGAATAAGATCCAGCGATTGCGTAAGCTATCGCGTAGCTCTTTGTAAGCAATAATAAAAATAGGCGAAGTGAACTGAAGGTTATTCATAACGTACTCATAATGTGCTTTGACGCGCCAACGGGCTAAGTAACGACTGCAACCAACCTTTTGGCGACGCATCCGTCACCGCAATATTCGCTGGTAACGGATGCAAGGGTTGCTGCTGCATAAAGTGATGGTAGATAACCTCTAAGCTGGGCTCAATAACACTGAAATCGGTACAAGACTTTTGTTGCACTAGATACTCAATCACGGCTTTACGCTCATCAGTACTCACCCATAGCGCTTGTCCATGAGTTAAAGACTGTAGATAGCTATCGCCCCGCACTTTATCGGTGAAATTGGGCAGCTTAATTTGTGCCTTTAAGCCACTTGCGTGACGTAATTCATTAAGGGTTCCACAGCCGACTCGGCGACCACCCGCAAGTAAAAGAGCCCTGTCGAGATGTTTCTCAACGATCGACAGTTCATGGGTGCAGATAATCACTGCGCAGCCCTGCTGCTTGAGCGACTCTACCTTTTGATACAAGAACTGCGAGGCTTGTGGGTCAAGCCCTACCGTGGGCTCATCCAGTAATAAGATATCGGGATGGGACAGAATAGCTTGAGCCACACCGAGTCGTTGCTTCATCCCTTTTGAATAGGTTTTTAACTGTCGGTGCTGGGCATATTCCAGTTCGAACTCGGCAATAAGCTGCTTAACTCGTGTGACTTTGACCCCTTTAAGCGCGGCAAAATAGCTCAGCACCTCCCAGCCAGTAAGCTTGTCATAAAAACTGACATCCTCAGGCAGATACCCAAGATTAATCGGCTGCAGAGCGTGCCCGCCCTGCAAGGTTAGTTTGCCTGATGTGGGCTTAATCAGCCCCAGGATCAGCTTTATCAGGCTCGATTTCCCCGCACCATTATGACCAAGCAGTGCTAACGTTTGCCCTTGATACACCTCTAGATTGATGTCCTGCAACGCGTCAACATCAGCAAAGCGTAAGCCCACATGCTCAACACTCACCACGGGAGTATGAGAAGTAGTACTCGTATCACTGTTCATAGACAAACTCACTTTTTGGCATATCAAACTCGACAGCATTGGCGATAGGAAAAGGCTGCATCAACGGATGATCATCTTTAATACCGCTGGCGGTAAACACGGTCAATTGCGACTCGACCCAACGCAAAAGAGCAACCACAGGACTGTTCATTAAAAATTTGGCTTCGGGATAGCGCCAAAACAACTTGTCCATTGAATCGTTAGGTTGGTAACTCTGCTCGCCAATGCCATCTTGGCTATGATCCCAACCCATATAGCTACTCCAATAGTTGCCTCGACCCGCCTGACTCCACTGCAGCAGTTCATCGCCAACATATTTCACTTGGATAAGGTTATTAATAAAATTGTTCTCATAAATGCGGTTTTGCTCGCCACCCATTGCCATCGCAATGCCGATATCGCTCATCGCAAACTCGTTACCACGGATCTCATTATCTAAGGCTCCGTAGATGAACATGGCCCGACCTTGATTACCTAAGGCCTCCTGTCCATTGGGATTATGGATATTGCGAAGCACATTGAACTCAATACGGGCACCATTGGTGATATTTAAAAGCACCCCATATTCACTGGCATTTTGTACCCAATTATGATGCAGATACACAGATTTAGAGCTCATAATCGCGTAGCCACCATTGACGTTTTCACTGACATTACCGTAAGCCTCATCTTGCTCGCTATACATGTAATGAATGCCATATTGCTGCTCATAAAAGCGATTATTGGCGACTAAGCTGCCTTGACTCGATTCGATATAGACACCATCTCTGACATGATCAATTAGGTTAAACTCAATGATGGCCTGCTCAACACGATTGAGATAAATACCGTCCCCCCGATCGAGAATATGCAGCTGCTGATTACCAGAGATTTGGTTATGGCGAATGGTCAGTGAGCGGCTATGATCAGCGCGGATCCCAAAACCATCCCCCGCTAACTTGTTGCTATTAATCGTTATGTTTGCAGTTTGTTCGCTAACCAAAATAGCGGCATCACGCTCATACAGATCCGCGCCCCAGTTTTGAATAGTGATGCCTTCTATAACAACATTGCTAGCACTAACGGTTATCGCGCTGCCGTAACCTAAGGCATCGATATAGGCTCCCTCTCGTCCTTGTAGAGTGAGTGATTGAGTGATGTCGAAGTTGCCGCTGTAATGTGCATCTTGCAGCACTATGATATCGCCACTGCTGGCGCTGAGTAGTTGATCTCGCAGTCCATCACTACTATTGACTGTCCATGTTGCCGCCATCGGAGTGTTGCTAAGCGCAACGGTTCCAATCATCATAATGTGGGCGATAACATGAGCCATTTTTGACATTGAAATAGGCCTAAATAGGGTTACTTACCAGCGAGTAACTGAGTATCAATTTTTTCATAAGGAAGCACGATGCCACCTAACTCCTGGGCATATTTAACGGCAGCGTCTTTAGTGCCAAAACTGGCCACTGCTGGGCCCATCACCGCTTTTTGACTCGCGCCATAGACATACCATGCCGTTTTAGCATCAATAAAGGCGCTGTCTTCGGGCTTTTGCCAATCCGTTGTTGCCATATCATGCACAAAGAGGTCGGTCACTTGACGTTTATTTTCGCTCTGCAGTGCAAAGTTAAACATGTCTCGCGTCGAGCAGAACTTTGGAGTCACCTGCTGTCCCTTAAGATGCACCTGACCTTTAGGCCCTGGGTATTTCTTGATCATCATGCCACACATGTGGCAACGATCATGTTCATCAATGGCTTGCGCTACGACCACAACCGTATCGCTTGCGTTCTGACCACAGGCAAATAACAACGGCAATAACAGCAAGCCCCATAACTTTTTCATCAACGACCTCAACGGAAAAATATTTATTTCTAATTAGCTGAGCTTTCGGTTCAACACCCAATTGCAGCCCTGCAGGGGCGGCGCAATTGGGGCTGACCTACTAACAATCAATCACACATACTCTGGATAATTAAATGAACAACTGAATGAACAATTAAATCGCAAAGTTTTGACCCGCATACAAAATAAACAGGCGTAAACACATCATGCCTGTTACTGCACAAACACCTGAGGCATAAAATGCTTTGGCAGAATGGCTAAACGACTTACTCGTGGCAAAGTTCAGTAGCAACGGACCGGCAAACCCAATGCCTATGACACCAAGCCAAAATACGCTGGCCCACTCACCAGAATGGAAAGCTGCAAATGCACTTTGTGCACCAGCGTTTCCGGTCATTAGTGAGGTGACAATCATGAAGATGAACATGGCTTCAGCAAACATAATCGGCCATTCAGCACCATGAAGTAGCTTCATATCTTGGCTATGCAGATCTTCTTTGAAGAGTGACACCGCCAGCATTTTTGCTGATGCTGCCCCCGCTGAGATCCCTGATGCAATAAATAGCGCCGGCAGTACCGAGGTATTTATGATTGGGAAGCGGATCAAGGCCGAGATTAGGAAACCAGTGTAGGCACACACTGATAACGCTAACACCAACACCAACACTTCAATGGGCTTACGTACAGCTTTCAGCTTGTTAATGATCGGCAATAACACTTTAAGCGCCGGTATTGAGCGTAGCTCCTCCTCTAACGCTAATAGTGCAACGATAGCAGTCAACGGGATATAAACCGTTAAGGCAATCACACCAATAGACATCACGGAAGTAAAGTTGTAGTACACCAAAATTCGCCAGAAGAACAACGGGTTGGTTAGATCTAAAACCAAGCACAACATGCCCAAGCTGATGGTCACAAACGAGATCACCGCAGCGGCTTTGTAGAATGGCGTATTCACAGTCTGCTTTTTATAGAAGCGAACAAATATCGCGGTGGCGAGTGCGCCACCGGAAATACCCGCAAAAAACAGATAAACCGCAATCGGCCAAGGCCACGCAATACCTTGAGATAACCCCATGGTAAAATCAATAGTTCCGTCCATAGCTACACCCCTAACTTAACAATTGGTATGTATCTCAAGCTGGGTTCGGTACCGAAACCAGGCTTAATGCGTACCGAGTCTTTCACTCTTAAAAGCTTACTCACATAAGAGTTTGGATCGTTAGCATCACCAAATATCAAGGCGTCATAACGGCACTGTTGCACGCAAGCTGGCAGTTCGCCATTCACGAGTTTAGTGTTTAAACAGAAATCACAATTTTCCGCTACATCGGTCTCTTCATTGATGAATCGCGCATCGTACGGACAAGCACCGATACAGTATTTACAACCTGCACATTTCGCTTTATCCATGGTGACAATGCCTGTTTTCTCATCCCTATGGGCAGCGCCCGTAGGACAAACAGTGACACAGGGTGCATTTTTACACTGCTGACAAGAAACACGAACATACTTACGTTCGCAGTCACAGTCCGTTTTGCCGCAATGAGGGCAAGCTGAACCAACCACGCCGCCCGATTGCTGCTCCATGATTAAACGTGACTTGCCATCAGGTAAGTTGTTAGTGACGTTACATACGTCCTTACACTCACCGCATCCAGTGCATTTGTTTTGATCAAACACCATTACATAATGGGGTTTATTCGCATCTGACTCCTCTTTGACTGAACTGCACCCTAAGGGCGCTATTATCAAAGAGCTGGCTCCTAAGCACTTAAGGAACCTCCGTCTCTCTATATTTTCACTCACAGCATCCTCCATCTGTCAGCTCTGTTGCTGACCTGTTTTTTATTGGTGTGACTTTACTCAGATGCAGTCACTGAACGATTAGCTATTTTTTGCTCGGTTTTTAAAATTGCATTATTAATGGCAGCTCTACTAAAGCCCTGGCTTTGACTACGCAGCAGTAACTGCCAGTGAGTTATCGCTTTTTCATAGTCTTTATTGAGGTATGCATCCGTGGCGATAAGCAGTTGAGATTGAAATTCAAATTCGTCAAGCGCCAACGCTCTGGCTAGGACTAAACGGGTCTCAATACTCATCGCTCTTTTGTCACGGTAATACATAGCGGTAGCTTTCATTCCTAAGGTCTGCGCGTCATCACCTGTGATGGCGAGCAGATCATTTAGGGTTGCAATAGACTGGGCATATAAGCCGCCTTCTGCATAAGATTGAGCTAACGTTAATAATGCAATTTCGTTGTTAGGTTGCTCATTGACTTTCCGTGCATTTTTATTGATATCTGCGGCGATCAGATAATCAATTTGTTCGTCGATGACTCCTTTATCCCATTCGGTAAAACGTCCAAGCTGGCTATATAACACCAGCGGTAAAATAATAATTACAATAGAAATTGCTGCCGGCACAGTTCGATTCACGGGGCTTGTGGTAGCCGATAAATCGTTAGCCTGCTTGGTTTGCATTATGTGTTGCAGATGATGAGTTTGTAGGTGGTGACCCCAAACAAACACAATGGTGCTAATAAGACAAAACCCAATGCCGGCAGCAAGAATACTCATAGTGACTCTCTAAATTATTGAAGGAATACGCTCAAGAGTGCTAAGCACTAATGCGCTTTACCCGCTCCCATCATGCCACCCATGCCCATGCCGCTTAGGCCCATGCCATGTGCGTTTTCGCCAGGCGCTTCCACTTTAACTAACTCAACTTCGAACACTAATGTCGAGCTTGGTGGAATGATGCCGACCTGCTTTTCGCCATAGGCTAATGCCGATGGAATGGAGAACTTGTAAATGGCACCTTCGCTCATTAACGGGATCCCCTCTTGCCATCCCTCAATCACACTCATCAAGGCAAAGCGATTCGGCTCATCACGCTCATAAGAGTTATCAAATTCAGTACCGTCAACTAGGTAACCTTTGTAATGTACTGTGACCACATCCTCTGGTGACGGCTTGCGTCCCTCACCCTCTGAAATCACCTGATATTGCAGGCCTGATTCGGTCACGGTAACCCCAGCTAGCTTCTTGTTGTTAGTCAGGAAGTTACTACCAGCGGTCATATTCTTTAACGCCGCTTTCTCTTCAGCAGCTGTTCTCGCTGCATTTAATTGCGCTGCCCGCTGATTTAAAAAGGTGAGGATCTCTTCGTCTGAAAACTGCGGGTTGTTTTTTAGTGCGTCAACAACACCTTCAATAACAAGATCAACGTCGACTTCAGCACCGAGCTCAGTTTGGCTGTAAATTTGGCTTGAAATGTACTTACCTAAAGAGGCGCCGATGCTGTAGGACTCTTTTTGAGTGTCGGTAGTCAGTGCTGTGTTAGCCATGCTGCTGGCAGAAATAAAGAGGGAAAGTCCCGTCACAACAGCAATAGAAGTTTTTGCGAATTTTTTCATGGTCATTGTCTCATTAAATAAAAAAGTCATTCATAAAATTGGTTGCACAACATCCATCTGTTATGGCCTTTCGGTTACGCGGTTTGATAATCGCCAGCCGTATATTCCATCGGGCATCTGCCTTACGTTGCTGTAGCCCATTTTCATTGCCGCGTGTGCGGCGATTTCACTTGCATTACAAAGACGATTTGCACAGTAGAAAATCATCTGGGCATCTTTATTCTGTGGTAGAACCTTCTTCCAATCTTTAACATTGAAATAGATAGCACCTGGAATAAATCCCTCTGCCCACAACTCCAACGTGTTGACATCAAAAAAGTACACCCCCTCTTTACCCACTAAACTGTCAACTTCTCTCATAGTGATGGTATTGAGTTGGTGCTCATAGCGAGGAGCAGGTGCCATCTCTGAACCACCACCGGCAAAACAAGCTGTTGTGCTGGCGAGCAGTGTGAGTGTGACTAGGATCTGACCAAGTGCTTTTTTCATATTTTTGTCTCTTATTTACCTCGGAACTTTCTGCTGTGGCATTTCCAGCGACGGCTTCCACTCCCGAGGTAACGTTTTGCTAACGAGTTAGGGCTTACTTAGCCGCGTAACCAGTACCATCTAAGATGTTTTGCGCTTGAGTAACATACGTTAGCGCTGCATCGAGACGTTTCTGGCTGTAACGGAATCCGTGAACACCCCAAGAACCATCTTTGCGGATAAGATCAACTGTCTCTTTTGCTTTTTCAGCGAGCATAAGAACCTGTGTCTTGTCTTCAATAGATAACTTGGTCACTTCGAGCAGCTTATCAATGCGCTCTAGTGCAACTTCAACTTGGCCGTAAACCTCTTTAATAGGGGTCTGCCACTTCATTACTTCGCCGTAGATCTCCATCTGGTCTTCATAATGCAGACCTGTCTCTAGCTCAGATTGGAACTGACTGTGACAACCTTTGTTCTCTACCACATCGTGGTCAGAGATTGCCGTACGAGCACAAGACCACATTAAATCAAGGTAAGAGCGTCCCTCTTCATTCTTAGCAACCGTCCAACCTTTACCTGCTTTAGGACCTTGAGTACGAGGCTCGCCTTCAGGTGGGTTAATCGTTTTACGCTTTGGATCTACGTCGATTTTCCACATGTGAGACTTACGTACCGCATCGAAACCAGCTTGGTCAGGGAACTGCATTGCCTTAAAGTTTTCACAACTGCCCATGTTAGGCATATGACAACTTTGGCAAGTTTGTTCGCTGTGAGTTTTCGTGTTCTCAGCAATCAAGGTTTGTGCTTCATGACAATCTTTACAGTCTTTTTTCAACTTAGGCTTGGTGATGCCTGACATCCATGAACCATCGGTCACTTCATGTGGATCATGACAAGTTGTACAGCGCATGCCTTTTTCATAGTGCATAGAGCTATACATCTGTGAACCTTCAGTACCACAAGATGGGCAAAGAGACTTCATCTTCACACCAAAGGCATATTCACCTTTCGCGTCGTTTTCTGGAGTGTCCATAAGTGCAGGGTTGTACTGGAAGCGTTGGTGACAACGTTCACAGTTAGACTGCATGCCACCAGTACCGCCATCTAAGTGACCGCCAGCGCCATGACACTCTTCACAAGCAATACCCTTACTAATGGTATGCTCTTGCAGTTTCTTAGGATCACCTAAGGCATCGAAGTACTCTTGCTGATTTTGGAAATCAAATTTGAAAGAGTGACAAATTTCGCAATATGAACTTGCTGGTTGGAACAACATCTCTTTACGGTATTTAGCGCCGTAAGAACTCATGCCTTTTTGGTGCGAACCTGAACCGCCAAAACCAGCAAGTGTTGTAGGAAACTCCGGGATAACGGCGTTAATTTTCTTCGCCATATCATCGGTTAACCACTCAGCCCAACCACGAGAGAACTGGTTAGCACCGGCGACCATTTTACCGGTTCCGTCGCGAAGCAATCCGCCTTCAATGTGGTAGGTACCACGAACTAGCCAAGCATCAATGAAACCGTATTTGGTACGCGGTGTACCTACGGTGGCATAGATAGCATCAGGGGTAATACCGTCAGGTAAGATTGAGGTATCTTTGGTGCCATACATGGTTTGTTCAATATCGTTATCTACTTCTGGATGTTCACCAGGAAAACGAACCGTTTTAGCGTGACGCGAACGTTGCCACTTCTCGTATTGAGTCGCATGACACTCTGCGCACTTTTCTGGACCAACGAAGTTATTTGGATAATCCAAAATGGATTTTGCACCTAAACGGTACTGAACTGCGCGAGGCTTACCATCAATAGAGCTATAGTTTGGGCTCTTACCTGTATCTAAATACTCTTCACCACGGTCACTAATGTGGTAATCACCCACTAAGTTTCCGGATTGTTGATATTTAAATAGCGGATGATTTTCGAACAAGAAATCGAATAATTCTTCCTCTTGAACAATATAATCCTGCAGTGTTTTAACACCGTTGATTCTTTCTGTACCCTTGTAATTGGCAATCGCTTCTTTCGCTGTTTTACCCATTTCTGGTACACTGTTATATTTGCCACCACTGGCATTAACATTAGCAATGGCACCAAAACAAAACAGCACGCTTAATGCTACCTTGTGCTTCCATCGTCTCATCATTCACTCCTACTTATCATCAGTATTATTTTTAAAATCTGGTTTATCTTTTACGCTTAACATTAGTCATTAGCTTTACTGAAGTAGAAAACAACTTCACCGAGTCGTTATTTTCCACTGCCAGTATCAAGGCTTATTTATCTAATGTGTCTTACAAAACCTAACCGTTCACCGAACGACTTAAACAACTGAGCAACCGCTATTCTCCCGATAATGGGAATAAAAAGTATGCGCTAGTGCACAGAAAAAAACGCATTAGTTGTGAACAGTTGTAAAAACAAAATACCAACTAATAAACAATGAGTTATAAAGTTAACGCGGTGATTATTGAAGTGTAAAAGTGATATTTTTAGATCTGAAAATAGTTTAAACACAACATTTATATATTAAAAATAGTCGTAGTTAGACATCTAAAACGAGAGTTTGAACTAGCTCTCATTATTTTCATCACTTCTAACTTAGGATTCATTAAAGTAAACATAAACTAGTAACAGCGATATTAAGCAGACGTCAATAGTTATACGAGTACATTATTAATAAAACACCATCTAGTTGGCGTAGTTAATCGACATTGTACTTATATAGCACCTATATAAAGACAGTGCTTATTTAAATACAGCACCTATATAAAGACAATACTTATATAGACAAAGTCTTTTGCATGAATCACTCAGAATTTTTTAGAGGTGTGGAGGTATATATGATCCCAGAGATAGGCTTAATACTGCTGATAATTTCTTCAACTTTGTCACTTATATTATCTACAGTCACCATTATCGGTATTAAGCTAGACAGTGAGTATCTGCTTAGCTATACCAAGCCATTAACCACACTGATGTGTTTAACGCTAGTGTGTTCAATACTATCTTTAGCTTACTGCTTCCTTGTTGATGACTTCTCGGTCGCCTACGTTGCCAATAACTCTAATACACAGTTAGCCACTTTATATAAAGTGGCTGCGGTATGGGGCTCCCATGAAGGCTCTATGTTGTTTTGGGTGGTCGCCATTGCCGTATGGGCGGCCTTTATCATTAACCGCGCCCCTGGGACTAAGCAGCATTTTCATCACAAGCTGGTAGCGGTTGCCGCACTGCTAATATTCGGTTTTTGTCTCTTTCTACTTTTTACCTCTAGCCCATTCACCCGGCTATTACCCGATATCCCCATTGAGGGCAGAGATCTCAACCCCATTCTGCAAGACATCGGACTGATCATCCATCCGCCGCTGCTGTTTCTTGGCTACGTTGGGTTAACCATCTGTTTCGCGGGTGCCGTTGCAGCCTTATTATCCGGTGGCTTGAGTCAACAATATGCACGTTATCTGCAACCTTGGGCGGTTTTGGCATGGGTCTTTTTAACCGGCGGCAATGCATTTGGCTCTTGGTGGGCTTATAACGAACTGGGCTGGGGAGGTTGGTGGTTTTGGGACCCAGTAGAGAACGCTTCATTTATTCCCTGGCTAGTGTCGACTGCGATGGTTCACTCAATATTACTGACCGCAAAACGCGGCATATTGGGGTCTAGTAGTATTTTCTTGGCCATATTGGCTTTTTCGTTAAGTCTATTAGGCAGTTTTTTAGTGCGCTCAGGCGTGGTCCAATCGGTGCACGCTTTTGCATCAGATCCCACCCGTGGTGTGTCGATACTGATCCTACTGATTGTATTTTCAGGCTCGGCGATGGCGTTGTTTGCCCAGCGAACGAGTATAAAGGCTGCACCCATCACATTCTCGCTGTGGTCTAAAGAAAGCCTAATACTGCTCGGTAATATGTTACTGGTCATCGCCGCCATTTCGGTATTATTAGGCACTTGCTACCCGCTGATGTTCGAAGTCATCACTGGACAAACAATCTCTGTGGGCGCGCCCTACTTCAACAGTATTTTTATTCCACTCACTGCACTGATCTGTTTACTGATGGGCCTTGCCCCTCTGCAAAATTGGCGCCATAGCACTAAGATGCAGCAGCCTTTAATATTAATGGCCGCGTGCATGCTAATGGCCTTGACCACCACCTGGATGACAAAAGAGTCGTTTAGCGTTTGGCTACTACTGGGCTTGTTCTCTTCTCTATGGATCATCAGTGCAACCGGGCTTGCATTAGTGCAACGAGCCGCCATTAAAAACGATGAGAACAGCACAGATAATGGCTCGTCATCATTGCGTTTTTACGGGATGTGTTTCGCTCACATCGGCGTGGCAATATCCGTTTTAGGGGCTACGTTAGTGTCCAACTTTGAGACTGAAGAGCTACTGCGTATGGGGCCAGGTCAAGGTAAGACACTTAGCGGCTACAGCTTTATCTATGATGAGACACAAGCCGTTGAAACTGGCAGCTACAGCGCTATTCAAGCTCAAATAAGAGTAATGGATAGCCAAAACCAGTTTGTGACCTACCTCTATCCCCAAAGGCAAACCTTTAAAACCAATGGCATGGAGATGTCAGCTGCAGGTATCCATAGCGGCCTCCTAGGGGATTTATATGTTTCTATGGGACAAAAGCTAACGAATAATCCTGGCCTTAATGACAATGAATACCTTATCAGGATCAGCTACAAGCCGTTAGTCAACTGGATATGGTTAGGCGCACTTTTCATGATGATTAGCGGAGTTGTTATTGTCTTTGCTAGCAAAAAAAGTATCGCGCGGATCCATTCGCCAACAACACAGCGGGAGTACTGCAATGAATTGGCATAGCGGAAAAATGGCTGCTAGAACCCACTTTACTCAGGCGACACAAGGCGTACTATCCACAGTATTGATTCTGTTGTCAGCACTGTTTTGTATCACTGCCTTTGCCCAAGATAGCCTAGTAGCGACCCATTATACCGATACACAAAAGCGGGATATGGGCTTTGAAATTGCGCGCGAACTGCGCTGCCCAATGGCGGTAAATCAAAACCTATTTGATTCACAGAGCAAGATTGCCAGTGAACTTAAAGGGCAGATATTTTTAATGCTGGACGAAGGGCAATCTAAAGCTGCCATTATTGATTTTATGGTCGTCCGTTACGGCGAGAAGATCCGCTACATGCCAGCGCTCAGTAGTCATACCTTTATGCTGTGGTTAATCCCCATCATCTTGGTGCTACTCGCCATAGTCGGTCTGTTTTTCTTCGTGCAACCAACATTGAAAGCTCAAAAACTTGAGCAGGATACTCTCCATGAATAATTTAGTTCCTCGCCCACGCTCTTATGCTAAAGCGTTAGCGTCTTTGCTCGCCATCGCCGGAGTCAGTTTTACCTTGATGTTTCCAGTACAGGCAGCCGTTCCCACCCAAAAGGTTTACGACACCGGACAGCCGATAGAAAAGCCGATGATAATGTCACGCTTTATTGAGATGAGTTCCGCAAGAAAAGTGCCTGACGTCAGTTTCACCGACACTAACGGCGACTCAATTAATTTAAAACAGTTCGATGGTAAAGTGGTATTGATAAGTTTGTGGGCAACATGGTGTGCTCCGTGCATTAGTGAGATCCCACAGATGGAAGCGATCAGACAGGCAAACATCAACAACGATTTAGTGGTGCTGCCCGTCTCCATTGATGAAGAGAGCGATAAGGTCGCTGCTTTCTTAGCCCGTCATGATCTAGCCTACTATCAGACATGGTTAGACCCTGAAATGAATATAGATAACATCATGCCTGCCGATGTCGTACCAGCCACTTATGTATTTGACGGTTCAGGTAACCTTATTGGATTTCTGCGTGGTTACCTCGACTGGAGTGACAAGGATATCCAACCTTACCTAGAGAAACTCATTAGCAAATACGCAAAACGCTAAGCCAATATTCTCGCTTTGCTCTAGCGCAAAATAGTATTATCGCGCTGCCCTTTTGATTATTGTCAAAAGGGCTTTTTTTTGGCTGAAAATCAGTTCAGAACGGTAATGATCGATATTTAACGCTGTATTTAATGTAACGCGTTCAACGATGCTTTTATTAGCTCTGGTATTGTTTTATGGTGATGTTCCGCTTAGGTTCAAAGACGAGTCAACATATGGAAGTGTTTAACATTAGTCGTATTACCACAGCCGAAGGCATTTTTAAGATCTCTGGAGAGGCGTCGATAAGCAAGCCCAGCACCACAGACGACCAGTCAATTTCCATCACAGCTTTAGAGATAATGAGCACCGATGGCTGGCAAGCGTTGGATGTCAGCGCAGACTCCGTGCAAGCGCTCATCGTTAAGCTTAATTCTCCAATCCTTTGCCACCTAAAAGTCGAGGTCTAACTCATGCCTAAAGTGATGACAAACATTACACCTATAAGTCTGCTTATTACTCTTTTCTTGGTCATGTCACCATTAACCGCCTGCAGCGTGCAACAAACCCAATCAGTGGCTGAGCCCTTTATCACGGGTGCAGACCGCTCACGCGAAGCTAGAGAAGAGCAAGAGGCGCACAATATTAATGACCAGAAAACCACTAATAGAGATGTTGAAGTGGGTATTTTAAGTACCATCATGGCATTTTTATTTTCAGGCATAGCTGGGGATTAACCCGTAACTCCAAGCAGCTAACATAACAAAATGCTGTTGGGCCTATTCGGTCACATGAGCAACCTTTCATTTTAAAGCTCATTTCTTTATTATGACGGCAATTTTTGAATATTAGCGCCAAGGGTATTACTTATGAAACTATCAGCCTTAGATCAGCCACTCTACGACCATCTTTATCGAGATATTCACCAGTTTCGAGCGACATTTGATCTGCCGATTGAAGATGAAGCGTCACTGGATGATAAAGCCGATACTCTGCATACCTCACTGGCAATTGAGGAGCTAACTGAGCTTGCAGAAGCTGACAGCCGTGTTGAGCAAGCAGACGCAATCGTGGATTCGGTTTATGTATTGATGGGACGTTTAGTGCATTTAGGCGCGAAAAAACTGACTGACCGCCTTGAAATAAGCTACGTTATTGACCTGCTTTTACATGTCGCTAAAAACCGTGAAATTGACTTTGTTACTTGCTGGGATGAGGTGCATTCGAGCAACATGAGTAAAGTATGCCGCACAGAGCAAGAGCTGACCGAAACCATCGCTTTTTATGCTAAACAAGGCGTAGAAATTGTGGGTAGCACTAAAGGTGATTTCATCATAGCTAAGTGCGCTAAAGATGTAGACATGGCAGGTAAAATTGTTCGTCAAGGCAAGGTACTTAAGTCAGTTTACTATCGTCCAGCAGATCTAGAGAAGCTCGTTAAAGCTTAATCTTTTAATGGTTTGGTTGGGGTATGACGGGTTTAAGCCCCAAAGGGTTAGCGGCTAAATCAGCTATTTTTGTACAAAATCCAAATCAACGTCGTAGTGCTTCGTCCACACCTGAGGTTGAGATCATCAAACTCCGTTTGATAAAGGTCGTGGGATTCCATCCCACACCCGGCCAAAAGGGGATCAACAGCAATCCCCTCTTGGATCGCCCCTGCCGCCCCGACGAAGTTACATGCATTTGATACGGCCTCATACTCCAATAAAAATCGCCTAACGGCTCAGATGGGACATCCATGTCCCCCCGAGCCTGAACCATCGTCCAAGATGGTTCTACGACATTTTTATATGCGTACTTCGGCAACTTCGATGGGGAGTTGGTGTTTTCTGCTGCTCTGAATTTATAGTTGTGCTTTGTAGTCTTAAACTGAAAACTCAAATGCTAAACGATTGTGCTTTTATAACTCAGTGTAGATGCGGCTGAGGCCTTCGGAAACAGGCCAATTATGTTCCAGACATAATTTGGCATTCCCTCCGTCCATGGAGGTCAGACGTTTTCGTTGAGTTCACAGGGACCCTTTCTTTTATAAAGAGTTGCGGCGAGCCTCAGTTGCGTCTGCACATAAGGTCGTTCACTCACATCTGACCCATAGGGATATGGGAAATGTCATGATGATGTCGGGAACATCATCGACCATGTGATCACGACATTCGGACATCCTGTCCAGCACCTGCCGCAGGTAATTGGAACCACCTTTGCCGAAAGGTAACTCTCTTTTCCCAGAGATTATTAGCTATACATTCGATTCAAGAACCAAGTTAGGCTCTCTTTATTCTTCCAAAACAGTGCTTTTCATGAGCCCCTCCTTAGAAAGAATCCATTTACAGCAACTCGTTAGCAGTGATAGCGTGAAGCAAAATCACTTCGTCGCCAAGAACGTTATCAAGCGACTATTGCATGGGCTGTTAGTGTATATATGAAAATAATCACATTTATAATTACTCTCTTATTATCTAGCGCAGTAAATTCAGCTGCATTAGTGCATCCTACGATAATGAAAATCGAACATTCTGGCCTTATTGGCGAGAAAGGAACACTGAAATCTATCCCATACAACCTGGCTGTTGAGTATGTTAATAAGACTTCAGTTTGGCCATCAAACAAACAGCAGCTCAGTAAACTGTCTGTGGCGGTTGATGGTATTGACATGAAGATATCAAATAAGCTCTATAGTAATTTAACTGGTGTTTCTATTTCAGATATTCGGATTTCGTATATTCAGCGATGGGGAGAGATGAACAGCATTGATGTGTTTATACCTTACGGAAAGTCGCAACCGTGTAAAAATCATGACAACGGCAATACGAATTACTTAAAGTCTAAGAAGATACTGGTATTTTCAGTTTCAGGAGACTTTCGTAAGACAATAGAGATGCACGCATGCGAACACTCACAATCAAAGTAACATGACTAAATACTCGCTACTCGATCGCATTCAGCGTGTTCTTTAGGCATTAGGTGCATCAAATGATCGTATATCAGAGTTAACTGAAAAATGATTAACTGAAGGTTGTACACCAGAGAGTTTGATTTATTTCAACTCTAACTCACCCTGCTTTGGCGACTTCAATAGTTGTCATTTCAACATATTCTATACGCAATAGCTCAAGCTCATCAGCTAGCTTTTGAGGTTCGTTAACCACCAGCTTAAGCTCGCTGAGCTGCTCTGGTAATTGTCCAAGTGCGCCAAAGTAAGTTTGCGGCTGACTAAATTTGAGCTGTAGATTGGCTTGCTTACCTCGACCGAAACATAGCTGTTCAGCCTCTTTTTCACTCTCCTCAGTAGTACTTATTTTATCCCAACACCCCACCTCGACTCGCTCAATATCGGCAATATCTATCGCTAAAAAACCCCACATACTATTATTGATAACTAACTTATCTTGTTGAATATAGATTGAGTAATGCTTCGATACTCGATAGTTAGCCGTCACAAACACCACACCGTAAGCGATAATACTCGACAGGATAATAGCGACTAACTCGCTCCAGGAGCTAAGCAGTATATAAACGCCAACAGCAGCACTTAACGTCCCCAGCAACATTGCTAACCACGCCCAAGGCTTTCCCGACAGTAAGTCAATCGAGTAATCACTGCTGACATGCTGACGACTAAACCAAGGGATAGCGTAATACCAACTTGCAGGCTCCGACGCTAACACCAGTGCTAAAGAGCGCTTCTTATCATCTTCATCTTGATATTTATCGACGATATGGACCCTGGGATCGCCTTTCATGCTGCGAGCTTGCCATAAGCCCTTAATGATACTGTACATAAGGTAGAATTCTATCAGTAGCAATATCGCGATAATGGGATACCTTAACCACATGATAAATTCGAAGTAGCTGGCAATTTCTGCGGGAAAACTCAGCCGTGCCATTAAGCCGCTAAGGCTGAAAATCAGCAGTAACTTCCACGGTTTTTGCTTACCCGCTTTAATTATCCAAAACCAATATAGGATGGGGAGAAAGACAAAATAGAGACCTGCAACCACGACCAATTTTGACATATCGTCATCACTGGTCAGTGACTCTGGTAGAAAATTAAACCCAATCACATAACTGATGATAGCGAGTGCTAAAAAGCTGACTCTAAGTTTTACGCTGCGCCGCATACTGGCTCCCTGCAATTAAACAGCCTAACTTACGCAAAAAAGGCAAAGATAGATAGTGTTAGCAAAAGGTTAATTCTTGCCAGAGCGGCAACTAACTTTAACAACCAACAAGCTGTTCATTGCACTTAGTTGCAGGTATGTTTGTTGACCCATTTTTATCTTCAGGACGAAGTATTGTGTTTAAAGTCATACCGTTCACCTTGCCTAGACCACTACTAATCTCTCTATTGGGGTTATTCATCTGTAGTATGACGATAGCACCTGTGAAGGCCGCAGAGAGCACTACACCTTTTAATATTCCTCGCACGCAAACAATCCAGATCAACGATGCAGACAGAGCCTACGAGCTGTTTGTTAAACTGCCGAAGGGCTATGACACAGACACCAATAAGCACCATCGTTACCCGGTTATCTATATCACCGATGCCATGTACGCTTTTCAGATTGTCTCCGGTGCAACACGATTCCCGATGAATTCAAATGCGATGCAGCAGGCTATTTTGGTGGGTGTATCTTGGCAAAAAGGCCTTAGGGGTGACAAAAGCCGGGTGCGCAATTACACCCCTTCTGTAGATAAAAGCTGGAAAAAACAGACTGGAGACGCTGCTCGACACGTTGCCTTCTTGCAAGAAAAAGTGCTGCCCTATGTTCAACAACATTTTAGAACAGATCCGAGCCAACGCACTTATGTTGGTAACTCATTAGGGGGACTATTTGGTGCCTACATTCTGTTAGAACAGCCTGAAATGTTCCGTAACTACGTGTTGGGCAGTCCATCGTTTTGGTGGCATAAACAGATGATTTTTGATCTTTTACAGCAACGTAAAAGGTCACTTTCTAAGCTTAAGGTTAATGTCTTTATCGGCATTGGCGAGCTTGAACATAATGGCAGTAATGGTTATTCCAACTTTGACATGGTGGGCGATGCCCAAGCGTTTAAGGCTGCTCTCGACAAGGTGAATATCAGCCAAGAACCCTCCAAGCACATCGGTAGTCCCCTAAGTAAGACAATAACCACTAAGCTACTTGTCATCGATGATGCCAGCCATGAAACCGCCTTTCCCACCAGCGCAATACAAGGGCTGTACTGGCTTTTCAATGTCAAGGATGGTGTGAGTAACAATGGGGCTTAAACTGCCTCGTCACCACGCTGTTCAATACGTAAAATGCAGGGTGTTTTTAGTTTGATGACATCATTTTTATACACAAACTCATGTTCATACCAATGTATGTACAAACGTAATTTGGCGTTTTCAGTAAACTCATTAGTGTTATAAAAATTACGGTAGCAACGCGGGTGCTGAAGATAGCCAGAGTGGTAAAGTTTTAGTATGCGAGCACCGATGTGGATCTCTCGAAAGTCGACCCCATGAGCTGAATTATGCGGGAAGTGATAACGGCCATAACGGTAGCTGCCGTCGAGTACTTCTATATTTTGGCCCTTGCTCAATAATGTACTGAGTTGCAACGCGTCCACCCGGCTTGTCAGGCATAAGCCACTTATAATAACGCAGCTACATACTGCAATGATCCAACGCATCACCCCTTGGGGCTTAAGCAAACATAGCGGTAGCCAAATAACCAAAATGAGAATGGCCACCATCAGCAGTGCCAACTCATAATCAGCCCACTGGCTAGCATCGAATGTGGTTACCCAATATGACATAAGCTCTCCTCCATCCAAACAACTCCTTTTGTTTGTTACGATTAGGTCGAGCCACCTGTGTAATATGCCTTGTTCTTGAAAGCAGAGCTTATAGCGACCTTAAACTGTAGATAATTCATCGACTATCGGTAAGTATAGACAGGAATAGTGACCGTCTAATGGCATTTACCTAGAAACCTATCGCAATGAAGAATAAAAGCCGCATATAAAAAAACGCCTTCAGGAGAAGACGTTTTTTTGATGGTATTAACCTTGCCGAAGCAAGGTTAGATCGGGTTCAGCTAAGCTAAAGAACTAAGTAATCTAGCCCTAGCGCGACAAAAAGCACCATTCCTGCCCAGTTATTATTTAAGAAAGCCTTGAAGCAAGGTGCTCTCTCGCGGCCATAAATCAGTTTTTGCTGGTAAAGCGCAAAACCGATAAATGCCAAAATACCTAAGCCAAAAATTTCACCTCGTCCGGCGATAGCCCCGGCAATAATAAAACAGGTAAGCGCTGCCATCTGAAATCCAGCAATGATTTGTCGATCATATCGGCCAAATAAAATAGCCGTCGACTTGATACCCACCCTGAGATCATCATCACGATCAACCATGGCATACATGGTGTCGTAAGCGATCGTCCAGCACCAATTGGCTGCAAATAACCACCATGCTTCAACCGGAACAGAGCCTGTTTGTGCTGCATAAGCCATCGGGATAGACCAGCTCCAGACTGTGCCCAAAAACATCTGTGGCATATTGGTGTAACGCTTGGTAAAGGGGTAGATAATGGTAAGAATAATACCGACAACTGAAAGCTTGACCACCAGCGGGTTTAACAACAACACCAGACTGAATGCAAATAGCGCCATAACGACAAACAACAACAGTGCTTCTTTACTGCTAATTTCGCCACTGGCTAAGGGTCTAGATTGTGTGCGTTCAACGTGTGCATCGAGGTTTCTGTCAGCGTAGTCATTGATCACACAGCCACAAGCGCGCATCACAACGACACCAACGATAAAGATAATCAGCACTTTAATGTCTGGCATGCCTCCTGCTGCAAACATCAACGCCATCAAGCAGGGCCACAATAGTAGCAAGGTGCCAATGGGACGGTCTATGCGAGTAAGTCGCAGGTAGACATCCAATTTATCCCTTAAATTCATTTTATTAGGCTCTCCTAAAACGTGTCTTCGGCCTGTAATTTATACCCGCATTATGACTGAGCTGAAACAGTATTCAACCGCTATCGTCAATCCGGTGACAATAGCGTTATTACACCTTCTCTAAGCGTGCATAGGCAATGACTAACCACTTGCTGCCAACATCTAAGAAGTTAACCTGAATTCGAGCTTGAGCGCCGCTACCTTCGTAGTTAGTCACCGCGCCTTCGCCAAATTTAGGATGACTGACTTTTTGGCCAATCTTAAAGCCTGATTCATTAAACGAACTATCTTGCTTACTAAAGCGAGTACTGACCGCAGGCGCCGACACTTGGGTGCGCATACGGATCTCTTGTACATATTTTTCTGGGATCTCTTTTACAAATCGAGATGGCCGTGCAAAGCTTTCTCGACCATAAATACGCCGAGATTCAGCATAGGTGATGTAGAGTTTTTGCATTGCACGGGTCATGCCGACATAACAGAGGCGCCGCTCTTCATCGAGTCGGTCACCTTCATCAATTGCCATTTGACTAGGGAATAACCCCTCCTCTACGCCCGCCATAAACACCATTGGGAACTCAAGACCTTTGGCAGAGTGCAACGTCATTAACTGCACCGCATCGGTGAACTCATCAGCTTGTCCTTCGCCCGCTTCAAGTGCAGCGTGAGATAAAAAGGCACTAAGCTCACCCATATCTTCAAGCTCTTCAGGTACCATAAAGCTGCGCGCTGCAGTCACTAGCTCCTCTAAGTTCTCTACTCGAGCTCTCGCTTTTTCGCCTTTTTCAGTCTCATACATCAACTTAAGGCCAGACTCTTGGATCACATGATCTGTGCGTCGGTGCAGCGACAACTCTTCGGTGTCGACTCGCAAAGCAACAATCAAGTCCATAAAACCACGTACTGCATTAGCCGCGCGTCCGCTGAGGACTTTTTCTTCAAGTAAGCGCAGGCAAGTGTCCCACATGGTGAGCTCTTGTTGGCGAGCAGTGGTACGCATTATGTCTAACGTTCGGCCACCGATACCGCGTGCAGGTGTGTTAACCACTCGCTCGAAGGCGGCATCATCATTTTTGTTACTGATGAGGCGCAGGTAACCCATCGCATCTTTAATCTCTTGGCGATCGAAAAATCGTAGACCACCATAGATCCGGTAGGCGACGCCTTTATGCAATAACGCTTCCTCGAGTACACGGGATTGCGCGTTCGAGCGATATAAGATGGCGCAATCTTCTAACTTGCCGCCCTCGTCTTGCCAGTCGTTAATGCGACCCACAATAAACCGTGCTTCGTCCATCTCGTTAAATGCACAATAAAGCCCTATCGGCTCACCGTCTTTATCGTCGGTCCACAGTTTTTTACCCATACGATCTGGATTGTTAGCAATAAGCTCATTGGAAGCGTTTAGAATATTACCGCTAGAGCGATAGTTCTGCTCTAGACGGATAGTTTGCGCCGCAGGAAAATCGCCTAGAAATTTATGTAAGTTCTCTACTTGAGCGCCACGCCAACCGTAAATAGATTGGTCATCATCACCCACTATCATCACATTGGCGCTTGAGCCTGCGAGCACACGGATCCATGCATATTGAATGGCGTTAGTATCTTGAAACTCATCCACCAAAATATGTTTAAATCGGTCTTGATAATGGTCCAGAATATGCGGTTTGTTAAGCCAAAGTTCATGGGCTCGCAATAAGATTTCGGCAAAATCTACCAGACCGGCACGGTTGCAAGAATCTTGATAAACCTGATAAATCTTAAGCAGATTTTGCTCTATCGGAAAGCCGCCAGCGTCGATATGTGACGGGCGAAGACCTAAGTCTTTCTTGCCATTGATATAACCTTGAGCCTGTCTCGGAGGATACTGTTTTTCATCCAACTGAAGGCTTTTTAAAATACGTTTGATCAAGCGCAGTTGATCGTCAGAATCTAAGATCTGGAAACTCTGCGGCAGGTTGGCATCTTTATAATGGGTACGCAGTAATCGATGGGCTAACCCGTGGAATGTGCCAATCCACATGCGGCTCATATTGCCACCAGCCACTTTCTCTACCCGCTCACGCATCTCCTTGGCCGCTTTGTTGGTAAAGGTTACCGCCAAAATGGCATAGGGACTTTGCTGTTCGACCTGCATTAACCAAGCGATTCGGTGTGTTAACACCCGAGTTTTACCACTGCCCGCGCCGGCCAAGATCAACATACTCGATTGCGGAGCCCCTACGGCTTCACGCTGCTTGTCATTTAGGCCGTCTAGTAAAGTAGATACGTCCATTATTGCCTCCAAAAAAATCAAGCTGGCAGTATATACCCAAGCCACGTGAATGTGCAGGTTTCAGTGGGAATTTAATGGGCTTTAATCAAGGTCAGTTATTGCTCCTGCATAACTGACATTCACGAGTTAAAGGTCGAGATGACTCTTCACTCACCTCGATGCTGTAGCATTAGGCTTTTTCAGCAGCCACTATCGATATTTCAACCAACAACGCCTCCCGTGCCATTTTAGCGGCAACACAAGCCCGCGCAGGTGCATGACCTTCTGACACCCAAGCATCCCAAACGGCATTCATCTCGGCGAAATACTGCATATCTTTAACGTAGATTGTCGCTGACAGTATATGTTCCTTATCACTACCCGCTTGCGCTAACAAGGCATCGACTTTTTCCAGCATTGAGCTCGTTTGCTCGGTGATCCCTTGTTCAGCATCCTTACAGACCTGACCACACAAATAGATAGTACCGTTATGCTTAACGATTCGACTCATGCGACTCGTAGTTTCAATTCTTTCTATACTCATCTTTTACTCATACCCCTCAGTTAAATAGCTTATTTTTCAAATTATAAAGAAGATTCTAGTGTTAAAGCGTAAATTTACCAGTGAAAAACACTTACCATTCAAATAGATGTTCTATTGAATAATTGTGTGTTTCCTGTTTCATAAATTCGATCCTATACTTAATCGGCAAGGCAAGTAATCAAGGACTGATTTCTTCTATTTTAAAGGACTAAAATGGCCGCTAACTCTAACTCTAACTCTAACTCTAACTCTAACTCTAACCAAGCTTCCCACATGTGTATATTGACTCACCTAAATCGGTGTTTAGTCATGATGGGAGTTATTCTAAAGACTTTATTCCCCCTCCTCAAAAAGCCTCCCCTCCAAGGCGTTTTAGGGTGGTTTGGCGATCTCATTGATCTCCTCAACACTAAGCTGCTGTTAAAAAAGCGGCGCTAGAACCGCAGCATTTCCCTTGGGGATCTTTCAAAGGATATGCTGTTTTTACAACTCAACGTTAGGAAATGCGCATGCTAACAATGAAACGATACACACTAAAACGACATACACTAAAACCTTGGCAGGTTACTCTTTCAGTCATCAGTGTAATTTCACTCTGTTTGGCAATATATATTTTTGTTGTTAAACCTCCATTTGACTTTATTCTGATATTTGCAGTAACCCTATTTTGCCTAGCTAATGCCGCTGTATTAAGTGTTAGCCTCTACCAATTATTGGCGATCACCCCTCGAATACGCCATCTCACTCGCTGTGTGCGTCGTTGGTCAAATGGAGACCTTAATAGCCGCAATAAAATAGGTGAATATGGCGAGTTAAGTGAATTAGAGGTCGAACTTAACCACATGTTCAGTCGCTTACAAGATATCTCCGCCAAAGAAGATACCAATAAAAAAACGATCCTTAACAAAAACCACCTGCTGTCGGCCATTTTAAACTCTGCTGCTGCGGCTATATATGGTGTTGATGAAAATGGTCGTTGTATATTTGCCAATCCTCAATGCGTAAAACTATTGGGTTACCGCAGTGAAGAACAACTGATCGCCTGTAATATGCGTAGCCTAATCCATCAAAACCCTGATGATGAGCGAGCAATAGCTAGCTCAATTATTGATCCGCAAGAGAAACGCGACATCCACCTAAAAGAAGACCACTTTTGGCGCGCCGACGGTAGTAGCTTTCCTGTTGAATTCTGGTCTCACCCAATGACATTTAACAACAACAAAATAGGTGCTGTTATCTCCTTCCATGACAATAGTGAACGCCTAGAAGCCGAAGCCTTAATTCGTCACCAAGCACATTATGATGCCTTAACCGATCTGCCTAACCGTTTTCTTGCCCTTAGGCGCTTAGAGCAACTGGTAGAGTCAACTGAGCGTAGTGGAAAAATGCTAGCTGTTATCTTTCTTGATCTAGATGACTTCAAAAAAATTAATGATTCATTGGGCCATGAGGCCGGTGACCAACTGCTGATTACCGCCGCCGACCGATTGATGAAAGCAACACGTAAAGAGGATACCGTAGGTCGTTTAGGGGGAGACGAATTCATTATCTTGCTCGACGGGTTATCCTGTGCCGATGACGCTCAACCTTTAGCTGAAAATCTGATTGGCGGCTTCAGAAAGCCATTCTATATCGATAACCGCCAGCTAATATTGACTGCCAGTATTGGTATTGCCATTTACCCTAATGATGGCATGACGCCATCAGAGCTACTCAGAAATGCAGATTCCGCAATGTACCATACCAAGAGTATTGGTCGTAATACCTATTCTTACTTCACCCATGCGATGAACAAAGAGGTTTCTCGGCGATTAGCCATTGAGGAGCAGATCCACGGTGCGCTAGAGCGCGGTGAATTGCAGGTTCATTACCAAATTCAGCTCGACATCCGCGATGGCAGCATCATGGGCGCCGAAGCCCTGCTAAGGTGGGATAATCCAGTCCTTGGCAGCGTATCGCCCGCCGAGTTTATCCCTATTGCCGAGCAGACGGGTGTGATAGAACCTATGGGGGAATTTATTCTGCATCGTGCATTAGAGGCTGCACAAACGTGGCAGAAAACCTTCGATGACAATTTCAGAATAGCCATTAACCTGTCACCGAGACAGTTTAGAAATCCGAACTTAGTCAAGCTCATTATCGATAGCGTAAGCCAGTTAGGTATGCAGCCTAAAGACTTAGAGCTCGAGATCACTGAAGGCGTGCTGTTAAGTGGCCATGCCTACACCCTTGATGCCTTAATGGCACTCAGCAAAGCCGGTTTCTGTATCTCTATGGATGACTTTGGTACCGGGTACTCATCACTCAGCTACCTGCGTACTTATCCATTCCAAATCCTCAAAATTGATCGTAGTTTCATCAAAGATATGAACAGTGATGATACTAGCAAAGAGCTGATTATTGCCACCATTGAGATGGCTCACGCACTGGGGATCCGGGTGATTGCAGAGGGTGTCGAAACCCAAGAGCAACTCGACGAGTTGAGTTTTATGATGTGCGATTATGCTCAGGGATTTTTAATCAGTAAACCCGTGGTGTTTGATGACTTATTGGAGATAGGCGAACACTACAAGAGGAGTGCCCAAATTGAGTTTACCCCCCATATCGAAAGGGTAGAAGATAAACGGGTTAAAACTTACGGCTAATCACCGCTCCGTTAAATTCGATGCAATCAACCACTCTGGTTCTCTGTACTGCAGAAAGCAAGGAGATGGGCATGAATAGATATTGTGAGTGTTCATCACTTAATTTAATTTTATCAAATTCATCCATTTCACATTTAAACAGAAATGCTTGCGAGTCATAGGCACTGTGATAATAAACCCCGGTCAAATAGTTAATCTTGATGGTGAGTCCTAGCTCCTCACGACATTCTCGAATAAGTGCCTGATGAATTGTCTCTGCGGGCTCTAGCGCCCCACCAGGTAAGCCCCATGACAGCGATCCATATGTGGCTTTAAGTAATAAAACCTCGGCCTCATTAGCACCTTCTCGCAATATCACCGCGTGGCAACTCAGTCTAAATTTATCATCAAAAGCCATACAATCTGCCTCATCCCGTTAAAATTGTTCATCGCCATTATCTTCAGAGCAACAAAGACTGATATTGAACTGATTTCACTTACGGCCTTACGTGCACTTGTTTGCCCTGTAGGTGAGAGTTCCCATTAAGCGCAATATTGGCTAAAAAAAATGCTAGCTCCATTAGAAACTAGCATTATTGTCGGATTGCTCAAACCTTAATCAACTGTTGATTAAGCGAAAAGTATTAGTTTTTCGGCTGCGATTCTTCTAGGCCGATACTATTCATCCAGTGGTCAAAATCCATCATATTACCCGGCAAAACAACCTTGCTCTTGCTAGAGCTAAGTCCATCCATCTGCTTGAGATATTGTGCTCCTAACTGCATACGCACAACATTCTTACCGCCAGGAGCTGCAATAACAGATGCCATACGCTCGATTGATTCAGCCGTTGCACGAGCGATAGTTAAGATCTCTTCGCCCTTACCTTCGGCTTCATTGATGCGGCGCTGCATCTCACCTTCTGAATGGTTAATGGTCTCGGTCTTTACACCTTCAGAGCGGTTAATCTTACTTTGCTTATCACCTTCACTTTTGGCGAGTAGTGCGCGCTTTTCACGCTCGGCATTAACCTGCATCTCCATCGCATTCTTGACCGTTTCTGGTGGGGTGATATTTTTAATTTCATAACGATGAACACGGATCCCCCAAAGAGCACCAGCCTGATCTAGTACTTCAACAACCTTAGCACTAATCACATCACGCTCTTCGAATGTACGGTCAAGATCAAGGGTTCCAATCACTGAGCGAGTCGTTGTTTGCGCCAACTGAATTGCTGCAAAGCGATAATCGACCACGCCATAACTCGCCTTTACTGGATCGGTCACTGAGATATAGATAACCCCATCGACTTCAACATTGACCTCGTCACATGAAAAACACTCTTGTGGCGGCACATCAATAGTTTCTTCTTTGAGATCATGAATGTAGGAAACTTTATCAACAAATGGGATCAGCGCATGGAATCCAGCATCTAGTGTCGAATGATATTTACCTAGACGTTCAACAATGTAGGCAGATTTAGTCGGTACCAATCGAATTGATTGAAACAACTTAACAACGAAGATGGCAAAGATAAGTCCCCAAATTGCCAGTACGATCAAATCAGTATTAATTGCAGCAATCATTAGCGTGTTCCTTTCACTGAATTGGCAGACACGGCATGAGTCACTTGCTCCATACCTTCGAAAAAGCCTTCTAACTTAGCCAGCTCTGCAGGCACGATCGAGACGTCCGCTTCATGCAAAATCTTGCCTATTTGATTGATGAACTGCTCTTTTAGCTGCATATTCATCGCTTCATTGCCGCCATCTAGGGCTAATGCAGCGGAGACGAGCTCCATCCCCTCTGTTTTAGCTTTAGCAATAATGGTGATCTCTTGCCCCATACCTTTCGCTTCGTTAATGCGGCGCTGCTTTTCACCTTCAGATAGGTTAATGGCTTCCTGACGTTCACCTTGAGATAGGTTTATCATCGCGGCCTTTTCTGCATTGGCTAAAGTGATTTCGGCACGCTTGCGACGCTCTGCCTCCATCTGCTTCTCTAGTGTATGAATCACTTTTCTAGATGGGGTAATATTCTTAATTTCGTAACGAAGCACTTTGATCCCCCAAGGATCAGAGGCTTTATCAATCTCGCGCACAATAGATTCGTTAAGACTATCTCGTTCCGAGAACGTCTGACTCAAATTCAATTTACCGATCTCAGAACGCATTGTGGTTTGTGCTAGATTGACCGCAGCACGGCGATAGTCCTCAATACCGTAACTAGCAAGCTTACCGTCCATCACTTTGAGATAGACCAGCCCATCCACTTCCAGTTGGGTATTGTCTTTTGAAATACAGCTTTGCGGCGGAACATCGAGTACCTGCTCACGGATCTCATGTTTATAAGCAACCCGATCAAAAAATGGGATTAGAAAATGAAAGCCCGGCTGTAGTACATTACGGAATTTACCTAAGCGCTCAATAACATTGACTTCGCGCATAGGGACGATGAGTAACAACTTATAAAGAATGAAAAAAACAAATAGAACAAACAGTGTAAATATAAACATGTATAGATCCCTTCCCTAATATCGACAGTGTAATAGTTGAATTATTTAGCTAAATCTTCAACTCTCTCTACTAACGGTTCGACGACTAACGCTATGTTGTCTCGACAGATCACCCTAACTTGAGAACCCTCAGCAATTTCACTGCCGTCTCCCAATGCGGGCCATTCACTTCCTTGAAACTCAATACGGCCGGTTTTTTGTGCTGGCCCAATGGTTTGTTTGACTAAAGCAATTTGATTATAGAGTTCGAGCTCTTCATCTGTATTACCAACGTGTGCATCTCCACCAATAAGCTTTTGCGTGACTTGTCTAAACAGCAGCATTAACACCATAGAAGTGATGAACCAAAGTGTGAGACTTTGTACGATCCCCTCAACCAAGCCCGTCGCTAACCCTCCAGCAACAACTAAACAAGCAGCACCAAGGAGAATAACAATACCCCCAGGTAAAATAATCTCCGCTAACATTAAAAATAAACCTATACAGGCCCAGATCATGATTGGATTTGATAACTCCATATTTCCCCCTGAAATGAAAGAGTGCTGCTACCGACTATATCAGTTGTCTGTTTTTATAGCGACATAATATGTCAATATTGTTAACAATTTGATTCAACATCGGCGATTACAAAGTGTGCCCTTGGCGCTGAGTGTAACAGTAAACACTTGAATAAAAGCATGTTACTAATGGTCGCTAGGGTGGTAGTGAAACGCCATCGCCCCACAGAACACTAAGCACCATGATGTTTCATAATAAAATATTTAAAATCTAGCGCAAGAAAGCGCAACAAACTCTTTGAATATTACTAACTTTCAGCCTATATTCATCGCCATTGAAACGACTAAATAACGCGCGTTTCAACTTATACCAATTCAATTAAGTAGTTGCTCATTCAGCAGGAATTAAAATCACTTTAGGCAAGCAAGTGGGTTGTAGCTAATAGTGATTCTATATCGAGAACCACATGCGCAGTATAAAGTGATTTTAAACCCGCACAACGTGAGCTTCTCAGGACTTTCACTGCTGCGTTGCATTGTCTTAAAAGGGAATAACCATTTCTTCCACAATGCGCCTGAAATAGAAAGCCCTGAGAGAGCTCTGAATTAATCACATCTTTAATGGAATTGGTATTCACTTTACCCTTAATTAATAAAGCAATGATTGAATACACCATAGAGTGTAAAATCCCATACAGATAAGCAGCGTTAGCTGCACTAAAAAAGGTTTTGAGATGAATAAGAATTGGCTATGCCTAGCGCTATTAGTGAGTCCAACAGCTATGGCTGACAACATGATTAACTGGTGGGATGCGAGTGTGACCGCACTTTACGGTGATAATTATGATTTAGCACCGTCCGAGTCACAAACAACATTTACCTTTGAGACCGCCGGCGACTGGAAATATGGTGACTGGTTTGCTTTCCAAGATGTGATCTACTTTAACGGCTCAAATGCCGGCAAAGATAGCACCACCTATGGTGAGATATCGACGCGCTTGAGTGCGAGCAAGATCCTAGGTGAAAAAGTGGCTATGGGGCCGATTACCGATCTGTCGTTAGCATTAGCTTTTGAAGAGGGTGAAGGCCCAGTAAAGAGCTTTTTATATGGTGTAGGTATGGATATTAATGTACCTGGCTTCAGTTATTTTCAGCTCAATACCTACCGCAGACATGCCACTGGTAGCGACAATATTAGTGATGGTTGGCAGCTAACTCCAGCATTTAGAATGGACTTCCCAGTCGGTGACTCTAACATCGTATTTGATGGTTTCTTTGATTGGGTATTTGCCACTGATGAAGATGCATATGAGAGCAACTTCCACTTCAACCCACAGCTAAAGTATGACTTGGGTGCCATTGTTTTCGGTGAGCATAAGAAGAATAAGCTGTTTGTGGGTATCGAATATGATTACTGGAAAAACAAATATGGCGTCGATGGTATCGATCAAAACACCTACTCTGTGATTGCTAAATATCACTTCTAAGTAGCGCTTTAACTCCAGTTTATAACAATAAAAAAGGCGCATAATGCGCCTTTTTTTATTCGCTAATAGACCCTCTTATAGCGAATCTGCTACGGCCTAAGCCAACAGCTTTTTCGCTGCTGCCACGACGATAGAAACAGCACTTACTTCTGTTTTCTTCATCGTAGCCTCATCTGGGATCTCTTGTTGTGTGCGGTTTACAATGACACCCGCAACACAGGCTGCGCGCCAACCTTGTGAAGCACACATAGTGAACAGAGTCGAAGACTCCATTTCATAGTTGAGCACACCAAGATCTTGCCACTCTTGCATCGACCCTTTGAACTGACGAGTAATGCGGCCTGAAACCGTATCGTAACGCTCTTGTCCTGGGTAGAAGGTATCTGATGAAGCTGTGATACCGATATGAGGCTCTAGACCTGCATCGCGGCAAGCCGCAACCATAGCCGTTGTACATTCAAAGTCTGCCACAGCAGGGTATTCCATTGGGGCAAAATGCAAGCTTGCACCATCCAAACGGACAGACGCTTGCGTGACAATAACATCACCAACATTGACCTGTGGCTGAATTGCACCTGTAGTTCCAACGCGTAAGAAGGTACGCACACCTAGTTGTGCTAGCTCTTCAACTGCAATAGAGGTTGACGGACCACCAATCCCTGTAGAACAAATAACAACAGGCTTGCCATCTATATATGCTAGATAACTAGTGTACTCGCGGTGGCTGGCTAGAAATGTTGCATTGTCCATTAACTCTGCAATGCGTTTAACGCGCTCTGGATCACCGGGCACAATCGCCAAGCTAGCACCGTCCAACATCTCTTTGGTTAAGCCTAAATGAAATACATCAGACATTGTGAAAACCCCTTTCAATTTTGATTATAAAATTCTTAATAAATCGACTTTAACCTAGTATCGACCGCGATAAGGTTAACTGGATCACATTTTTCCTGCCAAGAGTAAATGAATTGTCGTAATCTAGTTACCAAAACAATAACTATAGAGTGGTAAAAATATAGCAGCTGCACTGCAGAGTGCCAGTTGATATCAATGAACAAATTCCTACAGTGAACATCCGTTAATAAACACATTAAAAACAGTAGATTATAAATTTTCAGTTCAAACCCTAAAAGCAAAGCCGCAGAACACGATCCACCTCACACTTTAGTTGAAGTAAACGCGCTAATTTAAAATTGAACCGACGAAAATATCAGTAAAAGGACAGCCTGCATGTTTCCAGAATATAGAGATTTGATCAGTACACTTAAGACTTCAGATGCTCATTTTCAGAAAAAGTTTAACAAGCACAATCTACTCGATGAGGAGATTAAAAGCCTGGAACAACACAGCGCTAGCGATTACACCCCAGAAGTGCACGAGCTAAAACTACAGAAGTTGCATTTGAAAGAGGAGCTTTACGATATTTTGAAGGGGCATTCTGCTTAATCATTAACCCACTAAAAAAGGCGCTTATCGCGCCTTTTTAATGCGCTTATTTCAACGCCTCTAACAATGACTCTGCTGAGTAAAAATAGCTGATTCGGGTAATTTTGTTGTCGCTAATTTGAATTAGCGTGGCTTGATCTTCTTGAGTGGGGAGCGCTTTGGTGATCTCACCATCTCGATCGAGTGCCACACGATAGCTAAATTTCTTAAACTGTGGGATCGCCACAAAACGCGCAATTAGTGAAGGCATACCACTGACATCAGCAACATAAGCCAAATCACCCTCGTTATACAACTCAGGTTGCTCGTCTAACGCAGTTTGAATGATAGTGCCACCATCCATGCTGCGACTAAATAGCACCTGCTGGATGCTACTATCAATCGCATAATCGGCTTCATATTGATCTTGAAGTTTCAACGTTTCCATCTGGTCGCCAACAACATACGTATTGGCCCACGCTGGGGTGATAAGCAAACTGCATAGAATCAGAATAATCGCTTTCATTGTTGATCTCGTTAATTAGCATTAGCTTTGAGAATAACCCATTATTATTAATATCACATGAAGTTAGCTTTAAATTATGATCGTCTTCACGGTTAGTTAAATAGCCGTGTAAAAGTTGAAAACGTAATATCGGCTACGTAAATAGCAAGTTACAAAGCGGTGTAACTTCAGTAAGCTGCAAAGTGAAAATGTTGTCTTAAAGGACCAAAGAATGAACGAACAAGGTTTAGATCAAGAGATTGCTCAACTACAAAATGCCTATAACATGATCACTGAGTTTATCGTGCAGTATAGTTTTAGTATTTTAGGCGCCACACTGATTTTTCTCATCGGTTTATGGGTTGCCGCTAAAGCGTCTAACCTTGTCACCCGCCTTTTCGAAAAGCATGAGTTGGATATTACCCTCAGTAATTTCACCAGTAATTTTGTGCGTATTCTAGTGATCATATTAGTCGGTGTAATCGCACTAGGAAAACTAGGTATTAGCGTCACCCCAATGGTCGCAGCAATAGGTGCCGCATCCTTGGGTGCAGGTCTAGCGATGCAAGGCATGTTAGCCAACTATGCAGCGGGTATCACCATTATAGTGACACGCCCCTTCATTGTCGGTAACACCATAGAAGTGCAAGGGGTAAGCGGCTTAGTCAAAGACATCCACTTAGGCATGACCGTATTAACCAATGAAGATGGCGAACAGATAAATGTGCCTAATAAGCATATTGTTGGCGAAGTATTGCATAATTCATTTGCCAATAAACTGGTCGAAACTGAACTTAATATTAGTTATAAATCCGATCCCGACGCCGTGGTCGCAATACTATCGAAAGTGTTGGCGGACAGTCCCCATGTCAGTAATGCAGAGCATGCCCAAGTCGGCATAAATGACTTTAATAGCATCGGTATTGAAATTGGCATCCGTTATTGGGTCGCAACCGAAAGTTACTTCCAAGATAAATACCAGACAAACTCCCGCATAATGAAGGCCCTAAAACTGGCAGAAATAGAGTTCCCCTGCCCAGTGAAAGAGATCCATATCCAAGAGCCTTAATCCGTTCAATTAGGGCCTGTAATTTTTCGGGCTCAGCCTATCTTCCTCCTATAAACTAGAGTCCTCTCTGCCACGTCGAACTAACCATTGCAGTGAGAAAATCAAAATCTACCGCTATTTAAATATGCAAAGCTCTAAATCGATGAGAACTATTCTTCGAATACAATGCTTGTAGTATCTGGCTTGAATGTTTCGCAGCAGGATAAGCGAAAATTCATAGCGTAGTAATAGAAGCATTGCAACGAAGCTAATGGGTTGTTTTCTTGATTACTTCTACATTAAAGACAGTGCGAAAAATCACAGCCTATGAACAGCAGAAAACAATCGAGAGAGTTCAACAACCCAATTAACACACTTATTTTAGGTTAGGAAACTCCACTACATGACAATCTACACAAAGAGGTTTAGAGGCTTTGTGCTCAGAATGACACACTGTACACTCAAGTAAGTCTTCATAATGGTGTGAATTATGTGGATTTTTATCCCAACGATTAGGCTGCGTCGGAATGTCAGCCATCCCTCCATGGCAGTCAATACAAGTTTGAGCATCAGGGCGTTGAAACTTACCTTTGGTTGTGTGGCAGGTGCGACAATTCATGTCACTACCTAACGCTTCTACGTGATGGGGCTTAATAACGTTGGGAGCGGCCCAAACACTGCAAGACAATAACACTGCGATAGCTGCAATGGCAAAAGAGGTTTTCATTATGCATTCGCCTTATAATTTGCTGCAGTTCTACCTGCAATTTGACCAAAAACTAAGCCGTCAACGGACGAACAACCACCGAGACGATCCATACCGTGAACGCCTCCAGAGATTTCTCCCGCGGCAAATAGGCCTTTTATCGGCTCACAAGTCGTTGCATCAATGACTTCTGCATTAGGCGTTATCGCGACACCACCCATACAATAATGCAATACCGGTGAGAGTCTAAATGAGTAGAATGGCGCTTTTAACTCGGTTCTTACATCCAATGGTTTGTTGTATGGGTCTACTGCACCTTTGACGATCTTATTCCAATCAGCAATAGACTGGGTTAATGCTGTTACGTTCTTAACCCCATGGAATTCAGCTAACTCCGCAATTGAGTTAGTCTTGAACACCGCACCATCACGGTAAGCGGCATGGAATCCTTCTGCACGGGTTGTTGTTTCTTCACTACAGAAAGTGAATGGGTAGTTCGGCTTATCTTTAGTGCCTTGCTCCATAACAACCATCTGAGCTTCTGAACGATCACGACGAGATGCTAGTTCATTTGAGAAACGCTTACCCGTCATAGGATCAACAGCAATACCCTCGGCGAAGGCATAATCAGCAAAGAATGCACCAGGACCTGCAGGACGTTCATCTGGTGACCCCCAAGGGCCTAACTGGTACATGTCCAACATTACAGGTAGAGAACCTATAGACAGCAATGATTTAATCATCCCAGCCGTAGCGCCAGACTGAGCTGTTGATCTTAGGTCAGCATAAGAGGGCATAGTCGTCTTAATGAACTGCTTATCACTGCCCCAACCGCCTGTGGCAATCACTACGCCATGACGTGATTTATAGGAAAACTCGTTCCTGAACTCTCCAGATGTATGCTCAAAATCAGTCTGAACTTCAACACCACTAATGCCGTTATCTTTATCGCGAAGGATTGAAGATACATTAGTGCGGTTTTGGAACTGGACCCCTTTTTTGAGTAAATATTTGTGCATAGGTACTACGATTGCTCCCCCTGACGCACCCACTGGGATATGACCTCGTGGCGCGCTGTGGCTACCGAGACGAAGTAGTTTGTCTTTAAACTCAACACCGCACTCTATCATCATGTCATATGCTGTATAGGCTTGTGTTGCCATAGTCTCTGCAAGCGCAAGATGGTTGAACTTATGACCCACTTTGAGCATGTCCTTCACCAAAAGCTCTGGTGAGTCTTCGATACCGTGTTTTTTCTGTAATGGGGTATTTGGCATACAAGCAATACCGCCACAGATAGCTGACGCACCACCCCATGCCATCATTTTTTCAATAACTAAAATGTTCTTTAAGCCGGCTTTATTCGCTGAATATGCAGCAGACAATCCTGCGAAACCACTACCGACGATAACGAGATCATATTCGCGATCCCAATGTTTTACTGATGTATCAGCCTTAGCCGAAAAAGGTAAGGTCATAGCCGCTGTAACGCCTATACTTCTAGTTATAAATTCTCGTCTTTTCATTATATTCCTCATCAACTTATATCTACTTGTGCTGGATAATATGGATTTAGTTGTTTTTGGTTTGTGATACCTACCTGATATACCGTGGTATAAGGAGAGGGAATACCTACTGTAAGTGACTAGATTATTAATTCAGGTTTCAGATTCTTAATTTAAATAACGGTGCATTTAACGTTTTTGAACTGTCTCTACTTGAGCGTGCTATTTTATTTGTTACTAAAAAATCAAGGCGTAACAGACAAAAAACGGCCATTAACCAACCTCTAATTGGCTATTGTTAGATGTTGTATTTAATATCAATCGGTCAATTTTATTATCGTCAGACCATGAATGGAGGCCAAATAAAGTTAGATTCCTGAGCTCAATTTTGAAAATAGTAAGGCATGACACATTGTTTTAGTCTCACAGCTAGCGGGATTCGAATTATCAAATTTGTGAGGTAAACGGTTTTTCAAGATTATTGTCACTGTGCTCTATCAGTGCAGCTTGTTTTTCTCACGCTGTCAGGACGGTTGTCATCACTTAAATTGGAATAGTTAATTGTCAGTGTGAAACACAACAAAATAGTGCCTGCTGCCAAGTTCGGCTCGGAGCATCACATCCAATATAAGAACCACGATTATCCAATACTACCCATGAGCATTCTCCTTAAGCGGGTCAAGGCATTTGGTTGCACTGCTAGGGCTAGGCAATGAATAGCTCCAGCCTCTCGTGAAGTAGTCATACAACATCACCTTCTAATGTAAATAATGCGAATTGATAGCATATTCCAATCGCTTAGGAGAAAAGTCGACGAGAGATATTGTTTGGGTGATAGGATTAAACAAGAATGAGAATTCGTAATAACCGCAATTAACTAAAGCCAAGAGAAAGCTTAAAGCCTTGCGATTACAAACCAAAAGGGAGTTCATCAGTTGACCAGAACTGTTTGGTAAATGCCTCAACTTTAGCAGTAGGGATTAAAGTTGAGACCGTTTAAAGTTGCCCTTAGCTGTGATGATTCAAATAAAGGCTAACTGACTATTGATGCGACTTAAAAATAGTAACCTAAGTTGATGTTAACGCGAAAATCCCAGTCATCACCTATTTCTGGTAGGCCAACATGATCGTTATTCGCAGTAGAGAAGGTCATATTTTTACCCGCAATAAGATCCACCATAGTGTAAGTTGGGCCAGCGGCTATTGCCACGCCAGTTACGTTTTGGAAACTGTTGTCATAAGACTCATCTTCGACATCCGGTGTCAGCAAACCAAAGTCATTGTAGAACTTAAGGCTTCCCCAGTCGGTAGCCACGGTCTTAGCAACGTTAAAGTTATAAATCTGGCCCTTAGCCGCAACTTCGTATTGCCATCCCACAACAGACATCCCAATCTTGTTTTCGTCTTGAGCATCAGCCGCATCAAACTCATAATGCATGGCCTGCATCTGCACATTCCAAGAGCCGAAATTGCCGTTTAGATGAGCAGCAACAGCAAAGCGGTCACCTGTATTGCCAGTGCCACTGTTATATATTTGACCAAACTGCCCTGAGGCGCCAACGGTAACGGCCCCAAAAGTCTGGGTATGGCGAATGTTGAACTGATTCGTTTCTTCATTATTATATTCAGTGCCATTGATTGTGCCTGTAAATAGATCAGCAGCATATCTTTCGTTGTTGCTGGCGCCGTATTCTGGGCTCTTAAAAAAAGCGACATCGGTTTGGCCGCCACCAACTTGATACGTAGCCTTCACACCTACATCACGATCATCTTCAAAACCAAGGTAGTAAGGTAGGCCCATCCACCAAGAGTTAGAGATATAGCCTGGGTTGCCGAATGGAACATGCGTAACACCACCTTGGATCTGCAGTTCAGGAGACACATCGTAAGACGCGTAGCCTAAGATAAGGTAGTCAGTACTATTATTAAGGCGGTATTCTGACGCAAAACCCCACTTACCACTTTGACCACTAGCTGTTAGAGACAACGTGTCAAAGGCAATATCTCCATATTTATCTTTTGATGACTCGCTGTAATCGATGTAATTATAATTAACACGTACAGAGCCACCAATCGAAATATTTTCGTTGATCTCTACAGCCCCTGAAGGAGCTGCGAAAGCTGCTAGTAGGGATGCTGCTATCACAGTAAGTTTGTTCATTATTGTTCCCATTTAAAAGAATCGTCCTTAAAAAACCCTCAAACCAGGATGAAGATGGGTTTGAGGGCTAGAGCTTTACTTACAGCTTGTATAAAGACTCAAGATCAACAGTCTTAATGAACTCAACACCATTGTTGATATCTTTGGTGTAGATTCTGTCCATAGTTACAAATGGAACAACTTCGCGGTAGGCGTTAAGTAGACGCTCAGTACCGTCACCTAACTGGTAGCCTTGCTCGTCACGGCGCATTTGAGCACCCTGAGTCATGTGAAACATTTCATATGACATAAGTTCAGCAGCGATGTGAGAGATTTGACGTAAACGGTCAGCCGTTAAGTGAACGTTAGTGAACTGCTCTTCCCATGAACCAGAAGTCGGGATGCCGTATAGAGTTACGTTGTTAGTCAAAGAAAGACCACGAGCCAGAACACCTGATACAGGCTGAACGATATTAGCGAAACCATCACCAGCAACACCACCGGTGACATTTGACTCAGCAACCAGGTACTTAGTCATCTTGGTGCGGCGATAGTCGTTTACTTGGTTGATGCGCCATGCTGAACCGTTCAACAGGTGAGCAATAGCCTTAGTCATCGCTTCTGTTTGTAGTGCAATGTGCGTGAAGTCGAACGATGACTGTGAGTTGATGTAGTCATTGCTCTTGCCTGGGTTAACTAGCATCTGTTTAACTTCAGATGAGTTCGAATACCACATGTCGCTACGGCCATCGATAGTCGTCAATGGGTTGTCTGAGGTGTGGTTTATCTGCAGAGTTAGCAGCTCTTCAAGCTCTTGCATCTCCTCAAGCGCTACAGCCAATGTCCAGTGAGCGCCACGGAATGTCAGTGGATCTTGTAGGGCACGTTTCTTGTTCTTCTCCCAAAGGTATGAACCACGTAGAGACTCAAGAACCGCCTCTGCTGCTTCGTGACCCATTGGGCTACCTTTACCTTCAATGCTGTGCCATAGATACGGGCTAACGTTGCCGTTCAGCGTTTCAAGACCTGCTGCAACTAGGTATGGGTTGATTTCAAGGATCTTCTTAGCATCGGCCATCGCATCAAGCAAGATAGCCATAGATACGTTACCGTTAGACAGAATTGAGATACCGTCAAGGCCAAATGGCTCGTAGACTTCAAGACCTAACTCGTCCAGAACTTCTTTAGAATCACGACGCTTGCCTTTATACATCACGTCCCATTCGCCCATAAGCGATAGGCCAATGTGTGTTGGCCATGAAAGGTCGTTGATGCCCATTGAACCGCGGCTTGGGATGAGCGGGTTAACATCATTATTCACAAATGATAGGAATGCCTCGGCGCCATCTGTTGTCATACCCGTCAGGCCTGCAGCCATTTGGTTTAGACGAATGATCATAGACATCTTTGTAATGCTGTTCTCAAGGAACGGCTCAAGGCCTGCCGCTTGAATTCGCATCTGCTTCTTGTTGAAAGCAATAGAAGCACTGCGGTTAGGCTCTTTAGTGACGTCCTTACCCGCAATTTTTTGCCCCTTCAACTCACCGAAGTTAGTGTTTAGACCGTAGATTGGAATACCAGACTTAGAGCCTTCGATTGTAATGTCGTAAGAGTGCTTGATGCGACCCCAACCAGCTTCAGTGATTTTTACATCATTTCCAGGCTGAGAAGCTTTATGTAATTGCTCTACGGTTAGTGTATTACCGTCAAGTATAATCGTCTCTGCATTTACGCTTGGCGCCATTAGGATCGCGCTAATTAGCAACGGCAGTGTTTTAGCTATTAGTTTCATCATTCCCATCCAATTGAGTAGTTTTATTTTTCAACCGAGATCATATTGATCTGTAGGACGGTATTTTGTGACAGCCAACTCATATATCTAGGTATAAGTAAAACGAATAGCTATTTATGAGATATTGGTATCATTATAAATCATTATAAAATAAGAGAATTCTATTATCGGAAGCGGATATTAAAACACGGTGTTATTAATAAAATGCATGATTGACATCACCGTTTATCAAGCATATTGACCATAATCACGTAAACTCGAAAATATTGATGCAAGGCGACAAAGCGATGACAAGTAAAACAATTATTCACCACTTTTATTATGCCGCTAAGTTTTCTTCTTTCTCAAAAGCGGCTAGTTTTTTGAAAGTTTCGCAGCCAAGCGTGAGTAAAGAGATAGAGCAACTTGAAAAAGAGATTGGAGCTAAGCTTTTCGTGAGAGGGAATAGAGGTGTTAAGTTGACAGAGCTAGGAAGTAGCCTATATCAAAACGCTGAAGCGGTAGTTATGGCCACGAACACTTTTTATTCAGCTCTAACAAGAGTCAACAACAAAGAGGTCATCAAAATAGCGACCCAACCAAGACTCTATGAGAAATATCTGGCCCCAAAGCTCACACACGAATTTATCGAAGAACACTTCATCCAGATCCACACTGGTGAGTTAGCAACGGTGAAGGGATGGATGGATACCGGCGCTGTAGATTTGGTCATTACAGAAGGTATCTTCGATAACCACCCCATATTCGATTACATCGTCGAGATTGATAACCTCAAGTTCTTCTGGGCTAAGAAGGCAGGAATAGAAATGGCCAAGCCAGTGCCCACTTTTGCCCATTCTGCAGTATGGGATCATTGGCACGACCTAAGTAAATGCCTCTACAACAACCCTGACTACAAAAAGATAATGGTGATAGATACACCAGACTTTTCAAGCCGCTTGATAGAAAGAGGAATGGGGATAGGGCTGTTACCTGAGCAGATGATACTGAACAACCCGAATATTGAAAAATGCCAAGGGCCATCTACGGGAAATATTGATGGACCTATTGCTATCTACATAAAATCTGAGCGTAAGGCTGATTTATTATCTGCCGGGATAACTGAAAGAATACTAGAGTAATCCATTGAAGCTTACATTATCGCAAACGCTATTTCAGGGTTAACAACATATCAAGATGCGGAATGCCATCTTCCAAATACATTTCAGATACCGGCTCAAAACCCAATTTCTGATAAAAACCTTTTAGATGTTCCTGCCCGCCTAACTGAATATTATGCTTGGGCCATTTTCTTACTGAAATTGAGATCGCTTTTTGCATCAAGGTATGGGCAACTCCGCCACCTCTTGCAGCCTCAGAGACAATGACTCTGCCAATACTCACGTCGGGATAACTGACGCCAGGCGCAAGTACGCGCGCGTAAGCTTGAATTGTACCCTGCTCGTCAACCCCAAGTAAGTGCTGGGTTTGGCTTTGTCGGTCCTTATTATCAAGCTCTGGATAGGGACAGTTTTGTTCCACCACAAACACATCTACTCTTAACTTGAGTAGCTCATATAACTCATCCAGTGTGAGTTCCGAAAAAGCTAGCGATTTCCACAACAAAAGTCTCTCTCCATAACAACGAGTCAGAGCAGCAGTCTAGCACTTCAAATAGACAAATACAGGCGAATCTTATCCTACAAATTATATCGCTTAGTTTGCTGCCATTGTCACCGGTTTACGAATTGAAAGCACCGCTACAACAGCGACCATGAGCAATCCTGACATGATAAAAAACACATCGTTGTAAGCTTGAATCGACGCTTGCTTGGCCATTGTTTGCCCCAGTAGCGCCGATGCTTGTAGACTTGCGGTTACAGGGTCAGAACCTGCTGCTTGCAACATATTTGCCGATGCCGCCAAATAATCATTCGCCATGGAACTTACCGCGGGTAACGTCTCTTTAATATGGGCTAAATGACCACGGCTCAAGTTATCAGTTAGGGTCGCCACTAACGCGATGCCGACAGCGCCACCCAGATTACGCATGACATTAAGCACCGTTGAGGCTGACGCATTCTCCTCTTTGCGTATATGTGCAGTGGCCAGCATACCGATTGGTACCATAATAAACGGCTGACCAATCGCCCTGACCACCATAGACGCTATCATCTGTGGGCCGGCAAAATCGGCTGTCATGTGGCAGTTCATGTAATAGCTAACGCCAAACATGAAGAAGCCAAATCCAGCAAGGTAACGGTTATCAAAGCGCTGCATTAATTTAGGCATGAAAGGTAAAATAAGCAGCTGTGGGAATCCCATCCACATGAGTACCTCGCCAATCTCCATCGAGTTATAATCTTGCACTTGTGACAGGTACAAGGGCACCATGTAAATCGATGAAAACAGCGCCAATCCCAGCAGAAAATAAGCCAGCGTCGACAGGGCGAAATCACGCTGTGCCAGCAACCTTAGGTTTACCAAAGGATTAGTCTTTTTAAGCTGAAGATAGACAAAAATAACGATATTAACCGCGGATATGAGCGCCAGATTACGAATAAGATCAGAACCAAACCAGTCTTTACGGTTACCCTCTTCTAGCACGACTTCTAAACACCCCATACCAAGTGCCATAGTGATAATGCTGCTCACATCAACGTTTTTGAGTTCAGGCCAGTTAATGGGCTTTTTGACTAAGCCGTAAGCCAGCATTGACATCACAACCAACCCTGGCGGCACATTGATGTAGAAAAGATAATGCCAGCTAAACTCCGCCGTTAACCAACCTCCGAGTGTCGGGCCAATTGAAGGCGCAAATGTGGCGGTCACACCGAACAACGCCATGCCCACAGCACGCTTATCATCGGGGAGATATTCAAGAATCAACCTGAACGCCATAGGGATCAGTGCACCGCCAAAGAACCCCTGCATCGCTCTAAAAGCGATCATCGATTCTAAATTCCATGCGATTGAACATAGTAGGGAAGCAACAATAAATATGGCGCTATTCCACAGCATATAGCGTCTAATATCGAGGCCTTTACTGAGCCAGCCAGAAAGTGGGATAGCGATCATCTCTGCGACTAGATAAGCCGTCGCAATCCATGAGCCCTCCTCCAATGTTGCCCCTAAACCACCCAGGATCTCTTTCATCGACGCATTGGTAATTTGGATATCCAAAATGGCCATGAACGCACCAATGAGTCCGCCAAATACCGCGATCCAAGCACGGCGGCTGCCACGTTCCACCTGCTCAACGTTGGCGTTTACGCTCAATGGTGTAGCGTCCATGGTGGACATTATGGATTAGCCTTGTTTAAGGCTACAGCAGTACTGAGGCTTGCACCTGATATGTCGACTTTAACGAATGCACTCAATCCTGGGACAATTCTGATCTGCTGTATATCTACAGAACTTGCGCCTTCAAGGCGAATTCTCACCGGAATACGCTGCACAATCTTGGTGAAATTACCGGTCGCATTTTCAGCGGGTAACAGACTAAATTTAGCCCCAGACGCGGGCGCGAGACTATCGATAACACCAATGAATGACTCACCAGAAAATGCATCTAATTCAACCAACACACTTTGCCCTGGCACCATATGCGCTATCTGTGTTTCCTTAAAGTTTGCCGTGATCCACACCGCGTTGTCGGGCACCAAGCTATAAATAGCTTGCCCTGGTTGTACATATTGACCTTGCAACGCGCCACGCTTGCCAATAACACCGCTAAAAGGCGCCGTTATTTGGGTGTCCGCCAGCTGAATTTTTGCCAATGCCAGCCCAGCTTTTGCCTGCTCAACACTGGAATCGGCCTCAATCAGCTGTGAGTTAAACACCGCAAGCTCACGTTGCTTGGCGACCAAGGCGGCAGCGGCTTCATCTAAATGCGCCTCTGCTGACTGGTAACCCGCTTGTGCTTCATCAACGGTGTCTTGTGAGCTGTAATTTTTGACTTTTAACTGAGTGGCTCGATTAAGCTGCTGCGATGAACGCAGTCTTTCCGCCTCGGCAGCGGCAACGCCCGCTGTCGCCTGAGTGATAAGTGCTCGCTGTAGATCAACTTGCGCCGCTAAGGTTTGTAGATCGGCTCTCGCACTGGCAAGCATGGCGTCATTTTGCGCCACTTTAGCCTGATACTGATTATCTTCCAGCTGTGCTAACAACTGTCCCTTATTTACATGCTGATTATCAGTGACAAAAGTCGCGGTGACATAGCCTGGAACCTTAACGCTAATATTGGAGATATCAGCTTCAACGTAGGCGTTATCTGTTGATTCAAAATTGCGCACATGATTCCACCAGTAGTCGCCACCAGCAAATACGCTCAGGAGCAGCAGTGGAATGACAATAAACATTCTATTTTTGGACATAGTTGGCTCCCCAATCATTGGATCCTTGATTAATGAGACACATTTTACTACTGTCACAACATATTTATTAGATAGTTAAAATATTACCCACTGTTTCACAGGTGTAACAATCATGAGTTTAAACAAATGGATCTAAATAGAGTGCAAATGTTTGCTCAGGTCGTTGAGCAAGGGAGTTTTACTAAGGCAGCTAAAGTCTTGGGCATCACTAAAGCAACGGTGAGCCGAAAAATTGCCGAGCTGGAGGCTGACGCAGGTGTACAACTATTATTTAGAACCACAAGAGCACTAAAGCTCACTGAGGCGGGGGCAAACTACTATCACAGAGTGCACCGTATTCTCGCCGATCTGCAAAATGCAGAAGATCAACTCAGTGCCAGTCAGGAGACTATTACTGGTCATCTAAAAATCATCTGTCCTATCGAATTGGGGCAACTTTACTTTGGCCGAGTACTGGCTAAATTCCTCAGCGCTTACCCGCAGATCACAATTGAAGCCGAACTGACAAATCGTAAAGTGGATGTGATCGCCGAAGGCATCGATATCTTATTTCAGGTCACTGAGAAACCGAATGAGACACTGCAGACTTATGCCCTGCTAAGCACGCAAAAAGTGCTGATGGCAAGTCCTGATTATCTTAAGCAAAATGGTACACCGCAGATCCCAGAAGACCTCAGCCAACACCAGTGCATACTGCTATCAACGCCATATGTTGATAACAGCTGGTCCCTTTTTAATGGTGAAAAATGGTTAACTGTCGAACCACAATCAAGACTCGAGACCAACAACATCACCTTGGTGCGTGAAGCCGCTATTGAGGGCTTAGGTATTGCCACAGTTCCCATAATGATAGGAAGTGAAGCAATAAAGAACGGTTCATTAGTCGCTGTTCTCCAAGACTACCCCATGAAGCAAAGCGTCATCACAATGAGCATGCCACTGCGTGTTTATCTACCGAGAAAGTACCGTGTATTTACTGAATTTCTTTATCAAAACTTGTTTGAAGAATGGCGAGACTTAATCATTGAGGTGCCTGATTATATTCAACGACCTGGTGAACCAGAGTAACTGGTAGCCTTCAGGGTCTTTAATCACACAAAACTGGCAAGCCGACATTTCACTTGGACCTTCAATCACTTCTCTATATTTCGCTAGATTAAAGATAGCATGCAACAGCGCATAATCCGCACATGCAACATATTTGCTAATGCACTAAAATCAATCAACGACTTACCTCACTATTGGAAGCTCGCTATGTCTACTTTTGTTCAATTCCCCGATGAGTCGGAAGATCAGCGTCTACTGCTTAAATCGGTATTAATCAGTGAAAACCATCTCGCCTCTTCAGCGATAAAAACCGTCGCATGGGCCGCAGCGCTAGCGTGTAGAGACAAGGATGTCGTTAAACAAGTGCAATTCATCGTGGGTGACCTTAGCCCCGAAGCCAAGCGTGAAATACAATACGCCGTTAGCCGTATGTCAGTAACCAACCCCTACTTCTTTAGTAGGCAGTTTGTTGATGTCCATGCCGGAGGCAATTTAGAATCTCTTAAATTTAGGCCTTTTGCGGATATTGCCATCGACAATGAAGTCGATTACCACTATGCCTGCATAGCGGTGTCGATGATTAATGGCGGCTACGCCTGCTTTAAAAGTCATACCATGAGCTTAAAGACCCTAGGACAAAGTGACGCCGCAATTGATCAAGCCATGAGAATAACCGCCGCGGTTTTGGCTGCTCGTCAGGTACATTTCAACAACCAAGTACTGTTTCAAGGCTAAAGCAAGCCTAAGCTGACGACGAATCACGCTGATTTATGGGGCCTGTTTAGTATTTTTAAAGACCTACGACTGATTTGTGTAAATAAAGCTGCTAACATTGCTGGCAATTTTTAAAGCTTAGTGAGAAGAATCAAGATGGGCAGAGCATACCAAAACAAGAAAGAATCCATGGCGAAAACCGCTGGGCAGAAAACAAAAATCTATTCTAGATACGGAAAAGAGCTCTACGTTTGTGCTAAAAATGGTGGTTTCGATCCTGAAGGTAACTTAGCGTTACGCCAAATGATCTCCAAGGCTAAGAAAGATCAAGTTCCAGCTCACGTTATTGAGCGTGCGATTGAGAAAGCGCGTGGCGGTGGCGGTGAAGATTATGAATCTGCACGTTACGAAGGTTTTGGTCCTGGTGGCTGTATGGTCATTGCAGATTGCCTAACCGATAACGGTAAGCGTACGTTTACTCAAGTGCGTCAAGCATTCGTTAAGAACCACGCCAAACTAGGTGGTCCAGGTACTGCTGGCCACATGTTTGATCATCAAGCTGTATTCGTGTTTGCTGGCGACGATGAAGATGCCATTCTTGAAATGCTTATTATGGCTGACGTTGATGTTACTGACGTTGAGCTTGATGACGGCATGATCAGCGTTTACGCACCCCATACTGAATTCTTTAAAGTTAAAACCGCATTAATGGCTGAACTGCCTGCTGATACCGATTATGTTATGGAAGAGATTACTTTCGTACCGCAGACCATGACAAAAATCACCGATGCAGAAGAGATTGAGCAGTTTGAGCAGTTCTATGCAGCGCTTGAAGATTGTGATGATGTGCAAAACATCTACCACAATGCCGAACTACCTGAAGAAGCATAATTGAGTCGCTTCAGGCTGTAGATTTAAAAGGCACTCAATGAGTGCCTTTTTTGTTTTTACAAACTTCAGTCGACCAAGAAACGACTCTTTAACGCTTCATTGGGCATTAAACACAATTCTCTTTTACCAAACATTCGATAACGCCGTTTAGCCAGCTGATTGTAGAGTCCATCTCGAAGGGCCTTGGGTAAATATCTAATAAAACGCAGCCACGACCAAGCACCATCCAGTGATGTTGCTATTTCAATCGCGGCGTCACTTCTTAAATAACATTGATCAGCCTTTATTAATATCACACTATTTTGCGCCTGGTCATTAACGCCATGTTCGCTCAAATAAGCTTGCGCTATTTTTGATTGAAAAGGTGCAAATACAAAGTAGCCGCGGCGATCATGCTTAATGATAAAATTGACCGTACCGTGGCACAGATTACAGACTCCATCAAAGATGACTAAAGCATGATGCTGCGATTTTTGTTGCTGTTGTGCCAATTCAAATAACCACTACTGCGCAGCTAGCCGCGCTTTCTCTAAACTGACAAGATAATTAGCAATATCCATCACCTGCTCAGCAGATTTTGCCGACTTATTAAGCACTAAATAGCGGCCATTAACGACGATACTTGGAGTGCCTTCAATTTTAGCTTGAGACATCAACTCCATGGCATTCTGCAGTTTACGCTCCACCTCGGGAGATGATATTTTCTGAGAGAACTCAGCGCGACTCAAGCCATATAGACTCAAAAATTCGCCCAGTTTGGCTTGTTGCTGCTCCAAGCTTGGTACTTTACGCAGAGCCATTATTTCCGGGAAGAGTCCGGCATGAACCTTGTCTTTCTGCTGCATACCTTGGCCAATATAAAATACTTTAGCGTAGAGTTTCATCGGCTCGTTCCAGACGGCAGGGATCTGCACTAGTTCAACGCCTTCAGGTATATTTTGCTGCCAGTGATGCAGAGGCTTTTCAAACAACTCGCAATGGGGGCAGCTGTATGCAAAAAATTCCATTACCGAGACCTTCTGGCTCTGATTCGAAACAGGCGTAGCTAGCGCCTTATAATGTACCCCTTCAACATAATTTCCATCGGCCTCAATAGAGCTGTTATCACTGCAACCACTCATTACTAAAGCAAAAAGCAGTAGGGCTAGTCGTTTTTTCATATATGTCCTTCCATTGGCGAAGCAGCAAATTAAGTGATGCTGAGATAAGGTTAAAAGCAAAATGCCTTATAGTGTTATAGAGCATTAACCATTCGAATAAAAATAAAAAGGCACTCAATGAGTACCTTTATCTATTCTTTTAGTTGTGCTTTGGCTATATATATATATACCCATCCTACTTGAAGATGGGTATATATCGACTTACGAGCAGCAATCTCTACGCCACCAGTTCTTAGGCAGCATGTCTAAGAATACCTTAGACATCAATATTGCCAGCACGATACCTGAAGTATACACAATGGCCGACGGCAACAAGTTATGCTGCTCGCCAATCTGCGGCATAACCACAAAGCCAAAGGTTTCCACCAAATAATTGACGATAACACCTGAGACCAAAGCCACGCCCAATACACCGCCCAAGTAACCAAATAACGCGCGTTTACCAAGCTCTTTTGTGACCACGCCTAAGGTGGCAATGTTGGTGGCTGGGCCAGCTAACATAAAGACCAATACTGCACCGGGTGAAACACCAGCCAGTAGTAAACCCGCTGCGATAGGTGTTGATGCTGTGGCGCAGATATACATTGGCACAGAGATAAGCACCATCACTAGCATAGCTAGAATGCCATCACCCCACTTTGCCATAAAGTCACCAGGTACATAAGTTTGTACCAAGGCAGCAAAGAACAAGCCGACTAATAGCCACACGGTAGTATCACGCACTAAATCGGTTGCCGCGAAATGTAAGCCTTTACCGATACGGCTAATAACTGAAGTACCTTTTAATTCGGTTGCAATATCCTTTGTCGACTCGCAGCAGCTTTCAGCTTCAGCAGCAGAGTCAGGCGACTTTGAGCTGCAACATGATGCCGCTGCAGTTGTAATTGCCGCTGCTTTTTTACTACTACAGCAGCTCGATTGCTTAGGTTCTGCCGCTTGCTCTAGATCCAAAGGTGCAGCATTCAGCGGCGCTGTATTCGCTGTCATTGGCATCGCCATAACGCTGCTATCAGCAATTGGTTTCATCGTTACCGTGGCTTTCTTCTCACTTGCACAGCATGAGCTAACAGTCGCTTTAGGCTCTGCAGTCTTGCTACTGCAACATGATGAGCTCTCTGCAGGCTTAGCTTGCGCCGCCACAGGCTGGCCATCATCGTCATCACGTCCGACTAATAAGCCTGCCACTATCGCGCTAGTCACCGCCGCAATTGGTCTCACGATTGCCATGAACGGGCCAAGCAACACATAAGAGACGGTTACTGAGTCAACACCCGTTTCTGGCGTCGAGACTAAAAAGGATGTGGTCGCCGCCTTTGATGCACCGCTACGACGCAAACCAACAGCCGCAGGAATAACCCCGCATGAACATAAAGGCAAAGGCGCACCGAGTACGGCCGCTTTAACAACGGTTTTAAAACCATGGCCACCCAGCTGTTTTTGCATCCAAACCATAGGCACGAACATCTTCAGCATGCCAGCTAATAATAAACCCAGTAACAGCCAGGGAGCCGAGTCTAGAAAAAGGTCGATAAAATTGCTTAATAACATAACTACTTCTCTTGTGAATTCTTAGTTGCTGACTTGTCTTGGCACGTTTTAGTAAACTGCACATCGTCATGAGTGTGGCCGTGCTCATGTGAATCACCTTCACAGCGAATGTTTTCAGTGCTCGACTCTAACGCTTCTAAAATGGAGCAATGTTCTGCACTTTCAGGCCCGCCGCAACAAGCTTGAGAAAGCCGCTGTAAAGAGAGTTGAAAGTGGTTGAGCTCGGCTATCTTTGCCTCTACATTAGCCAGCTTATCGTCAACCAAGCCTTTAACGTCAGCGCAAGCCCAGTTGGACTTGTCTAACTCAATCGAAAGCAGTTCTACAATTTCTGCGAGGGTAAAACCCACCGCTTTAGCACGTAAAATAAAGCGTAAGCGCTCGGCATCGACTTCGGTATAGATACGATAGCCCGAATCTGTTCTTGATGAAGGCGATAGCAATCCATGTTTCTCGTAGAACCTTAACGTATCCGTTTTGACCTCACACAATTGTGCCAGTTCACCAATTCGATACATCACTTTCTCCTTTATCTAAACCCAATGCATTGCCAAATATCATCAGTACAATATTGCTCAATAGCCAAAGTATAAACCTTGGAGTTGTATCCAAGGTCAAGGCTTATTCTGAACAAAAAAATCGATCCATGCTTGTTCTGTTTACCGTATTGTGAAATCGCGCAGAAAAAAACACCGTCAAGGATAAAACTGCGTTAAAATACGCGCGCCGTGGCGGGAGAGTATAAAAATTGAGGGACTTTTGGAAAGCAGTGTAAACGTTAATAAACTTAATACTGTTCTGTTTTCCGAAAGATCCTTAAAAATAACTACTGGACCCTATACCTACAATGAATAATGCCAGACCTATTCGTCGCGCGCTGTTAAGCGTTTCAGATAAAACCGGAATCTTAGAGTTTGCACAAGCGCTGCATGCTCAAGGTGTTGAGCTACTCTCTACGGGTGGCACTGCCCGCCTGTTGGCAGATAATGGTGTGCCAGTCATTGAAGTATCGGATTATACTGGTCACCCAGAGATCATGGATGGCCGTGTCAAAACTTTGCACCCTAAAGTGCATGGTGGCATTTTGGCACGCCGCGGTATAGATGAGCTTGTAATGGAGCAAAACAACATCAACCCTATCGACTTGGTTGCGGTTAACTTATATCCATTTGCAGAAACCGTCGCAAAAGAGGGTTGCACCTTAGCTGACGCTGTCGAGAATATCGATATTGGCGGCCCAACAATGGTTCGCTCAACCGCTAAAAACCACAAAGATACTACCATCGTTGTTAATGCGAGCGACTACGGCCGTGTTATTGCTGAAATGAACGCAAATAATGGCAGTACCACACTGGAAACTCGTTTCGACCTCGCGATTGCTGCTTTTGAGCATACAGCGGCATACGACGGCATGATCGCCAACTACTTCGGCACCAAAGTTCCTGCCCATAGCAAAGACGAGTGTCATGCAGACTCTAAGTTCCCACGCACTTACAATACTCAATTAGTGAAAAAGCAAGATCTGCGTTATGGCGAAAACAGCCATCAAACAGCGGCTTTTTACGTTGATACCAATATAGATGAAGCGTCGGTTGCAACAGCGGTTCAGTTGCAAGGCAAAGCATTGTCTTATAACAACATCGCCGATACTGACTCAGCACTTGAGTGTGTTAAAGAATTCAGTGAGCCAGCTTGCGTAATAGTGAAGCATGCTAACCCTTGTGGTGTAGCGATTGGCGAAAACCTGCTTGAAGCTTATAACCGCGCATTCCAAACCGATCCTACCTCAGCGTTTGGTGGCATCATCGCCTTTAACGGCGAGCTAGATGCGGCGACAGCAGCGGCGATTGTTGAGCGCCAATTTGTTGAAGTGATCATAGCGCCTTCAGTTAGCCAAGCTGCACGCGACATTGTTGCAGCAAAAGTTAACGTGCGCGTACTTGAATGCGGACAATGGGCTAGCAAGACTAAGAGCCTTGATTACAAACGCGTTAACGGTGGCTTATTGCTACAAGATCGCGACCAAGGCATGGTTGAAATGGATGACGTTAAAGTGGTTTCAAAACGTCAACCGACAGCTAGCGAGATGAAAGATCTTATGTTCTGCTGGAAAGTGGCGAAGTTTGTTAAATCAAACGCGATTGTTTACGCCAAGAACAGCATGACGATTGGTGTTGGAGCAGGCCAGATGAGCCGAGTTTATAGCGCTAAAGTCGCTGGCATAAAAGCGGCTGACGAAGGCTTAGAGGTGCAAGATTCAGTGATGGCATCTGATGCCTTCTTCCCCTTCCGTGACGGTATTGATGCAGCTGCAGCAGCTGGCATTAGCTGTATCATCCAGCCAGGTGGCTCTATTCGTGACCAAGAGATCATCAATGCGGCAGATGAGCACGGCATGGCAATGGTATTTACCGGCATGCGTCACTTCCGTCATTAATTTATAAGAAGGTTCTAGGTCCTAGGCTCAATGTTAGAGGTTCTAGGTTTTAGGATCTAGGTCCTAGGTCCTAGGTCCTAGGATCTAGGATCTAGGCGCTAGAGTTTCCAACAAAATTAATTTTTAACGTTTAGAGCAAGCACCTTTTTTCTAGGTCAAAGAAAGCACGCGCACTTTTGTTGGTAAGAATATGCCAATACACGAGCATGCTTGACACAGAGATAGGGGGAATGGCGCAGCTATAAAAGGTAAAAAAATGAAAGTATTAGTTATAGGCGGCGGCGGTCGTGAACATGCATTGGCATGGAAGGCGGCGCAATCTGCACAAGTTGACACCGTGTTTGTCGCTCCTGGCAATGCCGGCACAACATTAGAGCCAAAATTAGAGAACGTGGCGATCAATGTTGAAGATATCTCTGCACTGGTGGCTTTTGCTGCCGAGCAAAAAGTGGCGATTACCATTGTAGGCCCTGAAGTGCCGCTGGCATTGGGCCTTGTGGATGCGTTCAATGAAGCTGGCTTACCGATTTTTGGTCCGACTCAAGGTGCGGCGCAACTGGAATCTTCTAAAGCGTTCACTAAAGACTTTTTAGCCCGTCATAATATTCCAACGGCGGCTTACTCAAACTTTACCGATATTGCTCCAGCTAAGGCTTATGTAACAGAGTTAACGGCGACGACGGGTTACCCTGTCGTGATTAAAGCTGATGGCTTAGCGGCAGGTAAAGGCGTCATTATTGCGCAAGACCAAGCACAAGCAAATGCTGCCATTGAAGATATGCTTGCTGGAAACCTATTTGGTGAAGCGGGTTCTCGCGTCGTGGTTGAAGAGTTCTTAACAGGCGAAGAGGCTAGCTTCATCGTGATGGTTGATGGCAAGAACATTCTTGCTATGGCTACCAGCCAAGACCATAAAGCCCGTGATAATGGCGATCATGGCCCGAATACTGGCGGTATGGGTGCATATTCACCTGCGCCTGTAGTGACTCAAGCTGTTCACGATTGGACTATTGCTAACGTTATCCGTCCAACGGTCGATGGCATGGCTGCAGAGGGCAATGTTTATACTGGCTTCCTTTATGCTGGTTTGATGATCTCTCCCGATGGCAGCGCAAAGGTACTTGAGTACAACTGTCGTTTTGGCGACCCTGAAACTCAACCTATCATGATGCGTCTGCAATCAGATTTGGTAGAGCTTTGCTTAGCATCGACTCGCGGCGAACTCGATCAAGTGACTGCCGAGTTTGATTCTCGTGCCGCTGTCGGCGTTGTCTTAGCCGCAGGCGGATATCCAGAAGCTTACCGCAAGCATGATGTGATTGACGGCCTAAGCTTAGGCGATAATGATGCCAAAGTATTCCATGCCGGCACTAGCATGAAAGATGGCAAGGTAGTGACCAATGGCGGCCGTGTGTTATGCGCCACAGCACTGGGTAATACCGTGACGGAAGCGCAGGCATCTGCATACCAACTGGTTGACGCTATCCATTGGGATGATGTGTATTTCCGCACCGATATTGCTTACCGCGCCATTGCCAGAGAAAACAGCTAACGCTAAAGACCTCGAAATAGTAAAGCCCAGTTTTCACTGGGCTTTTTAATGCCTAATTAACACTGAACAGCAGTAGAGATACATTGCTGGATAAGCTAGCGGCCTGAGGCAATTGCTTTACGAGCAATGTAGTCGATAAGGCCAGGGGCTATTATCTTAAAGAAACGCCCAATCCGACCTCTAAAGGAGGTGATCAACAGTCGTTTCCGTTGTGCTATAGCGGGTAACATTAACTGTGCACATCGGTCAGCCGTCATGATTTTAGACTCTTGCATTGGCGTGTCGCCTAACGGCTTGCCTTGAGCATCTAAAGCGCGTTTATGGGTTTGGGTAACGACAAAATCTGGGCATATCACCGTCACTGCCACATTATCATCACTAAGCTCAATACGTAGAGAATCAAAGAAACCTATCACCGCATGTTTAGAGGCGGCATAACCGCTGCGCGTAGGTACGCCTGTCATCCCAGTAATGGAAGCTACCGCAACAATCTGCCCCTGCGTCTTTTTTAAATGGGGGATGGCGGCATGGCTAAGGTAGGCTGGAGCAAGGTAATTTAGCTGCATTATCTTTGATAGTACGCTTAAGTCACTGAGCTCATCGAAGCGCGACCACATCGTCATTCCAGCATTATTGATTAAAATGTCTAAACGACCAAAGCGTGCTATGCATACCTCAATTAAACCTTGGCATTGTGGCTGCTGCGCTAAGTCTGCAGCAAAGACTAAAGGAGGCTGGCCTAAGGCCGTTATTTCCGACGCTAAAGAAGTTAGTCGTTGCTGATTACGGGCACTAATCACTAGCTGACAACCTAAGGGCGCCAGCGCGATAGCTAACGCTCGACCAATGCCTTCTGAAGCGCCAGTAACAATAATGACCTTATCTTTGAAGCTAACCATATTTGACCTACATTTATTGAGATAATGCCAAACTCACATATATCCTGTTAAACCGCAAATATCTTTAAGCCGAGCGTTGTTGCAACGTTGCAATGGGCTGGTAATCTTCAAGTGCCTGCGGCCTACCGATAGCATAGCCCTGAGCATAGTTGATGCCGATATGTTTGAGTTGCTCCATAATATCTTGGGTTTCAACAAACTCAGCCACAGTCTCAATCCCCATCACTCGGCATACATCGTGAATTGATTTTACGATGGCATAGTCTTTGGCGTTGGTCGTTAAAGATTTAACAAAGCAGCCGTCGATTTTGACGTAATCAACTGGCATCTCCTTTAGGTAACCGTAAGAAGCAAAGCCACTGCCAAAATCATCCAGTGCGAATGAGAACCCCTGCTTGCGCAGTTGCAGTAACATATCCATCGCACGGCTGTGATTTTGAATCGCACTGGTCTCAGTTATTTCAAAACAGATACAACAACTCGGGATATTAAACCGCGCTTGTTGCTGCAAAATATAACTCACCATGCCTTCAGCCCCCAAGCTATTGCCAGAAAGGTTGATCGATAAACTATGGTCTTGCCAAAGTTCTTCGCGCAGCGACAACCACAAAAATGTTTTTCTTATGACCTCTTTATCAACCTCTGTCATCAGCTTAAAACGCTCTGCTGCGGCGATAAACTGTGCCGGCGGTAATATGCGTCCACAGGGTTCTTGGATCCGTAATAATACTTCCAATCGCTTGCGATGGTGCTGCGCACTGAGCCGTTCAATCTTTTGATAGTACAACACAAGCTCGTTATGCTCGATAGCTTGAGCAATGCGTACCGCCCATTTAGGAGCGTTACGTTGATAGCATAGCTCTTGATCGCGATCATCATAGAAATGAATTTGATTACAGCCCTTACGCTTTGCTGCTAAGCAGGCAATATCGGCATCTTTGAGCATTTCCAGTACGTCTTTCTGCTGATGACGACTATAAGAAACCCCCACACTCACCCCAACTCGATAATGCTCTTGTTGATGATGCATAACCTGCATTGAGACATTATTGATAATGTTTTTGAGTAACTTGGCGACATTCAATGCCGACGTGTCTTTAATGGCTAAGCCGAACTCATCGCCGCCCAGTCGCGCCAGCAGATGTTCGCTAGATATACTGGACTCAATGGCTTGGGCAACCATGCAAAGCATTTTGTCGCCGGCGTTATGCCCGCAGGAATCGTTGATCAATTTAAACTGCTCTAAGTCTAAATACACCACCGCGACAGAGCTAGCATCAGCTGCCAATGTTTTCAGTTGCTCTTCAAAGGCACTGCGATTGAGTAAGCCGGTCACTTGATCAAAATTGGCTCGCCGTTGCAGTTGTTGTTTAAGTTTGGCCTCTTGGGTTATATCTCGCAGCACTATCACCACCCCGACCACTTGGCCGTTATGGTTTCTCAAGTTATTAACGCTGCGCTCCATTATTTTTTGCACATCGAGAGTCAGCACAATCTGAGTAAGCTCAGGCAACGATGCACCACTTTGCATAAACTCATTCAGTTCACTGTTAAAGCTGTCACCCGCTCGCAGCAAAATCTGAGGACTTTCGCCCAATGCTTTAGCACTTTTAACCTTGAGTAACCGCTCGGCGCATGGATTGATATAGATAACTTTAGCGTTGATATCAGTCAAGATCACGGCTTCAGCAATGGACTCCAAGGTGATTTTAGAACGCATCTCTTGCCGGTAAATTCGTGCCAGCAAGCCATTTATTCGCCGAGTTAAAATACTCAGTTCAACGCTACCTTCAGCGGTAATAGGTCGGTAGCTTTTTGCCATTGGGTTAATGCTGATTAACTGCTCAGTCAAGCTATGAAAAGGTTTCACGAAGCCGAGCTTTAACCATAAATAGGTCACCAGTTGCAGTAGTATGACCAAACAAAGCATCCCTCCCGCCATCCAGGTATATTGCGACGTTAATCTAGCAAAGAAGCCGTTGGAAAATACCAAATTAATATATACCGGTAGCTCTGCATTAAATGCGGGGAGATCTAGAGTGGCTTGTATCGTTTGACCACTAACCAAAACATCACCATTGGCATTGCCTGGCTCCATTCGAACCTGATCCACAAAGCCTGGTAATCCTAACTGTGCAAGGCCATTATCTTGAATCACTCTAACGGCAATCGACGCTTTATCGGTTGATAATGGCTTTGCACTGATAAAATAGGCTGTGTCATGCTGCACATCAAAATAAGCACCAGAGATCAGCTCACGGTTATGCAGCAGATGTTTGGGTAACTCAGGAAGTCTCTGTGCGAGTTGCTTATCTTGCGCTAACTGCGGGGTGATCACACCCTTGTCCCAGAAAAACACACTCACGCCATTAAGAAGCGCACTGGTTTGGTTGACGTCATCGAGGGCTGTAGGCGATATAGGTGCAGCATAAATAGTGGCGACCGCTTCCAGCAGCTGCAACTCTCTATTCACCATCTCCTCAATATTCTCAAGTTCTTTGCTTACTGCATAGCCACGCAACGACACAATCTCACTATCAAACCAAAGGTTCGCACAAATACTTGCAGCGATAATAATAGGAGTACAAATCCCAACAATAAAAACGATTATTTTGTTGCCAATATACATCTTCACTCGGCTTATATAGGTTACAAACCATCAGCCATGCTGACTATGGTCCTGATTTTGCACGCAAAATAACGTATTTACCTGCTAGATAATAGCGAGTCTCAATTCACTCGCTGATAAAACCAACAAAAGTATGCCTTTTTTAAAATTTTTCATATTGATTTATCTTACATTATGAATATAAACCGCTGAAAACATGGTCGTAACGTGACCCAACAACCGTTGTTATACTTTTGTGATATTTTGGAGATATTCAGGTGATATCCGTTTGTCATGCTTTAACTATTCAGACAACGGAGATATATCATGAATGTTAACCAAGTAACGAAAGCCCTTTTACTCGGAAGTTTAGCGAGCCTACCTGCAGCAGCTGCAGAGCTTGAGATCAGTGTTACAAACCTTACTCACGGTAATTACTTCACCCCGATCCTCATTGCCGCCCATGATATGGACAGTCATCTATTTCAAGCCGGTGAAATGGCAACTCCTGCGCTACAAAAAATGGCCGAAGGTGGCGACATTGCCGATCTAGATGCTGCAGTAACAGGCGCAGGCGGTGTAACGGCGGCGAACCCTGCGATGGGACTATTGGCACCGAGCGCCAGAGTTGAAAGCATTATGCTCGACAGTGGCGATATGACTCATTTATCCATCACTGCAATGGTACTGCCGACTAACGATGCATTTGTTGGCTTAGATGCTTGGAAGATCCCAACCGAAGCGGGGCGCTACACTTTCACTCTTAACGCCTATGACGCTGGTACCGAAGCCAATGACGAGATCATTAATGGTGGTGGAATGGTGGGTACCCCAGGGATCCCAGCAGCACCGGGTGGCGATGGCGGCATGAACGCCACGGGCATCATGGATAGTAGTAGCAATGATAAAGTGCATATTCATCCTGGGGTGTTAGGTGATACAGACCTAAGTGCGGGCGCAAGTGATTTAGACAGCCGTATTCATCGCTGGTTAAATCCTGTTGCTCGAGTGACTGTGGTCGTGAAATAGGAGATCAAACCATGAACTATCTAACAGATATTTTTAAACGTAGTGCGATGGCTTTAGTTGCCATTGCGACTATTGGGTTAGCGGGTTGCTCAGATAATGATTCCCCAGCGCCAGTTGTGCCACCAGTGGTCTCGCCGGTGATGCAAGATTACAGCGTCACCGTCACTAACCTTACCGCTAATCAGCCTATGTCTCCTATCGCGGTTGTAGCCCATACATCAGATAGCAAACTTTGGAGCACGGGGATGGCAGCTAGTGTCGCCTTAGAAGTACTCGCTGAATCTGGAGACAATAGTGATTTGGCTGACGAAAATGGAGTGAATGAGCTCGTTATCGGTGCAGGGATACTGGTGCCTGGCGGAGCAGAAACTATCTCTCTGAGCCTTGCACCAGCCGATGTTGCCGATTTGTCAGTGGTAACCATGTTAGTCAACACCAATGATGCTTTTACCGGTACTACAGGCTTTGATCTTGCTGCACTGGCTGTTGATGATACCACCACATTGCGGGTTATAGCATACGATGCCGGCACCGAAGCTAACTCTGAAGCAAAAGGGACTATCCCAGGACCGGCTGATGGCGGTGAAGGCTTTAATACTGACCGAGATGATAACGATAAAGTCCATGGTCATCCTGGCGTCATAAGCGCTGACGATGGACTGGCTGATTCGGTACTGTCCGCTGCTCATCGCTTCGATAATCCCGTGATGACAATTAAGATCACTCGTACTCAATAATCATCAGCACTTAATTGATTAAAAATTTATCGAAAGAAAAGCTCTTAAAGGTAGGTCTTGTTGAAAAGGGACCGCCTTTGGGAGCTAGTCATGAACGGATCAAATACCACCTTCACCTCTGTTTCAAGCAAGAAAATATTGTTGGTTGAAGATGAGCAAGACTTAGCAAAACTGGTCATGCTGAACCTAAAGAGCATGAACCATACTGTCACCCACTGCACCACTTTGCAGCAAGCTAGCCAAGTGATAGCGGCAAAACAGATAGATCTGATTTTAATGGACAGAATGTTACCAGACGGCGATGGCATTACCCTGTGCCAACAGATCCGTGAAGCCGGTAATGAGTTGCCCTGTATGTTATTGACCGCAAAAGATTCAGAGGCAGATGTTGTCTTGGGCTTGGAGTCTGGCGCCGACGACTATCTGGTAAAACCCTTTAGCGTATTAGAGCTAAGGGCCCGCGTCAAAGCACTGCTCAGGCGCGGCAAACAAAGAGAACATCAAGATGAATCATTAGAGTTCAACGGCATCTCTATCAACTGTACTACTCGTGAAGTTATCGCCTTTAATGAGAGCTTAAACTTAACGGTAAGAGAGTTCGATCTATTACTTTATCTTGCTCAACACCCAAAACAAGTTTTCAGTCGCATGCAACTTTTAGAGGCGGTTTGGGGCTATTCCTACTCAGGATACGAGCACACGGTTAACAGCCATATTAATCGCTTGCGCAACAAATTGGCTCGCAGTTCTTGCTCAACTGACTTGGTCAAAACCGTCTGGGGAGTCGGCTACAAATTTACGCCTCCCGCTAATCAAGTCTCTTCTTAAGCAGAATTGGCACCATGAGTAGATAACACTAAAGCTAGCGACGGACGCAGGAGATAGCCTAATGAAAAGTTTGTTTAGTCGTATTTTACTCGCGGCAACCTTGGTAATGTTTATCCTCTTGATTGTGCTATGGCAATGGCTACAATTCAGTCAGGACTTTAGCCGCAACCAGATCCAGCAATCATTGCACCGTGAACTTGCTGAACATATGGCACATATTAACCCGCTGCTCTCAAAAGGCATCACCTCTGATGCCGCCCTCAAAGAAGCTTTCCATGATTTTATGCTGTTAGGTCCAAGCTTTGAAATCTACACTCTAGACAGGCAAGGTACGCTCATCGCTTACGATGCAAACGAGGAGAAGATAAAACAAGACAGCGTCGACACCGACATTATCGAGCGCTTTATTCAGGGGGATAATTTGCCGATATTGGGCACAGATCCCCGCTCCATCAGCAAAGATAAAATATTCTCGGCGGCAAAACTACTCGACACTAATGGACTGCAAACGGGTTATCTCTACGTCATCATTGGTGGGGAGGATTTTGATACTTGGCAGTCCATTGTCAGTCAACATCAAGCACCACAGTTTTGGACTGCCGCCATTCTCATCGCTGTTAGCTTCGCATTTATTCTATTCGTCTTGCTACTCAAGCTATTTACCGCCCCCTTGAGCCGACTCGAAAATGACCTAGGTTTAGTCGCCGCTCAACAATTAAACGCTGGTGTTATGTTACCAGGCCAGTATAGCGGTAGCAGTGAGATCAACCAGCTCAGCGGGCATATCAACACCTTGCTGCAAGCCTTAAGTCAGCAACATCAAGCGATTAACCGCCAACAAGAGGAGCGGCATGAGTTTATGTTGCATCTATCACACGACTTAAAGACCCCGCTAACCTCACTGCAGGGTTATATCGATACTTGGCTATTGCTGCCACCCAGTGAACGCAGTAGTGACTTAATTGAAGTTGCTGCTAACGCTAGCCAACATCTGCAGCAACTGTTAGGTCAAATGCTTGAGTTGGAGGCGCTTGAAAACGGCCAAGTCACCCCAAATTGGAATGAGCTCTATCTGGCTGATTTACTAGAAGAGCTGCAGTTAACCTTTGCGCCACGAGCCAACAGCAAAAAAGTCATGTTGAACTTTGCAGACAGCCATAAGTTAACCGTTCGCACCGATCGACAACTACTGCTACGAGTCCTCAATAACTTGGTTGATAACGCCATACGCTACACCCCAGAACGTGGCACGATTACCATCGACACCATCTGGGATGGGTCAGCCAACAAAATGTGGCTGCAAGTCAGTGATAATGGCTCAGGCATGCACCAGCATGAATTGGCAGCGCTGAAACAGATGACTCATAAGCCGCTAACAATGGTAGCGAGCCAAACTGCGCTGCCACAACTTGGAGTAGGGCTGGCGATTGTGAGGCAACTACTATCAATTCTAAAGTGTGATATCGAAATTGAAAGCCAACCAGGAAAAGGCAGTGACTTTAGGATTGAGTTGGTGTTAGTAGATTAGGAAGGAGATGTGAAGCCCATCCTTATCAATTATACTTACCTGCTCTAAACTCATAATATGCATTGAGTGCTTTCGGTACTGAAATATAGGGATTGTCCTCGTGCCCTGCACCCTCGCTATAACTATAGTCAGATTTAAAATTTTCAGGTGCATCCAAATTGATTGCAGATAACAACCCCTTGAATGACGCCGTAATTATTCCATTTTCCGCCCTCCCCAAACTCAAATATAAAAATAATGGCTTACCACTAGTATTTTTCAAACCACTAGAAAATTCTTTAACCACTACGGAATCGTCATACCAAGCCGCAGGGCTAAAAGCAAAATATCCAGAGAATAACTCTGGCTTCGTTGTTATAGTATACAAAACAAAACTTCCACCTGCAGAGAAGCCACTAAGCACGCGATTATTGTTTATGGAATATTTCCTTTCAATAAAGGGAAGGACTTCGCTCTCGATAAATTCTAGAAACCGATCCGCTTTACCAAAAATCTCAGGAGAGTTTACATTAGAAGTTCGAGCTTCAAACTGCACATTCCGTCTTGCATAAGGAGGAACTAGATCTCTATTTCGAGAGTCTAGCCAAAATAAATTAGGAATAGCCACAACGATAGAGTCTTTGATAGTACCTTGCTTTGCAAGGTTATAAATAGACTCATCCCAACGCAACAAATTAAAGTTGCCATCCAATTTTATAATAAGAGGGTAACTCTTATTGCTATCGTAATATTCTGGCAAGCGAACAAATATTTTTCGGTTTTCTTCAAGTACAGAAGAATAAATCGTATGGTCAATAAAACCTGATGTATATTCATCAAAATACGATTTAGATATTACTCCAGCGCAAACAAATAATATGAAACAAACAACTGCGACAGCATTTTTATTATTTAATAATTTCACGCCAACCATCCTTGAAAATATAACCTGTTAGTCTTTACTCGCTACCCGCAAGGCATAAATAGCTTTAACATAAAGTAATAACAGTTCATCTAGCCAGAAATAATCAATAACATAACTAGCTTTGGACTAGATATCAACGTGTAACAGTCTTCAATTAATAAGCTGAAGATTTTCAATATTATAGTTGAAGTAACATCATTGACCATGCCATCCAACATTTGTAAACCCATTTACAGCAGATTTCCCATCGGAGGCGTTAGGCTATTTGGAATAAGTACGAGGCCCGTATCTAACGCGTGTAACTTCGTCGGGGCGTTATGGTGGATGCTTGATATTCTCAAATAGCAGCCACAAAAAAGGCCCAGTAAAAACTGAGCCTTTTAAAGCAAACTACGAAAGTAGCAGCTTACTTATGATATTTACCTGATAACTCATTTACTGAGTTGATAAATGATCCTGCATGCTCTGGATCAACATGCTGATGGATACCGTGGCCCAAGTTAAATACGTGGCCAGTACCTTCACCGTAAGAAGATAGAATCTGCTCTACTTCTTGATGAATACGCTCAGGAGAGGCGTAAAGTACAGATGGGTCCATGTTGCCTTGTAGCGCAACTTTATGCCCTACGCGGCGACGTGCATCACCAATATCAACAGTCCAATCTAGCCCTAATGCATCACAGCCGGTTTCAGCCATAGACTCAAGCCATAGTCCGCCACCTTTAGTGAACAAGGTAACAGGAACCTGACGACCGTCTGCATGACGTGTTAGGCCATCAACGATTTTCTGCATATAACGCAGTGAAAATTCACGGTATGCGTGGTGAGAAAGCGCGCCACCCCATGAATCGAAAATCATTAACGACTGTGCGCCGTTAGCGACTTGAGCGTTCAGATATAAGATAACTGAATCAGCTAACTTATCTAACAGCAGGTGCAAAGTGGCTGGCTCTTCGTAAGCCATCTTTTTAATCTTTTCAAATGTCTTGCTTGAACCGCCTTCAACCATATAAGTGGCTAGTGTCCAAGGTGAACCAGAGAAACCGATTAATGGCACTTCGCCTTTAAGCTCACGACGAATAGTGCTAACTGCACGCATCACGTAGCCTAGCTCGTCTTCTGGATCTGGGATACATAGCTTTTTGATTGAATCGATAGTGTCTGTAGGGCGCTGGAAACGTGGGCCTTCGCCAGTTTCAAAGTACAGACCGAGTCCCATAGCATCTGGAACCGTAAGAATATCAGAGAATAAAATAGCAGCATCTAGGTCATAACGACGTAGTGGTTGTAAAGTCACTTCACAAGCCAAGTCTTGGTCTTTACAAAGCGACATGAAATCACCGGCTTGAGCGCGGGTTGCTTTGTACTCTGGAAGATAACGACCAGCTTGACGCATCATCCAGACAGGAGTTCTGTCGACAGGCTGTCTTAATAAAGCACGTAAATAACGATCATTCTTTAATTCTGCCATTTGGCTTGATTCCTAAACTTATATTGATATCCGCTTGGGTCAGTAGTTTAGCATTTACGTTAATAAAGTAACCTCCATCGGTGAAAATTTGTGACCAGTAACCCGACAAATAGCCGCAACTAGGACGTAGTTAACATTATTATATGCCTAACTGCATTATTTCTAAGCCGTTAATGCGAGTTCTCATATCAAGTAAAAGTGCGATATAGACCCACAACTGGGCTTAACACAAGCTGTACAACTCTCAATACGACAGAAAAAAGTTGCACCTAGTGGTCAGCTTTGGTATAAAAAGTCTGCGCTAGCAAGAACAATCAAGAAGCTCGTCGCATCGAGCCTGCAAAAACATTACTCGCCCAGCGATAGGTTTCTATCGCTGGGCTTTTTTCTTTTTAGCTCTCCCTCCTTACCTGCTAACTGGTATGTCCATTTAATAATTCCGCCTAAATCGTCGAAAAGTGGTTGATCAAAACAGTACTTCTCCCCTACATTAGATGTTAAGGAAAGATTCTTAACGGGGAAGATCATGCTAAGAAAGTTAGAAAAAGCCGAACAAAAATGGGGCGGGGCAAATACTCTTATAGATCAATGGCTAAACAATCGGCGTAAACTACTGATTAACTACTGCCAAATCGCTGGTATACCTCCCTATGACGTTTCAGAGAATTCCTTGCCTGCATTCGATTCAGTTAAAGCGTTTTGCGATCAATTAATGGATTACGTATCTGAAGGCCATTTCGAAATTTACGACCAAGTGGTCACGGCCTGTGAGAAGAATGGCAGTTCTAGCCAAGAGCTTGCTCAGCAACTGGTGCCACAGATTAGCAAGACAACAGACACTGCGCTCGACTTTAACGACAAGTACACTGAAGCCGAAGACGAAAAAGTGCTGTTCCACCTAGATAAAGATCTGTCATCACTAGGCCATGCGATGGAAACACGCTTTGCACTTGAAGATAAGCTACTAGAAGTGCTGCATACCAAGCACTCTTAATTAGCCAATAGCATTTAGAATTTGCGGAATTGAGCAATAAAGCCTATATCCCCGAGGCTTTTACCCTAGTGTGAGTTATTATCTATAATCCGCAGAGAAGACATAAAAAAGGCCAGCTAATGAGCTGGCCTTTTTCGTACATCAATTTGAACCTATTACATATTAGACAGCAGACTGGAAGATAACTTCGCCTGCTTTCTCGGTGTACGATGCAATTTGATCGAAGTTAAGATAACGATAAGTGTCAGCTGCCGTTGCATCTAACTCTTTAGCGTATGTCTGGTACTCATCGGGTGATGGCAGACGACCGAGTAACGCTGCAACTGCCGCGAGCTCAGCTGACGCCAAGTATACGTTCGCCCCCGTACCAAGACGGTTAGGGAAGTTACGGGTAGAGGTAGACACTACCGTAGCACCTTCAGCAACACGGGCTTGGTTACCCATACACAATGAACAACCAGGGATCTCTATCCGCGCACCGACACGGCCGAAGATGGCGTAATAACCCTCTTCAGTTAACTGATCGCGATCCATCTTAGTGGGAGGCGCAATCCACAAGCGTGTAGGCAAAGTGGTGGCAAACTTATCCAGCATCTTACCCGTTGCACGGAAGTGGCCGATGTTAGTCATACAAGAACCAACAAAGACTTCGTCAATCTTAGTATCAACCACTGATGAAAGTAACACCGCATCATCTGGATCGTTTGGTGCACAAAGAATAGGTTCTTTGATGTCATTCAAATCGATTTCGATAATTTCAGCATACTCAGCATCGCTGTCAGCTTGCATCAGCTCAGGATTAGCTAGCCACTCTTGCATCGCAGTAACGCGACGCTCGATAGTACGACGGTCACCATAACCCTCAGCTATCATCCACTTCAACATGACGATGTTAGAGTTTAGATATTCAATGATTGGCTCTTTATCCAGCTTAATAGTACAACCCGCGGCACTACGCTCAGCTGATGCATCAGAAAGCTCAAACGCTTGCTCAACTTTAAGCTGCTCAAGACCTTCGATCTCCAATACTCGACCAGAGAAGGCATTAATCTTACCTTTCTTCTCAACAGTCAGCAGACCCATCTCAATGGCTTTAAGCGGAATAGCATGGACCAAGTCACGTAACGTCATACCCGGTTGCATTTCGCCTTTAAAGCGAACCAAAATAGATTCAGGCATATCCAGTGGCATAACGCCCGTTGCTGCAGCAAATGCTACCAGACCAGAACCGGCTGGAAATGAGATACCAATGGGGAAACGCGTATGTGAATCACCACCAGTACCGACAGTATCTGGCAACAACATACGGTTCAACCATGAGTGAATTACACCGTCACCTGGACGCAATGCAACGCCACCACGATTCATGATGAAATCGGGCAATGTATGGTGTGTGTTCACATCAATAGGCTTTGGATAAGCCGCTGTGTGGCAGAAAGACTGCATCGTCAAATCAGCGCTAAAGCCAAGACAGGCGAGATCTTTAAGTTCATCACGCGTCATAGGGCCGGTGGTATCTTGCGAACCAACAGATGACATCTTAGGTTCACAGTATTGTCCAGGGCGAATACCAGTAACACCGCACGCCTTACCGACCATCTTCTGTGCCAGAGTAAAGCCCTTACCTGTATCAGCGACATCTTTTGGACGCACAAATACAGTTGATGCTTCAACGCCGAGCGTTTCACGAGCACGGTCAGTAAGACCACGGCCAATGATGAGTGGAATACGGCCACCAGCACGAACTTCATCCATCAACACTTCGGTCTTCAGAGAAAATTCAGAGATAACTTCATCGCTATCGTGACGCTTAACAACACCTAGGTATGGGTAGACATCAATAACATCACCCATCTCCATCTTGCTCACGTCTAGCTCAATTGGCAACGCGCCAGCATCTTCCATGGTGTTGAAGAAGATAGGGGCAATGTTACCGCCAAAACAGAAACCGCCAGCACGCTTGTTAGGCACATTAGGGATATCATCACCCATAAACCAAAGCACTGAGTTAGTCGCTGACTTACGCGAAGAACCGGTACCAACAACATCACCGACATAAACCAATGGGAAACCCTTGGTTTTGAGTGACTCGATCTCTTTGATTGGGCCAACAGCGCCAGCTTCATCAGGAACAATACCTTCACGGGCATTCTTTAGCATCGCTAAAGCGTGTAAAGGAATATCAGGACGTGACCATGCATCGGGTGCGGGGGACAAATCATCAGTATTAGTTTCGCCTGACACTTTAAATACGGTCAGTGAAATCTTTTCGGCAAGCTTAGGACGAGATAGGAACCATTTAGCGTCTGCCCATGCATGCACAACTTGCTTAGCGTAGTCGTTACCCGCTTGCATCTTTTCCACTACATCATGGAAAGAGTCGAACATCAGCAGCGTATGCGACAGCGCTTTTACCGCCAGTGGCGCTTGCGCTTCGTTATCTAGCTGAGCAATGAGTGGTTCAATGTTATAACCACCCATCATAGTGCCAAGCAGCTCTACAGCACGCTCTGACGACAGAATGCTTGATGATACTTCGCCTTTGGCGACGGCATCTAAAAAGCCTGCTTTTACGTATGCAGCTTCATCAACACCGGGTGGGATGCGGTTTTCAATCAGATCAAGAATAAACGCTTCTTCACCTGCTGGTGGATTCTTTACCAATTCGACAAGCAGTGCCACTTGTTGGGCATCTAACGGCTTAGGGACTACGCCCTCTGAAGCACGTTCTGCGACGTGTTTACGATATGCTTCTAGCACGGCAACATTCCTCTTTGTTTGGCGTTCTAACAGCGAAACTGCTCGTCTTCAATTGAAACTGACAGCTCGGCAGGCTCGACCCTTATTTCGAGGCGTATTATACTACAGCTTTGCAAAAGTATGAATCAGATCACACTTGGACAACTGAGAAATCACGCTCAAGTGACAGGATGAACATACTTTAGGCGGTTAATTCAAAAAAGAAAACTAGACCATAGTGTTAGCGTAATTAATAAATCATGCTTTTCAATAGGTTAAGTCAACATTCTTATTCAGAAGCACTCACATTTAATACGCTTAAATGGCCTATTCGCCCTAGTGTTATTTGAGTAATCGCTACAATTAAGCACTACTATTCACCAAAGTTATATTGAACATAATTGGAGACTTATGATTAAGCCGAAACTAAAAGCCGTTATTTTCGACATGGATGGAGTCTTAATTGACTCTGAACCGCTATGGCAGATTGCCGAACATAAGGTGCTGACGGACTTAGGTTTAAACATATCCATTGAAGATATGGTGGAAACAACCGGACTAAGAATCGACCAGGTTGTGGCATTTTGGTATGCCCGCTTTCCTTGGCCTAATTATGATAATGCACCAACAGCCCAAGCTATTGTGGATCAGGTCGTCAGCCAAATTGTTGTCGATGGCACGCCAATGGTCGGCGTTATAGCAGCGCTCAAAGCATGCCAACAACGCGGTGTGAAAATCGGTCTTGCGACCTCATCTTCTAGCGATATTATTCATGCTGTTTTAAACAAACTAGCGATCGCTTCATACTTTGATGCGATTAAATCAGCCGAAAACTTAAGCTATGGTAAGCCCCACCCTGAGGTCTATTTAAATTGCGCAGCTGCGCTCAATATTGATCCTGTTAATTGCTTAGCGATTGAGGACTCCTTTAATGGATTGGTCGCCGCCCGCGCTGCCAATATGCAAACCATCGCGATCCCGGAAAAGCGTTTATCCCAACAACCGCAATGGATAATCGCTCACCAGCAACTTGAAGATCTTACTTTTTTGCCTAGCATATTGGCGCAAAAATTTAGCTTTTAGCAGTGTATCAGGCTCGGCCAGAACGAAATCAAAGTCGTGGTGCTTCGCCCACACCCGAGTAAAGGGGGAATGGGTGTTATTCGATAGTTTAGGGTTTAGAGCAGGTTTTAGTGTCTTTAAATTAAAAACTCAAATGGTGAACTGTTGTGCTTTTCAAACCCAGTGTAGATGCGACTGAGGCCTTTGATGGCATGGATGCCATCGTAGAGCTTACAGGGAGGTACTTGCAGCGAGTCTCAGTTGCATCTGCACATACGCCTGCCGCAGGCAATTGGAACCAATTTTGCTAGAAGCTAACTCTTTCTTATAAAGATTTTTAGCTAATGCTTTCAAAATTCAAATTTAAAAAAGTCAACGTCGTGGTGCTTCGCCCACACCCGAGCCAAGGGGTAAAGCGCTTGTACCGGCTGTTGATTTCATAAGAGTCAATCCCTCAGCGCCCCGGCGAAATTTCTGAGAAACGAAACTTCCAACGGGGGAGATTGCTGCCTGCAAATTTGGCTACTTAAATGTAAATTCTGATGTTAGCTGATTTGGAGGTTTATCTAATTTAAAAAGCTTTTATTAATAACTCTAATGCTGAGAGTTTGCGCTTTTATAACCCAGTGTAGATGCGGCTGAGGCCTTCGGTTTCAGGGATGAAACCGCAGAGCGGCCATGGATGGCGTAAAGCGTGTCTCAGTTGCGTCTGCACATACGCCTGCCGCAGGCAATTGGAACCACTAGTGCCTGAAAGTAACTCTCTTCTGCCCCAAAACGGTTTAGCTCTATCAGCTATTGTTTTTCCAAGTCCAAATCAAAGTCAAAGTCGTGGTGCTTCGCCCACACCTGAGCCAAGGGGTAAAGCGCTTGTACCCCTTAGCAAACCCTCAGCGCCCCGGCGAAATTTAAACAGCAAAATTTCCAACGGGGGAGATTAGATTCTGCAAGTTAGTTTAAATGTCTTTATGTTCTGGCGTTTACTGGAAGGCTACAATTCCCTGTATTAAAAATGAAAACGCAGATGCCGAGAGTTTGCGCTTTTCGAAACCAGTGTAGATGCGGTTGAGGCCTTCGGAAACAGGACGTTTTCGTTGAGCCCACAAGGACGTGCTTGCGGCGAGCCTCAGCAGTGTCTGCACATACGCCTGCCGCAGGCAATTGGAACCACTAGTGCCTGAAAGTAACTATCTTCTGCCCCAAACTGTGCTGGCTGCAATATCAGTTATTGTTTTTCCAAATCTAAATCCAAATCAAAGTCGTGGCGCTTCGCCCACCCCCGACCAAAAAGGGGAAAGCGCTTGCCCCCCTTTTGGATATCCCTCAGCGCCCCGGCGAAATTTAAACAGCAAAATTTCCAACGGGGGAGATTAGATTCTGCAAGTTAGTTTAAATGTCTTTATGTTCTGGCGTTTACTGGAAGGCTACAAT
>NZ_JAKIKR010000014.1 GCF_023284025.1 Shewanella abyssi | reverse complement strand
GAATGAGAGGCATGGATGCCGAACTAGCCTTTTAGCATGGAGGCTAGTTCGGCATCCATGCCTCTCATTCGGAAGCTTGATAACCTTGTTATCTTTCACCAGAATATGGATGGTCACAGCCGTATCTACACTGGACTATGTCAAGCAAGAGCCCCGCCACTAGAGTTTGTTTAAGGTGAATATTCGCTATCTACAAGCCGTTTACTGGCAGCATTGTCGTAGCCAAAAAGATATGCCGGTCCTATCTTTTTCTGGGCCAAAAGACAAAACAGCCATATCGTTCATGATTTTAACTGGCCGTTAAGCTATGTATACATGCAGTAATGTTGGTGACGGCGAGCTATCCAGATAAAAAGTCATATTAGACTGGATCGCTTGCTATTGTTAATAAAAATAACGTAGCTTAACTTCAATTGGATGCGGAATTAACTTACTTATTTTCTAGAAATTTAAGGAGATTTTCGCTGCTATGCTGACTTTTGCAAAAGATGTTTTTGAGGTGGTAATGGAAATACTTTAAAACCAAGATGTTATTAGCTAACCCTTGATTATTCTAACCTAACAGACAATCAAGGCATGTATATAAATGATCGCGCTACAATGATATGACTTAATGGAGTAAGTATGACACAACAAGATTTGGCTAAAGAAATCATTAAAATTAAGCACTCACAAAAATGGCTTTTAATTTATTGTATTACAGTTTCTATTATCACCTTGGTTGGGTTTTCTACCTGAGCATTTACAACTAATCATTCAAAATTTGATGAAATTGATGTTCAACGAATCAATTTCAAAGAGCCGGACGGGACAATTCGCCTCACTATCTCCAATAGAACGCTATTCCCTGGCGCATTTATTAAAAATAAAGAGGTTAAACATCCAAGACCAATGGCTGGAATGCTCTTTTTTAATGATGAAGGAACGGAGAATGGAGGCTTAATATTTAACGGGGCATTAAAAGAGGATGAAACTGTATCTAGCGGAGTTAGTTTAACATTTGATCGGTATCAGCAAGATCAACAAATGCAATTACTTGGAGTTGATGCTGGTGGGAAACACTTTGCAGGCCTAACGTTTAGTGATGTTTCTGATGGAATTGAGCGACCAGCATTTTCCGATAAAGATAGTCGACTTTCTGAACAAGGAGATTACGCAATAACTAAACGCGTTTTCCTTGGAAAAACTGCTTCAAAAAACTCATTACTCAAGCTACTGGATGCCCAAGGCAAGTCTAGAATTGAATTTAAAGTAACGCCTGAAGGTGAGTCTACAATCACTTTTTATGATGAGAATGGGAAACCATCAAAAGTTATTACGGCTGACTAAAAGCAAATAAGTGCCTTTTATTAAATAGTTAACCCCCCAATCTAGACTAGAAAAAAGGGGGCTTTATTTTTGCCGTTATCTGTTTTCCTGAATGTGGCTCATTAAGTATTTGGCATCTTTCCATACACCGCCGAGGGTGGCTGAACCGCGGGTGTATAGCCAAGGTAGGCCGATGAAATATAACCCATCGACATCTTTACTGACCCCGCGATAATTACTTGGGTAGTTCAATTCATCGAAAGAGATATCTTCAAACTCAAGACAGCCATATTTTTGTGGCTCTTAACTTTAAGAAACCTGATTGCGCTAGTGTATTCGCCAGCTTGACGCGAATAGGATTATTTATGAATGAAAATACTCCACATAGACGTTACACGTTACACTCAGTCTGTCTTTACCCAGACTGAGAGCTTATAAAACAAGCTCTCAATCAATCGGCACTATCGAATCAAGTACATTGCATTTTCCGTTGCAAAATTCAACGATGGTGGTCGAAGTTCAGTTGCCGAGGTTAGCTGCATTGAATTGGGCGAAACTGCACCATGTAATGCAGGACTTTGCCAAATAATACCTCCCATTACAGAAGAACGCATCGATATTGAACAGAATGGATTAGCACTTCCATCACATGAACCTATAAGTATGTTATTAGAAGCTAAAGGTTGGCTAATGCTCTTAATCTCCCCCCCAACCGTAAACGAACCAATGACACTTAGTGCATTATCAAGTATCAGTATGTTCGCCCTCTTAGGCGTCACACAAGCAAGTTCAGATGCATTTGCTAATAAATTCACACTGCTACAGCTTATAAAGTCACTACTCGATAATACAAAACCACTCTCACTTTGAATAAATCGCTCGACAACGTTAATGACCTCACCGTCACTTCCTTTTTTCAACGCTGTTATCGCAATAACAAACTGACCCGCGACATTAGGCGCAATATCAGCGTCTAAAATATTGATATAACCTTTAGGTTGATAATTCCAAATAACAGACTGATTATTCAAATCTTCAATTTTCAGTTGATAACTATTAACTACAATGAGATCTGAATAGCCATCACTATTAATGTCTGCATTTTCAATTTTTAATATTTTTATCGTGGGAGGAGTAATTTGAGATTGATTTGGAAACATCTCTTTTTGCCAAAGAGTCGCTCCAGAACTTAACTCTTTCGAAAATAATGTACCCATATTACCTGATTCAGAAACGAGACCAACGACAACTTCGGTAATACCATCTGAGTTCGCGTCAAATACATCAACAGTACTTACTCTTCCCTTCAAAGAAAACTCTGAACTATAAAATGAATGCTTATCTCTTTGTCCATCGTTAGCAAAGCTATATATATCCCAAGTATTCGAGAGGTCATAAAACAATGCTTTTTTCTCGCCATCTTCAGTAATGACATTCCCAATAGAGTGGTAGCTCCCGATAGATTTAGCCGCTGAAGTATCCCATGAAACCCATGGGGATGGACTGATGTCGATAGCTACAATTGAATAAGACCCAGTTCCAAAAATCTCAACATCCCCATCGCCATCAATATCAGCACTGGTGATACTCGAACTAGAAAAAGCAGACATATCCCACAAAAACTGCATATCGGTTGCAGAATAGGTTGTTAGTTTCCTACCTATACATGAGCCTGTAAGAATGATCTTATCGTTATCTATATTGAGGTTTGCTACATGTAAACTGCAAATTGGCGCTGCCAATATTAGCTTTTCAATTGGAGTGTTTATGCCATATTTGACGATTTGAATATTATCATCGACATACTGCCCTTTGGGTTCATATAGAATGATCTCATCAGCATCATCGTTATCAACGTCTGCCAAAGTAAACAACTCACCAAGGGGGCTGCTGTACTGCCACTCAAGCAAATTTAAGCCTATATCAAACACGGCACCATTATTTAAAACGATTTGCTTTGAACCATCGCCTGTTACGCTGCCAATTTTTATACGACTGGGTTGGGATAGTAGACTCTGTTGATGACTAATCGATTGAGAGCCAGTATCCCATACCAAAATAACGCCTTTAAAATCAAAATTACAGTTACCACAGGAAAGAAGAAATACGATATCGGCATCACCATCGCTATCTATGTCATCGACCGCAAAATCAACAAATTGCGTTCCATATACCTGCTCAAATAACTCGATAGGTAAAACAAATTCAGACTCATTGGTTAAAGGATTAATTGATACAACTTTATCAGTAGTCATTGCAATAATATTGTGTAACCCATTTTGATTAAAATCATAATGAGTTACTTTATTAGGACTCAAAGAGTATGGGTAAACCCACTGCTGAATATACTCTTCGCCTTGCTTATTTAAGAGTGTTATCACTTGCTCTTTAGTTACTAATAACAGACTCTTAACTTGCTTTGATATAAAGTTAGCCACAGCAATGTCATCATGTCCCCGTCTAGCAGACACCGTTGCATGAGCACTCACCGAAATAGGTGAATTGACCTCAACCATTGCCTGCTTAATCACATCTAAACCCGCTATCGTAAACGCAAAATTAATCTGTTGCTGCTGCGAGAACGCTATCGGCTTAGCCACCCAAGTCACTTCCCCCGCTGGCGAAATAGACATGCCGTCAGGCCCATATAGCAACTCTGGAATATAACCAGTATCTGATTTGGTTGTAACTTGAAAAGAGACCAAATCACCATAATTAACCACTTTAGGCAGAGGGCTCAAAGTAATAATGGGATCCATGACAAACTCACCAACAGAATCAACTCCCTCAACAGCCCTAAACCAGCTCATTTTATTTTTTTCAGGAAAGCTAACAAAGTACGGAGGGGAGCCTATCATCGTTGCAATGATTGCTGAACCAGGGCCACAGGGATTTGGAGCATGGCTGGTAATGTTAAATGTTAAAGAGTGCTTATCTCCTTCATTGACTTGTTCTTGGAACAGGTAAGTTCCTCGTGAAACTTGGTCATTGAAGGTCATTTCCCAAGAAAGGTCACTGTTGAACTGATAGGTTTCGGTACATCCTCCATCAGGATTAACTAATATCCATCGACCTTGAATCGTATTGCTGACCGTTGTTATCGGTGGAATACTAGGGCCATCAGGTGAGCCAGCAGAGTCGCCACCACCACACCCTGAAATAAATAATATAATTAAAAACAACAGTCCATTTTTTAACATACAAAGTCCTTTATATAACTATATCCATTGCCGAACAGCTCATTCGCACCAATGTTACCATACTAAATCAACAGCTTACTCGCTATAAACTGGATTATAATTCATCCATGATTTTAAAATGATTTTCATACTAAGACACCAGTTAAGATACTGCAGACGAAGGCGCCGGACACTTTCAAATAAACCAGCAAGACCTAAAAAAACCATCCGCTTACGTATCAACTATTATCACTAATAGAGCTCAAAAACTACAACACAATCCGGTCTTTATAACAAAAGACGTTACTTGGGGACCATTAAGCAGTCCCCATCTAGCGCTAGAAAATTGGCGCTTTATTTTTGCCGTTATCTGTTTTCTTGAATATGGCTCATCAAATATTTTGCATCTTTCCAGACGCCGCCGAGGGTGGCTGAACCGCGGGTGTATAGCCAAGGTAGGCCGATAAAATATAATCCATCGACATCTTTACTGACCCCGCGATAATTACTTGGGTAGTTCATTTCATCAAAAGAGATATCTTCAATCCAAAAGAAGTTGGGTTTAAAACCGGTAGCCCAAATGACATTTTTGATGCTGCTGATACTGCCTTTTTGAAACTTGATACTGCTTTCATCGGCTGACAATGTTCTGCCCATATGGATCACATTGCTTTTGGCTAGAAGCGACTTCACGTCAGTGCCAATCACCGGCTGTACGCCGTTGCTCAGCCATTTACCGATTTTGCTAAAACGGGTAACCGATAGAAAACCAATCTTAGTGAACCACCACCATAAGGTTTTGCCTAAAAAAGATTGTGGGATCGCAGTGATTTTATCGGTACCAGAGAAGTGTACTTTACGTCCGGTATCGGCAATTTCCGATAAAATTTGCACCCCTGAATCACCGGCTCCGACCACCAAACAGTCGCCCTCTTGTAGCTGTGCTGGGCTTTTATAGTTTTCACTGTGTAGTTGGGTAATATCTGCTGCGATGTCGACATGGCAAGCGGGAGTATAGGGCGTATGAAAGGGGCCTGTGGCGATAATCAGCTGCTTGGCTTGATAGCTTGCCGTGCCGCTGGTGATCTCAAAAATACCATCCACTTTTTTTACTGCGGTGATTCTTTGATTGAATTCAATCGGCATCGAAAATTTTTCGACGTAACTTTTTAAGTAGTCTGCCACTTCATATTTATTGGGGTAATAGCCTTTAGGAAAAGGAAATGGCATACCTGGAAGATGGTTGTATTCGGTAGGGGTGAAGAGCTTTAAAGAATCCCAACGCTTTAGCCAAGGCGCGCCAATGTGTTCGTTGGCATCTAAAATTAAGTAGTCTTTGTTATTCTTCGATAAGTTATAAGCCATAGACAGTCCAGACTGACCAGCGCCGATAATGATAAATTCTTTCATGGTTTCCAAATGCGTACATATCGTTATTATTTTGCGCAGTATTCTAACAGATCATGACCCTTAAACTGACTAATGCTGAAAATGGTCAATGGCCTTAGTGTAAAGCTTGGCGTATCACTTAAGATAAACAAGGGCTTAAGAAAGGACAGTCCAGCCATATCTTTTTGCTTTAAAGCTTCCCCTACCAAGCGGTCAAATAAAAAGCGGCAACTGCATATATCAAAATCAGCGCGACTAATCCCGACTTAATTTTAACGATTTACTACATTTTACCTATACTTTTTAAAGATAACTCAATGATAGTTTGATTTGTTTGAAGAAGGGTGAGATTACCTCTTATTGAAGTGCTGTTTCACAGTGCCAAATATACTTGTGTGATAACTTTAGCCCCCTTCAGCAAAAGCTAATAAATCAGTTCAACAACGGAGTTAACGTGGGAATTCGAGATAAAAAATTAATGCACAACATAGGCCTTCAGGTGGTCATTGCCATGATAATTGGTGCATTAGTCGGCTTTTTCATGGGAGAAGACGCCGCCATATTTGGGCCGCTTGGCACCCTATTTATTCATCTAGTTAAGATGCTCGTCATCCCCTTAGTCGTGGTCTCCATTATTGCCGGTGCTGCCAGCTTAGGTAACAGCCCCTCGGCGGGTAAGATAGGTATTGGCACCTTTGCCTTCTTTATTATCACCTCGGGCATTGCCGTTACACTTGCACTGGTCATGGGCAATATATTCAAGCCCGGAGCTGGAGTGGACTTTACTGCTCACAGTCAATCACTCACCCAAGTCACCGCAGAGCAAGGAGCACTGCCGAGTGCGATGGATACTCTGATTGGCATGATCCCAACCAATGTGTTCGAATCTATGACCTCGGGGAATATCTTGCAGATCTTAGTCTTCTGCATCTTCTTCGGTATCGCCTTGAGTAAAGTGAAAGGCGATGGCGCCAAACCCTTTATCAATGGCCTCAACACTGTCGTTGAAGCCTTTATATGGATGATCAACTGCGTGATGATCATCGCACCGTTAGGTGTTTTCGGTCTGATGGCTGAATCAGTAGGCTCGTTTGGATTTCAGGCTTTGGAAGTGGTCTTGAAGTTATTCGTGGTGTTTGTGGTGGCGATTCTTATCTACGGCTTCATCTTCTTTCCGTTGATCGTGAAGTTTTTCTCAAACGTCCCCGCGATGAAGTTTGTCTCGGCGATGAAAAAGCCACAAGCGATGGCGCTGTCTACCGCATCATCTATGGCCACCTTGCCAATCACTATGGAAACCTGTGAAAAAGAACTCAAGGTCTCGAAGGCGACGGCCGCTTTTGTATTACCATTGGGTGCGACCATTAACATGACAGGTAACGCCATCTACTATGGCTTGGTCGCCATGTTCTTTGCCCAGATGTATCAAATCGACTTAACCATGACAGCCTATGTCGCCATTATCTTCACGTCGACCCTAGGTGCCATCGGTCAAGCGGGTGTGCCGGGCCCCTCTTTCTTGGTCGTTGCTGTGCTGCTTGCTGCTGGGATCCCGATTGACGGGCTGCCACTGCTGTTCGCCCTAGACCGTATATTTGATATGATCCGTACCTCACTGAACATTACCGGCGACGCCGTCTGTGCTGTGGTGATGGATAAGTTCAACCCTGAACACAAATAGCTGATGGCTTAGCCAAGCCTATTTGTCGTCACGAAAGACGGGATAGGCAACCGATTAGCTTAACAGTGCAGGATCCCATCCTGCACTGGCTACATGGGGTAAAGCGCTTGATTTGGCTTCAATATGCGTAATGTTGACGTTACTTCATCACCGCTTGTTGGAAACGATTACCTGCGATAGCGCCGCCAATCAATACCAGTAAATACACCCATCCCGATAATGAGAAATTGGCGATAGGGGTGAACAATGCCCCCACATTACAGCCATTAGCAAAGCGAGTACCCAATCCCATTAATAATCCGCCTAAAGCAAAAAGCGCGAACTGTTTAGCAGAGTGGTTAATGGCAAATGAAAACTTAAATTTACCCATAAACAACACCGCGATTAAGGTGCCTAAGGCGATAGCAAAGTTTTGCACCGACACGCCATGTTCAAAAAAGGGCGTGGTAAACATCGCTGCAGGTCGCTGGCTTATCTCGGTAATGGTGTTTAACTCGACGCCAAACAACATCAAGCCCTTGGCAAACCAAATACCAAAGGGTGTCGACGCTCCCCAGCCTGAGCCAGTGCTTGCCATCATGATGCCAAAAATTACCGCGATGACTAATGCGGTGGAGCGCATTTGCCAGAGGTTGGCGAACCAATTTTGATATGTTTCACGGCTGAATAATCTGAAGGGTTTTTCTGCACCGTCTTGATTGCTTTGGCGCTGAAGATTTTGACGTTCAATCTCACCCGAGACACCCAAATATGAGCCGTTGCGGCGGCGATAGTTTTCATACTTTTTGGCAATAACCACCACGATTAGGGCAAAAAATAGGGTCAATAATATCGACATGAAATAACCATTAAGCGGCGTACCAGCAAACAAGTCCGGTAAAAATACACCTTTACCTTGATAGCTTGCAGATGAAAACCACGAGTCCGTTATCCAGCTTTGACTGCTTTGTAATGGAAAGCCAAAGAAGACACCAGCACCAAAAAACAGCAATGTAGTGGCGGCTCTTGGAACATCACTAACAAACTCCACCATCACGCCGGTTGCGCAGCAGCTTGATAGGCTCATACCAGCGCCAAACATGATGCCACCGATGAGCAGTCCGGCATTAATGGGGTTAATCCATAAATCATAATGCTGGCTGTCAGAATTAAGCAGTAACCCCGCATTGATGACTGCCGTGACGACAAACATAAACATGAGGGTTTGTAGTAACTGCGTTGAACCACGGCGGTAGGCGCGGTTAATGCTGCCCGCAAAACCAATGGATCCTTTGACTAAAGCGAAGCCTAAACTGAGGCCTAATAACAAGCGTAAAAAGAGTCCGTCATTAGCCAATTGTGTCGCGCCAACCACTAACGACAACAGTAAAATTATTACGGCCATCACCGCTTGATTCTTATTTATAACCACAACATCTACCAACTATGTTTAATAACAATTTTCAAACATAAAACAAACAAAACGTTATGTTTTTCAAACGCTTTATCGTTCCAGTCATTTAGGTTGGAGATTGTGGTGAATCTGTCTGTTGCTGTCTATCGCTATAGCTTGTTTTAGATAGACCCCTTTGTAATAACTCATGCGGTTGTGGTCATTGCAGTAAAAAATTACATACCACGACTATCGGGGCTTATTAGCATTTTCAGACTATCGCTTGCCGTCCTTACTTTTGCTTTTCATCCGCAACCTCACCCTCTTTCAGCTGCTCTGATATTGAGTTGCCGATATATTGATGAGCCGTTAAAAGAATAGAAAAGTGATTCTCACCAGCTACTTTTTGCAGTGTATGAACGGCATTTTTTGGAGGGTTGGCCTCGGCAAAGGCGATGACTTTATTGGCATCGAAGGCTTCGTCCTTGTCACCGATCCATAAATCGTAACGTTGCAGCTGTGTCAGTTGTTCATCGGGCGCTGCGGGAGTCAACGCATTAGACATATTGACGGTATTAAACGATACGATCTTGGGATTGTCATCTAAGACCTGCTGCGGGAAATGATATTGCACCGCCTTTGAATGTCCCATGAGTAAACCGCCACTCATCGCATTAGCCACAAAAGAGGATACGCTAACCGTGGTAAACGAGAACGGTTTGGGTTCATCGTGTTCTGTCTCTGAACGGTGACCAAAATAGGGTGCAACAAAAAAATAACCATCAGCAGAGTAGTGTTGCTTCCAGCTTGAATAATTGAGTATTAACCCCGAACCCGATGAATGACCGGCCATATACAGTGGCAAGCTAGGGTAGCGCTGACGTGCATATTCAATGACACTATTGATGTCTTGCCACACCTGCTCCTTATCGGGTGCATCCCCCCTAGGGCCTGATGATGAACCGTGACCACGAATATCAGGCGTAAATACTGCTATGTTAAATTCATCCCGTAATCCGCCACCAACATGGGGGTAAATGAGGCCACTATGGGCGCCGGCACCATGATAGAAGATAACCATCGCTTTAGGATCTCGAGGTAAGTAAGCCCGTAGCGCGAGTGTTTCACCATCGCTGGCAGTGACATAGTCGAGCGCGGGGAGAGATGCTAAAGGTGCAGCTTTTATTTCACTAAGAGAGAAGAAATTGCTCGGCGCGTTATCTGCAACAACGGCCGTACTGTCGTCTGCTAAAGCAGGACTAGCAAAGTGTATAAGGCTGGCGACCATTAACTTGAAGGTTATTTTTTTCATATTGTTTCCCTGAATAAAGAAATATAACGACCCAACCCGGTCGATGAAACTTCGTTTGTCTTTAAACACTATTTTGTACTTGTGCATCTATGTTAATGTTACCTCATCAACAATTGCAACAAATGGACAACATGAAAATCAACAGTGTCTCGGCATTAATGTTGCTTTGGATGGTGACTTACTTCACCTCTTTTTCAAGCTTCGCTGCGTTTGAAACCCAGCTTACAGACACTGCCGATGTTGTCATCCAAGACATCAAAATTTGGCGTAAAATCGATGTCGAGCCAGACTCACCTCCAGCATCGCTTGCTGCACTTAAACATTTATATCGTGCATCAGCCCCTAGCAATACCTCATTGGTTAACCATTCTGGTGCCTATGTCGCCCGACTAAAACTGAATAATCCAGCTGCACAGGAAGCAAGCTGGTTTGTTAGAATAAATGCCAACTTTGTTGATCAGGGTCTTAGCTTCTGGGAGTCAGAACAATACGTCAATAATCATCCGATTAACTTTTCACAACATGGGGATATAAACACTCCTAAGTTAATGCATACCCAGGCTTTTGGATTACACTTACGGCAACAAGAAAGTGGCTACCTTTGGCTTTATATTAAAGCTGAGCATTATGCGCTGCCGCTAACGGTAGAGATCATTAACAGCGCCCGTTTTTACCACAAGCAGTTTATCACCAATACGGTGACACTCTTTTCTATTGCGACCATGCTCACACTGGCCGCTATTGCTTTAATCCTGTATATCAAAACACGTTTAACAGTCACTCTTGCCTGCTCTGCTTATATTGGCCTACACGGTGTTGGTTGGGCAGCGTCCTCTGGATTAATCGATGATATTTTTAATATCCAGAGTATTAACACCACTTATCTTGGCATCATGCTGTTTCCATTTGCCATCGCTTCGGCCAGCCAATTTACTAAGTTATTATTCGACTTCGATTCTTTACATACCCGTCTGGCGAAATTCTTCAATGGGCTGTCTATTGTTTGCCTGATTGCGGGTTTGCTAATGCCTCTGTTAGCCTTTTCAACCTCTTTTGCTATTTCCCATATTATTGCGCTAATCTGGGTGCCGCTTGCCATTATTGTCGGTTGGAAAATGCTGTCCTATAGTGATTTCAGGGCCAAGTATTTTCTATTCGGCAATCTTCTATATGGCCTGTCTATGCTTTACTATATTTTGTCTCATAGCGCCGTGTTTACCGGACAACAACATGCCGAGCTTGTCGTTATGTTGGCGTTAACCGGTGATTGCTTTTTCATACTGCTCTCGCTAGCAGCTTGGTTACAACAACAAAAGCAGGATTACTCTCGCAGCTACTATCAGGCCAGAATCGATCCCTTAACTCATATAGGCAACCGCTATGCTCTAAGTGAAGCGTTAACCAAAGTCGATGACCAATACATTATTGCCTTTATCGATTATGACGGGATTAAACAGGTTAACGATAAGCTCGGTCATCATCAGGGCGACGCCTTATTGCGCTATGGTGCTAAAACCATGGCAAATGCCCTTGATAGTAACGGTGAAGTATTTCGTACTGGCGGTGATGAGTTTGTTTGGCTACTCAACAGTCAATTGTTTAGCCATTTTCCGGAAGTGAGAAAGGAAATTGAGCTGATGATGGCTCAATGCCAAACTGCAATACAATCGAAATGGCCACAATCAGGGATAAGTTATGGAGTCGCCCACGCTGAGGAAAGTATCAATCAATCTGAATGCCTTGCCCTCGCCGATAAACGTATGTACCAACATAAGCGCAGCAAAGATAAACCTCCGTTAGCCGATAACATAACGGATAAAAATACAGAATCATCAATTTCAGCCAGCTAAGCATAATTTACTGAGCCTCGGTTTGTATCTAAATACCGATAACTTTAGCGACCAATATATTACCCATTAGTGAATAACAGCTTTCGAAATCAATATTAGCCATTCAAAATGACCTTCTAATTACAATTAACATAAAGTATTTCAAATAAAACTCCAATCCAGCTTATATCTAGCTTGTAAACATTCAATATCAGTTATTCAGTAGGAAATCGCGTTCTTTAATCACTTAAATGTCTCATTTTGTAACACGTTATGTGTGAACCTGATCACCGCTATTAATATTAAAGCCGATACAATTCATAACAGTTAATTAAAAGTTACTACAAAGTAGCTAATTAACCATTAAGTAATTTACTGAGACACTGAGGCGCTTTATTGAAGTTTTCGGCACAACACAGTGCAATGATTTATTTAGACACTCCTTATTTATAGAAGGTTTATATATTTAATCAAAAGCACTTTACCGATATTTTAATAACTTATTGAGACTAATTCTTAATCTCAATATTAAAATAATACAACTCGCCTTAGTCAATATAGGTGCAAATAATGCATCGTTAAAATTAATACGGGGTTGAACATGAAAAAAATCACTCGCAGTGTACTGTGCTTAGCAGTGCTCGCGGCTTTAGCAGGTTGCAACGATGATGATACAATTATTAATACCGACAGTGGTTATGCACCTGTGGCCACCCAAGGTAAAACACTCACTAACACGGCAGATATCATCGTAAAGAGTCAAAACGAAGTCGATGAAGTCACCATCACTATCGGCGCAACATCGGATCTTCACGGCCGCATCTTTGGCTATGACTACGCACTCGATGCGGTAGATTCTGATGCAGGTTTAACACGTATCTCTACCTTGCTTGAAACTGCAAAAGCAAACAATCCAAATATGATCTTGATTGATATCGGTGATACCGTTCAAGGCAACTCGGCGCAACTGTTCAACGATGATCCAACTCATCCCGTTGTATCGACTTTAAACTCACTTGATTACGATCTCTGGGTTCCTGGTAACCATGAATTTAACTTCGAGCGCAGCTTCATCGATCGCAACCTGAATCACTTCAATGGTGCGGTAGTATCGAACAACATCAAGTGGGAAGAGAACGACGCTAACTACATTCGTGCTTTTCAGGTTTTCGAAGTCGATGGTGCTAAAGTCGCTATCGTCGGTGTGAGCCCATCAAATATCCCCAACTGGGAGGCTTCAGCACCTTCACACTTTGCGGGTCTTAAATTTGATGAAGAGCTAGCATCTACTCGTACAGCAGTCGATGAGCTAATCGCAAAGCACAATCCAGATGTGATCATTGGTGCATTCCATTTAGGACGTAGCGCTGAAGGTGGATCGGGTGTTTACAAGATTGCTGCTGAAATGGCTGATAAATTTGATGTCATCATAGCAGGCCACGAACACGCAACTTATATCGAAAGCATTAAAAAAGCCGTTGCAGGTGAAGACATTGCTGCAACCGATATCTCTATTGAAGGTGGTGATACTGCTGAAGATAAGACTGTTTCAGGCACTTATAACGAAGCCAACCGCGCAGAGAGCGTGAAGATTATCGAACCGGGAAAATGGGGTTGGGCACTGGCTAAAGCTGAGATCAAACTTAAAAAGAACACCGATGGCAAGTGGGAGATGGTGGATACTACACTGAGTAACATCACCTCTAAAAATATAGCAGAAAGCCAAACGACGAGTGCACAGTTCCAGTATGTTCACGAAATGTCTTTAGCTGATGCTCAAGAGGTTCTTGGTCTAGTCGGTGGTGACTTCACTCCGGGTACTGGCGCCGATGAAGCGGTACATGAAGATTACAATCAAGAAGCGGGTCGTCTATATTCAACAATTCATACTGCTAAAGTCATGGATACACCCTTGATGGATTTCATCAACGAAACCCAACTTAGAAAATCTGCAGCGGTGGTCTCTGCAGCCTCACTGTTCTCTGATAGCTCTAACCTAGTTGATGGCCAAGAGTACGCCAAGAAAGATTCAACTAACCTGTACAAATATGACAATACTCTTATCGGTATTAACATGACAGGTGCCAATCTTAAACGTTATATGGAGTGGTCTTACACCTACTTTAATACCTACAAAGACGGTGACCTCACGGTATCGTTTGCGAAAGGTGCTAAAGCGTACATGTATGATCAGTTCGGCGGTAAGATTGACTTCGTTGTCGACTTAGCCGGTGAATCATTGACTATGGATGAAAACAACGGGGTGACTAATGAAGGTAACCGTATTGAAATCATCGAAATTGATGGTAAGCCATTTGATGCCGCAGCCACATACAAGGTCGCATTAAACAGCTATCGTTGGGGTTCTAACATTAAGAAGTTTGGCTGGGCAACCGCTGAAGATGTCTATTATGACTCGGTCAACGAGCCTGTTTACGCTATCCGTGACATGCTGACTGAATATGTAGCAGACAACAAAGGCGTCAATGCGAGCGATTTCACCAAGCCTAACTGGGAAATCAAACAGTACCAAGATAATGGGGCAATCACCCTGCTTCGTACAGATGGTGGCGCTGGTGAAGCGTTGTGGAATAGACTGATTAGCAAAGAAATTTGTGTCAACATCGATCCGGACAACCCTAAATACCCAGGGATTTTGGATGCTGTCAATGTTAACGACGTAAACTCATACTCTGTCAATCCAACCAAAGATTATGCCGGTTGTGTCACTGAGTAGATAACACTCAATAAAGGCCTGGTAACAGGCCTTTTTCTATTCTGGCTAATTTGTGGTTATCAACACTCACTGACGTATTAGCTGACCTTAAGATACTTTGTTACTCACTTTAGTTATAGATAACTTATGTTAAAAAAACTTATATTAAAAAAACTATGCTAAAAAATTATCGCTTTACCTTATTCATCGCCCTAGTCTCGACCCTGATTTTCTATATCTCTCCCAGCTTGAGCGACAACTTGAAACCGAAGACACCGTTGCAGCAAGAGTTTGTCGAAGCGCGCGTAGTCTCAGTTATCTCCAATAATCTGGCGCCGGATGCCAGAGTGCCATCGATACTGACGGGCCTACAAGTGATCACCGCAGAGATTTTAGAGGGAGATGAAAGCGGTAAAGTGGTTGAAGTACAAAATCCCCTTAGCAGACAACATAATGTGCTGGTCGGCGAAGGCGACATCTTTATCATGATGATAAGAGATACCCCCAACGGTACCGTATATTGGGCCTACAACCACAAACGCTCGACCGCTATCTACTGGATGTGTTTTGCCTTCTTATTATTGCTGCTCTCTTTTGGCAAGAAAGAGGGATTAAACTCAGTGGTATCGCTCTACTTTACCGCGGCACTGATCATCGGCGTTTTAATCCCAGCTATTTTTGCGGGTTGGAACCCTGTGCTTGTCACCATCATTCTGATGGGATTAAAGATTGTGGTTAATTTTATTCTGGTATCAGGCTATAACCGCAAGAGCTTCTGCGCCATGGGCGGCACCTTATTAGGTGTTATCGCGGCCGGCATTATGGCGCAAGTATTCGGTGAGTTTGCCAACCTTTCTGGGATCTATTTAGATAAAGGCGAAGATGTTATCTATTTGGCGACCCGACCGATTCAGATCCGCTGGCTCATGTTTGTCGCCATTATGATTTCGGCCCTCGGCGCGGTGATGGATGTAGCCATATCGATTGCATCTGCCTATAACGAACTGAAAATTACCGATCCTAAGCTCAGTCCAACACAGCTGATGAAAGCGAGTATGAATATCGGACGAGATATCATGGGCACCATGACCAACACATTAATACTCGCCTTTGCGGGAAGCTCTTTAACCACCATTATGATGGTTTGGGGTCTGGACATGCCACTGACTCAGTTTATCAATACCCCGATTATCGCCTTGAGTATCATTCATGCGTTGGCGGGCAGTGTCGGCATCGTACTGACCATTCCGCTTACGGCTTGGCTAGCACGCTATATGCTCAATGAGCCCAATTGCGCGACTGAATTACCTCAATCTACAGCAGATAAAACAGTAATGACTCATTCTGTCGCAAGCCAGCCCGATAAAGGCCTGCCAGCTACAGCACACAGTCAATCACTATAGTTATTTAACCGTCAGACCTGAATGACTTAATTGAGCAATAGGGCAGTTGCTTAGTTGATAACTCAGGCATGATGCGGATATTCGAAAACGTAAAGCAATGGTTAGCGGTGCTATCTTTTGATCCGATCATCTATGCCAATGATTTAAAGTAGCCTTATTCATCATCTAACAAGTTGACGACCGCATCAGCCAACCAGATTAAAGCGGGGCCCTTGGCCTTTTGTTTTGCCATTACACGGTCAATAGGGACTCGCCACGGCTTATGATCAAAGCTGAGAGTCATTCGTACCATGTCACCCTGCCGCTCGTATTTCTCTGCCATATGAGTGGGAATATAGCCCCACCCTAGCCCCTCTTTTACCATGGCGTTAACGGCATTAAAGCTATTCCCCCACCAGATATGTGAAGAGATGCTAGGGCAATGCGCCAACTCCTGCCCATCAAGACCACGGATCAACAATTGACGGTGCGGGATCAAATCAGCAACGGTGACTAAATCCATTTTGGCCAATGGGTGGGCTGGACTGACAACGCCGTTAAACGGCAAATTACCGACGTAACACAAATCCACATCTTGGGGGAACTCACTACTGGAAAACATCAAGCCTAAATCAGCTCGGCCAGTGTGCACCAAGTTTAATACGTCAGGTGTTGATACGACGTAAAGCTCCAACAGGGTACCGGGGAAACACGTTGCAAACCTATTAAGCATGCTCGTTGTCACCGTAAGTAACGCATCGTCTACCGCCATTTTTATCTGGGTTTCATGGGACAAATTTAGCGCGCTGGTTACCGAGTCAAGCTCATAAGTTTGTCGCAATATCGCTTGCGCAAATGGTAATAATCTCTCCCCATGAGCGGTTAATGAGGGTTTACGGCTAGTACGATCAAACAGTGTGGTATTGAGCTCAATTTCAAGGTTGGCGATCCCCTGACTCACCGCCGACTGCACCTTGCCCAACCGACGAGCACAGGCCGAAAATGACCCCGATTGCACCGTTTCAACAAACATTCTTAGCTGCTCTAGGTTATACATATCACTTTTCCTGATAGTAACTAACTATCTTCTTTCGCCAATATTGATGATTATAGCAACCAAGCAGCACTGAACAACACAAATGAGACTGACTATGAACACTAAAGAACGAATTTTCCACAGCGTATTATTTGAAGCGATAGCGTTAATATTTGTGATCACCGCAGCGACCGTCTTTACCGATGCAGGCGCAAAGTCAGCCACTGGCTTAGCGGTCGGACTATCGTTAATCGCCATGTGCTGGAATTACCTTTACAACCTAGGATTTGACCGCGTATTTGGCTATAACCGCATTGAGCGTTCATTTAAAATGCGCATCGGCCATGGACTCGGTTTTGAGCTGGGTATGGTTTTTACCACACTCCCATTGATGATGTGGGTGCTACAACTAGACTTTATCACCGTCTTTATTATGGATATCGGCGTGGTTATTTTCTTCTTGGTATACGCCATCCTCTACAATTGGGCTTATGACCTGATCCGCCAACGTATCATCTCTAACAGAGCGGCAGTGAGCACTGCCCCCCTTAGATAAATCCACCCTCTCAATATCTGCTATATTTCACATAAAATGAATCATCGAGCTAGGGCTTTCACCGGCCCCCGCTTAGCTAGTTTGCTGATTAAATCCGCTTAAACTAACGGTTAAAAGCATCACATTTTAGTGCTATGGTTAACTATATCGGCTGTTTTAAATATTGCGAAAACGCAACAAAATCATAACATCCTGATTGGCAAGATATTTAGCTAAGCGGCATAGAAAATGCTTACTCTGTAGTCATCAGTCTTTCAAAAAGTCAGTTTAGCCATTTTAATGCAGTATTGCTAAACCTCGATATAAAGCCAAAGGAGCGGCAAATGTCAGTCACGTTAGAAGATAGACCCATAGAGCAGGTTCGTGAACAGGTTATTGATAAGCTCATTGTTAATTATAGTCATGGGATAATATCTGCGGAAGCATTTGAACGCCGTCTCGATGATGCGATGGCCAGTGAATCTCATCAAGAGTTACTCGACTTAGTTGCCGATCTTTCTCTATCTACAGATGACGAATACAGCAGTAAAAAAGATCAGCAATTTACGCCTAATTACTCAAACAAAGAGGCGGATGACACGTTAGTCATCAGCTGTATTCTTGGCAATAATGAGCGTAGTGGCCAGTGGGTTGTTCCAAGAGAGATAAAGCTTAACAATGTGCTGGGTGAAACCACTCTTGATTTTACCGATGCTATTTTTCAGCATCAAAATATCACCATTAAACTCAACTGTATCCTTGGCAACGCTAAGGTATTTATTCCCGAGAATGTTAACGTGATCTGCAAAACCTACTGCGCCATAAGTAGTATTGAAAACTGTGCTCCATCGATGGCAAACCGCCAAGCACCGGTCATCACCATAGAGGGCAAAGTCGTACTCGGTAGCCTTTCTGTATCGGTGAAGCGCACCATCAAAGAGAAGTTTATCGCCTTCGCCAATCAGCTTAAGAATACTTTCAATTAACCTACACTCACAAAAGTGCTAACAACATATGCTGGTCCTTGTCGGAGTGCACTTTTAACGAGTTAACCGACATTTTAAGGCGCATCAACTGGCCCTTTTTATCAATGGGTAATAATCCTTGGAGCGCATAAAAAAGGCTCATCATTATTGATGAGCCTTTACTCTGTAGTCACTGCCGACGAGGCACTAACTCAAATAATTAACCGACTAGCTGATGACGGAATACTTTCTCATTCATCTTGTCTAGTTCATTCAGCCATTTGCCTACGGTTTTTTCATCATGGGGAGCCGGTGAAACACCCAGTACAAGATCGCCAGCAATGAGTGATTCAATAGCGACAGCCACGGTCAAAGAAACCAGACGCGCCATGGCTGAGCCACGCTCATCACCCGCGGCATCGATACCATAGCTTGAGTGCCAGATAGTTTGCTCACCTTGAGGGTCTTTAACTTCGAGTTCAACAGAGAGCACGACGCGATCGGCTTCGCCCGCATCGTATTGGTGCTTGTCCCACAACTCGTCACTTAGCTCTGTTAAACGTGCAAGCCCTGCATCACCAACGGCAGCATCGACCTCGGTAAATAGCTCACTCCAGGCAGTTGACCAACCATTAAGCCTTAGCGTACCGCGGACAAACTCTTGAATATTCCAGTCATCACTAAAGCCATATTGCTGCTGGAATGGCAGCGAATCGCGGTTCGGATAGGCTTGAAAAGTCTCAAGACTGGCGTCACTCATGCGCATATCGAAAGCTGACAAGGCTAACCAAGGTTTTCCAGTCTGCTTAACTTCGCCGTCTTGAGTCCACTGCGCTGGAGATTTAAGGGCTTTTAATACGCCAAGTGGTGACCAGGAGAACTTGTACTTGAATTCATTAGCCACTTTTGGAAAACCACCGCAATAGGAGCGGAAGCTATGTTGATTGGCTTTGTTGAATTTATCCGATGCCTGATATGCAGCAATCAAGGCATGAGCGAGCAGATGATCAAGCCCAGGATCTAACCCCACCTCATTAACGAAGCACAAGTTTAAGGATTTGGCCTTATCATGTAGCGCCTGCATCTCGGGCGAGACGTAACTACTGGAAACGAAATGCGCCTTTTGGCCAAGACATAACTCGGCCACTTGTACATGCAGGGTCGCAGGCAGCATTGAAATAACCACATCGCCGGGATTAATCTCAGCTTCTAGACTGAGCCATTCTAGTTGCTTAGTCGGGATATTGATGCCTAAGCGGCTCACCGCTTGCTCAGCTTTAGCTAAGGTGCGGTTCCACAGTATGAGTTTTTGACCCGATTGAGCGACTTTTTTAATTCCCGGAAGTGAAGAGAGTCCGGCGCCTAGCCAATGGATAGTTTTCATTTTTGTAATCTCTTTAATGTTAATCAATGTGTATGTGATTTATCGGCTTAACTTGTTATACCTGACCGAGTTTGTCGATGAAGATGTTATTTGCTCTCTGCCAAACGCCCAGGGTGAGATCGTCGAGCTGCAGCAGGTGTGGTAGCAGCTGTTGGCAGAAATCCTCGCTACTCTCAACGGGTAGCAGCGAAGGTAAGTGGTCGATGGCGATCAAGTCGACAGGATTTTCTCCGTCGACGATACGCAGACATGGCTCATCAAAGGTGGTACAGCTGGAATAGATAGGCAAAGGATTGTATGTGCCATAAGGATCGCAACTGACATCACAAATAATGGCCAGTCGACGCCCATGAATGTCATTTGTTGTCAGCATCGGCAGAGTAATGAAAGGCGGCAGGGCTTGCTGTACAAAAACGCAATTCACTAGCAGATCAAAATCTAAAATATCCTCGAAAGGGCCACCTATTTGAGTCTCGGCAATATCCCACTCGGTCACATTGGCACCAACACACTTGGCCATCTCTACAGCGCCACGACCACTTCTGCCTTTTGCACCAATCACCAATACCTTAGGCGCCTGAGGAAGCTGGCTTATAGCATTTGTCACATCATCGACCAATGCCTGTTTGCTTGGCATAGATGTCAGTTTAGGCAACACAGGGCCATCGACTTGTTGGCGGCGACCAAATGCTTTGAGAGCCACTGCCGCACCAGCAAAGCCCGCCCAATAACCAAATGCAGCCACGCGGCGCTGCTTGTCATCCACTAAATATTCAAGATCGTATAGCGTACCGTCACCGGATTTAAAACGACGCAGCACATCTTGCCAGCCCTGTTGCTCCTTATACACATGAGCAAAATGGATATGACGATGCGTCAGTGGCCAACTCGCTTCACTGAGCTCTTTCAGCCCTAGGATGATGGTGTCACTAGGGGCACTTTGCCAACTATGAGCAGGCATAATGTCGCAGCCTATCTCTTTGTATGCTTGAGCCGGAATGGCGCTCAGCGCCGACTCTTCGACAGTGATCTTAAAACCCGCTTGCAATAATTGCTCGGCAACGCTAGGGGTCAAGGCAATGCGTTCTTCTAAAGGCTTAGTTTCCGCACGCAACCAAATATGGACTTTTGTCATACCGCTAGATCTCCTGCAAGCCTACCCGCCTGCTAAGGTTTACACACTCAAAGGTGAATGGGTGATAAATTGCTATTGAAAAGCAGTTAGTGTATACAATATTCAGCACTACACAAGTTTAACATTTTAATTACAACTGCACTCACAATCACAATTAGGTTCTAGGAGCATAATGGCAATGGAAGCGCTACAAACGAAGGTCGTCGAATATTCTCCAAACAGCGTAAAAATGCTGGCGCAGAAACATTTTAAGATAGCTGTCGAGGTGAAGGCACTGCCTGGTTATGATGACCTCAACTTTCTGCTTAGCGACAGTGCCGGCAAGCGTTTTATCCTCAAAATTGCTAATGCTGATGCGTCTCTAGCCGAGTTAGATATGCAAAATTCAGCGATGAACTATCTCGACCAACAACACTTCCAGCCCTACCAACTCCCTAAAGTGATAAAGAATCAATCTGGATATGAGATCACTGCTCTGCAGGATAAACACGGCAGACCGAGGCAGATGCGCTTGCTGAGCTATGTGGCCGGTACCTTCTATAGCGAGCACAAACGATTAAATACAACTCACCATCAACAACTTGGCGTCTTGCTGGCTAAATTAGATCTGAGTTTGCAAGGCTTCTCCCATAGAGCGGCGTCACGTCATTTTGACTGGGATCTTAAACATGCTGAGTCGGTGATCCGCGCTAAGGTAGATTTGATTTCAGAGCAATCTCGACGAAAGCAAGTACTGACTATTCTGTCGTTGTTTGAACAGCAAGTGAGCCCTTTTAAAGCTGAGTTGCCACAGGGCGTGATCCACAACGACGTGAATGACTATAACCTACTGCTCAGTAGTGCTGATGAGGATGCTGAGGTCGTCGGCCTGATCGATTTCGGTGACATGGTTCATAGCTATCAAATCAATGAACTCGCTATCGCCTGCGCCTACGCCATTCTTGCTACAGACACGCCGCTTGAGATAATTAAAACCATTACCCTCGCCTATCACCAACATCGACCGCTTAATGGCGCTGAAATCTGGGTCTTATTGCCTTTAATTGCAGCTCGACTTGCGGTCAGCGTATGTAACTCCGCTGAAGCTATTCTGGCTGAGCCAGATAATGATTACCTTATGGTAAGCGCCAAACCTGCCTGGGCCGCTATCGCTACACTGCTCAAATTGGATGCGAAGAGCGCGAGTTTCGAGTTGCAACGGCTGTGTTTTTCATCAAATAGCCCGTCGCCTATCACTGCGGACAACACTCAGTTTGAACGACATCAACACATTCTCAACCAGCGAGAGCAGCGACTATTCAAGACCTTGAGCGTCTCATATCAACAGCCTTTGATCATTGAACGCGGCCAGGGTCAATTTCTACTTGATGAAAACAACATCGCCTACTTAGATATGGTCAACAACGTCTGCCATGTCGGTCACTGTCATCCCGCCGTAGTCGCCGCGGGTCAAACACAAATGGCTAAGCTCAATACCAATACCCGTTATCTCAATGACAATATTCTTCAGTACAGCCAAGCCTTGCTTAAGACCTTTCCAGAGCGTTTATCGGTAGTCATGTTTGTTAATTCAGGCAGTGAAGCTAACGAGCTTGCGATGAGGTTGATGCGCTGCAAGACACAATCGGATGAGTTATTGGTGGTCGATGGCGCCTACCACGGTAATACCAATAAGGCGATCGAGATAAGTCCCTATAAGTTTAATGGTCCTGGCGGTGAAGGGGCCGCGGCGCATATTCATGTCGTGCCCATGCCCGACCCTTATCGGGGTGAGCATAAGGGCATGTCTATCACCACGGGTCAGGCATATGCTCTTCCTGTAGAACAGGCGATCGTACAGTTGCAACAACGCGGTAAGACTCTCGGGGGATATATCTGTGAGTCTTTGCAGGGAGTCGGTGGCAATCTAATCATGCCAAATGGTTACCTTAAAGCCGTTTATAGCGCGGTACGTAAGGCGGGTGGTGTCTGTATTGCCGATGAAGTCCAGGTTGGCTTTGGCCGAGTCGGTACGCATTGGTGGGCATTCGAAACTCAAGATGTAGTACCAGATATCGTCACGTTAGGTAAGCCTATCGGTAATGGTCATCCCATGGCCGCAGTAGTCACAACCAAAGAGATTGCGGATGCGTTTGTCACCGGTATGGAGTACTTCAATACCTTCGGCGGCAACCCCGTTTCATGCGCCATAGGAAAAGCGGTATTAGATGCCATCGATGATGAAAACATGATGCAAAATGCCCAACATACTGGCGACTATATGCAAGCATCTTTGCAGCTATTAAAGCAGCAGTTCGACATCATTGGTGATATTAGAGGTTTGGGCCTCTTTATTGGTGTTGAGCTAGTAGAGGATGAGCAGTTAACCCCAGCAACAGAAAAAGCAAAGACATTAGTCGAGTGGTTCAAGTCGCGTCATATCTTACTGAGCCTCGATGGGCCTTTCAGTAATGTCCTTAAAATTAAGCCGCCGATGGTTTTTAACCACAGCAATGTAGACTACTTTATTGAGCAGCTGACCCAGGGCTTGTCTCAAATAAGTAAGTGATCACTAGACAAAAATATTAAGCCTAGGTCCTTTTGTTTAGTTTACGAGGGCCTTATGGCTAACGTTGTTCAAGGATATTCGGCCACTGCAATGCAACCATTTAAAAATGGTCGTTGCCGCTAAGGAAGCGCCGACACTAACAATAATAAGGAACATATAATGACCTCGAATCAAGCACCTTCAGAGCAAGATCACAATGAGACTCCCAAGGCCAAACAGCAAAATGAGCAGGCTAAGAGAACCCCTAGCCTATTTGATGCGCTCATTCCAGTGTTTGCCCTTGTTTCCATGTTGTCAGCCGCGGTTTACCTCTATTCATCCGATAGCTCCTACGGGGCTAATCAGATAGCCCTTATATTGGCGGCCTGCATTGCACTCATCGTTGGTGTCAAAAATGGCTATAGCTGGAAGGAGATGGAAGCCGGTATCGTTAAAAGTGTCGCCGTATCAGTCGGAGCGCTGCTAATCCTGTTCTCTGTTGGTTCTTTAATTGGCACCTGGATACTGGCAGGTACTGTACCGACGATGATCTACTACGGTATGTTACTACTCAACCCCGAATATTTTTATGCCGCCGCCTGCCTATTATGTGCCGTTATTGCCATTAGTATTGGTAGCTCTTGGACCGTTGCAGGCACACTAGGTATTGCGTTAGTGGGTGTTGCGGCAGCCATGGGATTAAGTGTAGAGATCACCGCGGGGGCTATCATCAGTGGCGCCTATTTTGGCGATAAAATGTCGCCGATGTCCGATACGACCAACCTTGCCCCAGCGGTAGCAGGCACCGATCTTTTCAGCCATATTAGGCACATGGTATGGACCACGACTCCAAGTATTATCATCGCACTGATAGGGTTTCTAATCTTAGGCTTTACGAGTCCCGCTAGTGGAGAGGCTGGTGACTTGCAACAGAGCATGTTGCTATTGCAGCAGCAGTTTAATCCTGGACTTCACCTCTTGTTGCCGCTGCTGGTGGTTTTAGTCTTGGCTTATAAGAAGATGCCAGCGTTTCCCACTGTCATTCTTGGTACCATCGCAGGCGCTATCAGCGCGGCACTGTTTCAGTTTGATGGCATCATCGCCTTTGCTAATGATGAGAGTCTGCCGCCAATAGTCGCTATGGTCAAAGGGATCTGGACCGCCATGTTTGATGGCTACACGGCGAACACTGGCGATGAGGTACTCGATAGTTTGCTCAGTCGAGGTGGCATGAGCCAGATGACCAATACCGTCTGGTTGATCCTTTGCGCCATGGCATTTGGTGGCATTATGGAGGTCACCGGACTACTAAAACGTATTTTGCAGAGCATGTTGAGCTTGGTCACCTCCAGTGGCAGCTTGATCATTACCACTTTGGCGACCTGTATTGGTGCAAACCTCATTACCGGCGATCAGTTTATTGCCATCATTCTGCCTGGTCGTATGTTAAAAGCTGAATACACCAAGCGCGGGCTTGCAGCGAAAAACCTGAGCCGAGCATTGGAAGACTCCGCAACCATCACCAGTCCACTCGTCCCCTGGAATACCTGCGGTGCTTACATGGCCAGTACATTAGGGGTGGCTACTATTGCTTATCTACCTTACGCCTTCTTCAACTTAGTTTGTCCATTGGTCAGTGGCACTTATGCCTATTTTAATTTCAAGATAGAGAAGCTAGAAGATCTGCCCGAATTCATTGAAGCTAAAGCATAACGGCTAAATGTTATTCCCCCATAAATAGCGAGCATATTTGCTCGCTATTTTTGTTAACTAGATCGCTAAAATAACGAAATCTAACCTTTGCTAAAATCCATAATGGTGTAATGTTGGTAGCACAACGTTATAAATTTCTGTTCACCGTTCAGGGGTACCTATGCTAAATGAGAATCACGCACTTATTTTCGATTTCCCAGAATTTAAACAAGACATTGTTTATTTGAATCATAAAGACGAAGCATTCCAAGCACTATCCAAGCAGTATCACTTATTAGATTACGAAATTCGTCAGCTAGAAATTGACGGTAGCCCCACCGATGATGAACACATGCATCAGCTCAAAGTACAGCGGGCGAATTTAAAAGACGTCTTATTTCAAAAATTGAAAGATCATCACGCCGAATAAGCTTGTATGGGGTCGGTGAGCAACCGCCCCCTCTTGCCTCACTCCTTTAAAAAATAATGCCACGCCTACAACGCTATCACAGCTAAAGCAGCGATCTCCGCTAGCGACTATAACAAACCGCATTTCCGTTAGCTTAAGAGTGAAGTTGAGGCATGCCCCTACCTCACTCATTGCTAATCGTTATGTGAGTGACCGATTACGTTTTCAGCTTTATTTTATTAATGTGATCTACACACCTATATTTCAGCGCACACTTGTACGCATAATAAGCCATTAGCGATATTGACTATTGGAGTTTGCAATGCAACACCTTGATTGCCCACAGTGCAGCAAAAAGATCGACCTTAATCTAGTGAGCTGCCCCCAATGTCACGCAGCTCAAGGGTTAGAAGCCTTCTCTGGAGTCGATCCTGACATCCGTATTAAAAACCAGAAACTGGCAATATGGTTTGGATTTTTATTCGGTGGATTAGGCTTACATAAGTTCTATTTAGGTCAACACCTGAAGGGCAGCTTGTACTTAGTCTTTAGCTGGACATTAGTACCGATAGTGGTTGGCTGGGTCGATGCAGTGCGTACCTTGAAAATGAGTCCGTTTAATTTTCAACAACGTTATTGCCGTCGAGAGGGTCAGCACTACATTTAACCAATAGCATTTAGTCTAAAAAATACAATTTTCTCCAAGCAGTATTTGTGCATTTTATGATCGCCGTTCAACACATAGACTAACGATTTAAGCTAAAATCAATGACAACAAAGCCGCTCAGATAAGCGGCCTAAATGTTAAACCTATCATATCAATAAGTGTTTACAACGCAGTACTACTGTCGCTGAACAGCGCCTTTTCAATGCCATTAAGGGTATTAATGCCATCTCGATGACTCACCATATCGGTAATAATCGTGGCGCCGTTGTCTTGCTTTTCAATACTGTACTGCGATGAACTACCGCTAAATTTAACGCCATTGTTACCACTATTACCGGTGATATTGTTATCGAGTTGATTAACCACCACATTGCTATCTAGCTTGCCAGTTAGCGTCACATCCTTAAGGTATTGCGAATGGTGACTATAACCGATGTCACAATTGAACTTCAGGCTAAAATCACCCATAAAGCTCGCATCAATTCGCGCATTATAGGTAAGGTAGGAATGAAAGAATTTATTGTGCATCAACTCAGCAGCTAATGGGTCTTCACTGCTAATTTCAGCGCGTGTTTTTGCAATATATCCGCCCCACATGCTGTGAGTTTCGCTGCCAGTCCATGCCCCCCACAAACCATAATAAGCATCGATAACTGACGCGAGATATTCTTGAGTTAAACTATTTTCAGCAGTGAGTTCAGTGATCCAATTTTCATCCCCACCCCATAGTTTGTCATTTAACGCTGTGGTTTGAGCGGCTCTAATTTCAGCTTGATAGCTAGGCAAGGCGCCGATGAACTCACTATCTTGGTCCACACCGATCCCGTAATCATGCATCATATGCAGGATCTCTTCAAAACTCGCATCACGATGCTCTTCATAGTTTTGATTGATATACCAAGCGCCACCTTCAACTTGAATTTCATTTTGATATAGCGGTTGTCCGCCTAGCTCTGTAGCAGCATTGCTGCCATCATCACTGCCATTGAGGAGTAATAAGATAGCGCCATTGTCTGCCATCTTATTGGCCACAGCAGATTTGTCACTACCATATTCAGAGCCGGGTAAATTAGTCAGGTAATGAGTCAAAATAGCGCGGGAGCGTACTATCTGGTTATCACTAATCAAGTCTTGCGCAATAATATGGATAGACTTGCCATTGGGTGCTTTAATTTGTGTATAACGATTAAATTTAAGTGCAGCGCTATAGGTCGTCAATAATGATGCAGGCACATCCTCAATACCAAGTGCCTTTGTTTCTGCTGACAGGCCAGAGCCTGAGTTATTGTTGCCACCGGATGGCGTACTCGAAGAGTCAGAATTACAGGCCACTAAGGCCATTAAACTTGCTGTTACAACCCCAACCAATATTACTTTAGCCACCATAGTCTACTCCTAATACCTCTTTGATTTGAGCTGTAAAATTAACATGACCATTAAGCTCGTAGGGTAAGAGAAAGTAAGCACATTACACGCTATGTAAGCACATGTAAGCGAACTGTATTTAGTGACAATATCCTGTAAAATCAGACTCGTCAGCGCAGCATTTCTATCATACGTTGGTAGAGTTAATATTAAGGTAAACAGTTGTGAGTAAAGCAAATATACTCATTGTTGAAGATGATAAAGAGATCTCTCGCCTCACCGCAATGTATCTCGAAGCTGAAGGTTACAGCACCCACATTATCAATAATGGCTTACACGCAGTAACCGCCGTGCGGTTAGAGCAACCCGAGTTAATCATTCTAGATTTAATGTTACCCGGTTTAGACGGTGTATCGGTTTGTAAACAGGTGCGTAAATTCTATCGAGGGCCTATCTTGGTGTTAACCGCCTGCAGCGACGATATCAGCGAGGTAAGCCTGCTAAAACTGGGTGCTGACGATTACCTCACTAAGCCTGTGCGGCCACATGTGATGCTTGCCAGAATTGAAGCCTTACTTAGGCGCAGTCAACCCATCGTCCCGAGTCAAAAGCAGTTACAAGTTGGCCAGCTCATGATTGACACCAGTAAGCAAATAGTGAGCTATGACGATCTAACACTTGTGCTCACGACCGCTGAGTACGATATGTTACTGCTGCTTGCTTCCCATGCTGGCACCGTCGTTTCTAGAGAAGATTGTTGCCGCGCGTTAAGAGGCATAGATTATGATTTTAATGACCGTTCAGTTGATATGCGGATCTCAGGACTAAGAAAAAAACTCAATGACGACACGCCCCCCTACAAAACCATATTAACGATACGTAACAAAGGATACATGTTGATCGATGGCTAACTATCTTCCACCTCTTTTTACTCGCCTTTACTTGAGTTTGCTAACGGCATTATTTGCCAGCATTATCTTAACTCTGTACTTAAGTGAGCAGTTTCTAGAGCAAAGTGATGTAGTCGATTTTTATGATGATAGCTATCAAACTTTTATTGAAATCACCTCAGACATCCAGCGCACCCACTTGTCTGTGGAGCGCTATATTAATAGTTCTCAAGGGCTACATCCTCAATTCGATATTACGTGGCAAGCAAAATGGAATGCTGAACTAGACTGCTCAAACTGCGAGTTTCTGAGTAATATGGCAGGGGTATCGATTTACCAATTAACGGATGAGCAACTGTTGGCTGTTTATCCGCTTTACCAAACTAACGGCACTATTTTGATTGCGGATCGTCTGCCAAACCGTTTATTTGTTGATGCTCCCTATCGCCAACAGAGCAGCAGTTTTATTGAATTATTGCGCAATGATCCCGCAGAGTTTATCCCTTATTTACTGTTACTCGTGGTGATTATCACTATAGGTACCACGCTATACTTTTCAGTGCGGCGGTTACAGACGCAGATAAATCAACTCGTCGATACCAATAAACAGTTTGGTAAAGGCAATCTCCATATTAGAGCGAATCAAAGCTACTCCGAGCCAGTGAATGAGTTGGCAGACAGTTTTAACCGAATGGCAGATGCCATCACTGAAACAGTAAAAGAGAATCAAGTGTTTGCCCAAGCGGTGCCCCATGAAATGCGCACGCCATTGAGTCGAATTCAGCTCGCAACCGGATTACTGCGCCAACGCAGCCTGCAAAACGAAGCGCTAGAACTACTGGATGACATCGACAGCTATATCGATGATATTGAGAAGTTAACTCGCCAGGTGCTGACCTTCTCAAAGCTAAATGCAGCGTCAAATCAAGATGACAGCCAAAACAAGCAGCTCATAAAGCTTGATGAATATTTGCAGAGTCGAGTTAAACAATTAATAACTGACAATGGAATCATCGTGAACTTAAATCTGCAGCCGCTTCAGCTTGAATGCGATCCAGCCTACTTACGGTTAATGTTTGATAATCTGTTTAAAAATGCACTGATGTATGCAAATGCTCAAGTAGAGGTCTCAACCAGTTTTAGCCACAACAGGCTCATTATCAGTGTTGACGATGATGGCCCAGGCATTGATAGCCAACAATTTGAAACCATTTTTCTACCCTTTGCACGCATAGATAGGAGCCGCAGCCAACAAACTGGCGGCTTAGGGCTTGGCTTGGCTATTGCCAAAGCAGCAGCAAGACGCATGCAGGGAAAGTTATCAGTCAGTCGCGGCCACTTAGGCGGTGCTAATTTTAGCTGCCAGCTCTCCCAACAAGATTAACTAAACCTCCTCTGAGCTAGCCAACCACTAGCGGAATGACTGCTTCCCAGCACAATATCAAAGCCCATGAACTATAATTAGGGCTAATGTCATATCGGTGAAAAGAGGCAATACTATGACTATTTCAAACCGATTAAATAAGTACCTAGTGGAAAACGATGTCAAGTACGATCTTGTCTCCCACCCCCACAGTGTAAGCTCACTTAACTCAGCCTTTGGGGCTCATGTGCCTGCAACCCAGGTCGCTAAGGCAGTGATTTTAGAAGATCATGAAGGCCGTAAGGTCATGGCAGTATTACCCGCCAACCACAAAATCAGTTTACGTTCGCTCGGTGACAAGCTAAACCGAGATCTGCACCTACTCAAGGAGCAGCAGATCTACCCAATGTTTAATGATTGTGAGAATGGGGCTATCCCCTCCATTGGTGCAGTTTATAACTTAGAAGCCGTTTATGATGATCTATTAGTCAACGCCAAGGAGGTCTACTTCGAAGCGGGCGACCACAGCAGCCTGGTACACATGAGTCGACAGTCATTTATTCGACTCATTAAAGATGCTAAACACTTACGATTTAGCTACCAAAGTGTCCATTAGCCTCCCGCTTGGGTATTGAGTCATGCTCAAGTGTCTCAATGCCTATAGCGACCAATGAACACCTACCTGTAAATGCTGATCAGCTTCCTAAATAAGGAATATTGTTATGCAGTATTCACGTCCAAGTACATTATTGCTCATAGTGGCGATACTATTTACCCTCATCATTAGTAACGCCAACGCCAATTCAGTGAAAAAATTGTCTATCTCCGCGCCGAATGGCTTTAGCAAAGCGCCGACAATTACCGTCTACTCCAGTACTGGTGAAAAGTGGGATAAGATTGATAAAACCAAGATCAGCCAGTTTTCAATCAACTTGAATGCCGAGTGTAAGTATGAAGGTAAGGGCAATAAAGCCTATAAAGGCAGGATGAGCGTATCAGGATTTTCATTAGTCGGTGACAGCGCAGAGCCTGCTAATTTCTTAATCCCCCATAGCAAAGAGGCTTCAGGTCAGTACAGCTACACCAACGGCCAGAATATTAGTCCTAGTACCGTATGCAATAATGAATTGAACAAACGGCTATCCTCTGAACCGACACTCAGTAAGTACCATTTATTAGCGAAAGGCTTCAAGGTTAATTATCCAGCAGCTTTTACTGTCGGCTATCATTTAACCTGTAAACCCACGGGTCTTGGCTTTACAGATACCTCGTCAAAAAGTACCCAGGTGAACGCAAAAATAGCCTGCCTCGCCTCTGCCCTTGCCGAAACTAAAATACCCAAGCCCAAGCCTAAAATGGCCACCATGCTGCTGATCCCCTTAATCAAGAGCGTTAGCTTCAAGGCGAACCCTAGCAGCTATAAAGGCAGTTGCCCGACGGGCGTCAAGTTCAATGGCAGCATCGTCAGCAATAGCGCTGGCACGGTGAAATATCGATACGTGAGTCATGACGCTAAAATATCGCCAACCTTCACACTCAAGTTCACAAAGGCAAGCACGCTTGCCGTCAGAAGTTGGCACCGTACAATTTCAAAACCAGAAGCGAGTAAGACTTTGGCCGTTAATGGTTCCAGTACTAATAACGCCATTCAGGGTTGGTATCGTTTAGAGGTATTATCGCCGCAACCTAAAACGGTGGTAACGGCCAAATATAAAGTCGAATGTGTAACACCTACACCGGCACGAGCTCAGATAAAAAATGGATAACCAATGGGTTTATCCCCGTTCTACCTGAAAGTGCAAGATTTGGGTAGAACGGAGGTAAATAGACAGTCAATGCAGGAGTTGGACACTTGAGCTATTCTCATAGGCTGAATGTCAAAGAATTAAGTCGCTGAGATTTATACCAATTCCATTAAGTATGTGATCAATTCAGAGCTCTCTCAGGGCTTTCAATTCCAGGCGCATTGTGGAAGAAATGGTTATTCCCTTTTAAGACAATGCAACGCAGCAGTGAAAGTCCTGAGAAGCTCACGTTGTGCGGGTTTAAAATCACTTTATACTGCGCATGTGGTTCTCGATATAGAATAACTATTAGCTACAACCCACTTGCTTGCCTAAAGTGATTTTAATTCCCGCTGAATGAGCAACTATTTAATGGAATTGGTATTAATACCATGAGCAAAATACCGAGGCCAAGTTAAAGCTGGTTGACGTTATACAGGATCATCCTGATAGCGCAATATATCCCCAGGCTGGCAGTCTAAATAGCGACAAATAGCCTCCAGAGTTGAAAAGCGAACAGCCTTCGCCCTGCCCGATCTAAGAATTGACAAATTCTGCGGGGTGATGCCAATTGCCGCCGCAAGCTCTGTCGATTTCATCTTGCGTTTAGCCAACTGCACATCAAGCTCTATCACGATAGCCACTATATGGTTAACTCTTGTTCTGATTGCAGCAATAACCCTTGCAACATAACTTCAGCAATAACAATGATGATTAAGCCCACCAGTAGCATTGCGATGTCATTTTCTCCAAAGCTAATGGCTCGCTTTAGAGTCAGCTCTGAGTACATATTATTCATCATTATGCTCAATATGGGTGGATATATTATGTTTAGCAAAAATTGTCCCACCAGAGTCCAACCTAAATAGCGAAAACAGTTAATATTGGCTAACTCAAACACTCTTCCCCGCTGGTACAGGCTAAACAAGCGTAATAATACACAATTAATAATCACTAACGGAATTATCTGTATTAACCCCATTAGCAACACTTGGTTAAATCCATGCAATGCTAATTGCTCTGCTAACACACTCCAATTGCCAGCAACATCTAGCCCCAGCCAAACTTCCATACCACCTTCTCCGCCAATAACGACATGATGATCTTGATGGAAAATACCAATCGCTAAACTCAACAGTAGAGATAGCAAGGTAAAATAGAGCCCGAATTTTACGATTGAGCTCAGTATTTTGATTCTATTCATAATGTTTCGGCCTTGTCTGCCAACAGCACTTTTTCAATAAAGGCTTTATAGTGAACCGAAAACAGCTCTGACTTAATCGCATTGCCATGTCCTTTACCTGGGGCGATAAACAACTGTTTGTTTGGTGTTGCCGCACTTTCATACAAGGTTTTTGATAAGCTAACAGGAGTGGTCCTATCGTTTTCACCCACCATTACCAGCAACTCTCCAGAGTAACTTTCGATGTTAGCCAGGTTATCAATCTTGGCAAGTTCATCGCTAATATCAAGCTCAATAAAAGGCATTGCATACCAAGGAACTTGTGCGTCGATCATCGCCTTAGCCGTAGTTGTTGAGCCTTCCAAAACTAACCCATCGACTGGCCGCTGATCAGCAAGGCTGCCGGCTATCATGCTGCCCAATGATATCCCATGAGCGATAACGGGCAGTTTTGCCAAGCTTGGGGCTGACTTAACATAGTCGTAAATATCACTCGCATCAGTTTGCAATGCACTGATACTTGGTATGCCTTCACTCATACCGTAACCACGATGATCCATAATCAGCAGGTTATTATCGAATTGACTCAGTATTTTTGCCAATGCTCCACCTTGCGATTCGAACCTGAACTGATTCCCACCAAAATAGATCAATGTGAAACGAGCGTTTGGCTGTGTGATGAGTGCACCTTTCAATCGAGTACCATCAGTCGCACTGATACTGATAAATTCAAGTGCTTGTTGTCGTCCCCAAGTATCGACATCCGCCTGACTAATTGAATCATCAGGATATAAAAAGTGTTCCTCTGTCACCGAAATAGACTGACAAGCCGACAACATCAATAACCCCAAAAATAGCGTAACGTATTTTGCAGCGCGTTCCATTCAACATCCTTATTTAACTCAAGCTAATTTACACTGAAATCTACCCATACCATTAACATTAGTCAATAATTAATTATCGATAAACGGTAATTAATTACTCGCGAATACTACTTTAAATTAGCCTCTTTGATATTAAACCAACAAATTACAGCCACAGGTATTAATGGATATTTTGCTTATCGATGACATCGAAGGGGTGAGTAGATTGTTGGTGGTAGTTAGGTAGTTAGGTAGTTAGGTAGAGAAGATATTAAACGCCGTAAAAGCTGAACGCTTACGGCGCTAACCATTTAATTTGGATAGATGGTAGGATTAAGCATCTTCTTCATGCATATAACCCTCTATTAATGCTATCTGCTCCGCCAATTCATCGCTTTTTGAGGTGAGTCGGTAACAGCCATGGGCCATTTTCTCTAAGGCTATATTGTCGCCGGCACCAAGATGCAGCTGGTCGATGATCTCTTGTGGTAACTCTAGCCCTAAGCCTTTGCCGACATTCTTAATCTTGAGTTCTGTCATAATCATTACCTACGTATGTGTCTTACATTCGGCTAACAGCTCCAGTCACCGAAATGTAAAAACAAACCAATTAACTCAAATTATAGTTGATCTCGCAGGCGCTGGAGGATGAGTAACGGCGACAGCAAAGTCGATGAAATGTAGAAAGATAGCAAAGGAGTATAAAGATGGAAAAAGAACAAAGTTAACGCTGCAATGGCTAGCTTAAAGCTAGCCATTGGATTAAACATTACCCCATAGTGACTAGACTACAGGCGCAGATATTGGTGCTCGGTAAAAAGTACAACAGCGCAGTATTTTCACTTTGGTTACGACTAGCGATTTGAATCGTTAAGTTGTGCACCCCTTCCTTGGTAATATTGCGACTGGCGAACGCTTCCAAATGGCTCCCATGTAAAGGCAATGACAACTCGCTATTATGTCGAATAAGCTCACTACTGACCAAATTGAGGATATAGATATCCTTGTCCTTATTCGCACTCAGCACATCGCCCTTTAATTGTAGGGTAGCAATGGGAATACCGTCGGTGGTGAAGTATCGATAACTAATACTAGCCGAGCGTTTTTGCAGGGCAAAATCAGCAATCATTGAGTGGTGTTCAATGACATTGGTTCTGGGATTCATGGCAACCAGTTCATTGCGACATGACAACACAATGTCCACTTCGGTTGCCTTAATGTGCTGATAAACAATTATTCCTATGACTAGCGCCAATAGCCCGCCACTTAACACTATTTTTAGCTGTTTAATCACAGAGTGATACCTCCTTGAGCCAGTCTTCTGAAATAAATTCAGGGCTTAAGCTAAAGTCGATAGTTTTAATGTTTCTCATCAATGTGCCGCCTTTCGCTGTTTTGCCGAGCATGGATACATTAAGCACCTGCATATCATTTGAAAATGCGAGGTACACCCTATCCCATGTCAAATGCGGGCAACGATTTAGTGCAAATACAACCTTGGCTTCGACGGACACCTCTTGCCGTAATCTAATTCTCGGCGACTCTAACCAAGTAAGTATCAGTTGCTGGCCATTATCCAAGGTAATGTTACGACTGGTTTTAATAGGTACATCTACATCTTTAAACAAGATGTATTGATGCATCGCCGTCACCACGGCAATACAGCTAATTAAAAGTGCCGCCACAGTTAACATAAGGTACTTTTTACGCGCCTTAGAGTGCTGCAACCAGCTTGCATTAGGCGCTGCTATATTTAACCGATAACCTTTGCGAGGAAAGGTCTCAATTAACTCAGCATGCGCTTCGCCAAAATGCTTTCGTAAGGTGAACACCGCTTTTGCTACAGCAGATTCGCTCATCACTGCGGTTTGCGAACCCGCACAAGCAAGCTGCCCCTTACTCATCACTTGATTGGGGTGAGTCACTAACAGTTCAAGCACCTGGCATTCGGTGCGTGTTAGGTGTACTGAACTTTGAGTTTCACTATTGAATAACTGACTATTGGCAATATCAAATTCAAAGATTTTTAACCGCATATCAATAGCGTCCATATAAAATCGTTAAGCTATTTTACTGCAATTACAACAGCACAAACATCCTGCCAATCACAATTTGGCAATACACAATATTATTTGTCAGCAGATATGCAATAGATCTAATACTCTGTTCATAATGTCGGCCCTATCATTGCTTTTCTAGCCTTTACGCTTATTGCATGGGATCTTAAATAGCAATATTACCCGTAGGTTTTTATTGCTCACTTATTTTCAGAGCAACTAACTGACTTGCAATGCATCCTCCATCGAAAATTCAAAGGTGTATATGCAATTTTTCTTGTGCATCATAACGTTATTAGATCTAGATCAATAAACCCAGCCAGTAATAAACAGGATAAAACGCTGTAATTAGCATTACATCTGTTACGAATAAAGAATATAGGCATTATTCGCCACTCATTACGCATTTAGCAGTAGTTTACACCAATACCCAGCCGAATCATTACGGCGATAATTTAGGTGAAAATTACTTTGAGCTAGCTCTCATCAGCATTTTCAATGCCCTGTCATTCTTATCTCAAGCCAATGCAGCGTTGATTTGCACTCCAACAGGGTCAGCATTTTAACTACCTGCAGCTAATTCAAAACGCTCAAGCAGAGTATTGAGTGACATAATAAAATGGGACATAAAATGATGAAAACACTAAATAGAAGACAAGCAATCAACCGTATCATTGGCATTACCTCAGTTGCCGCAGGTACAGCTTTAGTGGCAAACCCTGTTATCGCAGCAGTTACAAGTAGTACTGGCGAGTGGAGACTAGCAGTAGGTGAAAAATTAGCTTACGCCAAACTAGACCCTATGACGGTTGCTAAACTCGCCTATGAAACGGGTAACGGCTGTATGTTCCAAGTGTTTGACAGCATCATCAAAAGTTTAGCTCTGTCAGATTCTCCAGATGCCGAAAAATTTGCACTGTTGCCTACAGGGCTTGCGGTATATGGCTGGGCGGGCATGCTTGGTGAAGGTACTGTTTGCGGTAATATTAACGCGACCGGTATGTTAGCTAATTTACTGAGTATTAACGGTGAACAAGCCAACGCACTTCTTAGTCCAACAATGCGCTATTACGAAAGCCAAGCGTTACCACTGCAAACTGCTGAGTTTATTGAAGGGATTGGCGCTGATATGACTGAGACATTAGATCAAGTCGGTACTCCTACTTCAGCAAACACTATCTTATGTCACTCCTCTATCAGCCTATGGGCAAGAGAAAATGGCAAATCCTTCAGCCAAAAAGGCATGCGCTGTAAGCAACTATCCGCTTCTGTTGTTTATGAGCTAGTGGACATGTTAAATAAAGCGTTTGATGGCGAAACGGTAATCGATCACCCTATCTCAGATACTGTTGCCGGCTGTCAAAGCTGCCACACTTCAGAGTCCACATTTGCTCCAAGTGTGAAAACCAATATGGGTTGTGATACCTGCCACACTGGCCACTAAACGCAGGGAAATAACTATGAAACATACTAAATTATACTGCGCCATCGGCCTAAGCTCTGTGCTACTGTTCGGCTGCGGAAGCGATGACGATAAGACTGTCGAACCGCCTGTTGAGCCACCAGTTTCGCCAGTCACCACGATTGGCATAAATGAAACTGAAACTCTGAGCGTGAGTTTACAAACAATAGACGCTGAAAAAGGTAGCGTAGCGTTAACCCTTACCGGTGATGGCGACAAGTTGGTGACTGATGCCAGCGGCTTTAACTTAATCATCATGGGTTACCCAAAGGCAGGCGATACTTCAGTTAAATACAAACTTGCTTGGCATCAAGCCAACCATGCAAATTGTATTGAAGATGCAGAGTGCGCCTTGACAGTCACTGAATCTGAGTCTGGGATCTACAATCTTGAGCTAGGCTCAGTAGACTGGAAAGATGCAGTTGACAACTATCGCGTTGCGGTAGAAGTTAAAGGTGAAAAAGCACACCTTGAATTAGCGTTCTTCGATTAATGCCTTCACCCAAATAATAGATAGGCAAGACTCGACTAACACGCAATGACCATTCATTGCGTGTTTTTTTGTGTCAATTTTAGCCTAAGTGCCACAGTAAGTGGTGAACTTACCGAAACTTGCGGGCGCTGGATGACTATACTCATCTTTAGCGGTTTGTAGTGTATAAGGGCTAGCAAGTACCGCAACTAACGCCTCAAATGGTTGGTAATCACTGCGCTCCTCTGCGGCCTCGATAGCGGCCTCAACCAGATGATTCCGAGGAATATAAACAGGATTAACTGCATCCATCAAACTTGCGCGTTCTGCAGTGGATAGCGGCTCCTTTTCCAATCTTGCTTGCCATTGCGCTTGCCATTGCATGAATAATTTAGAGTCAGTAAACAACGTCTCAGCAACGCTACTGTCAGCGACCAAATCAGCTGCTAATTGACGAAATAGCTGAGTGTAATCCACAGCTTGCCCTTGCATCGATTCCAGCAACTGCTCACAAAGTGCATAGTCGCCTTCAAATTCCAAAGTCATGCCCAATTTGGCGCGCATTCCCCTAAGCCAATGGGACTTAAAGATATCCCAAAACGCCTTTATCGCCTCTGTTGCTTGCGCGATCCCATCGTCTGAATCTTCACTGATAAATGGCAGCAATGTTTCAGCAAATCGAGCCAGATCCCATTGCGCCATCGCGGGCTGGTTGCTATAGGCATAGCGACCATCTTGGTCGATAGAGCTAAACAGCGCGTTAGCATCATAGTTATCCATAAACGCGCAGGGGCCGTAATCTATGCTCTCGCCACTGATGGTCATGTTATCGGTGTTCATCACTCCATGCACAAAGCCGACTAACATCCATTTGGCCACCAGCTCGGCTTGCTTATCTCGCACGGCACAAATGAGGTCTAAGTAGGGTTGTTCGCTTTGCTTTAGCTCAGGGTAATGCCGCGCAATGGCATAATCGGCCAGCTGTTTGAGCTTAGCCTCTTCACCTTGAGCGGCGAAATATTGAAAAGTGCCTACGCGCAGATGACTGGCTGCCACTCGAGTTAACACGGCCCCTGGCAAGTATCGCGTTCTATAGATGGGTTCACCCGTCGTCACCACAGCCAGTGCACGAGTGGTCGCAATCCCCAGCGCATGCATCGCTTCACACAGTATATATTCCCGTAAAATGGCGCCCAGTACCGCTTTACCATCACCACCGCGAGAAAACTGCGTACGGCCAGAGCCTTTAAGCTGAATATCTTGCCGCTGACCAGACTTATCCACCACCTCACCTAACAGCAAGGCTCGGCCATCCCCCAACTGCGGACTGAATCCACCGAACTGATGACCAGCATAGACTTGGGCTAATGGCGCTGAACCTTGAGGCGCTTCGCTGCCTGAAAAAACGGCGGCAAGCTGCTCTGCACTGCTATTACTGATGCCTAACTGTTCAGCGAGTGCCTGATTGAACTTTACCAATACCGGCGTGGGCGCTTTATCACCCTCACAGGAGACATAAAACCCTTGCAGTTCATTTGCGTAGCTGTTGTCAAAACTTACGCCTAAATCAATCTTAGTGCTACTCATCAAATATCCATCTGGTTGCGAAACATAACAAATTCCTATAACGCCTACTTTACCCCAGTCATCGCCATAACGGTAAACTTGGCCGTCTTTGTGGTGTAAGTATTAGTGCAGCTTCATTCTTGGCCGTACTACTCGCATCAGTTTTTCAGCTAGCCACAGTGCCAGGTTTTAAAAGTGCCATGGATTGCTTTTTTATGCATACGATAGAATGAGAGACATACCCATCCTACTTAAAGATGCTCGTTTCAGAGGCGTTGATGGGTTTTAATGGGCTTTACTCTGTGTTATTGATTGTACAAAGGGAATGACCATTAGTGGTAATCAATGCAAGCACCAGGGATGGTGTGAATGTCAGTTATGCAGGAGCAATAACTGACGTTGATTAAAGCCCATTAAACTCCCACTGAATCCTGCATCTTCAGATAGAATGCAGGCCAAGGTAATTCATGACATCCTAATTTAAAGTGAGTAATATAAGTAGTTAAAAACCACGGATGAATTTAATTCAACTTACTTCTCCACTGTATATTCCTCGCCAGTTTGGATGTTACAATCCGCTCGAAAAACAATCAATAATCAAAATTTAATTTGCGCGGTATTTACGTCGTTATACAGCACTTATAATTAGGGAAGAAAATGAATTTAGTTAAAGGAACATTGAGTCTTGCTATTGCAGGACTTTTGACAGCCTGTGGCGGTGGTAGCGATAACAGCACTAACAGCACTAACAATACTCAAGCTCCAGAAAGGCAACTCTCACTCAATACCATTAAGCGCGATGGTTGCGGACAGAAATCGCCGATAGCCAATATTAAAGTGCTCATCCATAACCAATCCGGCGATGTAATCAAAGAATATGCGACCGATACTCAAGGTCAACTGCAGGTAGACTGGCCAGCAGACGCTAAGCACGTAACAGTGGCAGGTAATGATTATGATTATCAAGGTAATAGAACCCTTTATATTAATACCGAACTCGATGTTGAGCCTGGTGATTTAGGCGCGACGCTCTTCTTTGCCTATACCGATGAGACGAACTGCAACTGTAAACAGGTTGACTTTTCGCTGCAAACGCTCATCGAAGATGCACCAGATAGCACGCTTTACCTAGAGAATAATAACTTTCAGCTTGCCCCAGATTTATCATCCCCCCAGTTAGAGTGGTGTGAAAGCTATGGTGATATGTCTATTCAGCTTATCGCTGCCGACGGCGCTACAAGTATGGCCGGTGCGTTCGATTTAACCGAGGTGAGTAATATTGAGCCAACCCTAGATGACTTCACCGCGACCGGAGTTGAGGTCAATGTTGATTTTTCCAATCACAGTGCTCGTGCTTATTCCAGAACAGGTTGGAGTAATTACAATGATAATCTCGGCGTAAATCAACCTATTTTTATCTACCCTGCACTGACCTCTGACAATTATGCTCGCTATCATGACTACAGTACCGCTCAGGTAGGCAATATTGAAGCTTATACATATGCAACTGCAACGGTTAAGGTTAATTCTGAAGGTGACACCATTCGCCACTTACAACTTAGGGAGGTGACGACTGACTTAACTGACGCGATATACAGTTTGTTCGCTTCAATTTCCGATAATCAGCCCCCTTATCAGTATGATTTCTCAAACGCGGATAGTAACATTGCTTTCACTCAAATTTCAGTTACGGGTCAAACCGATACTGGTCGTAGCTACTGGGTGATTAAAGGTGGAGTTTCTGGCGAGATGCCCGACTTTAGATTATCTACAGATCTAGAGGCCGAACTGGCTTCGTTACAAGCTGAAAAAGTACATATTGATGTTCAGAGTTATGGTTCGAAAAAATCACTTAGTGAGTGGCGTAAATTAACAGCCGCAAGGGGAGAAATGGAAAATAGTTACTTAAGTCCGCTCAGCGATGAAAGTCACTTCATGCAATTCTCTTTTTATTTAGATCGTTAAACTTATCTGAGGCTGCTCTTTAGCGTCAATGGGTTTACAATGATAACGACATTAGCATTGGCCAATGTCGTTGTTTTCACCTTCGCACTGATTACAGCGCCTTCTCCAAAGTAAAATCCAGTCTAATTTGCTGCTTAGGTTGAATTACCGGGTTACCTTCAACCACTTTTGGCTTGTATTTCCAGCCCTTAATTGCCCGTACTGCAGACTTGTTAAATATCCGTTTAGGCTTGGAGTCAATCACACTAACATTGGTGACACTACCAAGCGTGCTGATATCAAACTGCAATACAACATAACCCTCTTTACCGTTTCTGGCTGCGCTGATTGGATACTGCGGGGCAACTTGCACCACGGGCATCGCATCTTGATTTGTCGCTCCTTGGTTATAACCCTTGCTCACTCTTGGCATCACCGGAGGCGCAATGTCAGTGAGTGGTGTAATACCTCCCTCTCCATGACTTGGGATCTCAATCCGTGGCGGCTTAACGACGATAGGATCAGGCTTGATTCGTTCGATTTTTTTGGGGGGAATGGGATCGGGGATCTCACTGGTAATATGTAAGATTGGGGCTTCGGTTGCCTTGCCGACATAGACTAGATCTGATTTAACCAATTGCGACATAAAGATAAATAAACCCAGTGTGACTAGGGCTCCAATTAGCATGATACTCGTGCGACTAAACAGGCTATTTTGACTCATAGATTATCCTTTCTTGAGTTGGGTGCCCTTTTATACCTAGCAGCAATGACACATAAAACCAAACCTTTTGTTACATTTCGTTATAAATAAAACCAATAACAACAATGCGCCAACATCCGCGCAACCGAACAACTACAAGCGTTCGATGTAAATACCTCTTTGGGAATAGATAAAAATAAGTAGCGACTGGCTCCCCCTGCTTAAATAAACTGGTGAGCAGCAATCCTAACCAAGCGCAGGAAGTAACAATCAAGCGCAGGAAGTAACAATCAAGCGCAGGAAGTAACAATCAAGAGGATTATTAACATGTGCTTATTTCATACTCAATGACTCGGCGAGTTCATCATCCTAGAACCATCAAGTTTTAAAATATGGCTCAATTAGAGAGACATTAATGTGCTCAGTCTATGAAAATCGACCATGGATTTACCGCAAGTTCGAAACCAGCATCTTCAAGTAGGACGCGGATAAACCGGTTGGTTAGATGAACTTTATATGACTTTCAATTAAAGTACGCCGTTCTGCGAGCCACCTAACAATCCACAATCGTCCTTTATGCACCCTAGAGGCGCATTCAGCCTAGCCTAAACTCAGTCTTATTACTGAATAAACCCCCATTGCCATAATGTTTATGTGTGACATGTTGATGATGCATTAAAAAATCACACACTATAAATACTAAGCCGATAGGTGAATTTTAGTAGGGGTAATTAGTCTTGTTTATCAATCGATTAAGTTTAACCTGACGACTCGTAACTAGCGGTACAAGGCTAGGTACGGATATAACAACTTAACTTAACACTTATAATTAAGGCGCTATTAATCATGTCAAAATCGCTAGTTGGATCGTTTGTTCTTGCATCGGGATTGCTGATCTCTTTACCAGCATCAGCCCAAACCTGTTTCACGGAAGGCGCAACAGGAAATGGCCCTACACTTCCGGCAACATGCGTAAATGTCACTATTGAAGATCAACATAACGAGCAAGTGACTCTTGCTGTATCCGCCATTAGGCAAGGGGAGGATATTACTAACTTCTTCGAGTGGACTTCTGATCTCGATGGCTATATCGGCAGAAGCAGTACGATTACGGCTTCACTCTCAGCAGGAGAGCATACTATTCGTGCCTACTCCACCATGCCGCATTTACGATCTTACTATGACGAAATCACCGTCTCTGTCGGTCAGCAAGTAAATAACTGCGTAACAGAGGCACCTTCCACCGTAGAGACATACGATGAGTGGTATACGCTGGACTTTACTAATGCCACCACCGCTGACATCAATGTTTCTTGGCTTCGCTATGAAGACGGTGAGCGCATTCACTATAAAACAATCAAAGAAAACGGATCGGCATCGTTCACTGGCTACCCAGGCAATAACTGGATCGTGACTGACAGCAATGATCAGTGCTTGTCGGTGCACACTACTGGCTACAATAATGACACTATCCTGATTTCAAAATAATCATTGCCCGCCAGTGAGGAAGTCTCGCTTCTTCACTGGCTTCTCTGTCCTCGCTGTATTTCCCTCCTAACGCTTACCTCATGTTCACCGCTAATCTAATATGAAAAACATTTACCAAACAGCAGCCTGAGACACTTTTCTAACTCGCTATAGAGTGATAAACCAAAATTTAGCCACACCCAAAATCACCGTTATCGATCGTCAAATACTCGCTACAACCTTCCTCGAAGGGCTTACCGTTTCGCCGACTCCACACCTGTGGCACCGCCGCCTACAATGGAAATATTGAGTTCGTTAATCGAATCTGACTGATGAACGCGGGTCAAACTAGCAAGAAGTACATTGTGAAAGCGATTGGCCTGTAAAAAAGCCAGTAGCTATTCACTACTGGCTTTTAAGGACTTACCTATGTCGATGACGACATGGCAAATTTAGTTAATACTAGATCTTGTAGTTAGCACCTAGGAAGAACGCACGACCGGTGGTGTCATAGTAACCAGCACCATCATAAACATATGGGTTACGTGGTGGTGCTAAATCGAACGCATTCTTCACACCGAAGCGCATAGAAAGTGTATCAGTGAAATCATACGAACCAGTGAAGTCCCAAACTGTTGACGATGGAATATCGTTATAGTTGTTGTTCTCTGGCTGCCAATCATTACTAGCAACTGCTGCATGACGGTAGTTAGCTCTTGCTTCTAGATTAAGTGCATCTAGGTTCCAACCAAAGCTAAACATCGCTTTCCAGCGAGGGTCGGTATATTCACCAACATCAACCTGTAAGTCTTCAGCAAAACCTGTCGGGTTATGTTCCCACTGTTCTAGATACGTTGCGATAACGTGGACTCTAAAGTCACCAAAGCTGTCCGTTGGGATATCGTACTGAGATTCAATATCGACACCTTTAACGTCGAATGAAGCTGAGTTAACAGGCTTCTGTACGAAATCAACAATATCACCAGTACCAGCATCACGAGTAAATAGGTCACAATAGAGGTTATCTAGTGAAGCTGAGTCATAGCAGTAACGAACTGCAGTACCAACGCCGATGCTGCTAATTGCATCTTCAATTGCAAATGACCAGTAATCGACTGTGATTGAGAAACCTTCAAGATAGTTTGGCGTATAAACCATACCTACAGTGTAATCGTTTGATGTTTCAGCCTTTAGATCTGGGTTACCCGCATTCGTACCTGGGTGATTACTCTGGTACCAAGACTCTGTTGGATTCCAACCTTGTGGTAGACCTGCTGCTTGACAGTTTGCTTTACGGTTGTCATTTGGACCTAGCTCAACGTTGATCAGATCACACACGTCAGTGAAGCTTTCAAATGTTTGCCCACCTGGATCGAATAACTCACCAATGTTAGGCGCACGAACCGACTTAGAACGCGTCGCTCGAATACGAAGGTCTTCAATTGGAGCCCAGTTTAGGCCTATTTTCCAAGCATCATCAGAACCCGCTGTGCTGTAATCCATCCAGCGATAAGCGAGGTCAATGCCTAAATCATGTGCAAGGAACATATCTGACAACAGTGGAATGCTAAATTCGGCTGCAAACTCGGTGACATCATACTCACCAGTCATAGGTACTGCAGTGTTACCAAAAATAGTACCGTCGACTAGTGCTTGATCTGGCTTAGTTTCTGACTCTTCTTTACGGTAATCAGCACTGAATGCAGCACTAACATAGCCGGCAGGTAGATCAAATAACGCACCAGTTACCACTAAACCAGCACTTGTTTGAGTTGTTTTAGCCGTTTGACCCGCGCTAGTGCTAACCCAATCGAGTGCCGCTTGACTTGCTTGGTTTTCACCTAAAAGATTTAATGGAACACAACCCGCTGCGCGTGCATCGGCATCGCGACAAACGATACTGCCGTCAGCTGCAAAGACTGCATCTTTAGCTTGGTCATAACGGTCACCCCAGATCTCACCGCCCCAAACCGTGGTTTCCTCTAGCTGACCACGTTGAGCATGAATTGAGTAATCCCAATCATCACTGATGATACCTTCAATACCGACTAAGAAGCGCATTGTTTCGCGGTCTTGGTTATAGGTACGGTTACCAAACTATTTATCGATACGGTATAGGTTAAAATATTCCATGTCTGTGTCAGTCATCAGCTGACGAGTAGCTTCTGGAAGGAAAGCATTATCTGCTTCTATATAGTTACCTGTATGGAATACTGGCGTACTCTCACCGTTAGACTGATAGTCAACATAGGTAATTTCAGTGAAGATTTTATGGTCGTCATTGATCTCATAATCGGTATCCAAGGTAAATACAACAAGTTATTAACAATTGATGCTGAGTTTATCAGTTTATTTCTTTGAATGAGGTGGGGAGGAAGGGGGGAAACTAACTTCTAAATCTATATGAACTTTATTCTTGCAAAAAACATCAAACCTGTTTCATTTAAACTAAAAAAGGGCCGCACTTTTAAATGCGACCCTTTTTCTATTAGAGTGAGTTTTTACGCTAACGGCTACTCATTTTCGTCAGCTTTAGAGATAAAGAGTCGACTGACATCGTTGCTCCAAAGCTGAATAATTTTACGGTTTTTGGCTTTATTCCAAAAACATTTTCCAAACAGAATGATCCCCGCGCCTTCAAAATCTCGACGCTCCTGCAAGCCGAAGCGAGATATAAGTGAGCTGGAAAACATATCAATAGGGATCCCAACATCTTTAGTCTCGGCGGGATTCAGCCATAAGCGCTCTTTATCAGTATGTGAAATAGTGCCCCAATACATCCGCGGCGCGCCATTATCCGTTGGCACTGCATCGGCAAAGTTTACAAACAGATTTTTGGCGCGCCAGCGATACTTTTCATCGGTATATACCCAAAGATCCGACGTTGATAAGTCACTGCCACGCAACAAGCTATGCAGTAGTTTTTCCAGTCCTTGAGTCGCGATTCTCGTTTGAGCTGCTGCTTTATCGTCGTCAATAACCAACTCAGGCTGTGCGATCGCTAACTCTGATTTTGATAAGTCAGCTTTAACTGCTGCGGGAGTTATGTCAGCCGAACTATTTACTGCAACATTCTCATTCGTTGCTTTGTCTGCCTTTGGCTGTACTTTGGCCTTAGCGACTTTTGCAGCACGGCTAAAGTCGATAATCATCGCGTCAGAATCAACCACTAGCCGATTAACCTCTATGGCGTGCTGCTCTTCACGCTCTTTGGCTGGCGAAGGTTTAAACTCGGAGCAATCAGCTTGATGATAACGGGATCCAAAACAGGCGGCTTTACCATCTTTTGACGCTTTACGATAATAAGCCTTACCTGCGCAAGCGGGACATACCAGTGCTTGCCGATATTTTTCAATATCACCATCAGGTAATTTTTGAAACTTAAATACCGAATAGGTTATCGGCTTAGTTTCGTCATATCGGCAAATAGCATCGAGCATAGTTTGTCCTTTAAGCTATTGATTTAATCATCATAAGCGTTTGCGCTATTTTAACAACGGAATTATCAACCTTAGCTAGACTCTACAGCGTATTAAGAATCGTTCACCAAAAATCATTTCGACAAAAGCAGAAATAACTATTGACTAAATACTGAATAAGTTTACTATCCGACCACCTCAGTTATTTCGGTAATTCCGGAAATAACAAACAAACGTGTAATAAGGTCAATATCATGAGTCCTGAAATCATCATCATGGCAAAAGAAACGGCGAATATGTTCCTGTTTCTAGCCGCTGAATTAACAGTGCTATTCCTCGCGATTAGTTACATTGTTGGCATATTGCAGGAGTATATTCCACCGGAAAAAATACAATCGATTTTGAGCTCAAAGAAAGGTAAAGGTTACATCATTGCCGCTCTGCTGGGATCGATAACCCCCTTTTGTTCATGCTCAACCATCCCGTTCCTAAAAGGATTACTTAGAGCAAAAGCAGGCTTTGGCCCAATGATGGTTTTCTTGTTCTCAAGCCCATTATTGAACCCAATCATTATCGGCCTTTTTGTGGTGACGTTTGGCTTTAAAGTCGCTATTTTTTACTTCTTAGTCGCTATGCTTGTGTCGGTAACTGCTGGCTACGCTCTAGAAAAACTGGGATTTGAGCGTTACGTCAAGCCTGAAGCGTATGAAGCAGTAACAGCCTCTAGCTGCGGTACTCGCTGTGGCGATACTCCTAAAACAGTGATAAGTCACAAAGCTGAAGTAAACAGCTGTAATAACCAAGCACCTGTTCTAGAAACCGCCAGTTGTGGCGCTACATTGGCAGTGAACACTTGCGGTAGTACATCTGCAGTTAGCTCATGCGGCTCGCCAAGCACCAGGGCAGCCAGTGGTTGTAACGACAGCAACACTGTAGCTAAGCAAGATAATCGTTGGATGCGGGTATGGCGTTCAACATGGAAAGACTTTAAACAGGTTTTACCCTATTTAATGGTAGGTATTTTACTTGGGTCGTTCATTTACGGATTCATGCCTACCGAGCTAATTGTAAAGTACGCTGGTGAAGGGATGTGGTATGCAATTCCTATTGCAGCGGTCATCGGTATCCCACTCTACATTCGTGCAGAAGCGGTTATCCCATTAAGCTCAGCATTAGTCGCCAAAGGTATGGCGTTGGGCTCGGTCATGGCGTTGATTATCGGTAGTGCGGGTGCCAGTTTAACCGAAGTTATTTTGCTAAAGTCGATTTTTAAGAACCAGATGATAGCGGCGTTCCTAACCGTGATTCTAGGTATGGCGATTGGTGCTGGTTACCTTTATAGCGTCATCTTTGCGTAACGATTGTGCTTAACCTTGGTGCCAACCATTTTCACTAAAAAGTCGCCTGCTAATACTGCGGTAAAAAGTATTAGCACGTGCAATTAATAATTGCGTATAATTGCACCGCTGATTAGAGTATCTCAATCGAGAGTTTATGGCAGTGGTGCAAGCGTTCATTTGTTAGCAGCCACTCACTAACAGCGCATTAAAAAGTAAATAGAGTAAGTTAGTAAATGAGTTTAGAAGCAAGTAAATTGACTATAGGAGTCATGTGATGGCAAAACATCGCCAAGTACAACCGCAGATAGAACATGAGAGTGGTCGTGGAGTCATTAAAGATAACGCGCTAAAGGCCATCGTCACCAGTACCCTATTTCGAACACGGACTGAGAAACCTAAAAAAGGCAAAGGGTCTTACAACCGCAAACAGAAGGGGCAAAAGCTGAAGGGCTTAGCCCCTTTTGACTATCTGGCACTGCAGCTTTTTTATAAAACAGCACTCTAGCCCTCCCAAAAAACTCACTAAAGCCTCATGCCTCTCTCGCTAAACTCTCGCCTAATGACCGTTAACTTTACCCTGCAAAACTCAGCCATTGATTAATACCAATTGTATAAACTAGCTATTGTTGAATTTATCGGTTGACTACAGCGCGCAACAATTAGATTATTGAGCCTTCGAGACACAATATTCAGCTTGGTAAAATGACAATTTTATTCACCTCTATTTATACGCAAGTTAATTGCCTGACACTGCGACTCCTCGCCAGTGTGATATGGCATTCTAGCTGCGCGGTAAATTGGGAATATAATAAATAGTTAGCCATTAGTTCTCGATTCCACACCGCAAAGAGTCTGCAGCGCGGTGATGGATATTCCCCTCTTTGCTCGCCCTTCTCTCCAGCGGTTCTATATTAATCTGTATTATTAGCTCAGGTCATTATTGATGGCTAAGTTAGCAGGAGTGTTGAGATGTCAGCAACAGCATTACCCAAGATGGTTCCAGCGGCGTTTTTGTCGGTGGTATTAATTTGGTCTACAACGCCGCTAGGTATTGTTTGGAGCAGTGAGTCTGTGCATCCAACGATGGCGGTATTACTGAGAATGCTGATTGCACTGACCCTAGGGTCGCTGATCATACTGATTGCTCGAATTCGACTGCCATGGAATGCCACAGCGAGAAAGCTATATGCCGTTTCGTCCATAGGGATTGTCGGTGGTATGCTGCTGAGCTACTTTTCCGCCCGCTATCTGCCTTCAAGCACCATGTCACTGTTCTTTGGTCTGTCGCCACTGATCTCAGGCTTACTGGCACAGAAATTACTCAATGAGCCCAAATTCGGCCCGATGCGTTTAGTGGCTTTAGCCATGGCATTTGTCGGGCTTGGCATCGTATGTTCATCTAAGCTTTCACTAGCGAGCGATAGTTGGATTGGACTGCTATTAATCTTGTCTGCGGTAAGTTTGTTTAGCTTGAGCGGCGTATTAATCAAAACGGTTAAAATCAATATTCACCCTATTGCCAGTACCGTGGGCGCGCTAATTTATTCAACACCTATGTTTGCTTTAGCCTGGTTACTATTTGATGGCACGATACCCTTTGAAACTTGGCAAACACGTTCGCTGTTAGCAATCACTTACTTAGGTGTCTTTGGTTCACTCGCCGGCTTTATTGCTTACTTCTATATTCTGCAGCATCTTAATGCCAGCACGGTTGCGCTAGTGACCCTGATAACGCCAGTATTTGCGATGATGTTAGGCGCACAGTTCAATGGTGAGACCATTACGCCGGCGCTAGTGATAGGGGCTGGTTTTGTGCTAACAGGGCTAGCCCTGTATCAATTTGGTGACCCGTTGTTGCATAAGCTACTGCATAAGCTTTCGAAAAAGAGAGATTGTTCTCAGCCTTAATACTCTCGGCATTACGGCAATCGGCATTACGACAATGGACATCAGAGAAAATAACGGCGGCTAACATAATGTCAGTCGCCGTTTTTCGTGAGCTACGTTATCTATTGGTAAGTCTTGCCTTGATGCTTAAGCCAGCCGCCAACATGTCGGCCTTGTGGATCATGATGAGTCCAATGCACCACACCGCCGCGATCGTTATACTCATAGACGCCATAAAACGAGATGTTATCACCTGCTTGCAAACTCTCAATCTTAGGTGCTAAATCGATGTTATGCGCAATCAACAGGGTCTGACCGTTGGCCAGCGTAACGATAAACCGCTGGTGACGACTGCCTTTAGTGTCGTCAGCTAACAGTCGAGTCACAACGCCGCGACTTTGTACCTGTATGCCGCTTTGCTGCCGGGAAAATGCCTGGCTTATTCGCTGTTCATCTGCCGCAACAGCTGTTGATATCAATGCAGAGGAGCCATAAGTAGCAAAACTACTTGGGGCGACAGTCGGTGCGACGACACGGTTATAGACAAAACTGGCAATCGCTAACACTACCAGCATTATCGCAATACGGTATAACAACCCTTTTATCGGGCTATTACTTGGCGCTTGCTTGTGGTTTGAATGGCTCTTGTCTGCGTTGCCTTCAACATTTGCTTCCACATTCGCTGCAACACCTTCTATCCTTGCTGCAAATGCTCGTTGCTTTCCATCGGTTTGAGTCTCGATTTGAAAATACAGCACATCGCCAACTAAGGGGCGTCTGGCCATATGCTGCAGCGCTGACATATGAATAAATACCTCATTATCCGCTTGCCCCGCTTGAGCGTTTTCGACTCGAATAAAACCATAGCCTTTTTTGTCATTCCAGCGAACTAGTTGTCCCTTATAAATCACAAGCTTCCCTCTGCTAAAAAACGTTGTTGAACTGATTTAGGCCATAGTGCTTGATAGGCCTTGAGTTGCTCAAACAAGGCATGATAAATGTCTAATGCTGCTAAGGCATCGCCTGCGGCGTAATTAACCTGCTCCTCTGACAATGGCTTATTAAGCACAATAGCCCAGTTAGACAGTGTTATCCGCTTACTTTTAGGCAGTTTAAGTGCCAATACCGTCGCCGCCATCTGCACCGTGCCCATCTGCTTTGCTGCACCTAGCTGATTCATTAACCAATTAAGATCAAGCATAGGGTTAAGCACAATGCCGAAATCTCGCTTCATCCCATTGACGTCACTGCGCAGACCAATCCCCACCTTAGTGATATTCGATTGCTCAGCCAATACTTCAGCAAGTGCCGCCTTAAAGGGCACAATATTACTGCCTACCATTCTAAACAGATAACAATGGCGAGTGGTCGCAATTTGAATTAGCGAGATAGGATTGCTATTACGGCGACCTTTTTCAAAGCTCGCGGCAGTTTCAGTATCAAACCCGACCCACTTTTGAGCCTTAATATCATCAATCGCAGCCACTAAAGAATCGCGGGACACTATGACAATTTGACGCGAAGTGCCATTTAAACTGGCAGATACGCTTTGAGCATTTTCGATAGAATAATCACTTAAACGCGCAATATCTCTATCGCTCAGACGGCAAATCAGATGCGTTCGTAGCAACAGCCAATCAAGTTTCTGCTGGTTCTGTTCATTGCTAATAGAGGTTAGAAATACTTGCTCAGCGCTTTCCATTGCAGCGAAATAAGCATCTGCTTGCGCGCCGAGTGCTTGCCTAATCAATACCGACTTTTCTGTCGCCAATCCAAATTTATATAAGCTCATGCTGTGTTTCTCAACGCTGTTAATCGCCATTAACCTAGGATATTTCTAGCCGAATCATAACGCGAAATACCCCCTTATTGCTTAATAAAATCCAACTGTTAGTATCGAATGTGTCTAATACAACAATAAGATGCCGGAAATCATGAAAAAGATGAATAAATGGATTTATCCAGCCCTATTGGCGTTAAGCTGCAGCGCTCACGCCCAAACGACCTTAATTAAAAATGTGAATGGCTATACCATCGATAACGGCCAACTTGTTTCGTTTCACTCAATTGAACTCAAAGATGACACTGTTACTCGCCTTTATCGTGAGCAACAAAAACCGGAACTCGGCAGCTCCATGCGCACAATTGATGCAGAGGGTAAAACCATGCTGCCCGGTTTAATCGATGCTCATGGGCACGTGCTCGGTTGGGGGCTCAACTTAATGCGCACCAACCTTCGAGGTAGCGCGTCAGAAGCTGAAGCCGTAAAGCGAACCATTGAGTTCCGTCAGCTAAACCCTGGGCTGACTTGGGTACAAGGACGCGGTTGGAACCAAGTACTGTGGCCGAGTAAAACGTTCCCGACCGCAGCCTCACTTGATAAGCATTTTCCAGAAACCCCAGTATGGCTAAGGCGAGTTGACGGGCATGCTGGCTGGGCCAATAGCGCGGCAATGAAACTCGCGGGTATTAGCAAAGATAGTAAAGCTCCATCAGGTGGTGAGATCATCCGCACCGCAGATGGCGAGCCCAGTGGTGTATTTATCGATAACGCCATGGCTCTTGTTAGTCAGGCCATTCCTGCTTTGAGTGTTAGCGAACAAGAAACGGTGCTTAAGGCCGCAATGAACGACTTAGCCCGATTAGGACTCACCAGTGTTCATGATGCAGGCGTGGGCAGTAATACGATGAGTGCCTACAAAAATTTAGCCAATAAAGATGACATGCCTATTCGGGTGTATGGCATGGTCGCGGCCGGCGACAGTCAGTTCAGCAGCATTATGAGTAAGGGGCCATACCATCACAAATCACAAAAACTGGATTTTAGCAGCGTTAAGATCTCCGCCGATGGTGCTTTAGGTAGCCGAGGGGCGGCGTTAATCGAAGATTACTCTGATCTCCACGGACACAAGGGCCTGCTGCTACATAGCGACCAGCAACTTAACCGCTATATGCTAACGGCAATGCAAGCGGGGTTTCAGGTCAACACCCATGCCATTGGCGATCATGCTAATAAACTGGTGTTAGATTCTTATGCAGCCCTCATAAAACAAACCAATAGTAAGCCACTGCGCCATCGTGTTGAGCATGCACAGGTATTGCGTCTTGAGGATATCCCACGCTTTGCCGAACTTGGAGTGGTTGCGTCAATGCAGGCAACACATGCCACGAGCGATAAAAACATGGCAGAAGATAGAGTTGGGCCAGATAGAATAAAAGGCGCTTACGCGTGGCAAAAGCTACTTAAAGCCAATGCTGTTATCGCCGCGGGCTCGGACTTCCCTGTAGAATCAGCAAACCCTTTCTTTGGTCTGCATGCCTCGGTAACACGCCAAGATCATCATAACAAACCACTGCAAGGCTGGTATCCGGACCAAAGCATGACGATGGTCCAAGCACTCACCAGCTTTACCTCTGCAGCGGCTTACTCTGCCCATCAAGAGAATGAAATTGGTCGTTTGGCGCCAGGAATGAAAGCTGACTTTATCTTAATTGATCGCGACGTTATTAACGGAGATCCGACTCAAATATGGCAGGCTCAAGTGCTGCAAACCTGGGTTGATGGCCAAGTGGTATTTAATATCGAAGATAACCAGCCCTAAGCTAAAGTTAATGATTAGCCATTAACTATCAATCGAAAGGCGAGCATGACTGCTCGCCTTTTTTATATTCTACGTTATTGCAGTTCGTTCACGATAACTAAGTTATGTTGCCTAGTTCATTAACAAAATGATAACCTAGCTCATTGATTTTTTTAGATACTCACGTTAGCCACTGAATCAAAGTGAAGGCTGTAAGCCATCGTAGACCACAGATAGTTTCAAGCTAAGGAGATAGTATTAGATGGAAAAAGTAGCTTGGTATAGAAAGCCCGAGATGATAGTGGCGTTATCGGCACTACTGATGAGTTTAGTCACCACTGTGGTCGGCATATACTCTGCGACGATAGATAGAGCATACGCCCGGGCATCGGTTTGGCCTCGATTAGAGATATTTCGTAGTTTCGGTAACGAAGGTTTCAGCTACGGAATAAGCAACAATGGTACTGGTCCCGCCATCATCAAATACGCCGCTTTGACCTATAAATCTAAACCGATTAAAACTTGGGACGATATCCCCGCAATACCGACTTTTACCCAGTCGCATATCGGCAGCCGCATTCTTCCGGCTGAAGACGTTATCCGGCCACTGGCATATCAAGGTAAGCAGTCTAAGGAGTTCTTAGCTATAGATAACGATGTGCAAATAAGCCTTTGCTACTGCTCTATTTACGACCAGTGCTGGTTAACTGACCGAGGAAATGACCCGCTGCCGATAGATGAATGCGAAATAGACAAAACGCACCGCTTTCAGCAATAACCTAATATCGCTTATTGGCTTTTTAAGCCCTATAAGCGTAACCAATAAAAGCCGCTTGAAAAGAAAACGCCGAGCACAATTACTAGGTTCGGCTATTCATAAGCAACTTAAATAATAAGCCTAAAGACGTATCAATCAGATTACGCTGGGGGGATATCACCGAAACGGCCATTTTGATAATCATCAATAGCTTGGCGGATCTCAGCTTGGCTATTCATCACAAAAGGCCCCATGTGCACGATATCCTCTTTGATCGGAGTGCCTGCAAGTAACAGCATGCCCGCCCCCTCAGCGGTTGCAGTTAGCTGCAGAGCCGCTTTAGCATCGAGCAGCAATAATTGCTGCGGGTGATAAGTTTGTCCTGTGTCACTGGTTAGTTGTCCCGCATAGAGGTAGATGCCGACAAACTGATGTTGCTTCAATGTCAGTGCTGCACTGCCACTAGGATCGAGTATCAAGTCTGCTATTTCAGCTTTACCCGCAAGATCTTGAATCGGTGCTGTTGCTGTTTGTCCTGCAAAATCCCAATTTCCCGCCAATGCTCTTAGCTTGGCACCGTGGCTATTGCTGATTTCAGGGATGGGGGTATTGGTGGTATCTTGATAGCGCGCAGGGCGCATTTTTTCACTGGCGGGCATATTGAGCCAGATTTGAAAACCATGCAGCCCTGTATCGCTATCGGCTAACGGCATCTCGGAGTGGATCACTCCGCTGCCGGTACTCATCCACTGCACGTCACCCGCCTGTATCGCTTTAACGTTACCGAGCTGATCTTTATGCTCCATACCGCCTTTTAAAATATAGGAAAAAGTTTCGATACCACGATGTGGGTGCGGCGGAAAGCCACCAATATAGTCCGCTTTATCATCAGACTTGAGTTCATCTATCATCAGAAAGGGGTCGAAATGGCAATGATTAAAGTCGGCTACGCGAGAAATATTAACCCCGTCGCCATCCATTGTGCGATGTGCTTTATGTTGACTGATTATGTTCATTTGTTTCGCCTAATAAGTTTTGATTACCTTCAAGTTAACAAATAAATATTCGAATGAATAACGCGAAATATGGCTGTATTCATTCTAATAATACGAAAGAACTCGCCATTACATCGCTGAAAATAGCTGTTGTTCTTAAAATGGGTGATCGACCATGACCCAGCCATTAGTGGCTTCATCAGAGTGAGCAATATCAAAGCGGATCACTAAGCCTGCTGTTAATGCTCTTAACGACAATCCATAATCGACCTTAAGATCAGACAGTAATGTGCTGGCGGTATATTCAGGTGCCACCCTACCCGCCTCTACAAAGCCCACCACTTGAAACCAATCTAACCTTAAGAACTTTAACCAATTTATATCTTCAATCGGGTTATATTTTAAGGTGTAACGGTACTCGGCACTGGTATAGATAGCCGCTTTGTCGTGAAAGCGATTCTGATCGAAACCTCGCATACGGTAGAAGCCCCCTAACGTCGCGCCTTCATTGTAAGGCGCGTTATCAGTGACTTGTCGTCCCCCAAGACTGTCATACTCGACCTCCCATGATGGCGAGTAGCCCGTCCAAAAGTTAAGCGCGAGTATTCGCTGGCTGGCATAATCTGACTCTCCGAATGAAAAATACTTACTCATATCGAGGTTCATAAAGGTCCACTCATGATCGGAGTCTAACCATGCTGCATCATGAGAAACCGATAGATACTGACTGCTGCCCATTGATGGGTTAACCGAAAAGTCAGTATTGTCGTATAGGATCCCCAGCTCCACAGCGTGGATAGTGCCATCAAGCTCCTCATCGACAAACTCAAAGCTTTGATAACGATTAAACTGCCTTAATACGACGACGGTTGCACCGCTCTCTAGTGGATTCCAGCTTTCGCCACCACTAGGCTCAGACACCAACAAGCCATTCTTAAGCTTGTACTCAACCAAGCCCTTATCTTTAGTTGCACCGATTGGCAGCGCATACTCAAGCTTTATATCAAACCAGTTTGATGAACCATCGGCTTCTAAAAACTGCATGTTGGTTGAATCATTACTGCCTGGAAGTGGCGTTCCTTTGGGAACAAACTCTCGCCCCGCGCCAGCATAGGCTCGCTGATCAGGATAGTAGCCGAGGAAACCATAGGTGCTCAAAAAGAAGCGCTCTGTCTTTGGTAGTTTAAAATTCCAAACACCTAATCCGATACCCTTGCTCACATCGCCACCAAATACGGTGCCGCCGATCGTCATCTGATCTTGGAAGTAGCCACTGAGCATGCCGCCCAGACCAATGTTGAGCCCCATAGAGTCGGAACTAAACAGATAAGGTATAAGTAGCTTTTCTTTAACGTTGTCCGGCGTCTCAGCTCTATCGATTGAGGTTTTAACATTTGCAGCAGGCGCTGCAATTGCGATATGAGGTAGTAATGCGAGTGCAAGAATACCGCGATAAAACACGCTAACATTGGTTTTTAAAGCCATTTAATTCCCCAATTCAATAACGCGTTAAACACGCCTAAGCCTAAATGATGCCAACATGAGTGTGCTGTACTCACAATACACATGTCGACCAAGTAAACACAATAATAGCAACAACATAACAACATCCACCCTTTTATGAATAAACTATTTCGAAACAGGTAGCATTGAATGGTGGCACTTTCGGTGGCTCGGCCAATAAATGTTCAGTAGTTTCCAACAAGATCACAGCTTGAATCGAAACTTCTGATGTCTTTTCCATTGTCACGTAATATTTCCCGCTACTATGCAACCTTACTTTGTTTCCGGTGAGCTAAGTTTACTATGTCAGAATCTTCCTTTGAGCGGGCTAAGCGCTCATTTATCGCCTCTATATGGGCGACACTAGCGAGCATATCCCTTGGACTCGCCTTTAAAATTTGGCTAGCACAATGGGTCGCAAAAAGTGATCTTGCGCTCTACCACACTGTGGTCGATATTATCTCTTTATCCTTGATCCTATTGAGCGGTTTTAGAACCTCGATGGTAGTGAGTTTTTCTCAAACGAAAAATGCCACAGATATCACTAATATCTTTCGCTACTCTCTCATATTGATGGTGCTGCTCACGTGGGGGATAGTACTGCCGTATATCAAACACCAACTGAAGATTGATGTCGAATACGTGCAACTCGTGGGTATTATTTTGGGCATGGGCTTTAAGGTGTATTTCACCAATCAAATTGGCATGTACCGACTTTACCATATTGCCAACAAAGCCATTTGGATTGAACCCTTGGTGCAAATACTGCTGTTCTTAGTGTGTTATTACGCGCTGCAACAAACTGCCATTTCATCGCTATTTTTCAGCCTCATGCTCTCCAGTATTGCCGTTGCCTGCTATATGTTTATTCAGCGTCGCAAAGAGATTGCCACCACACCATTGGCACCTGTTCAACTCGATCCGGAGATGCGTAATTTTGTGAAAAAAAGCATGCTGTCCTCTTTAGAGGTCGGCGCTAGCATTTTGATGATCTATATTACGGTACTGCTGACTGTTGGTTACTTTACGGTAGATGAACTCGGCGATTTCCAAGTCGTTGTTAGACCCATGTTCGCCTATATGACATTGCTGTTTATCTTTCCTGTTTATCGCTATATTCTGCCTGAAATTGCCCAATGTCTGCGCCAAGGAGAGCATCAACAGATCGCTAAAATGCGCCGCTGGTTTTATCGCTTAGGGGTGACGATTAGCCTGCTGTTTTTACTGAGTATGATATTTTTTAGCGAACAGCTCGTCACCCTTATATTCCCTGAAACCTACGCTTCAGCAGCCCCGGTGTTAATGCACTTCTCATTGTTCTTTGGCTTTATGATGCTAAATGCCTTTCAGATCGCCTATATCAAAGCCCATGGACACTTTATACAGAGTTTATCCATCCGTATCGCGGGCATCGTCACCTTAGTGGCTATGTTCTATATTTTACGGGGTTTCACCGATAACGTCGTCGCCGTCATACTGGCCATGGGGTGTGGTTACATACTGATGTTTATCATTTCGAGTGTGATGGAGTATCGCCTAGTCAAACAGCATAAGCTGGCCGCGAGCTGAAGCGTTAACGGGTTTACACTCATTGTGGCTTAAGCTGTTCACAAAACGTTTCGATAAACCATTGATACCGACTGGGCAGCTGCCGTTGCTTCTTGGTCACCATATATAGCTCTTCAGCGACCTCTGACTGAGTATTAGCGACAAAGAGTGGCTCAGGATATTCATCCACCACAATCTGCGGCAACACGGTAAAGCCTAAGCCTTTAGAAACCGGCAGCAAAATTTGATTCAACTGGTTGATATAACCCCGTTGCTTGAGCTTAGCCATTCCCACAAACTCATGTCCAAAATGCGAACTCAACATTTGCTCGGCGTAATAGTGGCCGTCGGGATGGTTAATAAAGCCTATCTCTTCGAGTAACGGCAAGGTTACTTTAGCGCCCTTAAAGCTCGGTGGCAGCACTAAGCACAACACTTGCTTACCTAGATATTGCTGCTTAAGCTCTATTGATGATTGCTGTTGGGTCACAATACCGACATCGACACTATTGTCTAAAATGCTATTAATAATAGCGCTGTTTGGTGCGGCCTCTAAGGACACTTGCAGCTGCTCATGCTGCAATTGATATTGGACAAACTTTGGGAAAAAGTGCATTGCCAAAGCACCTGAGCAGGCGAAGCGACAGATCCCACGATGAGGTTCATCTACCAGCAATTGCTGCATTAATTGCGCCTCCTCGGCAATTTTTGCTTTGGCATAGGCCAACAATTGCAGACCCGCATCTGTCAGCTCAAAGCTTTTACCTTTTCGAGTTAATAGCAAGGTGCCGACTTGATTTTCAAGCTTGTGGATATGCTGGCTCACGCCCGGTTGAGTCATAAACAGTCGCTCAGCGGTGCGGGTAAAGTGCCCGAGCTCGGCTAGGGTCACAAATGTTGTAAGCCATTGCTGATTAAGCATCAATATCTCACTCTAATTTAAAAACTATCTGCTCATAAAAATAATAATAATAACAAACGAGTTAATCTCGCATTAGCCAAATGCCTTTAGACCACAAGTTCCGCCTTAGGCTTTATCTCTTCGGCATCAATAAAGACTTGATTGCGACCATTTTCTTTCGCTTTATACAGCGCCATATCTGCCACTGATGCAAACTTAATCATATTGTCATATTCAGTAGGAATGATACTTGTCACCCCTACACTCACCGTCACGTAAGGGCGAGTAGAGGAGCCTGTATGGGGAATATATAGGGCTTCAACATTACTGCAGCATCGCTGCGCCGGTGACAAGCAATCTCGCGTATAGGGTAAAAGCACGACAAACTCCTCGCCGCCATAACGGGCAACAACATCACCTGGACGGTGCAACGTTTCCGCTATTGCTTGAGCAACTTCCTTTAAGCACTGATCGCCTGCTAGGTGACCATAAGTATCGTTGTAGCTCTTAAAGTTATCAATATCTATCATCAATAACGCCAGCCGGGTTTTATTCCTTATCGCTAAGCTCCATTCACGCTGAAATGCATCATCGAAGTAACGTCGGTTACCAATTCGAGTCAAGCTGTCGGTCATTGATAGTGCTTCGAGCTTCTTCTTGGCCAAGTTAAGCTCCCGCGTACGTTCTTGTACTTGTGTATCAACCATATGGGTATGGCGCATAATAAAAAACACATAAATGGCCAGCGCAAAACTTGCCAATACGCCAAAGGCTCCAACTAAATAGGGAAAAGCGGTGCGCCGCTCAGCGATATAGCCTTTACTCGGCATAGCGTGGATCTGCCAGCGACGTCCAGCAAAGGGGGTTAGCGGCTTCTGATAGACGATTTCACTGGCGCCCTGATGCAGACCAAGTGAACCATTGCCACCAAAATTACTGTAAAGCGCTTGATGTTCATCATCGGTGATATCCTCTAAGATATAATACAGGCCCTGGGCTGAAGTCCGCTTAATGGCACTGTCAAACATATCCGAAATACGGTATACCCCAAGAATAAAGCCTTGTAATCTCTGTCGACGCTTACTCAGTGTGGTCGGCTCACCTTGATAAACGGGCAAGAAAATAAGCAAGCCTTTCTGGTTTTTCGCCTGTACTAGATTCACCCCTTCCGAAGCGATTGGCATACCAAGATCTGTCGCTAACGCTAACGCCTCATTACGGGCCCTGCTTGAAGCTAAATCAAAGCCAAGTGCTTTTTCATTGCCAGTGTGAGGTTCTAGATAGTAAACAGGATAATAGTACGCTCGTTGACTTGCCGAGATTAGGCTTCCGTCTGACGCTCGCTCGGTAAATTCAAAGTCTGGGGAAAAACGTCTTTGCTGCGCTTCAAACTCCCCCCTTTGATTATCTAGTACTTTGGGTACCCACTCCAGTGCCTGGATATCACTGTGTCGCATTAAAAAGCTCTTAGCAACTTGACTAAACTCTGCTCGACTCACATATTCTGAGCTAATGAATACCCCTTTAAGTGCATGCAAAACTTCAATGTTAAGCAATATTTCCTGCTCTAAAGCTTGGGCTTTGTCATCAATATCCTGAGTAAACTCAGTTTCAATAGAGTGCGTTTCTTCGACATAAAAACGAAAACCGATAGCAATTGAACAACATAACCCCAGCATGGTGGCGCACAACAATATAAAACGAGACAAAATATTCATAGTACTTTTAAACCACTCACTCGATTAAACACCTGTAGCATTCCAGTCGACGTAGCACGGCTAGCCCCACGGCATATCGACGTACACTCTAACTAACGTGTCTTTATCCCAAGGCAAGATGGCAAGGTAATCAGCATCGTTTTTATCGCGATTATCAAAAGGGTCAAGATTATATTCAGTATGTTCAACGCTGAGCTTAATCTTGCTATCTTCAATCCAGCTATCTGAATGATAACTAAATACAGCTGAGTATTTGTTTTCTAGCCAGTCACTGCCATCATTCCATGTTTGCGCACCGGCATAAATATCAAATGATTCACCGAGCATAATACGAGTGTCAGCCGCCACTGAGTATGCGCCAGTTGTGTTCTGGAAGTCCTCTCGATCGTAACCTCGCTCTCTCGGCACATCATCATCAATTTCAAGCATATAATGCCCACCGGCAAGCGTTAGCCCAGCTAATAATTTGTCGCCGTTATAACGTGCGACAATACCTGGGAATAACTTTGACTGTTTCTCCACCGAGCTTACCGTATTACGTTTACCGTCTAGGGTAACTTGCCATTGCAATTCCATCGCAGGAGAGAAGCGGTACAGGTTACCACTGACAGACCAAGCGGTTTGAAACCAGATGGGAATATGATCAGGGTCTAGTTTGTCTTTATCGTCATCAATAAAGATATCAACATTTCCTTTCCAACTGATGCCGGATTGAGTCATATTCTCAACAAAAAAGCCTGCATGCGCCCCCAATGTATAAGAATCAACTTGATCAACTATGGTGTCGTGAGCGCCAAATACGATACGCCAATCTGTACCTTCCGCTTCAGCGGTAACGCTCATCGCAGCGCACACGATTGAACCCACAATTAAATATGATGGTGTATTCAAATTTATTTCCCCCAACATGACTTTTAAGTTTCCAAACTGAACCAACTGAACCAACTGAAATTCAACTATAAAAACTCAAGAATTGACTAAAATTTAACACAAGTTGCTTACATAATCTGTTTAATCTTAGTTCTGATGTCTATGAAAAGCTTAATTATTAACTAGAAAATGACTCTCAAGCTAAAACCAAGACCCAACAATTAAACCTCGGGTAGTACACAAACATCAATTAGTTCCATCAAATAGGAATTTTTCACTCTAATAACACCCATTTTGTGAAGCACTACAAACTTTAATATGAAAAGTGTCGATTCTCATCTAAAGCACTATATAAGTCACATTTTAGTGCATGCCAGACAGTAAAAATTAAGTCATAATTAAGCATCTAGTTTTATTCTTAACCACGAGTAACGAAATCTTAATTGCAGTATTTTCGTTACCATTACACCTTGTCTAAAAAGACAAAGGTCACTTTGAGGACATTCGCTTGATTAAACATATCGCTTTAGCATTAACACTTGCCGTTGCACCAATGAGCAGCTTTGCTGCACAATTCATCGAAGGTAAGCACTTTACTCAAGTATCAGACAAAGCGCCAAGCAGTGAGCCTAAGCTGACAGAGTTTTTCTCTCTGTACTGTCACAACTGCTACAACATGGAAAAACAGTATCTAGGTGATATCAAAGCCAACTTAGATAAGTCAGTCACGTTCGACAGCAAGCACGTCGATTTCATGAACAGTGATATCGGCACCGAAGTGATGCGCTCTTTAGCTGTGATTCAAACTGTCGGCCAAAAAGATCAGCTTACCAATGCAATGTTCGCCGCCATCCAAGGTAACGAAGGCGGTCATGGCCACGATCACGGCGCTGAAGGCGACAAGCACGAAGAAACAATCAATAACCGTGATGACATCAAACAGGTTTTCGCAAAATTTGGTGTTGATGCAGCGCAATATGACAAAGCCGCTGACAGTAAAGAGACCGATGCTAAACTCGCTTTATGGCGTGCACAGCAACAAGAATTTAAAGTTCAAAGCGTTCCAGCATTCGTGGTTAACGACAAGTATGCCGTTAACATGAGCTCGGTACGTACTCTAGCTGAGCTTATCGACCTTATTAACTACCTTGCGGTAGAGCATAAGTAAGCTTATGTAGATGATATAAAGGCGCCTAACGGCGCCTTTTTTGTAGCTGCTACGCCGCCGTGCACTCACCGAATAGCGCTTTAGCGGTACTGTTCCAAAAGTTGCTGCCAACGCGCTAACATCTTTTGCCATGCATATTGGGTTGATTGACGTTGCTCGCCATTAATCCCGATACAGTTGCCATTCTTGACTCGAGTAATCGCCTGGGTAATTCCCTCGACTGACAGTGACTCAATCACTTCATAGCCCTGACGATAACCATGAGAATCACCCTGTTGATGTTGTCTCAACTCTGTAATTTGATCGGCAAGTCCATCAATTTCAGGCAAAATAACATGTCGTCCAGCTGCAACTGACTCCATACAGCTGAGCCCAAACGGCTCCCATCGAGAGGGGATAACGACAGCATCCGCCGTGCTTAAAAAGGTGGGCACGTCATCAACCTCGCCAATGAACGTAACTTGAGGCATCGCTTTAGCCAGTTGCTGCAGCATATCTCTATCCTCTCCATCACCGGCTATCGTTAGCGTTACCTCTTGCTCGCTAAAGCTCGCCATAGCTTGGATAAGCAGATCAAACCCCTTCTGTTTTGCTAGTCGACCATAGGCAACAAGCCGCAATGGCGAGTGCGGTTTTACCGCAGCAACAGCTATAAATGGTTCTACCTCTTTAGCTTGTCCAACCCGTGCGAGTTTGTCCTCCACTAACACGCCAAACTCAACTAGCCAATCGGCTTGCTGATTAGACACGGCAAGCACTTTATTCATCAATGCGTAACCCAGCTTGAGCATCAGCTTAAAACGATAAGGGTGAGCGACACTGTGGCGCACAAACTCACGACAATAGTGATGCTCTTGATACAATAGCGGAGTCGAACTATTTGCCAGTTTTAGTGCCAGCAGTGCGGGGATTTTTCGCCAACTCATCGCGCCGTGAACAACAATGATATCAGCGCTATAGCGGGTCAGCTTTAGTTGTGTTAGTTGAATATGCAGCAACTGAAAATCAAAGTGCTGCTTCAATCTTGAGGCAGCAAGACTCGCTAGCGCCAAGTTAACGCCACCGAGTTTTGCATCATCGATGAGATGGATAACCTTTGGACGCAATAGCTTACCCTTATTTGCTGTTCAATAAGAATAAGTTAGTTTAAAGCCTCCAAAGATAAAAGCTTTGTTTGATAATAAAAAGTCTAATTACGGATAAAATCGAGCAGATGTAAACAAGCAAAAACGATATGCACGCCAATAAAACCAATAAAGCCTTTAGCGCAAAAGATATGGTAACTGCGCCATAAAAGCGCATCAACAGATCCTTGTGTCACAAACCACAATACCCCCGTCACGCCCACAGCTAAAAATATCAGTAAGCCTAAGCCTTCAACAATACTAAACAAGCCGCGACCACCGGCTATAGGTAACTTACCTTTGCTTAACCCTTTAAAATCGCTGATTAATTGTGATAAATCGCCCACCAGCCAAGGAAAATATTGACGCCATTTTCCTTTTTGGCAAGTTGTAATTAAGAATGATAGCGCCAGAAAGGCGGCAAATAATCCAAGGTAGACATGGCTGAGATCCCACCAGCTCGCGTTCGCCCTTAAGCTGCGACCGATTAAAACCCAACCGCTGGTTAAGAGCAGGTAAGCCACCGTAAAAATGATGACGATATGCTGCCCAGCGCTGTATTTATCCAGCAAACGTTGTAATTTTGATTTCGCCATGGCTACCTCTGTTGACTCACCAAGTGATTAACTCACTTTTGACTCAACTGATAATTGATCAATATTGTCAGCATAGGTATCGACTTTTAACCAATCTGTATACTCAATATTGGTATCTGCCGCCGTAGGCCCTTTGGTCATCCACATAATAAAGCGGATAATACTTCTATCGACAAGACCATAACTTGGGTAGTTCAGATTACCGCCAAAGACTTCTGCCAGTGCCGGCAACCACGGTGATTTCTCCATGAACGCCTGCATATAAGGATTGGTTTCGGCAGTATTTTTCAGTGGTTTTCTTGCCACTAAATTCACCGAGAAAAAGCTACTCGGCTTTCTCTCAAGTGCATCTTGATTTGCTTCAATAAAATCATACACCACAGGATTATGTTTACCGTGACGGATACTGGCACCAATAATGACTTTATCAAATTCAGCTAAATCAATGTCGTCGCTAATACTAGCGGCTCGAACTTGGTTGCCTAACGCTATTAGCTTTTGTTCAAGATACGCACAAATTTTGCGGGTCTGGCCATGTACGCTTGAATAAACGATAAGAATGTTGCTCACCAGACAGTCCCCTTTAGATAGAAATTCAGTAGTTTAATCATAGGGGATTATTGGATCTTTTTACTTGAATCAGATCACGAGCTACAAAGCGATAATCTGCTTTAACTTTATCTAGCTCACAAAATTAAAAAGGGAAATACATCAAGAATGTATTTCCCCTTGGCTAGTTTAATGATCTCTTTATAGAGACATCAAGAAATCAACGACTTGAGCGCGCTCAACCGCATTAAGTGCCATAAAGTCATCTGTGCTTTGCTGCGCTTCTCCTCCATGCCACAAAATAGCCTCTTCGAGTGTGGCGGCGCGGCCATCATGCAAGAAGCCAGCTTGTGGGTTAACGGTTTGGGTTAACCCTATTCCCCATAGTGGACGAGTACGCCACTCACTGCCGTCGGCAAGGAAATCGGGGCGACCATCAGCCAGTTCTTCACCCATATCGTGCAGTAACATGTCGCTAAAGGGGTAGATCGTTTGGTTCTTGTGGCCAGCGATCATCGCTGTACCGCCAATATCGCCCGACGCTTTAGTGACAAAGCTTGGGGTATGGCAACCGCTACAGTTTAATTGCTCAAACAGTCGGGCCCCTTCGCGGACATCGGCATCTGCAACGCTGCGCCTAGCAGGCACTGCCAGTGTCTCGGCATAAAACACCACTGAATCACTAAACTCTGCTGTCGCCTCTGGTTCACCGTCAATACCTTCGCCAGTATCGACAAATCCAGTGCGAGTGAGATAATCATCATGCAGTGCCGTGCCTTTAATGCTTTCATCAGGAAACAGTGGATTAGTGATACCAATGTCGCCGCGCAACGCGCCCAAAGACTGCACTCTTACGCTTGGGGTATTTGCCTTCCAACCAAAGCGCCCTAAAGAGACCGGATTGCTATCGCCAGCTTGTGCTTTAACGGCATCAAATACATAGTTAGCACGCCCTGAAATACCATCATTATTGGCATCATCAGCATCAACATTCGCCACAATATCCGCCTCAGGGATCGCCTCTAGCAACCCAAGGCCAAATACAGGCATGCCGTTACGCCAGCCCATCAGCACATCATCTTGCAATAAGTTCGAGGTGACATTGGCACTTGATTTAGTTTCACCGGGCGCATCATAGGGGTTTTCGACATCAAACAGTGGCTTTTTCAGGGTCACACTAGCGCCATTACTATAGCTGATGACTTTAGTCTCGAAAGACAGGTATACATCTGCTTGACCAATAAATTTGTTCTGCTGCCAGTCATTGCGCGCTTTAAGCACACCACGATGGAATAGCTGCCCACCAAAACCTGGGACTGCGATTGGAGCGCAGTAGTTATTAGCGGCGGTGCCGACGAGACAAGGCTCAGTAGGCGCTTTACTGATACGCAGAAAGATTCCCGCTGCTGAGCCGAGTTTAACCCGAGTCTCACCCGCTACAACTTGAGGGGTTGAGTTACGACCATCCCGTTGATGACAAGAGTTACAGTCGGCGTTATTAAACACCGGCCCAAGTCCATCTAACTCTGGATGAGCCTCATTAGGAGCCGTAGTGAATGCGGTTTCAAAGCCCAAATCACCGTCTAAATGCAGCGCTAATTCCGCAGTCGTCAGATTAGGGGCTGGTGTTGAAAAACCATGACCCGATTCGGATGTATCATAGGTCGTAGTATCACCGCCACTGGCAGTGATATCGGTATAAGCGGGATAAACCTTCTCTTCTGGTACCGGCGTGTTGTCATCACCAGAGCCGCCACATGCCGACAAACTGAGAACGCTTGCCATCGCAACAGCTGTCAGTTTTGCCCTTGTACTATTCACTTTATTATTGTTAATTGTCATTTGCGTTACCACACACGTTTATCTAAAATTAGTCTTCTAATTCTGTTGTCCAAGACACAAAAAAACTAACAGAGTTAACATGAAAAAGAGGGCATAAAGAATCTTCTCTATGCCCTCTCAACAGACTAAATGGTTATACTTCCCACGTTTTCAGTAGTGGCAGCACATCTGAATCCAAGCTTGTTTGTAGCGTTGAAAGTGCATCAATAGCAGTTTGAATACGCTTACGCCCTTCGACATCAGAGATGGCTTGACGGAAAGGCATGTCGTTCGAACCTTCAATGGCTTGAATCGTCAAGATAGCGTTGTCGATTTCAGTACCCACCCGCGCCGCTAACTCTGTATCTGCCGCGGCAACAAAATCAACAATACCCTGTTTATCGGCAGCTCCTGCTAACTCGCCTTGGTAAACATTACGCACACCGATGATGTTATTACTAAAATCAGTCAATGAATTCCATGAGTATTGAGATTCAACTTTAGAGGTATCGGCACTGCCTGCATCGGCACCAAATGGATCGGCAATTTTACCATTACCCACTTCATCGACAATACCGATCATGCCGTTAATAAGCTCTTGAACAACACCCACATTTGAGCTGTAGAAAGTATTGCCATCGCTACCAGGATTCTTAAGTAGCTCGCCATAGGCTTTACCTGTACTTGCATCGTGGCTTATTAACCACGCATCATCCAAGTTTTGAGTGTAATCGCGAAATACTTCAGCAAGACCCATTAGGTAATCACGCTCGTTAGCGGATAAGTCTGCAATCATCTTAGTGTTAGTCGTTACGCCGTCGCCAAACAGTAGGTATTCCATGGTATGGAAACCTTGTACGTCGTCATTCCAACCTTTGATGGTTGCTGCGGCAAATCCTGTCGTGGTCGACAGTACCGTGGTTAAATCGGTGGTGTTTAATGGCCAGCTGTCTAAATGAGGATCGATACCAAGTGAGTCAACTGGACCAAAGATATGTGATTCACCTTGCTCCCATGGCTGGCGAGCCGCTTTCCACGCTTGTTGTACAGCTTCAAGATTTGACTGTGATGGCGTTGCCACTAATGTCTGTGTTGAGGCAAGTAAAGTTGCACCACGGGCGGCGAGGTCGCTGTAACCAGCAATAATGACATCATCTGTCAGGTTGGTGACCATCTCAGTTGCTGCAAATGAGAAGGTATTGTCCGGTACTGGTGCTGGCGTGGTGTCAGAACCTGAACCGCCACATGCAGCAAGTGCAGAAATAAGCGCGATAGCAACCGCTGAATGAGTAAAGTGCTTCATTTAAAACTCCATTTTATAAACTTAGTTAATTTGCTAATTTGATTTAACGACGACGTACTGAATTGGTTACAACGAGAATTGATAACCCACGCCAAGCGCAAAAAAATGGGTATCGGGGATGGAAGCGACTGCCACTTGCTGCACTCCGGCTTCCGCCTTGATAACAATTTCTGGAATGGGGAAATAGTTAATACCGGCACTGATCCAAGTGTTCTCGTAACGCTTGGTGGCAATGCCGGTTTCCACTTCTTTCAATGGGTTTGAGTAGTCGATATTGGCAAAAATGGTAATTGGGACAGGAGTGAAATGACCTAGGTCGACTCCGGCTTCAACGAAGAAAGCTTCAGATTCACTACCCAGTTGCGCAAAGTTTCCCGGCTTTAGGCCTGGGGTGGTTTTGTTTGCTTGGGTAATGGCATCAGAATCGCTCAACGTACCGTTAAGGTATTGGCCACGAACAATCCATGGTCCCTCAACAAATGCAGCAGCGATTGAAAAAATGCTGACGGTGCCATCTGAATTGAGCTTATTGGTTTTATGGCGATTGCCACTGGTATTACCGTAATAATATGAAACACCTACCGCTGAACCGGTTTTGAAGTTGCCGTAATCAAGACGAGCAACGTATGCAAGATCATCTGCATTTACATGCTCGAAACGCTTTTGATGGCCCGATGCAACCCAGTCATAGGTTCGAAAATACTCTGAGTTTAATCCGCTAACCACTTGTGCTTGATAGTGAAAGTTAGCAATTTCACCGAAAATACCGATACCATTTTCGTTCCATACCGCGGGCAGCATTGCCGCTTCACTTTTATGGCGCTGCACGGTGAGATACTGATTGGGTTTATGCAGAGTACTGCTAAGACCGACTGGCAGATGGATATTACCGAACTTAACCCCAAATGCGTCGCCTGGACGATAACGGATCTCGGCTTTCTCTATCATGACTTCGCCGCCAGCTTCGACTTCAGCTTCAAACTCACCGAACTCATCAAAACCATCGTACTCTAGTGAAGTACCGGTGCCGCCATGTTCATATTCAATCTCAACTTCCATATCCCATTGGTCGTTAAACTGATAACCAAACTCAGTGACGATACGTTCGAGATCAAAGCGACCACGGCGTTCAGGCGTCGTATCTTGAACGTTGTCGTAATATTCATCGCTGGTGTAGATCACACTGCCATATGACTTAAATGAAAATTTGCTGAACTTGCTATCTGCAGACTCAGCTTTAACTGTTGCTAGCGTTTCTTGCTGTAGTAATTGTTGCTGCTTCTGCTGTTCAGCTTGCGCTTGTTGCTGCTGTGCAAGCTCCTTTAACTGAGCTTTAAGTTCAGTCAATTCAGTTTCTTGCTTTGCAATCGCTGCTGCGAGTACTTCAGGATCTGTTGCTGACATTGCATTTGCGCTAAAGATACTTGCTATCGTCGCAGCCAATATATTCAGCTTTACATGCCTATACATGTTTTTCATAAAACGGCTCTCAATTGCTTCTTTGCTGGAAAGCCAGCATCCTCTATATTTGCCAACAAAATACAACGAATGAGAATGATTTGCATTATTCTTTACAATTAAATTTACAATCGACTTACATTAATCAATATAGATTAACAGTTGCAGCAGTTAGACCTACACAGTAAAGTCTTGCTAATTCAACCACTTAAACAGTGGCCTGTAGCATAAGCACAAAGTGCTGCAACAATGAGTAAATTAGCATCTATCGCTTTACAGTAATCTTTACCAACTTGTTAATGCCATTGTTCATTTAACAAGCCGTCTGGAGGTACAGGATTCAATGGGAATTTAATGGGCTTTTATCAAGGTCAGTTATGGGTCCTGCTTAACTGACATTCACACCATGCTTGGTGTTTGCATTAGCTTAAAAGGGGAGCTCCACTGCTACGTTAATGTGGCTAGAATTGAACTGACACAATGCCTTTGAAACGAGCATTTTCCAGTAGAATAGGTATATACTGCTGCTCCTTTCGCCGGATCACATGGATCGTTTTAATGAAGAATAACCCGCAGAAACTGCTGCTTTGGATGACATTTATCATGTCATTAGTCTTTGCTGTATGGCAGGTATTACTCAACAACTTTGTTATCGAGCGCGCTCAATTCACCGGTGCTGAAATTGGTATATTACAAAGCTTGAGAGAGGTTCCTGGGTTTCTGGCATTTACCGCAATCTTCGTATTACTACTGATAAAAGAACAAGCATTTGCATTATTGTCGTTGGCACTACTTTGTATCGGGGTCGCCATCACAGGCTTCTTCCCGCAAGTTCTCGGCCTTTATATCACCACGGTATTGATGTCCATTGGCTTCCATTATTTCGAAACCGTCAACCAATCACTGACGCTGCAATGGGTTGAAAAGAAAAACACCGCTGCATTTTTAGGTAAAGCACTGGCATGGCGCAGCGCCGCAGCACTCATCGGTTACGGCAGCATTTGGTTAATAATGACCTGGCTAAAACTCGACTACCAATGGATGTATGCCATCATTGGCGCCTTAGGGCTCGTCATGGTGATAACCATTAGTTTGTACTTCCCAACCTTTGAACAAAAAGAGCCGCAGCACAAAAAAATTATCCTGCGGAAACGCTACTGGTTATATTACATGCTCACTTTTTTCTCTGGCGCGAGAAGACAGATATTCATGGTCTTCGCAGGCTTTATGATGGTAGAAAAATTTGGCTATAGTATTAGCCAAATTACCTCACTCTTTCTCATAAACTATGTGGTTAACCTATTTTTTGCCCCTGCTATTGGCCGCTTAATTGGCCGAATTGGTGAGCGTAACGCGCTGACTATTGAATATTTAGGTCTTATAGCGGTCTTTATCAGCTATGCATTAGTTGAGCATGCCCAAATCGCCGCTGCGCTATACGTCATTGACCACCTGTTATTTGCCATGGCGATTGCGCTCAAAACCTACTTTCAGAAAATCGCCGACCCCAAGGATATCGCCGCAACCATGTCGGTCAGTTTCACCATTAACCACATTGCAGCCGTTATCATCCCCGCACTACTTGGGCTTTTGTGGCTAACCTCCCCTTCACTGGTATTTTATATCGGCGCTAGTTTTGCTGTATGCTCGCTGATATTGGCAATGAATGTCCCTCGCCACCCTCAGCAAGGTGAAGAGGTCGCCTACTTTGGCAAGATGCCATCTCTGGTCAACGCAGAAAAATAGCTAGACAATTAACCGCTTGATTGGCATAAAGAGACTAGCGGTATATAAATAGCAAATAGCAAATAGGAAATAGGTAAATGGTTGAAACAATTAAGGACACCAGAAATCACAGCGTGAAAACGTCGAATAGTGATAATGGAAAATCAGCCGATGTTTCAGCCAGAAAAAAAGCCTTGTTACTTGGGCGTATGCTTGGGCTGAGCAGTGAAGATGATTACCGTCCAAGCAGTGCCTCAATTGCTGAAAGGTCAAGCTTTAGAGCACAAAAACTGGCTAGCCAATACCAGTCGAATTTGGAAACTATCTATAAAATTGCAATCAGCCAAACCCCGTCAGACGTGACCGGTGTGGATCTTGACCCCGATTGGGCACATCAGTTTTTTCAACTGGCAGAACAGATCCATAATCGAAAAATGCAGGAGTTATGGGGCAGGATTTTAGCCAGTGAAATAACCAGCCCGGGTAACTTTAGCTTACGCACATTGACCACTTTAAAGCAGCTGACTCATAAAGAAGCGCAGATCTTAGAGAAGGCTCTGGGCATGTCAGTATTGGTAAACAACGAATCACGTTTGAAGCTCGTTATTGGTTTTAAACATGCCAGCGGCTTAGGCCACTTTTTCAAAAAGCCAACCCAAACCAATATTGGCTTGTCACAATTTGGCCTGCCCTACTCCAACATCTTGACCTTAGTCGAAGCGGGAGTATTGCATCGCAGTGAATTAGAGACTGGCTTACTCAGCAGCAAAACGCCCATTAGTTTTGCGCTAAGCGGGATAAAACTCAAACTCACGCCCAAAAGCGGACAATTGTTCTTCAGCTATTATCGTTTTACGCCCATTGGCGATGAACTTACACAGCTGATCCGATACAAGACCGATGTTAATTATATCAAGGTGTTAAAGGAGGTTTTTGCACAAGACTTTAGAATCGATTAACCCGCTTTGGATAGGAAGATATACGGCTGAATTCAGCAGGTGATGTTTATTAATCTCTAACGACGATCTTGATAAAAACAAGAACTACGGGTAAAAAGGGCAAGTTGTCGCTCACCCACTTACTTGTATCTATCTAATAAAATCTACATCGATGCTTTAGTTAGAAAAACTCAACTGACTGAGTATATCTCTAAGTTCTTGCTGTTCACTATCCGTTTTGTAGGTCAAAATAAAACTCAGTACATAGTCTTCATGCCTAGCGGCGTAGTATTCTTGATTCACTGTAATATTGGCAATATTAATTTCTGACGGCATCACATCAAAAGCAACACCTGACAAGTCTTCTGAATAGATCTCTTTAGAAAACGTATACTGTATCTGCGATACTTGAAGGATCTTTTTCATATGGAAAAAATAGTCAGATCCTCTCTTTATTCCAGGCATATGTGTTACTCGCTCCGCGACGGCCATGATGCTGGGATTAAACTCCACTGGCGAACCTTGCTCAAACTTAAAGAAAGCAAACATATTAACGGTTTGCTTTTCAGACTCTTTAATAATGGCTTTTAAATTTTGATCATCACCGGCAATGAGCTCACCGCCTATTTCTACAAGTTCATTTATTGCAGCCTTACTTTGAACCGACCACTGCTCTGGCACTGGTAAAGCAATATTGAAATAGCTATTTTTATAGATATTATTTTCTATGACTCCATACACTATTTCACTTGCTAAGAGGCTGTTAGACCATATTAAAAGCATGGGGGTAATTAAGATATAGCTAAGTATTTTCTTCATAATAACGTCTCTGAACAAGTCCTTGTAGAGTAGAGATTGCGAGCAACTAAAATGTTTATTCTCGTTGCTATTAAGTTGGTTTCTCGAACTATAAAGTAACTAGTTTACAAATAAATAACAACATATCATTCCAAGTACAGTCGCCGTTAATTCGCTCTGTAATAGAAACGAACTCAACCAAGTTGTCTTAAATGGTTGCACTCGATTGCGGAATGACTTTCTAAACGGTGACCATCCTAGTCACGAACAATTACCGTCAAATAAGCGCTGGCTTAGCAAATAAAGCAGCAAGCGTTGTAAACCTAAACTGCTGCCTTTAACTTTGCCGCATCAATCACTTGAATTGCGGTGAGATAATCTAATAGCGCGTTGACCTGAACCGTTAAGTCACCTTTACTGGTATCGATGGTTAACTCCGCCGCGGTGGGTGTTTCGTACGGTGCAGAGATGCCGGTAAAGTCCTTTATCTCTCCTGCGCGCGCTTTTTTATAAAGCCCTTTAGGATCACGCGCCTCACAGACTTCAATCGGCGTAGAGACATGAACTTCAATAAAGCGCCCCTCTTCAAATAGGCCGCGGACACGCTCTCGCTCCTCCTTAGTCGGGGAGATAAATGCCGATAACACCACTAAGCCAGCATCAACCATCAGTTTTGCCACTTCGCCTACACGGCGCAGGTTCTCGTCACGATCACTGGCGCTAAACCCCAAATCTTTACAGAGGCCATGTCTAACATTATCGCCATCGAGTAAATAGGTGTGAAAGCCAGCATCAAACAGTGCGCGTTCTAACGCTCCCGCTAAGGTTGATTTACCGGAGCCGGATAGGCCCGTAAACCACAGTAATACCGGGCTTTGGCCTTTTTGCTTTGCACGGGACTCTTGGTCAATACTATGTTGGTGCCAAACGATGTCAGACATAACCACTCCAAAAACAATAATCTAATAGATAAAATGCACCAAACTTACTCAACTTATGGTTTCAATATGGTATTACCACCTTAAAATGGGAAGAGCATCGGCACTAATATAATAACAATCGACGAGTACAACAGCGACAAGGGCAATCCCACTCTTAAAAAATCAGTAAAACGGTAATTGCCGGCGTTATAAACCATCAAATTTGTCTGGTAGCCATAGGGGGAGATGAAACTCGCACTGGCCCCAAAAACCACAGCAAGAATAAATGGCCTGGTATCGACTCCGTAGCTCATTGCAATAGCATAAGCGACAGGGAAAGCCAGCGCTGCAGCGGCATTATTGGTTATCAATTCGGTCAGTAATAACGTTAAAAAATACACACAAACAAAAGCCGCAAAGACCCCAAAACCATTCAATGATCCCAAGATGAAATTCGCAATATCATCAGCAAGACCAGTGGATAACATCAAATTAGCCAGACTTAACGCACTGCCAACAATGACCACTAACTCAATCGGAAAGCGTCGCCTTAATTCAGTTAAACTCACCGCGCCAATAGCGACGTAGCTAATCAATAGTAAGATTAAGCCTTTGATCAAAGGCAATGCACCAATCACGCTGGCAAAAATGGTCAACACAAAACCGAACAATACCCACTGACTGCGTTTTTTATCTAAGCGAACGCTAAGATCGAGGCCACTCACCGCAGCAAAATCTGACGCCAATTTGGCGTTATGGCTAAAACTATCGCCTGGCGTGATCAGTAATACGTCTCCCGCTTGTAACTCAATATCACCGAGGCCACCTTTTAATGGGTGGTGCCCGCGGCGAATAGCCAGAACAGCCCCATCAAATCGCTCTCGAAACTTAGAGGCCTTCAATGAAGTGCCGACCAGGCTTGATGTAGGGGCTAGCACAGCTTCAACCAAGTTTTGCCCTTTGGCTTGTTGCTTACCAAACCATTCGAGACCATCAAATTGATGTAATAGCTCCACCGATTCAACGGCACCACCAAAGCGCAATATGTCTTCACTTTGCAGAACCAGATGCGGCGGTACCGGACAAATACGAATGCCACTGCGTTCAAGTTCAACTAAATAGAGTTTTTTCAGTGCTCTTAGGCGATTGTCTATGACACTCCTGCCAATCAACTGTGACTTTTTTGCGACTCTGGCTTCAAGCAAGTAGGGTAAGCTTTCCTCTGCCCCCTCTTCACGCCTGTCGGGCAACACATTCGCCAGCAACACCAATAAACCTACACCTAAGGTTACAATCACCACTCCTATAATAGAGAACTCAAAAAAGCCCAAAGGCTCTAAGCCTGCATTCTCTACAAAGGAGTTTACAATCAGGTTAGTAGAAGTGCCGATTAGGGTTAATGTACCGCCAAGAATAGCCGCATATGACAGTGGCAATAACAGTTTAGCGGGGGCATGAGACTGATTCCGCCTAACTACGCCAATCAAGGACGACACCACAGCGGTATTATTAGTAAACGATGACAATAGCGCGCTTGAGAGGCCCAGCTTAGCGATAGTCGCTGCTAAAGATCCCCGTCCAACAACTTGACTAAGCTTACCCAGCAAAGAGGTTTTCTCAAGTGCCGCAGTCGCTAGAATAATCAGTACTAAGGTCACTAAACTGGCATTGGTAAAACTTGCCAATGCCGTCTCTAGCTCTACCATCCCTAGAAGATAGCTGGTTAATGCCGCGGTAAAAAATAGCGCAGCGGGTGTCCAAATCCCAGCCATTAAGGCAACGACTAGGGCAAATAATATGCTCGACAACACCCACAGTTCAGACACCACTAGCCCTCTAACTTGCTAATATCTAGCGCTTGCCAATGAGGATACTGCTTGCGGATCAACGCATTCAGCTCAAGTTCAAAACCTGTAAACTGGCTCGTTGATTTGCTCACTTTTGTGGTCGATACCGCCATGACGGCTGCCACTGTCGCATTGGATAATCTGTCGATTAAGATCATGCCGCCGGTGTCACGAATTAGCGTATAGGGGTCGATAGCAATCGCTTCATTAAGCTCTAGTGTCACCCGAGCCATATCATTTAAACCGATAACGTCACTATTTTTATGTTCTAAGGTATTGATATCGACTAGGTATTCGACAGCTGTAACACTGGCTTGTAGCTTCTTGCCCGCCACTTTCAGATCATAAAGCTGGCCTATTTGTAGCTGTTTCTCATCCATCCAAGCAATATCAGCACTGAGCTGATTTGCCAGTGTTGGCGCATTATCGACTTGTGACAGCAGATCACCACGAGAGATATCAATTTCATCTTCTAGGGTTAGTGTCACCGCTTGACCGGCAATCGCTTCGTCGAGATCACCATCAAATGTCACGATACGCTCAACCTTGCTGCGCTTGCCTGATGGCAAGGCCACCAGCTCGTCACCCACCTTGATAATGCCTGATGACACTGTGCCAGCAAAACCTCTGAAATCGAGATCTGGACGCAATACATATTGCACCGGAAAGCGTACGGGTAAGCTGTTTAACTCGCGCCGTGTATCGATGGTTTCTAACAATTCGAGTAGCGTACCATCGGTATACCAAGGCGTTTGAGTACTACGGTCGACCACATTGTCGCCTTTTAACGCCGATAGCGGCACATAGCGAATATCGATATCACCCAACTGCGCGGCAAACTCCGCAAAATCAGCCTTGATGTCATTAAAGACTTTTTCGTCAAAACCGAGTAGATCCATTTTATTGATGGCAACCACAAAGTGACGCAAACCAAGTTGTGAGGCAATAAAAGCATGGCGGCGAGTCTGTGTTTGTACGCCATAGCGCGCATCAACCAAAATAACCGCTAAGTCACAGGTCGATGCACCCGTGGCCATATTACGCGTGTACTGCTCATGGCCCGGTGTGTCGGCAATAATGAACTTGCGTTTGTCAGTTGAAAAATAGCGGTAAGCCACATCAATGGTAATGCCTTGCTCACGCTCTGCCTGCAAGCCATCAACCAGTAACGCCAGGTCAATCTCTCCACCTGTGGTGCCCATTTTGGCACTGTCACTCTTTAAACTCGCCAGTTGGTCTTCATAAATTTGCGCGCTGTCATGCAGTAAACGTCCTATCAAGGTACTTTTACCATCATCGACACTGCCGCATGTGAGAAAGCGCAACATGCCTTTATGTTGTTGCTGTGCTAAATACTCTTTCACACCTAACTCTTCTAGCTCAGCGGCTAAGCGGGTGTTGTTATCTACTGCTTGGTTCATGATTAATTCCTTTGAAATCTGACAATGCTTAGCACTTATTGCACCTAGAAGTAGCCTTGGCGCTTTTTAAGTTCCATCGATGCACTTTGATCTGAATCGATGAGCCGGCCCTGACGCTCACTTGAACGTGTTAGCAGCATCTCTTCAATAATCTTCTCCAGCGTGTCAGCTTCTGAGTGCATCGCCCCTGTTAATGGGTAGCAACCTAATGTTCTAAATCGCACTAATTCATTTTTAACCGTTTCGCCCTCTGCTAAAGGCAACCTGTCATCATCAACCATAATCATCATGCCATCACGCTCAACTACAGGACGTTTTTGGGCAAAATACAGGGGTACCAATTTAATATCTTCTTGGTAGATATATTGCCAAATATCTAACTCCGTCCAGTTTGAAAGTGGGAAGACTCGAATGCTTTCACCTTTATTGACGGCACCGTTATAGGTACGCCATAACTCTGGACGTTGATTTTTAGGGTCCCATGTATGGTGCTTATCACGGAACGAATATACCCGCTCTTTAGCGCGAGATTTCTCTTCATCGCGGCGAGCACCGCCAAACGCGGCATCAAAGCCATACTTATTTAACGCTTGCTTCAGTCCTTGAGTTTTCATGATGTCGGTATGTTTAGCACTACCATGGGTAAACGGACCAACTCCCATCGCTACACCTTCTGGGTTTTTATGCACCAGTAATTCAAAGCCAAACTCTTTGGCCTGGGCATCACGAAAGGCGATCATCTCTTTGAATTTCCAATCGGTATCCACATGCAGCAATGGAAAAGGAATTTTCCCTGGATAGAAAGCTTTGCGTGCCAAATGCAGCATCACAGAAGAATCTTTACCGATGGAATACATCATTACTGGGTTATCAAACTCGGCCGCGACTTCGCGAATAATTTGAATACTCTCAGCTTCTAGTTGTTGTAAATGGCTTAACTCTTTGGCGGCCATGCTAATTCTCCGTCTTCTTGAATCGATTGTGCTAAGCACATCTATTTAATTTGTGTTGCTAAGCTTGGCTGCGCTACCTTGCGCACCTTGGGGCTTAAACCAGTTGAGGCTATCAGCGAGTTCAACCACCTCACCTATCACCATCAATGCGGGCATCACTAATTCTGGGTCGGCAGCTAATTGTTCAATATTACCTAACGTGCCAATGAAGGTTCGCTGCTCATGGGTTGTTGCTTTCGATACTATGGCCACAGGGGTATTTAGCGACCGCCCAGCACCAACTAAGCCAGCTTTAATAACATCGGCGTTGAGGATCCCCATATACACCACTAAAGTGTTGTTAGGGTTGGCGTATCCTTGCCAATCCATTGGACGACTCGCTAACTGACAGTGACCAGTAATAAAGCTCACACCTTGAGCATAATCTCGGTGCGTCAATGGGATGCCTGCATAAGCAGCTGTGCCGCTTGCAGCGGTGATCCCTGGGACGACTTCAAACTCGAGACCCGCAGCAACAATCGTTTGTAACTCTTCACCACCACGACCAAAAATAAACGGGTCGCCACCTTTAAGGCGGACCACATTTTTACCGGTGAATGCCTTGGTCACCAACAATTGATTAATTTCGCTTTGCGCCGCGCTGTGTTTACCGGCACGCTTACCCACTGCAATTTTTTCAGCTTTAGTTGGAATGAGTGCCATGATATCTTCGCTCACTAAGGCGTCGTACAACACCACATCGGCAGATTGCAATACCCGATAAGCTTTGACCGTTAGCAGATCCACATCACCAGGGCCTGCTCCTACAAGCCACACCTTTCCTCCTGCGGCTTGACCCGGTAAAGATACAATCTCCATCACGCTACCTCACTCTAATTTGATAAGGTGAATATAGCCGCCCTCTTATTCCATAATAAATAGGAAATTCGAAGCATTTATAACTTTTAGTTATTAAAAAAGTCATGATATTGGCTCACAAATATAGCATTAAAATTAAATTAATATAAATCAATAGCTTAGTATCGGGGCGTGAGTTTGAGTGGCTACAAACTAGAGGTGCAGAGTGACCCATTTTGCTCTAAGTTATTGCATTTAGATCTAGGAGCCAATCTCAAAATCACGTTTATATCACGGTGGTGACCACTCCACTGACTCAGTTAGCAACTGAATGCCCTCATGTTGGTTACCAGCTTGCTATGGCGCTGTTAAACCCCGCAATAGCTAGGTAGAATTGCGACAAATAAAAATAAGCGCTGTTTTAACCACTTTCAGGGAATGTTATGAATACGCTAGGCACACTATTATTGTCTATTGGTTTAGGCTGCTCTTGTGCATCGTTTGCAGAAGCGACCGAGGCCGAGAAAACAGAAATCGTTAGCAAGAGCGAAGATATCGAAGTAAAAAGAGCACAATCACTGGTTGCAATGCGAGTCTCAGAAGAAACGGCAACAGGCAATCTGCCTTACGTGATTACGCCCCACAAGGTGAACTACATTCTTCCGCTGACTTACAGCTCCTCTCCTAATATTGAACCTTTTGCTAAAGAAGCTGCAGACCACCCCTTTGAACTGGATAATATCGAAGCCAAGTTTCAGATAAGCTTTAAATTTCCGCTGTGGCACAATGTTTTTGGCGATAACGGCCACCTTTTTGCGGCATACACCAACCAGTCATATTGGCAGGTATATAACAAGGATATCTCTTCACCCTTTAGAGAAACCAATCACGAACCTGAAATATTCATGGTATTCACTAATGATTGGCAAGTGGGACCTCTAAAGAACTCTTTTTGGGGAGTCGGTGCCGTGCATCAGTCCAACGGCCAAGCGGGGTCATTATCCAGGAGCTGGAATCGCTTATACGGCATGATGATATTTGATTCAGGTCCATTTGCGCTTGAGGCTAAGGCATGGTGGCGCATACCTGAAGATGAAAAAGAAACGCCTGACTCGCCAAGTGGTGATGATAACCCTGATATCACTGACTATATGGGCAACATTGAGTTCACCGGCGTCTATGGTATTGATGAGCATCGATTTAGCTTAATGGTGCGTAACTACATTCAAAAACCTAATTATGGCGCGGTAGAGTTTACCTGGAGCTACCCTATCATGGGCAATCTCAGACTCTATACTCAGTACTTCAATGGCTACGGCGAAAGTCTTATCGACTATAATGCACATAATCAACGCATAGGTATCGGGATCTCTATCAACGACATTTTGTAACTATGCTTAGCTAGCCTAGCTAATTAAGGGCTATGCAGGCTTAACCTAAAATAGCTTAAGCCTGCCATATCAAGGAATAGATATGAGCGAGAGCTTTAAAATCATAGTAATGTTATTAGCACTTATGATGGGCATAAGTGCGGCTCAACTGATTCGACTGTCCTTTTTCCCGCACACCGCCTCCTATCAACTGAGTCCAGAACAGCAGCGCCAAGATATTCGCCAACTCTTAGCCGCCATAAATCAAAAATCAGCTTTCGCAGCATTCGATCCCAGCCGCAAACACGCCTTTAATCAACAAGCACAATTACTGCTAAACACTAACTTAGCAGCCACTAATGCCGCTGCTTTTCAAATGAGACTACAGCGCTGGGTTTCATCGCTAAACGATCCTGCTATCACAGTAAGCTTGCCCGTTCGAGTGCAGCTGCTTGCCGATGTAAAACAGCTTCCTGGCCAGCTGCAATACGATGGTCGACATTGGTTAGTCTACACCGCAAAAAATAGACCCTTCGATGAGGATTTTCCTTATCTAACCCATATCGATGGACTCCCCATGCAACGCTGGGAAAAAGCAGCCCAGCTCTACATCCCCGACTCTATCAAGTTATCGGCAAAAGAGCAGAGTCATTGGCTACGGCGTATCAATCGACTTAAATTAGCTATAGGTCTAACAATCTCTAACAATATCGTTTTGACGCTCTCCAACCCCGAGGGCAACTCCATTCAGCGTAAGCTTGCTTTAGTCAGCAAGAATCAGCAGCGCGATTATATTCACCCGCTAACAGCATCGACCCAAGCGGTCCAATCTTCATCTATTGAACAACACGTTATTCGATACCCTGTAGATAATGAATTCGCGCCCATGATTTTGGAGCAACTCGCATCGAGCAATCCAGAACAAGATCTACTCCTCGATATCAGACATCTAGCCACAGCAGATACGGCTTTAACTCAGTGGCTACAAAGCCAGTTTGCACCGCAATACTCGGCATATAACCGTGCTATTGGGTTAATAAAATACAAACGCTACCCCCACGCAACCGCAACATCATTTGTTAATCAGCATTTTGAGCCCATTGAACGGCTACACTTTTTTGAGCAAGTTAACCTAGAAATGCTAGGGTTCAATAACCAAATTCAAGATTCGCCCAGCTTTAGCCATTGGCTTGTCCGCAGCTCAAATAACACCAGTTCAAACGACAAACTTAACTCACGTAAATTGAATCTATTAGTCGACTCTAGTTGTCAGCAAGAGTGTGAATGGCTGGCATTGATGGCATCTGCATGGCCAAATGTACAACTTGTTGGGGAAAGAACCAGAGGTAGCCCAAGCCCGCGCCATTACATCACACTCATCCAAAGTGGCATAAAGCTTAGCTTCAGTGCTGGCTTAACTTACAGCGCTCAAGGAAAGTTAGTCTCAGGGATTGGCATTCCTCCAACAATACGCCTTACTAACCTCGCTCTTAGTCAAGAAAGTATCAAGCAATTGATCGCCGCTAAATCTGGCGTTCCAACACACACATCAAGCGTCAATACACTCTCAACAGCTAAAAGATCGCCATAAAGGCATCTTTTACGATGAAGATCCGCACTTTTGTTCCATCGCTTGCTTAAGTAGGGTATAAGGGCACTATGAAAACCCCTAAACGACTCCAACCATTGGTTGATGAAGGATTAATAGACGAAGTTATTCGTCCGTTAATGAGTGGAAAAGAAGCCGACGTCTATATCGTAAGATGTGGTGATGATGTCCGCTGCGCGAAAATCTACAAAGAAGCCGACAAACGTAGCTTTAAAAAAGCTGTCGAATATCGTGAAGGCCGTAAAGGTCGCAATAGCCGCCGTGCTCGTGCGATGGAAAAAGGCTCCAATTATGGCCGTCAAGAGCAGGAGCAAGCCTGGCAGAATGCCGAAGTCGATGCTTTGTATCGCCTCGCTTACGCTGGAGTACGAGTGCCTCAACCCTACGGCTGCTTTGACGGTGTTTTGCTGATGGAGCTGGTGACCGATGACGCTGGCTACGTTGCACCTAGATTAAACGATATTACCCTCACAGCAGAGATGGCCATCGCCCACCATTATCAAGTCATGAAAGATGTGCAGCGTATGCTTTGTGCCGGTCTTATCCATGGCGACTTGTCTGAATTTAATGTGCTGCTAGATGATATTGGTCCTGTGATTATCGATCTACCACAAGCTGTCGATGCTGCAGCAAATAATAACGCCAAGCGCATGTTATTGCGTGATGTGAATAACATGACCCAATATTATGGCCAGTTTGCTCCCTCGGTGCTCAAAACCAAGTATGCGCAAGAGATGTGGCTGAAATTTGAATCAGGCGATCTTACACCAGAGAGTGAATTAACCGGCGAATTTGTTGAGAGTGAGCATACCGCGGATATCAATGCGGTATTGGAAGAGATCCAAGCGGCATTCGAAGAGGAACAAGAACGCAAAGAGCGGATCAGTGATGCCGCAGCACAAGATGAGTATTAAGTAAGTAGCCTTTCTTCTCTGTAAACTAATTATAAAAAAGCCCAACACATAAAGTGTTGGGCTTTTTAATATCAAATACAGCTTAAAACTATAATGCCATTAGAACAGCTGAAATCTACTCTACTTGAGCTGATTCGCTACTGCTAGCAGGCTCATCTTCAGCCGCTTTTTCAATCCCAAGCACCTTTAACGTTGCAGCAATGTCTTCAGCTGCCGTTTCGGCATTGATGTCATCATCAATTTTTAAAATCTTACCATCTTCACCGATGTAAAAAGTCACTCGGCTGGCAACACGGACAAAATTAAGCACATCATAGGCTTTGGCCGTTTCTTTGGTCGGATCGCTCAGCATTGGAAAGTCTGCTTTTTGCTCTTTAGCAAACGCTTGGTTATCTTCAAGATCGTCGACGCTCACCATCATATATACCGCGTTGTACTCGCGGATCAGGTGCCCTTTCTGTACTAAAGACTTACATTCGAGGGTACAACCATGCGTATTCGCCATTGGATACCATGCCAATACTAGCGTCTGCTTGCCTTTATAGTCACTCAGTTGATAGAAGTGGCCATCAGTGGCCTGAAGCTTAAAATTGGGCGCTGTGTCACCCACCTTTAAATCGGTCGCCATGGCCGTTAATGGTAACAGTAGAGCTGCCGCTAAAAGTATTTTTGACGTTTTCTTCATCATTGTTTTAATCATTGCTTTCACCTAATTTTTACTATGTTGCCTGTCATTGTTATACCACTAATCATAGCCGCAAAACAAAAAGTTCACCTACGCTGGTAGTAACTCTTTAGCCTAAGCATTCAAATGCCAAATCGTAGGCCTTACCTAAATCAACCGTCTTAGGGCGACAACTTTTAAGCTCACTATACTTCTTGTCTGACGCCCGTAATGTGGCGGGGTGGATAAACTCAACCTCACAACTGCATGTTGCAAGAATAGCGCCTTCCATCAAAAATGTGCCAGCTCCGCCTGCACCCTGCCCTGTTGTCGCTCGCCGATTAAGCACCAATTTATCAACAGAAAAATCACTGATGTGATGACTTATTTGAGCGATAAATGCAACCACATCAGTTTGTGTAGGATTTTTAAGTAAACTAAATTTAGTGACTTTCGGCGCGATCAAACTATGACTTGCACGCTCTCCTGTTAGCGTCACAACCCTAACCTCATTCGCTTTTAAAAAGAGCCCAGCAACAATCAAACTAATTCCCCTAAATCGACACTATCTTAAAGATGAAGATAAAAATGCCAGCTTTTTACACTGGCGTTTTTTCAATGGTTTTAACCTTGTACTTAAGGTTACTTGCCAGCGCGCGAATTCACTGTCGAATCAATAATAATACCTTTATCATCGACATCAAGCTCAACTTTAACGCGCATATCATAATCCTTCATCGCCTTGAACTCCTCTGGAACTGGCTCTCCAGTGAGCTCAATAAACTTAAGCAGCGGCGCAAACATTTTCATATAGTCAGCTGACATTGCTAGCAAGCCATTGCTTGCTATAGGCTCAGAGCTAAGCGTATTGGCAACCGCTTCACCTTTATCACCAAAGAACAACACCAAATGGTTGCCCTTTACTGCTAACTTAGCGGTGACTTTCATCTCTGGAGGCATCGGCAATACATCGTTCAAAACAATCGCACTGCCATCTGTCGGTAATTGAATGTTGGCCAGCTCAGGAGCGAATGGCTTAACCATATTAAACAGCATGGCTGGGTTTTCGGCAGACAAGGTCATCACCGCATCCAAGCTTTCAATCTCAGGAGAGTCAACATCATCATTGATCTTATAGTCAATCACTGACAAACCAACACCTTTGACCCCATTCGCCATTCCGGTAACCATACCAAGCATGGCAGGGCTCTGTTGACTCATCTGTGCTTGCATCTCTTGCAATGGCGCGCACTGATATTCAGGCGTTAACATCTCATCCCAAATGGCCTGTAAAGATGGCACCATTTGGTTGATATCGATACCTAATCCTAGCGTCGCGACGCTGTTATCAATATCTTGCACATAAGCTGGAATATATCCGCGCATCTGTTGATATGCATCGAGCATAATTTGGTTTTTACTTTCAAAAACCACTCTATAACTCAGTGAGCTTTCTGTACTTGTAATATCCATTTTGTCATAACCGGCAACCGTACGCGGCCAGTTGGCAGCAATTGCCGACAACTCTTGGTTGCATACTGGCGATCTCAGTTCAACAAAAGGATCTTCTTCTGCCATTTCAAATAACTTAGTCATTTGACGGGCCAGTTGATTGCCATCAGTGCTAGTGAATGCTTTTACAATCTCCTGATGATTGATATAGCTGATACCTTCATTGGTAAAACCATGTTTAGCAATGATATCTTCAATAATTTTAGCGTCGACAATTGAATGCTCAACGGGTGTCACCGCTAGGGCTGTTTCCAATAAAGCGGGTTCACTAAATGATGTATCTAAAGTCAGTGTTAAAATCGAATCATATACTGCTACAACAAGATTAATATGCTCATCTTCATTTGTGTCAGTAAGCCGATAACTGCGGTAATTGACGCCCTTGAGTTGAGCTGGAACATGCTTTAAACCACTGTCAATTTCAGCTTTATCCAGTAATGCCCATATCGCATCGGCATTAGTCACTTCAAGCTTAAGCACAGGCATTGCGCCGAGGGTATAAAAGTAGCTACGGACATTGTCAGCTAAGCCGAATGTACTAACAAAAGTGTCACCATCCTTCATTGCCGCTAAATATGACTTCATTAGGCTAAGAAAAAACTGTGCCCGAGGCTCGTCCTCATCTTCCCACTCACCTAACGAGTTTGCACCGGATTGCTTATAAGCGTCAGAAAGTGAATTGATATATGACTTGATCGGGAATGGCTGCAGCTGTGCAGAAAATATGGGGGTGTCAGCAGGGATATAAGCCATGACATCGTTATCACTTGCTGATACTTCAACCTCTTGTTGACTATACCAATACCCACCTGCACCAACGGCAACAACAGCCGCTGCAACTAGCATCTTATTCATTTAAAAACTCCATTTAATAATTCCATCAATCCAATCATTGACACTATGTTTAACGCTGCCACTGCATGTTTAACCCAACAACCGGTGGCGATCTAATAATACAAATTACTTAGCAGGATATATTACATCATTATTTAATGAAATATATAACCTAAGCATTTGATTTCGTATCAAGCTATGTTCAAGCGTAAGGCTGGTTCACTTACATCGAGTCACAACTATCCACTGTAGGGAAACAACATAAAGAAAGGTTTAAGAAGATGATGAGCATAGTGGATATGTGATAAGCCCCAAGCAGTCCAATCAGACTACTTGGGGGATAACTCGCTTTGGATGAGCTGGCGCTAGCAAGCCAATCTAAGCACTCAATAAAGCCACCTAATGATGAGCGAAACTGAGCTTGGTTTGTTTGGTTACTGACGGCTCTGTCTGCGATATTTAGAGAAGCTATATTGATAGGAGAATTAATACAATTCTCAACCATAAACTAAGCCACCGGAAGACTAAATATTGCGCAGCCCAAACAGGCTTGATACAGAACAGTTTCCTAAAACCATCTACGGGAACGTTGAACTATAGACTAAAAAAAACCGCTGTGCATAACCATGTGAGTAAAAATGTACAAATTCTTACCGAAAGAGATTGAAAGCAGCTAAAGCCCTTTATTTATATGAGGTTAAAATAATAATCAACTTATAGGTAAAGCGTAAAATGTACATTCGTACCACTTAATTAAACCTTAACACGCAGCAATATATCGACCAGTTCGTCTCGGTGTTATATATCGTAATGTAAGCCACATTCACGTTTAACACCGTTGAACCTGGTCTCCTCTTCAGTCATCCCCACTTCAAGCGGTTTACTTGAGTGAATATCACCTACGGAAACATAACCTTGGTCCCATAATGGATGGTAAGGCAGCTCAAAAGCCGTTAAATATTCGTGTACCTGTTTATTGTTCCAATCAATAATTGGTAGCACTTTATAACGGTTACCATGAATGGCTAGCACCTGTAGCGCTTCGCGAGTACTTGATTGCGAGCGTCTAAGCCCTGCGAACCAGGTGCCAACATCTAGCTCCTTTAACGCCCGCTGCATAGGCTCGACTTTATTGATTTGGTTGTAACGATCTAAGCCATCAAGACCTTGCAACCAAAGAAAACCAAACTTAGCTTCTTGCCAAGCTGAGCTTAACGGTGAGGCATATACCTTAAGATTCAGCTTCAACCGCTCAGTCAACTCATCAATAAACCGATAGGTTTGGCTAAACAAGTAGCCAGTATCGGTTAAGATCACCGGAATGTCGGGCTTTTCAGCGCTCAACATATGCAACATCACCGCTGCTTGAATACCGAAACTTGACGACAATGCCGCGTTACCAGGCAGATACTCCAGCGCCCATCGGACTCGCAGCTCAGGCGTTAGCTCATCGAGAAAACGGTTCACTTTTTCAAGTTCGCTACGCTGCTCTATTACTGGCGCTGTCAGCAAGGCTGCCAGCGCATCTTTAGAGATAACAGATTCTATCTGCAGATCAGCCATGAAATTCCTTAGCAGCATCAATCACTGCGGCCACTACACCAATACGAACGGTATAGTTACCAAACGTTTCAGCTGTTTCTCGCTCAGCGACATAACGAGCAAACAAGCCATCAAGTTCAGCAAGAATTTCAGTTTCCTGAATATTCTCACGGTAGAGTTTATTGAGTCGTGTTCCTTCATAGCTCGCGCCAAGGTAGAGATTATAACGACCAGGAGCTTTACCCACTAAACCAATTTCTGCGGCAAACGGACGAGCGCAGCCATTAGGGCAACCTGTCATGCGAATGACAATACCTTGATCTAAGAAACCATGCTTATCTTGCAAGGCTTCTACCTTGGTTAGAAAGTCCGGGAAATAACGCTCAGCTTCAGCCATTGCTAACGCGCAGGTCGGCAATGCTACACAGGCAATAGAGCGGCCACGTGTTTCGCTAATAAGCTTACCCATTAGGCCGTGTTGTCTTGCCAGCGCTTCGACTTTGTCTTTATCTGCCGCTGGCACGCCGGCCACTATAATATTCTGGTTAGAGGTCATGCGGAAATCACCTTGGTGAATTTTCGCTATCTCTCTAAGCCCTGTTTGCAAAGGTTGCCCTGGCAAATCTTTAACACGACCACCTTCAATAAAGAGGGTTAAGTGCCAGTTGTCATCAACGCCCTGCTTCCAGCCATATCGATCACCACGGTCGCCAATCACAACATCGCGTTTGGGCTCAAAGTTAATCCCGGTGCGCTTTTCAACTTCGGCCTTGAAGACGTCATAGCCATGCTTAACAATGGTGTACTTAAGACGTGATAACTTACGATTTTCTCGATTTCCCCAATCACGTTGCACCGTCATTATCGCTTCAGCAAACTTAAGCGTATCTTCCGCTTTGATATAACCAAAGTCATCTGCTAAACGTGGGAAGGTAGTCACTTCACCATGAGTCGAGCCCATGCCGCCACCCGCAACCAGGTTAAAGCCAACAAGTTCGCCCGCTTCGGCAACGGCTATAAATCCTAAATCATTGGTGTAAACGTCTACATCGTTATCCGGTGGCACAGCGACTGCCATTTTAAACTTACGTGGCAGATACGTTTTACCATAAACGGGCTCAACCTCTTCACCTTCGGTGGTCACTAGCTTTTCATCATCTAACCAGATCTCTGCGTAAGCTTTGGTGTGCGGCAGCATGTTGTCCGACAACTTTTTCGCGTAAGCATAAGCTTGCTGGTGCAGCTTAGATTCAACCGGATTTGGATTACACATCACGTTACGGTTCACATCACCGCAAGCTGCAATAGAATCTAATGCTTCGCGATCAAGATCTTTGATGATGGTCTTCAAATTACGCTTTGAAATACCATGATATTGAAACGTCTGACGCGTCGTTAGACGAATACTGTTAGAGCTGGTTAAGTTAGAGGCTATCTCATCAACCGCTAACCACTGCTTAGGCGAACATACACCGCCCGCAACACGAGCACGCAGCATAAAGCTGTATAAAGGCTCCAGTTTTTGCTCTTTACGTTCATTACGTAGATCGCGGTCATCTTGCTGATAGAAGCCGTGGAATTTAATTAACTGCTGGTCACCTTCACTAAAGGCACCAGTGACAGCCGTATCCAAACCTTCTTGAATGGTGCCACGCAGGTAATCACTGTCAGTCTTTAAATACTCGTTTATTGCTAACTTCTTCTCACTCATAGCAAGATACTCTCTATTATTCTTTATATATTTAGCGCTGACGTTAGTGTTGCCAGCGACTCATCAATGGGTTCTTAATCAAGGCCAATCTTGTAAAAGACTAGTAAACGTCTTTTTGGTAACGCTTAGCTGCTCGCAGTGTTTCTAGATAATCTTCAGCCTGCTCAGGGGTTTTGCCACCAAACTTTATGACGACATCCAACAGTGCTTGGTGAACATCTTTTGCCATACGCTCGGCATCACCACAAACATAGAAATGAGCACCCGATTCAAGCCACTGCCATAATGTTTCACCCTGTTCGATAATTTTATGCTGTACATACACCTTGTGAGCTTGGTCGCGGGAGAATGCCAGATCAATACGCGACAGCTCACCGCTTTGAACATACTGCTGCCACTCAGTTTGATAGAGAAAGTCTTGCTCGAAATGAGGGTTACCAAAGATTAACCAGGCATTACCTGCAATACCTTGAGCTGAGCGCTGCTGCATAAAAGCTCTAAACGGTGCCACGCCAGTACCAGGGCCAACCATGATGACCGGAGTGTCTGGGTTTTCGGGGAGACGGAAGTGGTTATTGGGCTCAACGTAGACATTAACTTGCTGACCCTCTTCGGCACTCGCTAGAAATTGAGAGGCGCCGCCAAATCGAGCCACACCTTCACGTTCATCTTCAACCAATGCCACGGTTAAATGCACTTCAGATTCAACTTCCGCTTGGCTAGAAGCTATCGAGTACAATCTTGGGGTGATACCACGCAGCAAGCTAACCAATTGCTCGGCGCTGACGCTAGCAGGGAATTGCTGAACTAAATCGGCAACTTGGTTGTTATTAACATATTCACGCACCAAGGCTTTATCGGTACTGATATCGAGTAGTGCTTGATTTTGGCTCAATTCAGCCCAACCAGTGACTAAGCCTGGGTAAAGCTGAGTTAACTCTTTCTTGTTAGTCAGTGCGTCTCGCAAGCTCATTGTGTCGCTGCCAAGGCTGACTTGGTCATCGCCATTAAGACTTAAATTTTCAAGCAACTCACTCACCAAGGCTGCACTGTTGGTAAACCAAACACCTAATGCGTCACCCGCTTGATAACTAATACCTGAATCACCCAGCTCTATTTCGACGTGACGAACATCTCGGTCAGAATCTCGGCCTGTCAGTTTTTGGCTCACCAGCAGCTCTGCCGTGTAGGGCTTTTGCTTGGTAAAGCTAGCAGTTGCTGATTGAGTGGTGCTCGCAATCGACACTACACTGGCACCAGTACTTTGAACAAGCGGCTTAACCGCTTCAAGTACGCTTTCCTGCCACTTAGCGGCGTGTTCTTCATAGTCCACATCGCACTCAACTAAAGGTGAAATTGATGTTGCACCAAGTGCTGCAAGGCGCACATCGAAGTCTTTACCCGTTTGGCAGAAGAACTCGTAACTTGAATCACCCAGTGCCAATATCGAATAATTGAGCTTATCTAGTTTAGGGGCACGCTTTGAGGCTAAAAACTTGTGCAGTTCAATGGCGTCATCGGGAGCTTCACCTTCGCCATGAGTACTGACCACAAACAGCATTAATGTTTCTTGCTTTAGTTGACGGGTTTTGTAGTCCCCCATGGAAACGAGGTTAACCGCATAACCTTGGGCTTGCGCCTTTTCAGCAAGTTCTGCTGCAACGCCACGACCATTACCGGTTTGGCTACCATATAAAATAGTAATCACTTGCTCAGCAGTTGCTTGTGGTACCACTGAAGTTCCTTGCTCTGAGGTTGCAGCAAGATAGCCACTCACCCACGCAAGTTGTACGGCACTCAATTCAGCAGTGAACTGCTTTAGTTTATCGACCTGCCCAGAAGACAAAGGTGATGCGAGTGATGAAAGCTCTTTTAACAACATAAGGACGGCCCTGTATCAGTTTAATGTTGGCAAGCTTAGCGTCTCTGCCGGAAAGTAAAAAAGAATAAAAAATGATTTTTAATTCCA